>JAYYOR010000014.1:0-142718 GCA_036130055.1 Pseudomonadota bacterium | reverse complement strand
CAGAGTATTTTCAGTTATATGATCAAGTAATTAAGCGCATGCGGTGGATGCCTAGGCGACAGGAGGCGATGAAGGACGTTGTAGTCTGCGATAAGCCTCGGGGAGCTGACAAACAAGCTTTGATCCGGGGATTTCCGAATGGGGAAACCCACTGCTTCGGCAGTATTTTTTTCTGAATACATAGGAAAAAAAGGCGACACTCGGGGAACTGAAACATCTAAGTACCCGAAGGAAAAGAAATCAACCGAGATTCCCTGAGTAGCGGCGAGCGAAACGGGAACAGCCCTAAAGCGATTGATGTGTTAGTGGAACATTTTGGAAAATTTGGCCATAGTTGGTGATAGCCCAGTACACAAAAACTATTCAATTGTTACTCGAGTAGGACGGAACACGTGAAATTTTGTCTGAACATGGGGGGACCATCCTCCAAGGCTAAATACTACCTGTCGACCGATAGTGAACTAGTACCGTGAGGGAAAGGCGAAAAGAACCCCGGTTAGGGGAGTGAAATAGACCCTGAAACCGCTTGCGTACAAGCAGTGGGAGCATCACTACGATGTGACCGCGTACCTTTTGTATAATGGGTCAGCGACTTACTTCTCAGTGGCAAGCTTAACCGTTTAGGGGAGGCGTAGGGAAACCGAGTCTGAATAGGGCGATGAGTCTCTGGGAGTAGACCCGAAACCGAGCGATCTATCCATGGCCAGGGTGAAGGTAGGGTAATACCTACTGGAGGCCCGAACCCACTAATGTTGAAAAATTAGGGGATGAGCTGTGGATCGGAGTGAAAGGCTAATCAAGCTCGGAGATAGCTGGTTCTCCTCGAAAGCTATTTAGGTAGCGCCTCGTGTATCACTCTTGGGGGTAGAGCACTGTTATGGCTAGGGGGCTTTCACGAGCTTACCAACCCATTGCAAACTCCGAATACCAAGAAGTGCAATCACGGGAGACACACGGCGGGTGATAAGGTCCGTCGTGGAAAGGGAAAGAGCCCAGACCGCCAGCTAAGGTCCCAAAATCATGATTTAGTTGTAAACGATGTGGGAAGGCACAAACAGCCAGGAGGTTGGCTTAGAAGCAGCCATCCTTTAAAGAAAGCGTAATAGCTCACTGGTCGAGTCGGCCTGCGCGGAAGATTTAACGGGGATAAATCATGTACCGAAGCTGCGGATGCAGTTTACTGCATGGTAGAGGAGCGTTCCGTAAGCCGCTGAAGGTAGCCTGTAAGGGTTGCTGGAGGTATCGGAAGTGCGAATGCTGACATGAGTAGCGATAATGCGGGTGAAAAACCCGCACGCCGAAAGCCCAAGGTTTCCCACGCAACGCTAATCGGCGTGGGGTGAGTCGGTCCCTAAGGTGAGGCAGAAATGCGTAGCCGATGGGAAACAGGTTAATATTCCTGTACCTATTTTAACTGCGATGGGGTGACGGAGAAGGTTAGGTCAGCCGGGTGTCGGATGTCCCGGTTTAAGCACGTAGAAATCTTCCTTTGGAAAATCCGGGGGAGTTTATTTTGAGGTGTTATGACGAGTACCAATTTATTGGAACGAAGCGATTGATACCATGCTTCCAAGAAAACCCTCTAAGCTTCAGGTTATTATAGACCGTACCCTAAACCAACACAGGTGGGCAGGGAGAGTATCCTAAGGCGTTTGAGATAACTCTGGTGAAGGAACTAGGCAAAATAGCACCGTAACTTCGGGAGAAGGTGTGCCCTTTGTATGTGAAAAGCTTCGCGCTTGGAGCAGAAGAGGGTTGCAGTGACCAGGTGGCTGCGACTGTTTACTAAAAACACAGCACTCTGCAAACTCGAAAGAGGACGTATAGGGTGTGACGCCTGCCCGGTGCCGGAAGGTTAATTGATGGGGTCAGTCTTCGGACGAAGCTCTTGATCGAAGCCCCGGTAAACGGCGGCCGTAACTATAACGGTCCTAAGGTAGCGAAATTCCTTGTCGGGTAAGTTCCGACCTGCACGAATGGCGTAACGATGGCCACACTGTCTCCACCAGAGACTCAGCGAAATTGAACTTGCTGTTAAGATGCAGTGTACCCGCGGCTAGACGGAAAGACCCCGTGAACCTTTACTACAGCTTTACACTGGACTTTGAATCTATTTGTGTAGGATAGGTGGGAGGCTTTGAAGTGATATCGCTAGATATCATGGAGCCATCCTTGAAATACCACCCTGATATATTTGAAGTTCTAACCTAGACCCGTTAACCGGGCCGGGGACAGTGTATGGTGGGTAGTTTGACTGGGGCGGTCTCCTCCCAAAGAGTAACGGAGGAGCACAAAGGTACCCTCGGAGCGGTCGGAAATCGCTCTTTGAGTGCAAAGGCATAAGGGTGCTTGACTGCGAGATAGACACATCGAGCAGGGACGAAAGTCGGTCTTAGTGATCCGGTGGTTCTGTATGGAAGGGCCATCGCTCAACGGATAAAAGGTACTCCGGGGATAACAGGCTGATTCCTCCCAAGAGTTCACATCGACGGGGGAGTTTGGCACCTCGATGTCGGCTCATCACATCCTGGGGCTGTAGCCGGTCCCAAGGGTATGGCTGTTCGCCATTTAAAGTGGTACGCGAGCTGGGTTTAGAACGTCGTGAGACAGTTCGGTCCCTATCTGCCGTGGGCGCTGGAGACTTGAAGGGAGCTGCTCCTAGTACGAGAGGACCGGAGTGGACGTACCTCTGGTGTTCCGGTTGTCACGCCAGTGGCATTGCCGGGTAGCTAAGTACGGACGGGATAACCGCTGAAAGCATCTAAGCGGGAAGCCTCCCCTAAGATTAGGTCTCCCAGATCTTTAGATCTCTAAAGGGCCCTTGTAGACTACAAGGTTGATAGGCCGGGTGTGGAAGTTCAGTAATGGATGAAGCTAACCGGTACTAATTGCCCGTGTGGCTTGATCATATAACTATGAAAGTACTTTGTTATACAAAGCCTCGAGTATTGTTAAATACTCACTTCTTACCAAATTTATCAGTTTGCCTGGTGACATTAGCGTCTAGGTACCACCTGAATCCATTTCGAACTCAGAAGTGAAACTAGTCAGCGCCGATGATAGTGTGGGGTTTCCTATGCGAAAGTAGGTCATCGCCAGGCATTAAATTTTTATTCGATTTCGGCGATTGATTGGCCCGGGGTCACGGGTTGGTTATCTTCTACTAAAAAAGCTTTTATGGTGCCGGCTTTGCCTGCTTTTATTTCATGAAAGTTCTTCATTACTTCTACTAACCCCAATGTATCTCCTTCATTACAAGTGTCCCCGACCTCTTTGAATGGCTGCTTGTCTGGAGCAGGTTTTCTGTAGAAAGTACCAGGAATTGGAGTTTTGATGAAATTATCACTCATAGATATAACCTAAAATTAATTTATAATTCAAAGATTGTTAGTTGTTTTTTTCGTAAATCGGATTAATATTTGTTACCATTTTTATGAATTCATCGTACACTGGCTTGTACTCTAAATCTACCACATTTTTTTTTCCGAAGTCTTGGGTATTAACGCTTGTTTGCTTACAGTAGGGAGATAAAAATTTTCCAGCCCTATTTTTTCCGAAAATAGTAATCATAGGTTTTCGCCCAGTCGCTAACAAATGGCCTCCACCCGAGTCATTTGCCACGGAAAACATGAGTTTTCGGGCGGTTGCTATTGTTAAAAGTGGGATATTATTAATATCCTTTGGAAGATTATGTCCAGGGATGATCTTGCAATCAGGAATTTCTTTTAAAATTTTTTCCTTAAAATGAGTTTCATTTGGTCCGAGAAAAAAAACCGGCAGAAACCGATATTTATTTTTCAGAAGAGCTAACTTAATAAAATAATCGGTCTTCCAAGCTTTATTAAAATCACTTGCCCCTGGACTAAAACCAACATATCTCGTTTCAGACAATACATCATTTGCATATTTTTTATAATTCTTGGGGACATCGATGTCAAAATCTAAATTTAATTTTGAATCACTAGCAAGTGTTAGCAAATTACAAAAATAATTAAAAACGGAATTATTGCAGTCTTGACCTTTTGGTTTTCTGTCTGAAAAGAGATAATTTAAGGCTGAACAAATGTATAGACCTTTGTGTGCTCTTTTTAAAAATACACAAGGTCTTATTTTAGATTCTGTATTAATCAAATATTTGACTTTGTGTTTATCTAAAATATCTTTTAACTGAACAATTGGTTTTGAGTCGATTTTTTCGTAAAAAAAAAAAATTATGTCTTTGCTTAAAAAGGACAATGACTCGCGAAATACAGATGATTCATTTCCTATTATCCAAATAATTTTGCTTTTTGTTGGTAAGGTTTGTTTGAAAGCTCTTAGTGCCGGATATTTAAGAAGAGCGTCACCTAATTTATCTTCTCTCACATAGATTGCAATATTCGACATTTTAATATTCTGAGTAATGCTTTTCTTCGGTGAATTCCGATCCAGTCAATTCATTTATTTCTTTTTTTATTGATGCTCTCATGTCATTTGTTATGTAAACCTGGCGAGCTAGTGAAATAAATTCTTCTCCGAAATCTTTTTGATTCTCCAATTTTCTTAGTTTGTCCTCTATGTTCCATAGTGTTAGGTTGGTGTCATATAGTTTTTTTTTAAGTACGGCAAGCATTTTCGAACAAGTTTGCTCATCCAATTCAGTATTGCTAATAGTTTTTTTTAATCCTTCTATTTCGTTTTTAATGTTGCTAAGTTTTTCAGGGCTTAAAATTTTCTCTTCTTTTATTTGTAAAATGCTTAGCTTATCAAATATTTCGCCGACTGATATTGGGGCTAGGAGTTTCATTTACTTTTTCTGAAATGCCGGCATCACTTCTTTTGCAAAAAGTTCCACTGATTTCATTGAATTCTCACCCGTAATACCAGGTAAATGCATCCAACAAATTACTTCAGATGGCGAAACGGCTTTTTCGTACATTGCCAATTTTTCAATCGCAAATTCCGGCGTACCAACGATATAACGATTCTTGAAATTTTCGAATCCGACTTGCGATTTGTCTGTGATAACACTACCGTCTGCGGCTTTTAATGTTCTTTCTCCTGCCGCTGATGCAGCACCATAGAGTTCGGTAAACAGGTAGTTCAAGGCAGGGGCAGCTATCTCCTCTGCTTCTTGTTGAGTGGGGGCAACAAAAATAGATCTAATGATTGGCCTCTCCGGTATTTCCCAATTAAGCTTTTTGGCCTCCTCTTCATAAGGAGTAAAATGTTGTTGAAGTTCTTCAGGCCCATGCCTTGGCGACATTATTTGCACACACCTTCTTTGCGCTGCTCTTCGTAAAGATTTGGTCGCCGAGACTCCGTACCAAATAGGTGGATAAGGAGATTGTACTGGTTTTGGGGTAAGCCTGGTCTTTGGGACTTTATAATGAGTTCCATCAAACTCAAATTCATCATTAGTCCAAGCTGTTATCATTAGATCTAATGCTTCCTCAAATCTAGATACCCTTTCTGAACGAGGTATCTGATGTGCTGCAAATTCTTCTTCTACGTATCCTGGCGCTACACCAAAGATAAAGCGCCCGTTTGATACGTTATCCAGTACCGCTATATCCTCTGCTAGTTTTAAGGGAGCATAGAGTGGTACTAACAAAACACCCGTGCCAATTCTCATTTTAGAAGTGACAGCCGCGGCAGCTGCGCAAGCAATCAATGGACCTGGACATAAGCCGTCCTTTTGGGCGTGGTGGGATACCTGAAAGCATGATTCATAGCCAAGTTCCTCTGCTATAGGCAAACAGTCCAACATATCTTTATAAGGTTTGTGCCAGTCTCTGCCGTTGGCTGGTGGAACACTTTGAGAAAAAATTAATCCAAATTTCATAGTACTATCGACTTCTTTGTTATTGATTGATTGATTTAATTGCGCAATCGAGGTTTTTTAGTTTCGTTATAATAGCATCTGTAATTTCTAATGCGTTTGGACCATCTCCATGAATACATATACTTTCCGCATCGAGCTCTACCGCCTTACCATTTAAAGAACTTACAGTTCTCGTCTGTGCAAATTGTTCAACTTGCTTAACTGCAAAATTAATGTCAGTTTCATGTTTTTTTCTTTGGATAACCAGAGCTCCATCGTCGTCGTATTGGAGATCCGGATAAATTTCACCGATTACACGTATACCAAGTTGCTTTGCCGCAGTGGGCAAAGCGGCATTTGTAGGTGCTGGCCAGTAGAGCATTGGTTTATCAGATAACTGATTTATGGCATCAGCTACGGCCTCTGCTATTTCTTTATCATGCTTAAGAATTGAATAGAAAGCACCGTGAGGCTTAATGTGATTTAGTTTCATTCCATGAATTTTTAAAGAAGCTTGTAACGCCCCAGTCTGATAGACGACATAAGCATGAGCGTCCTCAGCAGTGATGTTCATCATTCTCCGCCCGAAGCCCAATAAGTCAGGTAATCCAGGATGAGATCCAATTTTCACATTATTTTTTTTTGCTAGCACGACCGTTTCAAGCATTGTCAACGGGTCACTTGCATGAAATCCACATGCTACGTTTGCTGTTGTAACTCTCTGCATCATTCCGCTGTCATCACCCATTACCCAGTTGCCGAAGCTTTCGCCCATGTCGCAGTTGATGTCAATAGACTTCATTAGGTTCTACTCCTATTCATCTCAAAAATTGTCAACCCCACTATTTTAAGTTAATTTTAATAAGATAACTACCTAAATTAGGTTACAGAGGCATTAGCTTCTATTTGACACAGTGTACCCGGCGACAGATAATTTCAATTGGACTAGCGGAGATTATAGCGCCCGTAGCTCAGCTGGATAGAGTACCTGGCTACGAACCAGGAGGTCGGGAGTTCGAATCTCTCCGGGCGCGCTAAGTTTCTTGATTGCGCCCGTAGCTCAGCTGGATAGAGTACCTGGCTTCGAACCAGGGGGTCGGGAGTTCGAATCTCTCCGGGCGCGCAAACCGAATTGATGACTACAATTTCTGGTTGTAGCTTTCGGAATAATCCGGCCTTGCAAATCTTTGGCCGCAATAATAACAGTCGACGTATTTGCAGTCTTGAAAACGAAGACGAATTCTCGGATGGCCCAGCCCACCTCCACCACCATCGCAATATACGAATTCTGTGTCTGCATCAACCAGTTTTATTTCTCGTGAGGTTATCATAACAGTTTCTTTGTTCTCTATACCGACTTAGTATAATATTGGAATTAAATCACAAATAAAATTATTTTTTTAAAATTTAGTTCTTTAATCTGTTTCAACTAAACTGACGATATAATTATAATATCATCTAAACTCTAAGGATATCGAAGATGTATGATCTACTTGTAGTAGGCTCCGGTCCAGGCGGTTATGCCGCAGCTTTTAGAGCTTCCGAATTTGGAATGAAAGTTTGTATTGTTGATAAAACTGGATATTTAGGTGGTGTTTGTCTAAACGTTGGTTGTATTCCTTCTAAAACATTGCTGCATGTCGCAAAGGTTATGACCGATGTAGTTGATTTGGCAGAGTACGGAGTGACATATGGCCAACCGCTGTTAAATTTGGTTCAATTAAATAAAAAAAAGGATGAAATCATTGGCGAGCTGAGGGGTGGTCTGCTGTCATTAGCCCAAAAACGAAAAGTGGATATAAAATATGGCGTTGCAGAATTTGAGTCAACTGATAAGCTGTTATTAAGGAACGGTAATATTTCAGAAACGTTGGAGTTCAGATATGCAATAATTGCTACGGGTTCCCGCCCGGCATCATTGCCATTGGCTCCAAAATCAAAACGAATCTTAGACTCAACATCTGCACTAGAACTTGAGAATATTCCTAAGCGCCTTTTCATAATAGGGGGAGGAATTATTGGACTTGAAATGGCTTGCGTTTATTCAGAGTTAGGCTCCCAAGTAACAATCATCGAACTGTCTTCAAATCTAATCGGTGAAGCCGACAGAGATCTGATTCGCCCGCTTGAAGGAAAGTTATCAAAGAAACTTGAAGCAATCTATAAGTCGACAAAAGTGGTAGCAATTGAAGAGACAAATGAGGGCTTAATCTTGACACTTAAAAGTGATTCAGCCCCAGAGAAACTTGCTTGTGATGCTGTACTCATTGCTACTGGTAGGCTGCCGAATATCGAAGGACTTGGTCTTGATAACATTGGTGTTGAAATTACCAACCAGAGCTTTGTCTCTGTCGATAGTGAATTAAGAACTAATCTGTCAAATATTTTCGCTGTTGGTGATGTTGTTGGTAATCCAATGCTAGCTCATAAGTCGACGTACCAAGGTAAGGTAGCAGCTGAAGTAATCGCGGGCATGAAATCACGATATGATATTAAAGCAGTGCCCTCTGTAGCGTATACTGACCCTGAAGTTGCTTGGATCGGCACCACTGAGCAGACGAAACTAAGTGAAGGAATAGACTTGAAGATAAGTAGTTTTCCATGGGCAGCTAGCGGTCGTTCGTTGGCGATTGGACGCAAGGATGGTAAAACCAAATTAATTTTTGATCAGCGTTCAAAAGCGCTTATTGGCGCCGGGGTAGTCGGCCCCAATGCAGGTGAACTAATCGGAGAATTAGCCGTTGCTCTGGAAATGGGAGCAGACTATGAAGATATGGCACTCACAATGCATGCTCATCCGACATTATCTGAAACTATTGCGTTAGCTTCAGAGGTGGCAGCCAAAACCTGTGTTGATCTTTTCACTGGAGAGAATTAAAAATTATTTTTATATTGGTAAAAAGAATTGAAGCCAATTAAACCCGAGGCAAAACGAGACAGTAAAGAGCAGGCGGAATTTGCCTACGATATTTTTGGTATTTTTCCGCTTGTTTCTAAATTTATACAGCATTTTTTAAACAATCCAAAGAGCGTAATAAATTACCAATCCTCATTGGCTTCATCTTTTAATAGTATGTTTGTTTCAAGCATGTTACAAGCAACTGACCCCACAAAAAAACCTGTTATCGACAGCAAAATTGTTGATAAGAGATTCAAAAATTCTATGTGGGATGGTCACCCTTATTTTTCTTTCTGGAAACAATTGTATTTCTCCAATGTCGATCTCGTGGAAAAGACAATTAAAGAAATAGATGACTTTTCAGAGAAAGAAAAACAGAAATTGCTTTTCTTTATGCGAAGATTTCTTGAATCTATGTCGCCTATCAATTTTCCGGCTACAAATCCTGACATCATAAAAGAAACTTTCCAATCGGGAGGTTCCAATCTTTTAAACGGCCTGAAGAATTTTGCGGAAGATATTGATCCTAAAACTGGTCGTCTGAATATGCGAATGGTAGATAAAAATAAGTTTGTAGTTGGTGATAATCTAGCATGCACGCCAGGAAAGATAGTTTTTCAAAACGAGTTGATACAGCTTATTCAATATAAAGCTAATACTGAAATGGTTTACGAAATTCCTTTGTTAATGATTCCGCCTTGGATAAATAAATATTATATTTTGGATTTGCGGCCAGAAAATTCCTTGGTTAGGTGGTTAATTTCTAAAGGCTTCTCAGTATTTGTTATTTCTTGGAGCGAGCCAAATTCGAAAAAACGCGATTTTGAATTTTACGATTATTTTTTTGAAGGTGTCCAGCCGGCGATTCAGTTTCTGCAATATGAATTTAACGTGAAAAAAATTAATACTCTAGGGTACTGTATCGGTGGGACGCTGCAAGCACTTGCTACAAGTTATCTCGAGCGAGCCGGAGATCAGTCAATCAATACTGCGACATTCTTGACGTCAATGATTGACTTCTCTGAACCGGGGGACCTTGGATTTTTTGTTGACGAGGATATTGTCGAAAAGCTTGAGGTTATAATGGAGGCAGATGGTTATCTTGACGGAGACCATATGTCTCAAGTATTTAATATATTGAGGGCCAATGACCTGATATGGCACTTCTTTGTAAATAATTATCTAAAAGGCAAGTCTCCTGATGCTTTTGATATCCTTTATTGGAATTCTGATTCAACCCGGCTTCCGAAAAATATGCACAGCTTTTATTTACGCGAGATGTATTTAAATAATAATCTTGTTAAAGCAAATGCCCTCAATATGCGAGGCATCAATATTGATATCGCTAAAATTAAAGTCCCGTGTTGCTTCGTTTCAGCTGTTGAGGATCATATCGCTCCGTGGCGCTCAACGTTCATGGGAGCCAAACTTTTGGGGGGTGATAAAACTTTCATATTAACGAATGGGGGACATGTTGCGGGTATAGTAAATCCGCCATCTACGTCGAGATATTCTCATTACATCGGAAATTTGAAGGATCATTCCCCTGAGAAATGGGTTGAATACGCAAAAAACATAAAAGATTCTTGGTGGACTAGTTGGAGCAGTTGGCTCGCCGAACGTAGCGGTTCTAAAATCAAAGCTCTCAGAATTAAGAATAAGCTTATCCTAGAGGACGCACCAGGTAGTTATGTTAGGGGAGAAAAAGCAGATTGACAGTCAAGTGAGCAAAAAACTCGAAAAATCTTTCTAGTTTATCCGAAAAGACTCGGCTTTCCGTCAAATTTTGCAGATAAATAAGTCAGTTATCGCAGAATTACGGTTCGTTTTTTGTTTTTTGTGTATAATGGTTGAACAAATTTAAGGCCATCACCTTTTTAGAGAGAAACTGAAGATGAAAGAAGAAAGCAAAAATTATGAATTTTTCGTAGGAGAATCAACGGAACTCGAGGGCGCATCACTTGCGATCCAAGGGACCGCTAGGATAGACGGTCGTCTAGTCGGAAAAGTTCAAGTGAAACATCTAATTGTTGGTAAGAGTGGAAATGTTTCTGGAGATATATCGGGGGAAACTGCTTGGATTGAAGGGGTCGTCGACGAAAGCTTAAACCTTTCTGGCAAACTTACTGTAGCCTCAACCGGGAAAATTCGTGGTAAAATTTCATACGGTTCGATCGAAGCTCACGAAGGCGCAAAACTAGTTGGGGAAATTTCGACAGACTGGGATGCCCCGTCAGCAAGTAGTCAGGCTGATAGGATCGGTAGACTTGCGCAAAAAGTTGAGCCTCGCCCGAGCCCAATTTCTAGTGATAATTCGGAAGACGATTAACGTTAAAGCACCGATGTACCTCTGACTTAACAACAGGGCAATTATTTTGCTGGGAAAATTTTTTAGAAATTTAAAAAAAAAGTCGGAAAATACTGGTCCTCACCAGGAGACATTGGATGACGCTTATGATGAAGGAAATGACGTTTCTGAAAATCTAATTGGTGTTAACGAAACTCTATTTGAATCGGAAATATCGACCGGCAACCCTGAAGAAGCAGGTCAAGCCCAAGTGGACAATCTCCCAGGAAAATCGTCCTCAGATACCCTTACTGTTGCTTTTGCCAATTCAAAGGGAGGGGTTGGTAAAAGTACTCTGGCTTTTATCTCTTGTTTAAATCTAGCTGTCAAACAACCCGATTTCCATATAGAGTTTATTGACCTCGACAGACAGGGCACTACGCAGGATTCGTTAAGAAGATTTACCAACAAAAGGTTCTGTTTAATTGATGACCCTGAATTTTTATTGGCTTCGGGCGGACCAAATAATGCCAGGATATACCAGCACCTGAGCTCTAATAACTCAATTGATGCCTCTTATTCCAAAAGATTTGTTTTTTTCGATACGCCGGCGGGTACCAACTTTATTGAATATTCCTTTTTAAATGATGCAGATTATTTATTCGTGCCTACGTCTTCGTCAGATGCTGACCTATTTGCGACCCGCAAATTTCTTAGTCAACTCTTTTCGAAGGGTCAGGAATTTGAGAGATACTCTTCAAAACATAGATTACCCACTGTCCTTGTGATACCGAACCTGCTTGAAACTAGACAGGAGATGATGCACGTTTATCAAGCTTTGAGAGAGTTTCCTTGTTTTTTAGGGCATCCAATTGTGTATTCGAGATTGTTTAAAAGAACGTTTGGCGGAGAGATTAGTGATTACAATGTTGCAGAATTGCTTCGATTTACTGAAGACTTTGGGGATTGGTTCAACGATGTTGTTATGAACCCCGAGAGAACGAAAAACGCTCCTAAAAGTTTGTTTCAGATATAATGGGAGTCAAACGATGAGCTTTTTTACGAAATTAGGTAGTAGCAGTGATAAAAGCCTCAAAGCAAACTCTATAGTATCAGAAGGATTAGAGATTAAAGGGGACATAGTTTGCAAAGACTCTCTTTATGTGGGAGGAACGTTGTCTGGAGACATAATCTCTACTGATAAAGCAGCGGTTGAGATAGGAAGAACGGGAAAGGTATTCGGAACTATCAAGGCGGAAACGGTTGTAATAAAAGGCGTTGTGGAGGGCGATGTAGTTGCAACAAGTCAATTAGAGCTCGGTGCGTCGGCAAAGGTCAAGGGACGATTAAGCTATCGATTGTTAAAACTTGAGCCAGGTGCAGTTTTCGAAGGTGAACTCGAACATCAACACAAAAAGGCATAGGCTAGACCAAACAAGTCTAGCGGTTAATTTTATTTTGCCCCTATACTAGCCTACCTCCTATGTCAATTTTAATTTGTCATAATTAAAAAATATTTATTTTTTTTATTACATCGATTGATTTGGCTACCGGAATAAGATTAAACTTTTCTTCTGTACAATTCTAGTCACCTTGAAAAGCAGGCTATTATTAGCGCCAATCAGAAAACATTAAGCCGTTGGGAGGAAAAATGAGCAACGCACTTTCACAAAAACAAACAAAGTCTCAAATCATCTCTGCGATAGCGGAAGACACAAATCTTAGCAAAAAAGACGTTCAAGCAGTTTTACTATCAGTCAAATCATTGGCTGGCAGACATCTTATAAAAAACGGTTCTGGGGAATTTACGGTGCCGGAAATAGGAGTCAAATTACGTAGGGTTGATAAGCCGGCTCGACCTGCTGGAAAAGCGAGAAATCCCTTCACTGGAGAAATGGTCGATGTAGAAGCTCGACCCGCGAGTTTATCAGTCAGGGCCACAGCAATGAAAGCTATTAAAGACGTAGTTAACTAGCTAAATCAAGGGCTAGGTAAGGTGGTCGATGTCACCTTACTTAAGCCCACCTCTGTCAAGTTTCGAATTATGAATTGTGTAGTTATTGGAGCCGGATTGCTCGGCCTAACCAGCGCTTGGTACTTAAGTCTACTTGGCTATAAAGTAAAAGTATTTGAATGTAACAGTGATGTGGCTTTAGAGACCAGTTTTGCAAATGGCGGCATGTTGCATGCGAGTGAAGCCAGCCCTTGGAATCACCCGGGTATATTGTTGGAAGCCCTAAAAATGCTTGGTAAAGAGGATTCCGCCCTTTTGATTAGAATGGGCGCGGTTCCTTTCATGCTTCCTTGGATAGTGTCTTTTTTCAAAAATTCTCGTCCCAATTTTTTTGAAAAAAATTTGGAGAAAAACCTTTCGTTGGCTAGATATTCGCTGCAGATTATGCAGTCCGAATTTATATCCAAGGATCCACAATATCAAATAAGTCAAGGTGGCATTTTAAAAATATTTTACGACAGTGAGGGGATGAATAAAGGAATTTCGGGTGCAAATAAGGCAAAGGAATTTGGAACTTCCGTTGAGCTCCTAGATAAGCATGCGATAACAGAACTTGAGCCTTCTTTGCGCTCTATTTCAAATAGGCTTTTTGGAGCAATTTATTTTCCTAACGACATGTCTGGAGATGCCTACCATTTCAGCAAAATACTAAAATCAAAATGTGAAAAAAACGGAGTAGAATTTTTTTTTAAAACAGAAGTTGATGATCTATTGCTCGAAAATCAAAAATTTAAAGGCGTTGTTGCGAATGGTGAAAAGCTGTCAAGTGATTTATGTGTGATTTGTGCAGGGATAGGAAGCAAGAAATTACTGAAGACTATTGACCTACCATTGTCGCTGGAGCCGGTGAAAGGATATTCTGTGACTATACCTATGGAACATTGGAAAATGGCACCTAGAATTCCAATTATTGACGAGAAGAAACATGCAGCTGTATGTCCTTTCTCGGATAGACTAAGAGTCGCCGGAACAGCCGAGTTTGCTGGTGTTGATAAAGCACTTAGGGTAGAGCGTCTAGAAAATCTAATTGATATTTGTGGATCCTTATTTCCCGATGAGAAGATAACAACAGATATACGTGAGAACGAACCTTGGTGCGGCTTCCGCCCAATGACTCCAGATGGTGTTGGAGTTATAGGACGAACGCCGGTGGAGGGTTTGCACCTAAACACTGGACATGGCCATCTTGGGTGGACTATGGCATTAGGTTCGAGCAAAATGTTGGCGTCCATAATAAATAAATCAGAGTGCCCAATTAATACAGCCGATTATAGCTATGATAGATTTTAGGTTGATTTTTTTTCTTTTTAAATTTAATTTGGTGATTAGAAACAATAGTAGATCAAAGAATAATGAATAAAATGAAGCTTTTAACTGATAATTTCGTATTTTTAGAGGGCCCAAGATGGCACAACGATAAGCTTTATGTTTCGGATATGTGGGGCAAACTAGTATATTCGATTGATATGGCGGGGCACGCAAACGAAGTAGTGTCAGTAGCTAACCGTCCATCTGGAATTGGATTTATGAGTGAAGGAACGATGCTGATCTCGTCGATGGCTGACAAAAAAGTTCTGGCGGTAGATTCTATGCATGCTGTCTCTACTTTTTGTGAATTAGATTCTTTTGTGTCAGGAGATATAAATGATTTAGTGGTTGGTCCCAACGACACAATTTATGTCGGAAATTTTGGTTATGACCTATTCGGAGGAGCCAAGGAGGCGCCCGGTAATATCTGTTTAATAACAAATAAAGGTGTTGCTTCAGTGGTGGCTGACGAACTTGCTTTTCCGAACGGAATGGTTGTAAATAAGACAAAAGACACTCTTATTTGTGCAGAAACGTTTGGACATAGATTGACGGCTTTCGACATTAACGCTGATGGGACGTTATCTAACCGACGAGTTTGGGCCGATTTAGGAGATAACACGCCAGACGGTATTTGTTTGGATGACGAGGGTGCAATCTGGGTTGCCAGCTTTATGACTGAAAAGTTTCTTAGAGTTTTTGAAGGTGGCAAAATTCAAAAAGAGTTCTCAGCGGAAGGAAAAAAAGCCGTAGCTTGCAACTTGGGAGGTCATGATAAAAAAACTTTATTTTGCCTAACTTATGATGGGGAGTTGGATGATATCGCTAAAGGCTTAATGAAGGCCGAAATATATACAGTTAGAGTGGAAGTGGGTGGCGCTGGGTCTCCATAGAACAGTTAAATAGGAGGAGTTGATTGTGAACATTGAATTTGATGACTACCAAAAAATTGGACTTTTAAAGGCGCACTATTTTCGATTTATGGATACTCAACAATGGCAACATTGGCCTCGCCTCTTTACAGACGACGTTCATGCAATTTACGAGGGTGCCCCCAGACACTCAGCGGATGACCCAAGAGATATCGATATTACCGGATGTGAAACTTTGGTTGAAGGAGTCAAGACGCTGATGAAGGGAGCGCAATCCATCCATCAAGGTTTTATGCCCGAGTTAAAAATGACTTCTACTAATCAAGCTGAAGGTATTTGGTCAATGTTTGACTACGTGATGCTCCCTACTTGTCATTTTAAAGGTTGGGGCCATTATTTTGAAAAATACGAGAAAACAAACGGGGAATGGCAGATTAAAGAAATACACCTTAAACGATTACATACTGAAGAGGTCTGGATCTAGAGTTAAAAGCTGTATAAAGAAATTATCTAAAAATCACAGCTAAACCAGCAAATATTGCTATGATAATCAGGAAAATTAGTGCGGTTATGTTTTCCCTGAGTTTTTCTTTGTCTAAGAATATTGCAATAGCAGTTGCTGAAGAAAACACAAAAACCCAAAGCCCTATCCACGATATCATTTAATCTTTGGTCTCATTTCGGGTTATTCCCAGCAGTGTTTCTAGAATCTCCGTGTTATGTTGCCCAATTGCGGGAACTGATTTATTTATTGAAGTCTCAGTCTGAGAAAATTTTGAGGGGTGTCCGCAAACAGGATAGGTTGTATTCTGATCACTTGCTTGTACCATTAAATTTCTTGACCTTATTTGCGGGTCATCTACTATCTCGGCCAGATTAGCATATGTAGTGCCTGGAATTTTTAATTCATTCATCGCCGTGATAACTGAGGATGATGTTCTGGTTTTGGTCCAGTCCTCGACAATAAGCATAAGCTTGTTATAGTTTTTTAACCGATTTTTTGGTTTGGAAAAATTGGTGTCCATAATGAGTTCTTTCCTTTCTATGCATTTCATTAGTTTTTCGAATTGGATTTGAGTGAACGGCATAATAACGATAAAACCATCCAAGGTCCGAATTGGACCGTATCGGCGGTCAATTTTTTCGTTAAATATTGATGCTTGAATATCCCTGTGCATCGTTGAAATAAGAGAGTCGAGCATCGCAATGTCTATATATTGACCTTTACCGGTCTGTTCGCGGTAATGTACTGCTGCGAGAATAGAACCGTAAGCAATCAATGACGCAGTGGTATCTCCAATTGGTGGCCCCATGTTAAGCGGAGTTCCGGAATTGCCTTGCGCCTCGGCATAGGTTTGATCAAACCCACTCTTTGCTTGAATAATCGGAGCAAAGGCTGGTTGATTGGCGTCTGGTCCGCATTGACCATAACCGGATATTGAGCACATGATTATATCTTTTTTGAATTTTATTAAACTCTCATAATCTAATCCCAATCTTTTCATAACCCCAGGGCTGAAATTCTCGACCACGATATCGTATTTATTCAATAAATTTTGACAAATTTCAACTGACTCGGATTTCTTCAAATCTAAAGTTATGCTCTTTTTGCCAATGTTAAGAGAGCCAAACACACTACTCTTACCATCTATTATTGGTGCCACATTTCGCATGATTTCGCCCTCCAAGGGTTCGATTTTTAATACGTTAGCACCAAGGTCTGCTAATAATTTGGTACAAAATGCACCCGAGATCATCCCAGTAAAGTCTAATATGTATAAGTCAGATAAATTACTATTTGTTGGTTTTGTCATAATAGTTGGGCTTATGAATTTTACTTAGCGGAGCTACCGCCGTCTATTGGGTACGTATTGCCAGTTATAAAGCTTGAATCGTCAGACGCTAAAAACAAAGCTAATTTGGCCACTTCTGATGGCTCACCATATCTTCTTAAGGGTATAGCTTGCTCAAATTTTTGGCGGATTTTTTTGATGTCATTGCCGCTGAAGTTTTCTTCCAGCGCCGTTATCATCCGAGTAGCGATGGGGGCCGGGTTGATCGTATTTACTCGGATATTTACTCCCGCTAGTTCAAGTGCAGCTGCTTTCATTAATCCGACAACTGCATGTTTGGAGGCAACATAGCCCGAAATTTTTGGCATCCCTCTAATTCCTGCCAGAGAAGAGGTGATTATAATACTCCCCTTCTTTTTTTCTATCATTGATAAAGCACATGCTTTTAATCCGTAAAAAACGCCTTTTACGTTTATTTTCATAACCCTGTCGAATTCTTCTGATGAATAATCAAATAAAGATTTTACTGGGCCTTCAACACCTGCATTTAGAAAAGCTATATCAAGATTACCAAAAATTTTTTCCGAAGATGATACCACTTCATTCATTTCATCCTCTGATGTTACATCTGCTTGAAAAGATTTAATATTTTTTGATGAAAGGTCTTCTACAGTTTTGTTTAGTTCATCTCCATTTTTGTCGATTAAAATTACTTTAGCCCCCTCTTTTAAAAAGAGGTTTGAAGTAGACCGACCGATTCCTCCAGAGGCGCCGGTTATCAAAGCAACCTTACCCTTTAATCTAGTCATATTGTTCACCTTTATTTATTTTACCATTTTAATTTAGTTTATCTCTAATTTTGAAAAACTTCTTTTTGATTGTAAACTGATATCGTCTTTTAAAGATAAGGAAATATGGTATGACCTACCCGGTAAATTTTGAATCGTATGTGAGTCGATACGAAAATATCCATTTAAAACGGAACGATGGCATTTTAGAGGTGCATTTTGGGAAAAATGAAGTTTATTCATGGAATAAAGGCTCCTACACCTTGGTTAGCGAGCTTTTTGGATATATCAGCAACGATCCGGAAAATATGGTAGTAATATTACGTGGCAATGACGAATTTTGGGTTGTAGACTCGCCTTTTAACAATCAAAAAAGTAATAATATTTCATTAGATACTCCAATTCCACTTGAAGTTTTCCTAGATATAGAGATCCCAGTAATCGCCGTAATCCCAGGAAGTTTAGGATGGTTCTGCGAAATTCCGCTGATGGCCGATATAATTTTGGCATCTGAGAGATCACAATTTATTGAACTATCTTTCCAACAAGAACATCTAACACTTGATTCAGCAGTACGAAGGGGGGTGATAGAACACATTTTGGGTCCTAGAAGTCGATATTTCAAATATGCCGTGCAACCGCTTTCAGCGATTGAGGCAAAAACTATTGGTATTATTTCTGAGTTACATCAGCAATCAGATCTTCTAAATCGAGCAAAGGAATTATCATTCATGCTTATGAGAAGATACAGTAGCACTTTACGAATATTAAAAAAGGATTCTTTAAAATCAATAAAAAAACAAATCCAAAAAATGAAACAGCAAGTCTCATCGGAGAATTTTGATATTCTAAGTTCTAATAATAAAAGATTAAATGCTGATAATAGTCAAAAATCAACCTCGAATAATCTTATAAAAAATCCGAGTTTGCCAAGTCAAAACGAGGTTTTTCATCAAGAAGAGAACTGGGCAGCTAATTCCACGAAGGATTCAAAAAAACCGGCTGAATATGACGGTTTTTCTCTTCACGGTTCTGAGCTTAATGAAATTGTAGAGGACCAAATAACAACGCAAGTTGATTCAAAATCAGCGTCGGATCAATTACAAAATGATGAATTATCAGTTAATCGGGTGATTTCCTCGTTGTCGAATGAAGGAAATGAGGGTGAGGTTAAACTTAATTTAGCAAAAGCTTATATTGAGTTAGGCCATTACCAGAGCGCCGAATTGATACTCGATGAATTGATGAATGATTATGGAGACGTTTTGAAAGAAGAAATAGAAAGCTTAAATGCTCAGATTTCGGGTCAAGAATTAAATTCGCTTTAAACCAGATAGAACCAAGAAAAATCCGGCTATAAGTTGCAAGTATCGATTACGGAGTAGCTTTGATAGTAGCGAGTTTCCAAGGTAGCTGTTGAGTTTTTTTTCAAAAATTGGAATGAACTGAATTAAAATCCCAATGGCAATTAGAAGCAATGATGCCAATAGGTCAACAACTTCCAAAATTGCAAATAGATTCAATTTAGTTACTGCGTGTTGACATGACCTTTCGCCTCTATGAGGATTTCCCGATAGGTCTTGTTACCTACATTTTTCGCGTAGTGTTTAGCGGGGACTTTTATTCCTTTTCCGTCAACGGATATTAAATTGCCGTCCTCCACTTTGAACGCAAAGGTGTTGCCCTCAGTTGCATCAAATGTACCAAGTGAATCGCCTGATTCTGAGAAGACTTGTAACGGTGCCCCATTAATAGGATAAAATAGATAATCAAATTTATGTTCATGTATAGGCGTGGATTCCCCTGGTTCTAAAATAAATTCCCAAACAATAATATTTTCATTTTCAAAGATTTTTTTGGTACCTACTTCCCCCAACATGACTGCTACTCCCCAAATTCCATATAGTCTCTTATTTTGCCGGAAAGAATTTAATAATAATAGCGTTTTGGCACTTTTTTAATTAACTTTAAAATTATTTTTTTTTTAAGTTTTATTTAGGTTTTATACTATAGCGTGAGTCTTGGGTTCTTTAGCTGATCTAAAAGGGAGGATTTTACACAAGAAACGAATCTGTTTTGATTCTGAATATTTTTCCTAGGGCCGTGTAGATTGACTTACCGTTTACTGAATTGTGGTTTTTTTCTTGCTTTGTGCAAACCTACCTTTTTCCGTTCAACTTGACGGGCGTCTCGTGTTACAAAGCCGCCTGACTTTAAAGTCGATTTAAGTTCAGGATCTCTGTCAATTAGGGCTCTTGGAATACCATGTTGGATTGCTCCGGCGTGTCCCGTAATCCCACCTCCGGAAACAGTTACGAAAACATCCAAATTCTCGGATAAGTTTACATGTTCGAGCGGTTGCCGAACTATCATAACTCCGGTTTTGCGTCCAAAATATTCTTCGATATTTTTACCGTTTATAATTATGGCCCCTCCGCCATCTGATATTTTGACTCTTGCGGATGAGGTTTTTCTACGGCCTGTAAGCAATTTAGTAATCTCCCTAATTTATCCAATCTCAAGTGACTGAGGATTTTGGGCGTTGTGAACATGGGTCGGTCCCGAGTATACTTTTAGTTTTTTCAACATCGCCCTACCCAATGGTCCTTTTGGCAGCATACCTCGGACAGCAAGTTCTATGGCTTTTGTTGGTTTTTCCTTCATCATATCCGACAATTTAACGGATTTTATACCTCCAGGATAACCCGAGTGCCTATAATAAATTTTATTCTCTAACTTTGCGCCTGAAACCGTGATTTTTGACGCATTAATCACAACTATGTAATCCCCCACATCGATATGTGTAGAGTATTCGGGTTTGTGCTTACCTTTCAGCCTGGAAGCTATTTCTGTTGCCAGTCTACCCAAGATTTTCCCAGTTGCATCGACAACAAACCAATCTCGTTTAACTTCTTTTGATGATATGCTAAAAGTTTTCACAGTATAATTTTTTTTTCTTTAGAGCCGAATAGTACGTATATAGGATTATAGTGTCAATAACTATTCGCTATAATATAAATTATATAACCAACCTACGGGGAAAAGCGTTGAATAAACTCTGTCTTGCCAAATTAGAAAAAATGGCAAAACGAACCAAAACTTTGGTTTATGTCATGGGCCGAACATTAAAGCCAAATACAGAAGTTAAAAAAACCGAGTTAAAAGATGGCGCAGAGCTCAGTGCAACAGAGCGGAAAATCTCTGGTGCACTAATGCGTGTCAATCATGCAGGCGAAATCGCAGCGCAGGGCCTATACATGGGCCAAGCATTGTTTGCCAGAAGTGAAAAAACTTATGATTTTATGCTTGATGCCTCTGAAGAGGAACTAAAACATTTGGAGGCTTGCCATCGACGATTGGCTGAGCTTGGAGAAGAGGTTAGTATATTTTCTCCAGTTTGGTTTCTAGGCTCCGTATTAATAGGGAGTTTTTTTGGATTGCAAAGCGATAAGATTAGCCTTGGTTTTATATCTGAAACTGAAAGACAAGTTGAAAATCACTTGAAGGGACATTTGTCTAAGATATCAAAAAAAGACTCCCTAACAAGAGATTTGCTTAAAGGGATGATTGAAGATGAAAGAGAGCACGGAGACGGAGCAAAGGAAAATGGTGGCGTTCTAGAATCCGAATTTATAAGCTCAATGATGGCTATAACTTCTGAAATCATGAAACAAGTATCGTATAAACTCTAATGAAGATTTTGGCACTAGAAAACAAAAGTCTATCTATTGAATTAAATTCAAGGTATTTCTTTCTAATTTTATTATTTGTGTCGGTTCCGAACTTCGCTTCTTCTGCGGACAGTAAAATTTCTACTGCAGTTCAACCATCGCTTGCTCCTATGATTGAACAAGCAACTCCATCAGTAGTGAATATTAGTAGTCAAGGTGAAGTGGAACTAAAATTTAACCCCTTATTAAACGATCCTTTTTTTCGTAGATTTTTCAGTTTTCCAGATCAAATCCAAAAGCGACGCACTCAAAGTTTAGGGTCAGGTGTAATTGTTGATTCTCGCGAAGGTTTAATAATTACTAATAATCATGTTGTGAGGGGTGCGTCGCAAATTCAAGTTAAGTTGACAGATGGAAGAACTCTTCAAGCAAAATTAGTTGGGAGTGATTCTGAAACAGATATAGCAGTGGTACAAATTGCGGCAGACAACTTAGTATCAATTCCAATTGCTAATTCAGACCTTCTTAAAGTGGGTGATTTTGTAGTGGCTATCGGCAATCCTTTTGGCCTTGGGCAGACGGTGACCTCTGGCATTATTAGTGCTTTAGCAAGGTCAGGTCTAGGAATCACAGGCTATGAAGATTTAATTCAAACTGATGCCTCAATAAATCCAGGGAACTCCGGTGGTGCATTAGTTGATCTGGAAGGGAAATTGGTTGGTATAAATACCGCAATCTTTTCAAAAAACGGAGGTAATATTGGAATAGGCTTTGCTATACCGACAAATATGGTGAAAAAAGTTCTCAACCAGCTGGTGAAGTACGGTAATGTCGAGAGAGGCTACTTCGGGGCAAAATTTCAAAATCTTGACCCGCAGCTTATAAATGCTTTTGATCTTGCAAAAGGGAAAGGTGCTTTGGTGGTGAAAATCGTCAAAGGTTCTCCTGCCGAAAACGCCGGGTTAAAAGTTGGTGACGTTATAACAAAACTGAATGGAAGGATAATCACAAGCGCCTCTGACTTGAAAAACGAACTCGGCCTTACCAGGGCGGGTACTAATTTGACAATGGAATATGTCAGACTTCAGAAATCAAAAGTAACAAATATAGTTATCGCTCCCTATAAAGATGCTCTAAGTATGAGCTTCCTTAAAAATGATTTTTTTAAGGATTCTTCAGTAGTGCCAATCCCCTCATCATCATCCGAATATGGATATCTGGAAGGAGTGATGATTTCAAAATTAGATAAAAACTCCGCTGTTTGGGCCTCTGGTCTACGTACGGGAGATATAATTAGCTCGGTAAATAAAATACCAACGGTTTCGGTTGATGATTTTATCTCTTCAATTCAAATGCAAAATGACCGTGTCTTACTCAAAGTTCATAGGAATGGCTCAAGCGCTTACGTAATGATAGAGTAACTTTATCTTATAAGTTTATTTAATAACTCCAGGGAAATATAGCCGTTCCCAAAACTGTCCCCTTTGATTAATTTAAACGGCTCCCCAGACGTTCCAATAGAGTCAACAACGAGCGCTGCGGCAGGAAAACAGAGTCTTTCTGTCATCTGATGAACCGTCACAATTGTTTTTATTCCAGCGCTGTGAGCCGACATTAATCCATTCGGTGTATCTTCTATCGCGATTGTTTGCCGGGAATCAACTTTAAGTTTCGAGAGTACATTTCTATAAACACTTGGGTTTGGTTTTTTTTCAGGAGTGTTCTCAGATGTCTCTATTACGGTGAAAATATCCTGCCAATCCCGGCCTATGCAACATGTAAGAAGTTTATTTATATTGTTTAAAGATGAACTTGTGGCTATTGCTATTTTTATATTATTTTGCTGAAGGGTTGTTATTAACTCGTTTACTCCAGTTCTTAGTTTAATTTTTTTCTCAGTAATTTTGGATTGATATAATAGATTTTTATATTCATGAATGGCCTTGATATTTGAGTCAGATAATTGAACTTTTCCTTTGTGATTGCTCGAGTAATATTTTATTCTTTCTCTTCCACCCGATATTTTGAGTAGATTTTCGTATTCTTTTTCCGACCAGAGCCAATCCAATTCAAATTTAGTGAAAGAATCATTAAATGATTGTCTATGTATTTCTTCTGTATCGGCAAGTGTGCCATCTACGTCGAAAATTAAAGCCTCAATATTAGCACCAGCTTCTTTCATAAAACTTGAGATTGTTTATTTTTTAAGAATTCTAATCCACCGATAAAAATTAAGCAAACTAACCAACGATGCTGCTAAATAGGTTAAAGTACAAGCAGTGAGAATTTTTCTTGAATACCCAATATCTTTATTATTCAAATAACCTGATTTAAGAATCGGCATTGCCTTATTGAAACTTGCGTCATACTCAACTGGTAAGGTTATCAAGTGAATAAAAATAGGGGACGACATTACAGCAATGGCTAATAAGAATGTAGCCGCACCCAGCATAGGAACTTTAAAAAATAAAGTTAATATCGGTGCGCTAAAAAGAAGCAATGACGCTATCTTTTCGAACCTATTAGTAAGTATTACTAATTTGGTCCGTAGGTTTAACAGTTTTGAACCCTGCGCATCTTGAATCGCGTGACCAACCTCATGTGCTGCGATTACAATTGCAGTGAGTGAATTTGATTCATGGTAGATTTTGCTTAGAACGACAGTCTTTGTCTTTGGGTTATAATGATCAATATTTTTCTGGTCGCCCAATTTTACATGACATTTTTCTAATTCGAGCTGCTTTAAAAGATGCTCAGCAAACTCACCCCCTGTTCCCGGGATATCGTTTCTACAATAATTAAATTTTTTTAAAATTCGAGCTGCCCAAAGATTAGGTCCGAATAGTATGACCGCGAATAGGATTGCTGCTAAAATCATATGAAAAATCTATATTAAAAATTCATTATAAATACGTGTCAATCAGATAAAAAGCTTAAGTTGTATAACATGTCACCTAGTAAAAAGAAAAATTCGTCTTGCTCAATATCATTAGAAGATACTTATAATTTAGCTTGTGAAAAACATGAAATAGAGGAAAGTAAATTCCAAAGAGCTCTTATCATAGAATTTGAAAAAGTTTTGAACAATTTGCTTTCGAGGAAGCGCAATTCCTTTTTATCTTTATTAAAAAACTTCTTCTTCAGGAGTATTGACCGATCAACGGCGAAAGTGCAAAAAGGAATATACATATGGGGCTCGGTCGGTGTTGGTAAGACATTTATGATGGATCTTTTTTATGATTTTCTGCCAATAGAGGGCAAAGAAAGGTATCACTTTCATGAGTTTATGATAATGGTTCACAAAATCTTAAAGAAAAATATGAACCAACAAAACCCATTAAGACAAGTTACCAGGGTTGTTTTAAAAAATACTAATATTTTATTTCTAGACGAATTTCATGTCACTGATATCACTGATGCGATGATTCTTGGCCGACTTTTAGATTATTTGTTCAGCGCTGGGATTGTTTTAATAACTACGTCTAATTCTCGACCAGACGAGCTTTATAAAGATGGTCTTCAACGGGAGCGTTTTTTAGGTGCGATTTCAGTTCTTAAAAGACAAACTACTGTGATACAACTTTTTGGATTAAAAGATTACAGACTGCAAGCATTTGAACGGGAGGGCGTGACCGAAAAAAGCCGGCTGACTGGAAAGTCTCTTCGCAATTTGTTTAATCGACTCACCAGTCTTAAGAAAGCTGCTGATAATAAAGTTTGGTTAAATGACAGATATATAAAATTACAAGGTGCTTCGCAAGGGGTTGCATGGTTCACTTTTTATCAACTATGCCAAGATAATCGGTCTGTATCTGAATATATCGATTTAGCTTCGCAATTCCATACGGTTCTAATAGAGGATATTCCTAGTATGGACGACAACGATAATGATGCGACAAGAAGGTTTATTAATTTAGTCGATGAATTATATGAAAAAAATGTAAACTTGATTGTCTCGTCTGATTTTACTGCTGCTGAGTATTATATCGGCAAAAAGTTGTCAGGAATGTTTCTGAGAACGGAAAGTCGTCTTATGGAGATGTTAACCCCTAGTTATATCAGAAGACCTCATCGGAGCTCATCAAATGAGTAAAGAGAAAATTTGTTCAATTAGTTTTGGGTTCCCGAAACCACCAAAACATCTTTGGAACGAATAAAAAGCCTAACGAGGTTACTACTAGAGAGAATAGTGCGACAATTAAGAAAATCCAGTTAGCAGCAATCTCAAATTTTAATAACGTGAATGTAAATATCGAAGCAATTACCATAAGTATTGCATTTAATATGTTTATGGCAGCCATTACCCTAGCCCTATGCTCTCTTTGAGATTGACTTTGAACTGATGCATACATAGGGATTACAAACAAAGCCCCCGCTGCACTTAAAATAATTAAGTCTAAAAAGAATCGGTTAATAGGACTAATACATATACCAAGTAAATAAACGCATTCACTATAGGACGCTTGTGTTGCTAGGAAAAAGATTTCAAAAGATACCAGGCCTAAAGAAATGATTCCGATGCTAATTACCCCTAAATCAATATTTTCCCTTGAAAATTTTTCACATAGCATAGAGCCAAAACCTACCCCTATCGCAAGAGCGACGGTAAGTTTGCTTATATCGATTGGATGCGCATTTAGAAAATCTTTTGCATAGATTGGAATTAAGGTGAAGTATGTTGACCCCATAAACCAAAATAAAGAAATTAGAATACTCATCGTCGCAAGATGCTTGTTTCGAAAATTATGAGCAAGAGAGTCGCATCCAGATTTCAGAAAATTGATTTCAAGTTTTAATTTTGGCGAATTAGCTTCCCCCTTCATAATAAATTGTGCGCTTAGTCTCCCTAAGAGTGCTATGACTATCATAATCATTGAAATGTATGTTGTACCATCGGCTGTGGTACCAATGACTGCCCCCCCGATAATACTTCCAATTATTATAGCCGCATAAGTTCCGGTTTGCATAAGACCATTCGCACCTGATAGCTCATGTTTTTTTAATTGTTGGGGAAGAATGCTATATTTCAGAGGCCCAAAAATCGTAGACTGCACTCCCATTAGGAAAAGCGTAATTAAAAGAATTGTAAAATTCCCGTTAAAGAACCCGTAACCTGCCAGACATGCGATTAATATTTCGCTTGTCTTTGTTAATCTGATAACTTTTGATTTTTCAAATTTATCAGCTAATTGCCCAGAGAAGCCGGAAAAGAGCAAAAAAGGCAGAATGAATACACCGGCAATTATTGATACATCCGACCGCTCTGATGATGTGGCTATGTTTGAACTATCAAATGTGATAGCAAGTATTAAGGCAAACCTGAAGATGTTATCGTTTAATGCTCCCAAGAACTGTGTTATGAAAATTGGGGCGAATCTGCGACGTGAAAGTAATTCAAATTGTTTAATCATATGTTCCAATCTTCAATGTTTTCGGCAAGCGAAATGAATGTTTCAGATAGCTAAAAAGGAATATCATCATCTATAAACTCCGCTGGCTCATTTGGAAGGTCCGCGCTTTTACTCGCCCGGGCGGGAGGATTGATAGTTTCATTATTAGGACTTGCAATATTCTCCCCTCTTTTGCCTAACATCCTCATTTCACCGGCTACTATTTCTGTTGTATATCTGTCGTTACCTTCTTTATCTTGCCATTTTCGTGTCTGCAATTTGCCTTCAACATAGATTTGAGAGCCTTTGCTCACATACTTTTCAACTGTTTCCGCAACTTTGCCGAAAAAAACTACTCTATGCCATTCTGTTTTTTCCCGTAATTCGCCGTTATCCTTATCGCGCCAACTTTCCGCCGTCGCAAGGCTTATATTTGCTACCGGGGCTCCAGCCGCGGTATACCTTATTTCGGGGTCTGATCCGAGGTTGCCAATTAACATAACTTTGTTAAGCCCTCTGGACATGAAATTGCCTCCATTTTTCTGATTCAAGCGTTAATAGATTACAAAGATCAGGATAACTCGAGACTAAACCCCGCACAAGATAATTTTTGTATTTTATGCAAATTTTAGTGGTATTTTTGGTCACCTTTTCTACAGATTTTATGAGATCGGAGCCAGCGCATGGGAAACGCTAGCTCCTAAGAGGCCACTGTTAGTAGCCGTTTGGGGGATAATGTTATGATAGTTGTTAAAACATTAATAAATGATGGAACAAACATTAAAACTTGTTAATGTTCGTTCCTTATTTAAGAAGCAATGGCTTCATGGTTAAAAACTGCTAAGAAGTTAACTACGTATCATAAATTTTGGTTATTTTTAAAGTGAAAATATGAAGTCAATTAAGTTGAGGGGAGTGAGAACCCATAACTTGAAAAATATAGACGTTGATATTCCTCGGAATAAATTTACAGTAATAACTGGACTTTCAGGCTCTGGGAAGTCATCTCTGGCATTCGATACAATCTATGCGGAAGGGCAAAGAAGATATGTCGAATCACTTTCTTCGTATGCCAGGCAATTTCTTTCCATGATGGAGAAACCGGATGTTGATTATATTGAAGGGCTCTCACCAGCTATATCCATTGAACAGAAATCTACTTCTCATAACCCTCGTTCCACCGTCGGTACAGTAACCGAAATTTACGATTATTTAAGGCTGTTGTACGCAAGGTCTGGAGAGGCCCGTTGTCCTACCCATGGGAATCCTTTAAGAGCTCAGACAGTGTCTCAAATTGTCGATAAAATTTTGAGTAACACTCCTGGGTCAAAGTGGATGCTTACAGCTCCGGTTTTGAGAGGTAAAAAGGGTGAACATCATCAATTATTAAATAAGTTACTTTCTCTTGGGTTTGTACGAGCTGTCATAGACGGTGAGGTCAGTCTATTGGAAGATCCCCCTAAATTAGAAATGCGAAAGAAACACGATATCGACCTAGTCATCGATCGATTTACAATTAGGAATGATATGCAACTTAGACTATCAGAATCCGTAGAAACAGGCTTAGAATATGGTGAAGGAATAGTGAAAATTATCTCACTAAACACTGACGGCCATGCCGAGGTAACATTTTCATCAAAATATTCTTGTCCTGAATGTGGATTCAGTGCGCACGATTTGGAACCTAGCTCATTTTCTTTTAACAGCCCTCACGGAGCCTGTTTAACTTGCGATGGTTTAGGGTATCTAGAGTATTTTGACGAAGAGCTGGTAGTTCATGACCCTTCTAAGAGTCTTCCAGCAGGTGCTATTTTTGGTTGGGACACTCGCAACTCTTATTATTTACAAATCATTAAATCTCTGGCTCGGCATTATAAATTTGATATCAATACCCCCTACGAGAATTTACCTGAGAAAATTCAGGATAAAATACTAAATGGAAGTGATGGGGAGTCTATTGAGTTCTCTTACATGAGAAGTAATAATAAAATTTTTAAGAAGAAGCATACATTCGAAGGAGTGATACCTGGTATGCAGAGGCGCTTACGAGAATCGGCTTCTCAGCCCCTTCGAGATGAAATGAATAAGTTTTTGAGTATAAAATCTTGCCAGGAATGTCTCGGTAGCAGACTTAATATTTCGGCAAGAAATGTCTTTTTTGAAGGATACACTATTAACCAAATCACCGAAATGCCGATTGGTCAAGCTATAGAATTATTTCAAGAATTTGATAGCGCTAAGAATGACGAAGTTAGAAAAAAAATTATAAATGAAATATTAAATCGATTGGGATTCATGGGTAATATTGGACTAAGTTACTTAACTTTGGATCGAAAAGCTGACACGTTGTCTGGCGGAGAGGCTCAGCGAATAAGGCTGGCAAGTCAAATTGGAGCCGGCTTAGTGGGTGTCATGTACGTACTTGATGAACCCTCGATAGGTTTGCATCAGAGAGATAATAAACGACTTTTAGATACTTTATTTAAACTAAGAGATTTAGGGAATACTGTTATAGTGGTTGAGCATGATGAAGAAGCAATACGTTCAGCCGACCATATTATCGATATTGGGCCTGGGGCGGGAATTCATGGAGGATCGGTGGTTGCTCAAGGTTGCGTTAAGGATATTCTAAAATCAAAAAATTCAGAAACAGGAAAATTTTTATCCGGTACAAGAGGCATTGAAGCTTCTAAAATAATTACTGACGTACGAAATAATAAAAAAATCAAAATCAACGGTGCCTGTGGGAACAATCTTCATTCAGTCAATCTAGAAATTCCTGTTGGTGCCCTAACCTGTGTAACTGGTGTGTCCGGTTCAGGCAAATCTACTTTGATAAACGACACGCTTTATAAGATTGCTGCCCGACAACTCAATGGTGCTTCTGTGAAGCCTGCTGCCCACAAGTCATTTAGTGGTCTTGAATTGCTGGATAAAGTAGTTAATATTGACCAGTCTCCAATCGGTAGAACGCCCCGTTCTAACCCAGCTACCTATACTGGTCTTTTTGCTCCAATTAGAGAATTGTTTGCAGCGACTAGCGAATCGAGGTCACGAGGATATTTGCCTGGTCGTTTTAGTTTCAATGTAAAGGGTGGGAGGTGCGAGCAATGTCAAGGTGATGGCCTTGTTAAAGTTGAGATGCATTTCCTCCCGGATTTATACGTTGAATGTGACAGTTGTAAAGGTAAAAGGTACAACCGTGAAACATTGGATATATGTTATAAAGGTTTTAATATAAATGAAATACTCAATATGACAGTGGATGAAGCTATAGCCGTATTTGAGCCAGTTCCAAGTGTATATCGGAAACTTGAACTACTCTCCGATGTTGGTCTTTCTTACATAAAATTAGGTCAAAGCGCAACTACGTTATCGGGGGGGGAAGCACAGCGAATTAAACTTGCAAAAGAATTATCTCGAAGATCGACGGGTTCTACATTATATATTTTAGATGAGCCAACTACAGGGCTTCATTTTCACGATATCGAACAACTTTTGAGGGTTATTCAACGGTTAAAGGCACTTGGCAATACTATCGTAATAATAGAGCATAATCTTGATGTTGTAAAAACAGCAGATTGGATTGTTGATATGGGTCCAGAGGGTGGAATGGGTGGGGGTAATATAGTCGGGACTGGTAATCCTGAAGATATCGCTAATAGTGAAGGCCACACAGCACATTACCTTCGCCAAGTGATCGAAAATAAAATTGCTGTATAACCCAAACAATGAAAATTTATAAGGACTTTCAATTATGGCAACAATCATAAGTGGATCCATTGCTTTTGATAGCATTATGAATTTCGAAGATGAATTCTCCAAACATATCATCCCAGATAAGATAGATACACTTAACATATCTTTTTTGGTCCCCCGAATGAGGCAGGAGTTTGGGGGATGTGCTGGTAATATTTCATATAATTTAAGAAAACTAGGAGGCAAACCTATCGTTTTGGGTTCAGTAGGTAAAGACTTCTCACCCTATGCAGATTGGATGGATGAAAATGAAATTAACCGAGATTATATTAATGAATGTAAAAATTTATTTTCAGCGCGAGCTTTTATTATAACTGATTGTGTTGGAAATCAAATCACGGCATTTCATCCAGGTGCTATGGAAAATATCGAAAGATACCCTATATCTAAAATAAAAGCTGATCTAGCGATTGTTTCCCCGGACAGTAAGACTGCTATGCTCGAAAACAGCAAGCAACTTGCTGAAGCCAAAGTTCCCTTTGTTTTCGACCCTGGGCAAGGTACGCCGATGTTTACCGGAGACGAGCTAATATATTTAATCGAGCTTTCGAATTGGGTCATTGTGAATGAATACGAATCAAAACTCATCGAGGACAAAACTTCTTTGTCGCCAGCCCAAATTGCGAAGAAAGTTACCGCATATATAGTAACAATGGGTGATCGAGGATCTGAGATTTTTGTTAATAGTAAAAAAATTACTATTGACGCAGTTGGTTGTGATTCCCCAATTGATCCGACAGGATGTGGGGACGCTTTTCGAGCAGGATTTCTTTGTGGTTTTGAAAAAGAATGGCCAATCGTTGATGCTGCTCGTTTGGGCTCCGTATTGGGTGCGATTAAAGTTGGTACTGCGGGAACTCAGAATCACGTTCTTTCGAAAGAGCTTATAGAAGATTATTTGAATCAAAATTATCAATTAACTCTCGATTAATGGGGTGCTGCCTTTGATAGTCGTTCCAGATATGGACCCCATTGCATTACAAATCGGTTCACTTAAAGTTTATTGGTATGGTATAGCCTATGTTGTTGGAATTGGACTTGGTTGGGCTTTTGCTAGACTATCTAATGGTTTTCATGAAAATCAATTGCCTATCCATTCTATCGATGATCTTATTTTTTATACTGCTTTAGGTGCAGTCTTGGGTGGCAGGATTGGTTATTGTTTGTTTTACGATTTTCAATCACTAAGTGAAAATCCCCTTTTGATTTTTGCAATTTGGAAGGGAGGAATGTCGTTTCACGGTGGATTTTTGGGTGCTGCTACATCCATTATTATTTTTTCTAAGTTGACTGACAATGGCTTTTTTGATCTTAGTGACAGAATCGTAGTGAGCGTTCCGATAGGACTTTTTTTTGGTCGAATAGCTAATTTTATTAATCAAGAACTTTGGGGAACTCCCAGTGAGCTTCCCTGGGCGATGATCTTCAGTAATCCTCTAGCCGGTGGGGTAGCCCGGCATCCAAGTCAGTTGTATGAAGCATTGTTGGAAGGACTAATTTTGTTTATCGTACTAATATACATATTAAAAAAAGGTTGTCGTTCGGGAGTTCTTACTGCATATTTTTTGTTTCTCTACGGTATATTTAGATTTACAGTTGAATTTTTTAGACAGCCTGATTCTCATTTAGGTTATTTTTTTGGAGGCAATCTAACACTAGGCCAAATTTTAACAATACCTATGTTAATATTGGGTTTGTTTTTGATCTTTTTTTTAAGGCTACAAAATAGAAGACGAGAAAATTAATGATTGAGTATATAGAATTACTAAAAAAAGTCAGAAACAGCAAAAACGAACGTAACGATCGGACTGGAACGGGTACATTGAGTTTGTTTGGTTATCAAATGCGTTTTGACTTAAAAATAGGTTTCCCCATTGTTACGACGAAAAAAATACACTTTAAATCCGTAGTTCATGAGCTAATTTGGTTTCTGAAAGGAAGTACTAACATTAAATATCTTAACGAACATGGTGTTTCGATCTGGGATGAATGGGCTGATGAAAATGGTGAGCTTGGCCCAGTTTACGGCTCTCAATGGCGTCGTTGGGCTTCCGGAGATGGAACTCATATTGATCAAATTTCTCAGCTTATAAGAGATATAAAAAGTGATCCCTTTTCAAGAAGATTAATTTTGAGTGCATGGAATGTTGCGGACATCCCAAACATGAGGCTTGCTCCTTGTCATGTGCTAGCGCAATTCTATGTAAGCGGGGACTCTCTGTCATGCCAGCTCTACCAGCGGAGTGCGGACGTTTTCCTAGGGGTACCTTTTAACATAGCATCTTATGCTTTATTGACTCATATGGTGGCCCAGGTCACAGGACTTCGGGCGGGAGAATTTATTCATACAATTGGAGACGCCCATCTTTACTTGAACCACATTGAGCAAGCAGATGAGCAATTATCGAGAAAACCTAAGCCCTTGCCTAAATTAATTCTTAACGAGCAGGTTCAATCGATATTTGATTTTGTTTATGACGATATTCGGTTGCAGAATTACGAACCTTTGCCTTTGATATCCGCTCCGGTCGCTGTATAAGAAAATTAAAAATGCCAGCAAAAAATCAAGAACTATCTTTAATTGTCGCCTTTGACCGAAACCGAGTAATGGGCGTTGATGGGCATCTGCCTTGGAATTTAAGCTCTGACTTACGTCATTTTAAAAAATTAACTACAGGCAACACTGTTATTATGGGCAGAAAAACGTTTGAATCGATAGGTAAAGCACTGCCGAATCGACATAATGTTGTTATTTCGAAAACGCTAAATCAACCGATGCCTCATATAAAAATCGCACGGTCTGTCGAAGAGGCTTTACTTTGTTCTAAAACAAAGAAGCTTTTTTTTATTGGTGGTTATGAAATTTATCGGTCTGCAATTGAGATTACCAACTCAATGTATCTTACGCTGGTAGATGCTCAATGCGTTGGGGATACGTTTTTCCCTGATTTTTGCGTGGATGACTGGGTTACACTATTTGAAAAAAAATATCAGGCTGACGATAGAAATGAATATGATTTTATAATAAAGAAATTGGTTAGAAAACATCATAATCTTTGATTTTTTACTTGAAACCACTTCATGTCGTCCAATCGTAGGGCTGATAAACGACCTGTCCAGACCACACCGGTGTCGGTAGGGAAAATATTTTTTTCTTTTTTTTCTTTCTCCGTAATATTCAAACTTGACCAATGCCCAAAAATAATTTTCGAACTTGTTATTAGTCTTTTTTGATATCTAAACCATGGAACCAGTTTTTTTTCTGATAGATCAATAGGGCCTTTTTTTGAGAAGTTTAAATCCCCATTGAAATTCAAATATCTCATTCTAGTAAATGCGTTCAAAGTAAATCTCAGTTTTTCAGTATCTGAGTTACACGCATTCCAATTTTTTGGTTCGTTACTAAACATTTCAATAAAGAATTTCTGTTTATTTTTGACGTTCTCAAATTTAGACGTCCATTGATCAGCCAATGCTAGCCCTTCTTGAATCGACCACATTGGGTATAATCCGGCATGGCTTAAGAAGAAATCTTGCTCCTTATTGTAAATTGCCAGGGGCATCCGTTCTAATTTATTTACAATCTCTTTCAGATCCGGTGCGGCTAAAATATCGTCCATTTCATGTTTAGGTCTATCAAATAATTTGGGTGCATAGTATAACGCTAAAAGATAGATATCGTGATTTCCTAGTACGGATTGAGTAGATTGGCCTAGTTTGTTTATCTCATGTAGAGTGCCTAATGAATCTGGCCCTCTATTGATAAGGTCTCCTGCAAGAAACAGCTTATCAGAGGATGGATTGAAATTAATGCGATCTAGTAGCTTTAGAAATGTAATTTTGAAACCTTGAAGATCACCTACAACATACGTTGCCATTATTTTAAAACCTAGGTTTACTACGCTTTAATCCAAATCACCAATTATTTTTTCGAGCTCATCTACTTTGGAACGTGTTTTTCTTAGAATTTCTTTTTGGATCTCAAATTCCTCTCTAGAGACAATTTCGAATTTTTCAAAAACCGATTGTAATAAAGGTTTTAGATTATCTTTAAATTCTTCTTTGACATGCTCTGCGTCTATAGGCAGTGATGCCGCAATTTTGTTTGTAAAGTATTCTAGGTTATTTAACTTAATTTTAGCCATTTATTCCTCTCGTGACAGCGATTATTTATTTTGATTTGCCCAACTTCAGTGCGAACTTTATCTCCAAATGCCTCTATGTTGTGCATTTTTGGTGTTATTTCATTTTTGCTTTATACATATTTCTTATTAAATATAACAATATTCTTGGAATATTAGAAAAAAAAAATCATTACTTTTACGTTAACTTTTGGCACATATAATGCAAGAGCTAAATGGTCGGGCTATTTTCATAAGCCGCAGGCGTCAAATGAATAAGACAGTAGAGAAGGGGTTAAAAATGAAACTAGTAACTGCAATCATCAAGCCTTTTAAACTAGATGATATACGAGAAACCTTGGCTGAGATAGGAGTTAATGGTCTAACGGTTACCGAAGTTAAAGGTTTTGGAAGGCAAAAAGGTCATACGGAGCTCTACCGAGGCTCCGAGTATCAAATAGATTTTTTACCTAAGTCAAAGGTTGAAGTGGCAATAGAGGATTCTATGCTTGAAAAAGTAATTGAAGTAGTCAAGGCAGCGACCTCAACCGGTGAGATAGGTGATGGCAAAATCTTCGTTTCTGAGCTTCAGGAAGTTGTAAGGATCAGAACAGGAGAATCTGGAGCTGCTGCTCTTTAATATATTTATAAACGTTAATTTACAAAAATTGGAGGAATTAATATTGTGGAACCAGTAATTGAACTTAAATATGCACTCGACACTTTCTACTTTTTAGTGATGGGTGCCTTTGTAATGTTAATGGCCTGTGGATTCGCGATGCTAGAAGCGGGCTTGGTGCGTGGAAAGAATACAGCTGAAATTCTTACTAAGAACATAGTGTTGTATTCAATAGCTTGTACCATGTATCTGCTTTGTGGATATTCTTTAATGTATCCGGGAGAATCTGTTAGCGCATTGATACCTGGGTTGCCATCGATCTTGGGTGGCTCTGACAATGATGCTGCATCTGTAATTGCTAGCGGAGGTGATATTTACTACTCCGGGTTGTCAGATTTCTTTTTTCAAGCCGTTTTCGTAGCCGCAGCTATGTCAATCGTTTCAGGTGCTGTCGCGGAAAGAATGAAACTCTGGTCATTTTTCGCTTTTGCAATTGTAATGACTGGCTTCATTTATCCGATAGAAGGGTATTGGAAATGGGGTGGAGGCTTTTTAGACCAAAAAGGCTTTCTTGACTTTGCGGGTTCTGGAGTAGTACATATGGCGGGTGCTGTAGCTGCTCTTGCGGGCGTCTTGCTCCTAGGTCCAAGGAAAGGAAAATACGGCCCTGATGGCGAAATAAATCCGATTCCTGGAGCAAACTTACCACTTGCCACGCTCGGAACTTTCTTGCTTTGGTTTGGTTGGTTTGGATTCAACGGCGGGTCCGAATTGGTTTTATCGGACGTTGCTGAATCAAATGCTGTTGCCTTAATTTTTGTAAATACTAATGCAGCAGCTGCCGGTGGATGTATTTTAGCGCTCATTGCCTCTCAGGTATTGTTTGGTAAGGCAGACCTTACCATGGCTCTGAATGGTGCTTTGGCTGGGTTAGTATCTATCACAGCAGAACCACTCACCCCTACACCGTTACTTGCTACAATTATAGGCGGGGTAGGAGGAATCATTGTGGTTCTTTCAATTAGTGCGTTAGATAGAGCAAAAATTGATGATCCCGTCGGTGCTATTTCCGTCCATGGGACTGCCGGAATTTGGGGTCTATTGGCGGTATGTCTATCAAATTCTGATGCATCATTGGGCTCTCAAATATTAGGAATTGTGATGATATTTGCTTGGGTTTTCATAGCTTCATTAATTGTTTGGTCGATTTTGAAAGCAACTATGGGAATTAGGGTCAGTGAAGACGAGGAACTTATGGGTATGGATGCTAAAGAAACAGGATTACAAGCGTATCCTGAATTTAACAAATAAAATACTTATCAGTTAGCTAAATTAGACGGCGGCGAAAGCCGCCGTTTTTTTTGGTTGAATTCATTTAATTTCCCATAATTCTTTAAGAATTTATCTTTTTGTCTGTTAGAATCATTGGTTATATGAAGCTAATACTTGCTATTATTAAACCTTTTAAATTGGAAGAAGTTCGTCGGAGACTCCTCGATATTGGAATCAGTGGGATGACAGTCAGCGAGGTTAGTGGCTTTGGTCGGCAAAGAGGCCATTCTGAATTATATAAGGATGTTGAATATAAGATTGAGCAAATTCCAAAAGCAAAGATAGAAATTGCAGTTGAATCAGAGATTGTAAGCGAAGTTGTACGTATAATTCGGGAAACAGCTTTCACGAATCAAATCGGAGATGGAGTCATTTTTGTAGTAAAACTAGAGAATACTATTCGGATAAGAACGGGTGAAACCGGTAAGATGGCGCTTAAGTGACCAGCTACTAAGTAATCTAATGTAAAGAGGGGTATGAAATATGAAAAAAGGCGAAAAAGTTGAAATAAAAGTTCTCAAAGAACTGGTTTTGCCATCCCCCCTGACTGCTGAAAATTTTCAAGAATTGGCGGGCAAAGCATTAGTCGATGAAATACAAGCAGGTAAGTCTATTTTTAATAAAGGGGATATCGATAGGGAAACGATCTTTTTACTAGATGGCGACATCATTCTAGATGATGGGGAGAATGAACCAATCACTTTGAGGTCAGGAACTGAGCAAGCCAAAAAACCAGTGTCAAATTTTCAGCCTCGTTCCCAATCTGCAAAAGCCAAAACTCTATGCAAGATTACTCGAATAGATAGTGATCTTTTAGACATCCTATCAACCTGGGACCAGGTTAGTGGAATTGAGGTGAAAGAACTTGGCATTGATGTTGAGACGGATGGCCAAAGTTTTGAGGATGACTGGATGACAGCTATATTTAGAGAAAAAGCTTTTCATAACTTACCTCCTGTAAATATACAAACTATGTTTATGAAAATGGAGGAACATCCTGTAAAGGAGGGCGAAGTCGTAATTAACCAAGGAGATGATGGTGATTATTATTATATAATTCGAAAAGGTTTAGCTGAAGTGTCCCGTTCAACAAAGAGTGGAGATAGATTAGTTTTGGCTGAGTTAAAAGTCGGAAATGCTTTTGGAGAGGAGGCGCTTGTTTCTGATGTTAAGAGAAATGCCTCTGTTACTATGAAGAGCGACGGATTACTGATGAGATTATCTTCTGGTGATTTTAATACTCTGCTTAAAGAGCCTAGAGTTGACTGGGTCAGTAAGACAGAGGCAGCGAAAATTTGTGAACAAGGAGGTATATACCTTGATGTTAGGGTAGCGGATGAGTTGGTTGGCAATCAAATTGAAGGTTCCATAAATATGCCTCTATTCATGATTAGGCTTGAAGCTAGCACGTTGAGTCAAGATAAGAAATATATCGCAGTATGTGATACGGGTAGAAAAAGTTCGATAGCTGCGTTTTTATTAAGAGAACGTGGTTTTGATGTTTATGTTCTTAAAGATGGTCTCTTAGGTTCAAAAGATTAAAATTGGCAAATTCAAAAATAGAACGAATGGAGAATTACTATGTTGTGGGTGATCCGATATCTCACAGCCGGTCACCTCAAATTCACAAAGCTTTTGCAGCTCAAATACACAAAAAGATCCAATACGATAAATGTTTGGTTCCAAGTGGGGGATTACAGCACTTCCTTGACGCGAATAAAAAATCAGTAAACGGTATCAATGTCACTGTTCCTTTAAAAGAGGAGGCTTGGAGACTATCTGATATTCTTACAGATAGGGCAAAAAGTGCTGGAGCAGTCAACACGCTTTGGCTGGACAACGGATCTTGGTTTGGTGATAACACAGATGGAGTAGGGTTTGTGAAAGACCTCCAAGATAATTTATCTTTTCTTATTGCGGATAAAAATATTATGTTTATAGGGGCAGGTGGCGCTGTTAGGGGAGTTTTGAATCCCGTGTTAGATTGTGGTCCTAGCAAGGTTTATATTTTTAACCGAAATTTGCAAAAAGCAGAAAAACTGGTTTCAGGCTCAGTAGATGAAAGGGTTTTTATTTCCCGAGATGAAAAAATTAAATTTGATTTAATTGTAAATTCTACACCCGCCTCTTTACAGGGAAGGATGCCACAAATGCCAGCAATCGAGGTAAATAGTGATGCGATTTTTTATGATATGAGTTATGGCAAAGGATTAACACAATTTCAAAAATATGGAATTTCGAGAGGTTGTTATTCTGTCGATGGCATAGGAATGCTAGTGGAGCAAGCTGCTTTTTCTTTTTTTCGATGGCATGGTAAATACCCTGAAACAACAAGAGTACTTGATTCTTTAAGGACAAAGTAATTTTTACTTATAGTCGATCTTTATTTATCGAAATAATCAGGAAGCCAAGTAACAAGCTTTGGAAAGCTGATTACTAATATTAAGGTAATAAGTTGTAATAGTACGAATGGTATTACGCCGCGATAAATTTCTTTGGTTGTTATTGTATTTTTAGCAGCAGCTTTTAAATAAAAAATAGAGAAACCGAAAGGGGGTGTTAGAAATGAGGTTTGTAGGTTTATTGCAATTAAGATCGAAAACCAAAGTGGGTCAATTTCAAAAAAAGCACTGACCGGTAAGAGAATCGGTACCAAAATAAAGCAAATCTCAATGAAATCCAGAAAAAATCCTAAAATAAAAATAATAAACATGCTGATAATTAGAAAAGTTATCTTTCCGAAATCCTCGGTAAAGATATCTCGAATGACCATATCGCCTCCTGTTGCTTTGAATACAAGCGAGAAGGTTGTTGCCCCAATTAAAATTGCAAAAACCATACTGCTTAACTTGGACGCTTCAACAGCCGCTTGAAATAAAATTTTAAGGTTCAAACATCGGTTCGCGAAGGCCAATCCAATAGCGCCAAGGCAACCCAAAGCATCGCTTTCAGTGGGTGAAGCGATACCTAGTATTATCGCTCCCATAACTAATATAATTAAAATTACAGCAGGAAAGGTGGAAAATAATAATTCTTTTTTTGAAACATGTTGCTCAGATTCAAGACTAGTTTCTTTTGTCTCATTATGTGAGTTTGTAATTGCAAGAATGTATAGAATATAGCTAAGTATCAAAATTAAACTTGGCGTTATCGCCCCAAGAAATATTCTACCAACTGGAACTCCTACGATGTCTGCTAGCAGTAAAAGAATTATACTTGGAGGTACAATTTGGCCTAATGTTCCAGCTGTCGCAATAGTGCCAGCCGATAAGCTTTTATCGTAATTATTTTCAATTAATATAGGCAGGGCTATTACAGCAAGAGTCACCACTGTGGCGCCAACAACTCCTGTTGTAGCTCCCAAAATAGCGCCGACTAACACAACACCCAGAGTTAGTCCGCCCTTTCTATTACCGAATGAGAAAGCTATGCTTTTTAGAAGGCTCTCGGCTAGGTTTGATTTTTCGAGTATTATTCCCATAAAAATAAATAGCGGGACCGCAAGCAAAGTAAAATTATTCATAATTCCGTATATTCTTAAGGGCAGTAATGAAAATATCTCGATACCAATTGCAATTACACCAAAAATTATCGCGACACCACCTAAAGTGAAGGCAACTGGATATCCCAACATTATAAAAATTAAAATTGTAAGGAAAAGAATTAGAGGTAACACTTCACTCATTTTTTTTCCATAATCTATGAATAAAGTTTTTGAGCTGGCTAACACAAACAGCAGCTAAAAGTCCAAAACTGAAAAATACAAATGACTTTACGATCCAGCGATAGTTTAGCCCGCCAGGGTCGGGCGACTTTTCCTTATGAATAAAACTATCATAGATAAAAGGATAGGATGACCATAAAATGATAACGCAAAAAGGTAACAAAAAGAAAAGATGACCAAGTATGTTTACTATATGACGGGTTGTATTTGTGTACAAGGAACTGTTAAAGATTAAATCAACTCTTACATGCGAATTTTCTGAAAGAACAATTACACTGCCAAATAAGATGATGAAAGAAAATAAGTGCCATTCTAATTCTTGCAAAGCGACAGAACCGGAAGAGAAAATGTATCTCATAATGACGTCGTAACAAATTACTGCCACTAAAAAAATCATGGCAAATCCAACAAACTTACATAGAATATTCTTCAACAATTTATTATCCTAGAGTTACACGAGTTTTTTCGCCAAAGACTCATATTGTCTGATACTTAAATCTTCTGGTCTAGCCTGAGGATCAATATCATATTTTTTAAAGTCATTTTCAACAAATACAGGTTTTAGCGCATTAAGTACAGTTTTTCGGCGCTTGCTAAACGCCATTTTTGTAATTTTATCTAACGTGATATCGAGTTTACTATTTCGAACGATGTGCTTGGGTGTAATCTCTAGAACCGCTGAGTTAACAGCTGGCACCGGAAAAAAACAATCAGGTGGCACAATTTGCTGAAGATACACATCTGCTTTACGTTGAATATTGATGCTCAAGCGACCATAGGATTTAGTTCGAGGTGATGCAATAATCCTTTTCGCTACTTCGTACTGAACCATTACAACTATCTTTTCGAAGTGCGACGGTGTTTCGAGACTCTTTAAAATGATTTGCGTCGCTAGATTATAGGGAAGGTTCCCTACCAAAACCCACTTGCATTTATTTTGTTTGATTGAATTAAAGTCAAAAGTTAAAACATCTTGATTTAGTAATGTCAAATTGTTGGTTGACCGAAATTTTTTTTCGAGTAATTTTACTAATTGGTTATCTATTTCAATCGCCAAAACTTGTTCGCTGAATTTAATTAGGTTTTCTGTAAGAATGCCAAAACCAGGACCTATTTCTAAGGAAAACTGATTATTGCAGGATTTTACAGAATTAATAATTTTACTAACAACTTCTTTATCTTTAAGAAAGTTCTGACCAAACTTTTTCTTTGAGTGGAAATTCTCAGGGAGCATGCTTGTTTTTTTTTATTTGTTCTGCAACATTGATTGCAGCTTCTAAACTTGTAGAGAGCGCTAACCCTGTAGCCGCTTTGTCAAAAGCAGTACCATGATCTACGGATGTTCTGATAATTGGTAATCCGAGTGTAATATTAACTGCTTCCCCAAAAGCAAGAGCTTTAAAGGGAGCCAACCCTTGGTCATGATACATAGCTATAATCACATCAAAATTTTTATAATTTTCAAAGGCAAAAATTGTATCGGCAGGTATTGGACCATCTATTTTTAAACCTAATGCTTGAAGCTTAGATATTACGGGCTTAATGGTTAAGATATCTTCGGTTCCTACATGGCCATTCTCTCCGGCATGGGGGTTAAGCCCGCATACTCCAATTTGAGGTTCTTTGATCTTAAATTTCTCTCTAAGGTCTAATTCGGTTACGCGAATTATTCTCTCAAGCCTTTCTTTTGTTATCATTTTGGGTACAGACGTGAGAGGAACGTGTGTGGTCACGATTACAACTTTTAAACGCCCTTGGGCCAGCATCATGACTGGGTTTTTTATTTTTAGTTTAGAGGCTATATATTCAGTATGCCCGCTAAAATTTGTGCCAGACATATTGATAAGCATTTTATTAATAGGCCCTGTTACCAGAGCGCTTACTTTTCCTTTTATTGCATGCTCCAATGCCGTGTCCAGAGTGTCGAGCACATAGGAACTATTTTTCGAATCTGGAATTCCCGGCTGAACAGTCCCTTTCAAATGAATTGGAAAAACAAACAGAGTATTTTTTTTTACTTCCTGAACGTCAGTGACGTCAGAAATTACTTCAATTTTTATAGAATAACCAAGATCCTTAGCTCTATCTCGGAGCAATTCCGGGTCAGCGTAGGCTAGCATTTTAGTATTTTTATTTTTTCTTGCGTAGTCAAGAACTATATCAGGTCCTACACCAGCTGGTTCGCCTGGTGTTACGGCTATCGGGCAATTATTATTATAGTTCAACTCGATACTCTACATACGCTTCGTCACGTATCCGACGAAGCCAACTTTCTTTTCGTTCGTCGATCTTTTGTCTACGTATTGCATCTCTTGCTTTTTGTCTTTTTACCATGATTGTATCATCATGCATTCTTCTGTCTTGAACTTGAAGGATGTGAAGTCCATATTCACTTTCAAATGGTTGGCTAATTTCTCCGATCTCTCCTGCGAGCATAACCTCTTCAAATTCTGGTACCATTTGTCCTTTTTGAACCCATCCAAGATCTCCTCCGTCAAGAGCAGACGTTCTATCATCTGAATTAGTCCTTGCTAGAGTCGCAAAATCGGCTCCTCCTTCGATCCTCCTTCTTAGTTGAAGGAGCTTATTTAAAGCGGCTTCTTTTGAGGTAAGTTCATTAGGCTTAATAAGTATATGTCTGGCTTTGTGTTGCTGTACTAAAATTTTACCCGATTTCCTTTGATCTGTAAGTTTTATAATATGAAATCCGCTTGAATTTGTAAAAATTGGAGAAACTTCGTTGACTTCCATATAACTAACGGTGTCTGCAAACAAAGAAGGAATTTCATTGCGCTTTCTCCATCCCAAATCTCCACCATCCAGGGCATTTGGGCTATCTGAGAAATTTATCGAAACTGAATTGAAGTCGGTCCCATCTGTTAACTGAAAATGAGCCTCATTAGCTTTCTTTCGAGCTTTATCAATTTCGTCATTATTGGCGCTCACCGGTAGTGAAATTAGTATGTGACTAATTTTATATTCATCCTGATCGTCTCCGCTTACCGTTTGATTACGTAAATAATTATTTATTTCCGTTGGAGTAACCCTTATTCGCTTGTCTATCTCTTTTTTTCTTAGCTTCGCGATCATTATCTCTTCGCGGATTTGTTGTTTGAAAGTTTCAGGATCAAAATTTTCTTCTTTTAAAACTTCAAAAAATTGCTCTAATCCCATTTCATTTCTTTTAGCTATACTTTCGATTGCACGACCAAGCGTTTGCTCATCAACATCTATTCCAACTTGGTTAGCAACTGATATTTGAACTTTGTCGAAAATAAGTCTTTCTAATACTTGTCTCTGCAGTATTATACTCGGAGGCATTTTCGCACCTTGCGCTTGTATTTGTTCCCTAACCCTAAAGATTTGCTCTTCAAGCTCGCTTTCTAAAACTACATCTTCTTCTACTACGGCAAGTATTCTATCTAGTTCTTGGCTAACAGCACCTGCTTGTAACAGGAAGAAAGCTATTGGGGCGACTAAATAGATGTAAAAAAAATGTTTCATAAAAATTTCCAGTAATCTGTTTATTATATATCCCTTGTTTGAATTGTCACAAGATATTTGCTTAAACGTCTATTCGAAAGGATCTACATAACCAGGGATTCCAGTTTGTATGAATGATTCGGATCCACCTCTCCCGAACCCCCCCAGGCCTCTAAAATGAATTTGCATAAAGATGGAATTATCATGAGCTCCACTTGCGTCTTTTAAGAATCGACGGGCGACTAACTTTGCGCCCCAACAGCAGCTTTCATATTCGATTCCCCCAAAAGTTTCTACTGAATTTGATTGTTCAATGGAGTAATTCCATTTGCCTATTAATGCTATATTTTCTTTAAGCGGAAGCCTTGCAGAAAGATCTAGTTGTTCGAGATCAGCTTGACGACTATTAAAAGCTTTTCTCTGTCTAAAATTAAAATTTATTACCGAATCTAGGTCAGGTTGATATCTTAGCGAGAAATTTGACTTTGAAATATGGCCTTCGTTTGGGTCATATTTAAAAGTCCCTCTAATGCTTAAATCATCGTTGAAAAATAAAGACGATTCAAATAATAATTCTGAAAGATCGTCAGTATTTTTTTGGCCATCAACTGCGAGCACTTTCCTATCTCTGAAATGAAAAACTTGACCTATGCTTATTCTGAATTTCTCGCTCCCATTTAGTGCGTCGAGGTATCTATTTGTTAGCGAAAAAGTCAGTTGGTTGGCATCTCCAACTCGATCTAAACCTCCAAATCTATTTTTCCGAAAAATACTTTTAAAATTCGAAGAAAACTGTGCTGTTCCAAAATTTGGGGTTAGGTCTTGCTGAACATTTGGAATTAAAAGATAGAAAAGTCTTGGCTCGAGAGATTGCAAGAAAGCGTTGTCAAAAATTTTTGCTTCTCTTTCTAAAAATAGTCTTCCATCAATACTAAAGGTTGGTACTGTGAATGATTCTGTTTTATCGAACTCATTTGCGGGATCATCAAGAAAATAATGGTTATGTCGAACCCGCATTTCAGTAAAAATATTTCCATATGGTTTTTGCAGATTAACCGAAACCGTTGGTTGAAATATTACTCTTTTACCAGTTAGGCTGTTATCTTTTTCATAATTTGTAAAATGGGTATAGGTTTTAAGTCTAAAAACATTTCCTGTTTCCGAGGATAGATTGAAAACACTAAAAGTATGGTCGATTCTAGGCAGAGTTTTGTAAGGCTCAAATTGACTTGGCACTGAACCTAACAGCTGGTATTTTCTCGCAAAAATGCTCAAGGATTGACGTGTGTCTTGATACCGAAAATCGATAAATTGCCTAAGATATCGTTGGCTCGTTGATGACATGTCGTTTCCAAAGTCTGAAAAATAGTCGTCGTCAGAAACATTATTATAATTGATATTTAAATAAGCCTTGTTTTGAAAAGCCCATTGTTGATGTTTGATTTTTAAAAACGAGCGTGAATCTCCGTTCCTTAGATCGTCGTCGGCAATGAACGAGCCCATGAACTCACCATTAAAACTAGAGTTTAAATATCTTATTTCAGATGATATCAAGGCGCCTCTGTTACTCAGGATCCGAGGTGTAATAGTAATATCCCGATTACTGGCTAGGTTGATATAGTAAGGAATCTGAGCATCAAATCCTGATTCATTTGAATTTCCAATAGTAGGAGTGAGAAATCCAGATTTTCTTTCATCGCTAATTGGAAATGAAATATACGGAATATAGAATATTGGCACATTTAAAACACTTAGCAGTGCATTCGTCGCATGACCTCTATCGGTTTTGTGATTCAGGGTAATGCTAGTCGCGTCAAGTCGCCAAATTTCATTAGACTCGGGGCAAGTAGAATATGAGGCGTTTAGAAGTTTAGTTCGCTGTTCTAATCTACTGTTTCTTATTTGTGTTGAAGAACCTCTTCCTCTTCCACTTAAAGTCCAAAATTTTCCGCCTTCAAGCATCGAAACCTCTTTTTTCGTATCGTAGGTTGCGCGCTCCCCGGCCCATAAAACATTAGCGTCCCACAAATGAGCTCGTCCCTCTGCACTAAACGTTTTCTGAATTTTATCGTAATTTACCAACTCTGCTGCAATCGCTCTCCTTCCTTGAATCACCTCTACTTCACCACCGAATTGGCTTAAACCCTTTTCATTAATGAGTGATGTTTCTGCTCTTATCTCATAATTATCGGAACTAGTGTTTTTGCTGGAATATTCAGGTTTTTTTGCAATCTGAGCAGCTGGGGGGCACATTCTCCACTGGCCTTCAGTATTAAAATTATCATTTGTATTAGCTGTAGCCTTAAGTCCCATAAAAGCTAACAGAAGAAGAGAAATTAAAAATTTCAAAGACTTTGCTGTACTCATTTTTAGTGCGATTTTAGTGTAATGTATTTCTAAATTCGATGTTTCCGTTATCTTTTAAAATCTTTTCAAGTTTGGAAATTTTTTGTGAGCCCTTTCTTTCTTTGAGTATTTCTAATTTCTCTTCGATATTTAAATTTAAAAATTCTGCTGCGCGGTAGGCTGTAAAGATTGACGAATTTAATGAGTCTTTATAATTTTGCGGAAGAGTATCAGCAGATAATTCCCTAATAATATCGTGGAAATATCTAAAGTTGTCTTCAATCGATGTGTCTTCGTCTAAAATTGTCTTGATTTTGGCGCTACCAAGCCCGTTTTCTTCGGTCCATAATTCAGTCACATTTACCTTTGAAACACCTTTGACCATTATATTTAGCGTACCTGAATCGCCGTGATCCCAGCCGATGATCTCTGCGGTGGTTGCGGTAATATTTGATTCCATTTGACCTTCAATGTTGATTGGTATAATCGCAAACTTTTGTTTATTTTTTAGACATTCCGCAACCATATCCAAATACCTTGCTTCAAAAATTCTTAGTGGAAGAAAGCCTTCCGGAAAAAGTACTAAAGGTAGTGGAAACACAGCGATTTTCATATTTTATTATCCTTTTTTTTGTTTTATCTGCTCAATTATGGCGTTAATCAACTTTTGAATTTTACCATTTGACATAATCAAAATTGAGTCACCTTTACTGACTTTGCTTGTTAATATTTCTGCAGCTTCGTTAGATTGGTTAAATAATCCAAGGAATCTTTCTGAATTTCGGGCAAACGTTTTCGTCCAATTTAAAGAAGCTTGGTCATATAATAAAAATATACACTCGTATTTAAAAGCATTCTTTAATGCTTTTTCATGTATTCCAGACTGCATCGTGTTTGAACTGGGTTCAATTATCACGAACAGTCTGTTATCACTACCAATTCTATTTGATATGGCCTCGATGGTTTTTACGATGGCGGTCGGATGATGAGCAAAATCGTTATATATTTTTATATCATTAAAAGTTCCAATTAGTTCTAATCTACGCGATACGTTTTTAAAAGATGCGAGTGAAGCGAGTGACCGCTCAACGTCTAATCCGGCGGTTTGGCATGCCAAAATTGCGGCTGTAGCATTTGCCGAATTATGTTTTCCTAGTAACGGGGTTCTCCCTGTAACGGTTTCTTTGTTTAAAGGCGTTACTTTCAGGCAGGATTCACTTGACCGATATTCAAACTGAATATCCGCTCCTTTTAAATCACTAAATTTCTTTATTTGTGACCAGCAGCCTTGATTTATTAATCCAGAGATATTTTTATCATTGTCTGGAATTATTACGTTTGTTCGTTCTGACATTGTTCGAAGAAGAAAATGGAATTGCTTTATAATTTCATCAAGATTTTTAAAAATATCGGAGTGATCATATTCAATGTTATTTATGACAAGAATTTCAGGGTTATAGTGGATAAATTTAGATCTTTTATCAAAAAAACTGGTATCGTATTCATCTCCTTCTATTACAAAGTAATTACTTTTACCAATTTTGGCAGAGATTCCAAAATTCTTTGGGACTCCTCCAATCAAAAATCCAGCATCTATGCCATTATCGTTTAATAGCCATGCGATAAGACTGGCTACTGTTGTTTTACCATGTGTTCCAGTTACAACGATATTTTTTTTATTATATAAAATATTTTTTTGAATCCAGTCAGGTCCAGAACAGTAATTGACTTTTTCGGCTAGAATGAATTCTACGATGGGAGTGCCACGTGTCATGCCGTTTCCAATTATGACCAGTTCTGCATCATTTGGCGGTATTTTTTCCTTTTGACTGTCGGTTACCTCGATGCCAAGATCATGAAGTTGCTTATCCATGGGAGGATAGGTATTTTTATCGCTCCCTGAAACTTCATGGCCTAGTTCTTGCGCAAGTTTAGCAACGCCAGCCATAAAAGTTCCTGCTATTCCTAATATATGTATTCGCAACTAGCGCCCTTTAAAAATTTAATTGGGTTATTCAATCTTTATTTTTTTTGAACCGGTCGTGCACGTAATTAACTAGTATTTGTTTGAATTCGTCGGCGATTTTTTCCCCTTTGAGAGTACAAAATTTCTTACCTTCCACGTACACGGGTGCCGACGGCGCCTCTCCGGTTCCCGGTAAGCTGATCCCCACATCTACAAACTTACTTTCACCTGGACCGTTGACTACACAACCCATCACGGCAAGTGTCATTTTCTCGACTCCAGGGTATATTTCTTTCCATTTTGGCATTTCAGCTCTAATATAGCTTTGGATTTCTGATGCAAGTGATTGAAATACGGTACTTGTTGTTCGCCCGCAGCCGGGACAAGCGGTGACTAGGGGAGTAAATGAGCGTATTCCCATTGTTTGGAGAAGTTCTTGCGCAACGATTACTTCTTGTGTTCGATCCCCACCTGGCTCAGGTGTAAGAGAAATACGAATGGTATCTCCAATTCCTCTTTGTAATAAAACAGCTAATGAAGCACAGGAAGCTACGATACCTTTTGAACCCATTCCTGCTTCCGTTAGCCCCAGATGAAGAGGAAATCTACACTCGTTAGCCAACCTATTATAGACTTGGATTAAGTCCTGCACTTCGCTGACTTTACAGGAAATAATTATCTTTTCTTCGCTCAATCCGAGCTCAACTGCTCTTTCAGCGCTGGTTTTAGCGGACAATATTAATGCATCATGCATTATCTCTTTAGAAGATTTAGGAATTTTTAGTTTTGCATTATCGTCCATCAGTTTTGCCATTAGAGCTGGATCAAGACTACCCCAATTTACACCAATTCTGATTGGTTTATCGTACTTTATTGCAACCTCTATCATGGTCGAGAATTGGGAGTCTTTCTTTCTACCAAATCCAACATTTCCAGGGTTTATCCTATATTTCGCTAAAGCTGAGGCACAATCAGGATATTTTGAAAGAAGCTCATGGCCATTGTAATGAAAATCACCGATAATCGGAACGGAAGTTCCTGTGCTATCTAGCATGTCTATTATTTTGGGTACCTGTTTTGCGGCTTCCTTATTATTTACCGTTATTCTCACAAGTTCTGAGCCTGCGGCTGCTAACTTTTGGATTTGTCGTACAGTACTCAGAGCGTCGGCGGTATCTGTGTTTGTCATAGATTGCACCACTACGGGTGAGTCTCCGCCCACAGAGACGCCCCCTACTTTTACTTGTAGCGAATCTCTCCGTGAATCGTTGAAGGTACCTTTTACCATATCAAACTAGCTCAAAATATTAATTCTAACAAAAATTGTGCTTTTAGATACAAATATATTGATTTTTCTCGGGTATTTAGTTTTCCTAAAACTTAGCTTTATAATATGATCATTGAGCATAAAAAAACGTGAAATTTGTTTTGTAAGTGAGTTATATGAAGATAATTGATAAATCAGATGAAGAATGGATTAATCTTCTTGGGAGAGAAGCCTTTTTAGTTTGCAGGAAAAAAGGAACTGAGCCCCCTTTTTCTGGGAAATACGTTAATTTCAAGGGCGTGGGAACATACCACTGTGTATGTTGCGGACAAGCTTTATTCAGTTCTATAGATAAGTATGATTCAGGAACTGGATGGCCAAGTTTTAAAGATGAGATTACGGGAGCCAAGATCAAAAAAGAAAGAGATTTATCTTATGGTATGGAAAGGGTTGAGTTAGTATGCGGTAATTGCGATTCTCATCTCGGCCATCTTTTTAATGACGGTCCTAACCCCACGGGTCTTAGATATTGCATAAATTCTCTTTCCTTAGATTTAAAACAGTCTGGTGTTGATGATTAGACTTTAGGAAGGGTTACACCTTTTTGCCCAAAATATTTTCCAGTCCGGTCTTTATATGAAGTTTCACAAACAATATCGGATTGTAAAAAAATAAATTGTGCAACCCCTTCGTTCGCATATACTTTTGCGGGCAGTGGCGTTGTATTTGAGAATTCTAAAGTAACGTGTCCTTCCCATTCTGGTTCTAGAGGAGTGACATTGACTATAATTCCGCATCTCGCGTAAGTGCTCTTGCCTAGGCAAATTGTAAGGATATCCCTTGGAATTTTAAAGTATTCAATGGTTCGAGCAAGAGCAAATGAATTAGGAGGGATTAAACAAATGTCACTTTTGGTCTCTACAAAATTATTCTCATCAAAACTTTTGGGGTCAACTATAGAAGAGTTAATATTAGTAAAAACTTTGAATTCATCAGCACACCTAACATCGTAACCGTAACTTGAAACTCCATAAGATATTGTTTTGTTATTTTTTATTGATTTTATTTGCGTTGGTTCATAAGGTTCGATCATTTTATGTGTGCGACACATTTCTTTAATCCATTTATCACATTTAATTGACACTAGGAGTCCTCAACGACTATCTTTGGAAATTTCCGGCTGAGGTCTTTATTAAAATTTGAGATCTTACCTGTGATTGATCTTGCCAGTTCAAAATATGCTTGGCTAATTTTGGAATTCTCATCTTCAAAAATCATGGGCTCACCAATATCCATGCTTTTTCTTAATTGAGAATCTATTGGTAGTGATCCTAATACATCAAGAGAGTAGTCTGATGCCATTTTTTGCGCTCCTCCTTTGCCAAAAATATGATCTTCATGACCGCAATTAGAACATATGTGTCCACTCATGTTTTCTATGATACCTAAAACCGGCACTTTGACTTTTTCAAACATCTTCAGAGCTTTTTTAGCATCCAATAAAGCAATATCTTGCGGTGTCGTTACGATCAAAGCAGCCGTTACCGGAATCTTTTGACATAAGGTTAAATGAATATCGCCGGTTCCTGGAGGCAGATCTACGATTAGATAATCGATTTTTTTCCAATTTGTTTCATTTAGGAGTTGCTCCAATGCACCGGTAGCCATTGGTCCTCTCCAGATCATTGGGGTATCTTCATTTATAAGATTACCTATAGATATACACTGGATACCGTAATTTATGATTGGCTCCATTTTTTTTCCATCTATGCTGTCGGGTTTGCCCACGGTGCCGAGCATTCTTGTTTGACTAGGGCCGTAAATATCAGCATCCAGAATACCTACGTTTGCCCCCGCGAGACTGATGGCGCCAGCTAGATTTGTAGTCGTAGTTGATTTACCGACTCCTCCCTTTCCAGATGCAACAGCGATGATATTTTTCACTTGGTTTAAAGTTGGCACACCAGGTTGCGCAGCGCGGGCCACAATTTTGCTTGTTAAACTTACTTTGACTTTGGGAAGCGATTCTTTTTGCAGCTCAAAATTGACTTTTTCTTGGAATTTTTCTGCATAATTCGATAAAGGAAAACCAAATTCAAAGAAAACAACAATTTCGTTTCCAGAATTCTCAACATTTTTGATAGCCCTGAGTTCGCCAATGGTTTTTCCCGTGTAGGGTTCATGGATTTCATCTAGGATTTTTTTAATAGAAGTTTCTATGCTCAATTTTCGGACCACAATATTAATTAAATTTTATATTGTAATAATGGTAACATTAGATCCTATTACTTAGTAAGTAAAAACTGAATTTAATATTAAACTTCTATACTGGATAGATATAAATGACAAATCGGAGAATTTTTGTTACCAGCGCCCTTCCTTATGCAAATGGCGAGATTCATATTGGTCACTTAGTTGAATATATTCAAGCTGATGTGTGGGTAAGATTTCAAAAGTTACGAGGAATTAATTGTAAATTCATCTGCGCCAGCGACGCTCACGGAACTCCTATCATGCTCAAATCTGATAATTTGGGTTGTACTCCCGAGAGCCTGATCAAAAACGTTGCTAAGGATCAATTAGAAGATTTTAAAAAATTTAATATTAATTTTGACAATTTTCATACAACTCACTCTAAGGAAAATGAGCAAATAGTAGCAGAAATATTTAAAGCTCTTTCGAATAACGGAGATATCTACGAGTCTGATGTTCAGCAGTTCTATGATCCGATAAAAAAAATCTTTCTTCCAGATAGATATGTTATTGGAGTTTGCCCTAAATGTGGAGCTAAGGACCAGTATGGAGATGGTTGCGAAAAATGTGGCGCATTTTATTCCTCTATTGAACTCAAAGATCCACGTTCAATTTTATCCGGCTCAAGACCTGATATCGCTAACTCTACTCATATATTCTTTAGCTTAAAAAAGTACGAAAATAAACTTAAGAAATGGCTTAATAATTCTATGATAAGCCGACCAATAAAAAATAAGTTAAAGGAATGGTTCGATTCTGGACTTCAAGATTGGGATATTTCCAGAGATGCGCCTTACTTTGGTTTTAAAATTCCTGGTTATCAAAATAAGTTTTTTTACGTTTGGTTAGACGCGCCGATAGGTTATTTTGCGAGCTTGAAAAATTATCTAGAAAAAAATCAAAAAGGATCCGAATACGATAGTTACGTGCGAGAGCAAAGCACATCTGAAATGTATCACTTCATCGGTAAAGATATAATGTACTTTCACTCATTATTTTGGCCCGCTGTTTTGATGGGTAGTCAGCACAGGTTGCCTGATAATATTTTCGTACATGGCTTTCTAACTATTAATGGGGAAAAAATGTCTAAATCAAAAGGTACCTTTATTACCGCTAAAGACTATTTGAGGTATTTAGATCCCGAGCATTTAAGATTTTATTTTTCTTCTAGACTAGGGCCATCAAGTGCCGATATAGATCTTAATTTTGAGGATTATAGGTTTCGTATTAACTCAGATTTAATAGGTAAGTTTATCAATATTGGTAGTAGGTGTAGTAGTTTTATCGCCAAATATTACAAAGGAAGGCTTTCAAACGAGATGGTAAATGATCAACATTTAATCAAAATAATAGAAGCGAGGAGTGATGTTGAAAAACTTTATGAAGATAGAGAGTTTGCAAAATTGATTCGTTTGATTTCAGGCCTTTGTGATGACGTTAATTACTTTATTGATGAAAATAAACCGTGGCTCCTTACAAAAAGAGAAGATCAAAGGCTACACCTGCATAATGTAGTGAGTATGGGTTTATTTTCTTTTCGTATTCTAGCGATTTATCTGACGCCAATCATTCCCGAGATTACTTCCAAAATTGCAAAGTTTTTTAATGAGGAAACTCTTCTTTGGTCTAATATTACTAACCACCCTCGTGGGAGTAAGGTAAATAATTTTAAAAATCTTTCGAGTCGAATTGAGGAAGAAAATATTAAAAACTTATTTAAGGAGGTGCAAAGTGTGAATGAGCCAATTGTAGAAAAGAAAGAAAACGAAACTGTTTCTATCGATGATTTTTTAAAAATAGAGCTAAAAATTGGTAAAATTCTAGAGGCCAGGGAAATTGAAGACTCAAAAAAACTTTTAAAACTTGTGATTGATCTTGGTTCAGAGCAAAGAACTATCATTGCTGGGATTAAAAATTCTTATGAGCCAGATGAGATCTTAAATAAACACGTGATTTGTGTGTCAAATTTGAAAGCGAGAAAAATGCGATTTGGAACATCAGAAGGAATGTTGCTTGGAGCTTCAAAAGAAGGTGATGACAACGTTTTCTTGTTATCAGTTGACCCAGGTGCCACACCAGGAATGATCGTAAAATAAGGTTAGAAATAGATTGCGAGCCATTCTTAAATGAAAATTAGTCGTGAAGAAAAAACTAGTTTTATCTATGAAGAAGATTGTATAGGTTGTACTAAATGTATATCAGTCTGTCCCAGCCATGCAATAATCGGAGCGAAAAATCACATACATGTGATCGTAGAACAATGGTGTAGTCTATGCGGGATGTGTATCACTACTTGCCCGACTGATTGTATTTCGATAGAAAAGAAGAAATATACTGGAATTGAATCATCAATTAATTTTGCCAAAAAAAACATTGAAGAATTATCTAATGATCATGATTTAACATATTTTGATATTGAACAAAGTGATGAAAAAGTAATTTATGAGGAACTTCAATCGATTTTAAATGAAACGGATTAAGATTGAAGAGATTTTTCGAAGGCTCGATAGTTCTATTAGTGAACCCCGGACTGAGTTAAAATTTGAAAGTCCATTTCACCTTTTAATAGCTGTCATTCTTTCAGCCCAAACTACAGACAAGGCTGTAAATAAAGTAACTAGTAATTTGTTTAAAATAGCACCATGTGCAAACTCCCTTGCTATGTTAAATGTAAAAAAGGTTGAGAAAATTATACGTGGAATTGGGCTTTATAAAAAAAAAGCAGAGTTCATTGTAAAAACCTCAAAATTACTTCTTGAAAAACATAATGGTAAAGTGCCTCGAACAAGAAAAGAGCTTGAAAATTTACCTGGGGTAGGAAGAAAGACCGCTGGGGTTGTTCTTAATACGATATACCTGCAAGGTGAGATAGCTGTGGACACACATGTCTTTAGGGTTTCAAGACGTTTGGGAATCGCCAAGTCGACGAACCTAAATAAAGTCGAAGAGGAATTACGTAAAATAGTACCAAATCATTATAAAAAAATTGCCCACAATCTACTCTTACTTCATGGTCGATATACTTGTAAAGCACAACGACCGCATTGCAGCTCCTGTCTTTTAATTGAATTATGTAATTTTGGAAAACGGAGTGATATGGTAAACTACTAAATTTAATCAAACGTGTCGTTTATTTTTGGAAAGGCGGTAGAAATTTTCGTGGAGTTAGATAAGTTAACCTCTCAATTTCTCAAAAATAAAGTTAGGGTAATAGTGAGTGTTGCCCTTTGTATTCTTTTTGTTTGTTATTCTCTTGGCGTGATTAATATTGGAATTATTAAAAGGCTTGAACTGATAGCTTATGATACCCATCTGAGATTCACAGTTTCGAATAAAAAATCTCCAGATATTGTGATAATCGATATTGATGAAGCCAGTCTCACTGCTGAGGGAAGATGGCCATGGTCAAGAAACAAAATTGCCAGTATGGTTGATATTCTCTTTGAGCATTATCAAATCAGTATGCTTGGTTTTGATATTGTTTTTGCTGAGCCAGATAGTAGTTCAGGTCTGCCAATTTTAGAAGATTTAGCAAAAACAACTTTTAAGTCCAGTAAAGAGTTTGCTGTAGGCATGGCTGCATTAAGACAGACATTGGATTATGACAAAATCTTTGCCGATGCTATTTCTCGTTATCCTATTGTTCTTGGGATTTATTTTAATTCTACCGATTCCAATGCTCAAAAAATCGGAGTATTGCCTAACCCAGTGATGCTGGCTGCCGAATTGAATAGTAGTGAAAATACTATTTTGAAAGCTACAGGTTATGGTTCTAATTTAAATATTTTCACTAGATCGGCACTTGGAGCGGGCCATTTTTCCCAAAAACCAGATGCCGATGGTGTGGTTAGAAGACAACCGATGCTCGTTAATTTTGAAGGTAATGTCTATCCATCTTTGTCTTTAGAAATAATTAGGCGAATAATGGGAAGTGGGGAAGTGCAACCAGTTTTTGCCACCTCTAGAGGAGGTTATAACTCGCTTGAAGCTTTAGATATTGAGGGCCTTAAGATCCCAATTGATTTTGAGGGAAATACATTGATTCCTTTTCGAGGAGGACGAGGCAGTTTCAATTACGTTTCTGCTACCGAGGTTTTAAATAAAAATGCCGATTCCTCTTTGTTACGAAATAAAGTTGTTCTTGTCGGTACTACTGCGCCTGGACTTTTTGATATGAGAGCAACTCCGGTTTCAGAAACATATCCTGGTGTAGAAATACACGCATCTTTGATCTCAGGGTTGCTTAATCAACGAGGTCTTAGGCAGCCGGAGTATGTGGTTGGATATGAGGTTTTAGTTTTGTTAGTTGCAGGACTTGTGATGACTGTGGCTGGTGCCTTATTAAGTCCATTTCATGCAAGCCTTTTTGGTATTTTGTTAATCTCAAACATTGTTGGGTTATCGCATTTTGGTTGGTCAAATGGAATAGTTTTACCGGTTGCATCAGGAGTGTTAATGGTAATTTCAATATTTGTACTCAATATGTCTTATGGTTATTTTGTAGAAAGTAGAGGGAAAAAACAGATTACCGGATTGTTTGGACAATATGTCCCTCCAGAACTTGTTGATGAGATGGCCGAAGCTCCAAATAAATACTCTCAGAAGGCTGAGAGTAAGGAACTTACTGTACTTTTTAGTGACGTAAGAGGGTTTACAAGTATTTCTGAAAGTTTAAAGCCTGAAGACTTATCAGATTTAATGAATGAGTATCTGACTCCTATGACAGAGATAATACACCAATCAAGAGGAACGATAGACAAGTATATGGGAGATGCAATCATGTCTTTTTGGGGAGCTCCGCTGGGAGACGAGGGTCACGTTAAAAATGCGCTGCAGGCTGCCAAAAATATGGTCATAGGCTTGGATGTCATTAATGAAAAATTTAAAAGAAAAGGATGGCCGAGCATTCAAATAGGAATAGGAGTTCACACTGGTGAAATGAGCGTAGGCAATATGGGATCAACTTTTAGAATGGCTTACACAGTGCTAGGCGACAACGTTAATTTAGCATCTCGATTGGAGGCATTGACTAAGCAATATGGAGTAACATGCATGGTGAGTGAAGAAGTTGTCAATAAAAATCCGGAGGAATATTTTAGGGAGATTGATAGGGTCAGAGTCAAAGGTAAAGAAAATCCTGTTTCGATTTTTGAACTAATGGATGCCAGACTAGGAGAAGATTACATAAGGAAGGAGATTAAATTAAATTCTGAAGCTTTGCTTGCTTATCGTAATTCTGACTGGTCGCTAGCGAGTGAAATCTACCAAGAATTGGATCAATATGTCGGAAAGTCGGCCAAGTACGATATTTTTTTAAACAGAATCGAGCAGTTTAAGCAAATTCCACCTGCGGAGGGATGGGAAGGTGTTTTTGATCATTTAACCAAGTAGGTCTTATCTCTCAATTAATTCTATTTTTCCCGATTTACCTTTCCATTCATCTGCATCGGGAAGAGGTTCCTTCATTTCGTCAATAACTGGCCATTTCTGGCTAAGTTCGGCATTTATTTGAATGAAATCTTGCTCGTCGTCGGTGAGATCATCTTCCGATTTTATTGCATCTGCGGGGCACTCCGGTTCGCACAGTGTGCAGTCTATACATTCGTCTGGATCAATCACCAGCATATTTGGCCCTTCATGAAAACAGTCAACGGGGCAAACTTCCACACAGTCTGTGTATTTACATTTTATACAATTCTCTAATACAACAAATGTCATCTCAATTTACCTTAAATAAAAACGTTATTATACAAATTTGTTGAATTAAGCCAAAACACTATTTTTAAATTTATTCGCAGATTTCTTTAAGTTTTTGCACCAAATTCTGTATTTCGGCCCTTCCAGAATAGACATCCGAATGATTTTCAAGTAGTTGCTTTATAAGCCACATTTTTTCCTCATTTGAAAGGTCTATTTCATTTGCTTGTTGTACGATGGATTGTGCGTATTCGACCACACTATCAGGAACTCCCGCTAGTTTTGCAACTTCGAGACCAAAACTTTTGTTTGTTGAACCTTCTTTTACGTTGTGCAGAAAAACTATTTTTTTCTCAGCTTTTAAAGCGTCTAATCGTACATTTTTAATCATAGGGAAAGCCGCAGAATACTTTGTTAGTTCGTAATAATGCGTTGAAAATAGGCAATAGCTGTTATTGATAATTGAAATTTGACGAAGTGTTGAAGCGGCAATAGCTATACCATCAGATGTACTTGTTCCCCGCCCTACTTCATCTATTAGCACCAAACTTGTGTTTTTAGAATTTTTTATTATCTCTGCAATCTCTGTCATTTCTACCATGAAAGTGCTCTGGCCGGTGCTCAGGTCATCAGAAGCACCGATTCGGGTATATATCGCGTCTATATTGCCGATAGTTGCGCTATCCGCTGGTACGAAGGATCCAATATGTGCGAGCAGAACAATAATTGCATTCTGGCGCATGTAAGTAGACTTACCTCCCATGTTAGGACCTGTAATAAGCAGTGTTTTATTCCGATTAGACAATCTTAGGTTATTTTTTACAAATGGCTCTTTCGATAAATGTTCGACAACGGCGTGCCGTCCTCCCTCGACATCTATTATATCGTTATTAGTAAGTCTAGGTTTGCACCAATCAAATTCTAATGCTCTTTGTGCTAAGTTTGTTAAAACATCAAGTCTTCCCAAATTCCTTGATGTTTCTAGTAATTTTTCAAATTCTGAATCAATCTTTAATGCTATTCCCTCAATCAGCTCTTTCACTCTTTTTTCGTAATTGCTAGAGGCGTATAAAATTTTTGATTCTAAATTCCTTAATTTTTCTGAGGTAAAACGTTCAACTGATTTAAGTGTCTGAATTCGTTTAAAATAGTCTGGTACATTCTGGGTTCTTAAGCGGCTTATCTCTATAAAATAACCATGTATTTTGTTAAATTTTATTTTCAAATTATTTATGCCAGTCTCGTTTCTTTCATCTTCTTCCATTTGCCTTATTTCTGCATCGGAATATGCCGATATTGCACTCAGTTCATCCAAGTATTTGTCAAACCCGTTGCGGATAATATTTTTATTAAACTCTAGTTCGTTTTCATTGTTTATAAGGGCTTCTTTTAGAACTTGATGCAAAGAACTATGGTTATTTATATTTTTGTAGAGAGAGGTTAAATGTGAATCTTGTAAAATATTAAGATGAGACTTTGTTATGGATATATTTTCTAATGCTTGTCTTAATTTTAAATAATCGATAGCTTTGGCTCTTCTAAGTCGAATCCTTAAAGTGATTCTTTCAATATCCGTAAATTTCCTTAGGCAATTTTGTATTTGCTCAAAATTATTTTTTTCGATAAGTTTTGAGACAGTTTCCAACCTGATGTTTAGTTCTGTTTTATCTGTTATAGGGCGCAAAATCCATCTTCTAAGTAGCCTTTTCCCCATAGGTGTTTTTGTTTGATCAAGATAATGAAGGATTGATAAGTTTTTGTTTCCTTCGTTGGATTGCAAGATCTCGAGGTTTCTAATTGTAAACCTGTCGATTTTTAATTGGTCTTCATTTCGATTAACACTAAGTCTATTTATGTTTGTGAGTACTCCTCCATTTGCTTTGCTGCAATAACGGATTAATCCGCAAGCCGCATAGAGAGCAACCTCGGATTCACATTTGTTTCTTATCTCAGCTTTTGAGGTTTTAAGGCACTTTATAAGCGCCTCAATTGCGTAGTCGTCCTTAAAGTAAGCCGTTCCCAGTTGTTTTTTTGTTGTGTAGTTCGGTAAAATCATTCCAAGGGAGGCCTCATGATTAATAAGGATCTCATCAGGTTGAATCCGCTCAAGCTTGGTTATTGCTTCTGAAAAATTTTCGAATCTTTGCGTCTCGAAGCGGGATGAATTTATATCGAGTTCTGCTAATCCAATTTCATTTTTGGTTATAAATAACGAAGCAACGCATGTATCTCTACTTGAATCAATTAATGAGTCTTCTATAACTGTTCCCGGTGTCAATATCCGAACAACTTTTCTTTCCACTGGGCCTTTGCTTTTTTGCGGGTCGCCAATCTGTTCGCAAATCGCTATTGTTTCGCCGTTTTTTAATAGTTTCTTAAGATAATTTTCTGCCGCGTGTGCGGGCACACCAGCCATTGGAATTGGCTCACCTGCACTTTTACCTCTGCTCGTGAGAACAATATCAAGGAGATCAGCCGCTTTTTTAGCATCTTCGAAAAATAATTCGTAGAAATCTCCCATCCTAAAGAAAAGCAAATAGTCAGGATTTTCTCTCTTTATAGAAAGATATTGAGCTATAACAGGGGTATGAGGTGTATCTTCGGTTTTCATAAATATTTCGATTTGTTCTACTGATGAGATTATCTAATCTCGATCGCAGGACTCTATAAATCTGCTATTATAATAAGGGAGTTATTTGAATTTATAAATATTTTTTGAAAGAGAGAAGGTATGGATAATAAAAGTGAGAAGCAGGCACTCGAATTTGAATCTGATGTAAGACAAGTGTTGGACTTGGTAATTAACTCTTTGTATAGCAATAAAGATATTTTTTTAAGGGAATTGATTTCCAATGCGGCTGATGCGATAGATAAATTGAGATTCGCGGCGCTTTCTGATGAAAGTTTGTATGAGGGGGAAAAACCAGATCCTGAAATTTTCATTGATTTTAGTGAAAAAGCCAAAACCATTACTATCAGAGATTATGGGATTGGGATGAGCAGAAATGAGGTTATCGAAAATTTGGGAACGATTGCTAGGTCGGGTACGAAACAGTTTTTTAAAGATTTAGAAAAAGGAGAACAAAAGACATCAGAACTTATTGGTCAATTCGGGGTTGGATTTTATTCTGCATTCATTGTAGCTGAAAGGGTTGTAGTATCTACTAGAAAAGCTGGCTCCCCTGCCGCGGAAGGTACTCGTTGGGAATCAGAAGGCAAAGGGCAGTTTACTCTTGAAACGATAACCAAAAAAAAACGCGGAACAGAAATAATACTTTATTTAAAAAATGAATGTAAATCATATGCTGAAGGCGTGACTCTAAAAACTATTTGCAAACAATATTCAAATCACATTTCATCCGCAATTATGATGCCAAAAGACGATGGAGCAACCGGGTTTGAAAAGGTAAATGAAGGATTTTCGTTGTGGCGGAAAGCTAAGAATGAGATAAGTAAAAAAGATTACGAGGAATTTTACAAAAGTATATCTTTTGATTTTGATAAGCCTTTAAAATATATTCATACTAAAGCTGAAGGAAAAGTTGAATATACGTCTTTATTTTTTATACCCTCTAAGCCGCCTTTTGACCTTTGGGATAGAGATAATAAAAGCGGGGTCAGACTTTATGTAAAACGTGTTCTTATTATGGAGGATTCAGAACAGCTAATACCAAGATATTTAAGATTTGTTAGAGGAGTCATTGATACAGATGAACTTCCTTTGAATGTTTCTCGCGAATTATTGCAGAAGAATAAAAAGATAGAATCTATTAAAGGTGGTTGCGTTAAGAAAATTATCGGCATGATTGAAGGGTTAGCAAAAAAGCCTGACAACTATCGTGAATTTTGGGACAGTTTTGGTAGTGTACTAAAAGAAGGTGTAGTTGAGGACTCTGTCAATAAGGAAAAACTAAGTAAACTTCTAAGGTACCAAACCAGTCGCACGAGTGAGAATGAAATGATTGGCCTAAAAGATTACATTGAGCGGATGAAGGATTCACAAGAATCAATTTTTTATCTTACGGCTGATTCGATACATGCTGCACGAAGGAGTCCGCATTTGGAATTTTTTAAACAGAAGGAACTAGAGGTCTTATTAATGACGGATCCTGTTGATGAGTGGGTGGTCAATCATTTGGAACAGTTTGACAATAAGAAATTACAATCGATTACGCAAACAGATGCTTTGCAAAAGGCTGGGAACGATGACGAACCCGTCTCATCAGAGGCCGGCGAGCATAAAGAGATGCTGGAGCAACTGAAGACTTGCCTGGAAGATAAAGTGGCTGATGTCGTGCCTAGTTCAAGACTTACCGATTCACTGTCTTGCCTAGTAAATCCTGTCGACCAAATGAGTGCGAATCTTGAAAGAGTATTAAGAGCTTCTGGACAAAAAATCCCCTCTTCCAAGAAAGTTCTTGAGATAAATCTTTCTCATACCTTAATTAAAGAAATTGCAAAATCGAATAGTGATCAGCAAAGGGACTGGGCTCTATTTTTGTTCTATCAAGCGGCACTTACTGGTGGAATTGAGGTGGATGATCCTGGAGAATTCGTCAGTATCACAAATCGGTTATTAATTCAGTAAAATTATTGAGGTGCTAGATGGCTGGTAATTCGTTTGGCAAAATCTTTACTTTGACAACAGCAGGGGAAAGTCATGGACATGGTTACATCGGAATTGTAGATGGATGCCCTCCCGGATTAGAACTTTCTGAATCCGATTTGCAAGTTGATCTCGATAGAAGAAGGCCAGGTCAGAGTGCTTATACTACACAAAGACTAGAAGGTGATAAGGTCAAAATAACGGCTGGTGTTTTCGAAGGGATCACGACAGGGACCCCTATTGGTTTGGAAATCTTAAATGAAGACCAGAAGTCAAGCGATTATGGTGATATTAAAAATAAATACCGTCCTGGCCATGCTGACTTTACTTATCTTAAAAAATATGGGTTAAGAGATCATAGAGGAGGGGGGCGTGCTTCTGCCAGAGAAACCTGTATGCGAGTGGCTGCAGGAGCAATCGCTAAGAAATATCTCTCAGAGAAACTATCAATAAATATCTATGGTTATTTATCAAAAATAGGCACTCTTAAACTTAGTTTAGTTGATAAGAACTTTATTGAAAAAAACCCTTTCTTTTGCGGTGATCCAGACCAGATAAAAAATGTAGAAAATTTGGTCGACAAATTAAAACAAGATGGAGACTCCGTTGGAGCTATGGTGACTGTCGAAGCTGAAAATGTTCCAATCGGCTTAGGCGAGCCGGTTTTTGATAAATTGGACGCCGATATTGCCAAAGCAATGATGAGCATTAATGCCGTAAAAGGAGTCGAGGTTGGAGACGGTTTTAATGTCGTTGAAATGAAAGGCTCTGAAAATAGGGACGAGATTAACGAGGGTGGTTTTACTACAAATCATTCTGGCGGAATCCTTGGGGGAATCTCTAATGGCGATACGATAATTTGTAATTTAGCTTTGAAGCCAACATCCAGCATAAAAATAGAAAGCAACACATTAGACGTTTTGGGTAATGAAACAACTGTGTCTACATTTGGTAGGCATGATCCGTGTGTTGGAATTAGGGCGGTTCCCATTGCCGAGTCTATGATGGCGCTACTTTTGATGGATCATTATTTACGACACAAAGCTCAAAATCTTTAGAAAACTATTAATATTGATTTTCGAAAGTTAGTATACCTGAAGTATCCCTACGTCTGCTTCTCCGTCTAGTATTTTTTCGAAATTATCATCCTCGTTCGGCGGGTTGCCATCGAATATATCGTAATTTCTTTTCTGTCTCCATGCTTCTCTAACAAAAGTATATGGATCGAGGGCAGCTTGGTCTCTCATTCGTGTTGCGTCTAAAAGGTTAGCTCTAGAGTTGACAGCTTTTAAAAACCCCACTGGAATGGTGAAAACAGATGCGACATAAGTCAACGGATTAGTAGCCATAGACATAGCAGGAGATGTTATGTCTCGGCCTGAGCTGGGCCCCATCAATGGAACCATTAAATACGAACCCTCTGATGCTCCCCATACTGCTAGAGTTTGTCCTAAATCTTCCGATCTTTTTTCTAGTCCTAATTTTGTAGCTGGGTCAAGTATGCCACCTATGCCAATAGTAGAATTTAAAACAAATCGTGCCGAATCTTGTGCGAAGTATTTTACTTTGCCTTGAAGTAAATCGTTTGAGATCGTATTTATGTAGCCAAGGTTATCAAAAAAGTTAGTTACACCATCTCGAAATATATCGGGTGTGACTTTTACATAAACTTCGGCGACAGGTTGTACGAATTTTTTATCAATGGCATCGTTGAATGCATAGAATTTTCTATTTGTTTTTTCGAAGGGATCGGATTTGTTATTGGCTGTCCCGCAACCGCTCAGTAAAATACAACATGCTATTATTACGCTGACATAGGTGCACGATTTACTTTTCATTATTTAGTCCCTGTAAAATATTTTTATTTATATACTGCCATATTTGAGAAGAGTTCGCATCAATTAATTTTTGTGTGTGGTCCTATTATTTAAACTCATTTTTTCGTTTTAAAACGTTTATGAGATCTTGGAGCCGCTTATTTTTGAGAAAGTCCTTGTACTCAATTCTTTTTAAAGATAGCTCGGAGACGCCTCCGGCGACTATATTGATGATTTGCCAATTGCCTTTATCATTTCGTTTAAGCATGAATTTAAATGGGACGGTTTCCCGATCCGACGCAAGAAAATCAGTGTAAACCACTGCCTTGGAATGATTTTTCTTTATTTTTGTAGTTGTATACTTTTGGTTATTGTAGTTCTTATAGTTTAACGCCATCGCTCGAGCTGAGAGCTTCATTAGTTCGTGAATAAATTGATTCTTTAAATCTTCTCCTTCCTCATTTAGTTGGTCCCCGAGTATTAGTCTTGCCATGGTTTTGAAATCTATAATATGCTCGATTCTTCTTAGGGTATGATAATACCGCTCGTCGACCGTTAGACTATCGGATGATTTTAATAGGTTAATTGTGACTTCCTCGAAGGCTTCAACTGTTGATTCCGGAGTCTGAAAACTATGATTTTGATCAGTTTCGAAAGAATATGTTTTAAAGGTGAATAATGCTGTAAGTACAATAAGTAATTTCATTTTTTGTATGTTCTTCCCTTCCACTCGCTTCTTTTTCCTAACATATATTTTATAGCTGATGACCAAGACATTAATAGAAATAGAACACCAGCAAGTGGTAAAGTCAAGGTCCTGAAAAGATTTAATTTATAATATTTCACTATCGGAAAGTAGGTAAGAGCCATTACGAATATTGAGCTAAGACTTATTGTTGTAATTGTTTTGTCAAATTGAGTTAAGCTGATGAGCGGCACAAAGAACATTAGCCCCATGATGACAGTGCAAAAGATTAAGTTTAATAGTGAATAGTTTAGTTGAGTAAATGCGGTTCGCTCTACCATTAACCATATATTCGACAACGTACCGTAGCTTCTTTTTGTTCTGATTCCTTTGCTTAGTCCTATCCAGGTTTTTCCACCAGTCTTTTTTACAAGTTTAGCTAGAGAGCAGTCGTCAATTAGTGCGTTTTTTAGCGCGCTGAAGCCCCCAATCCTCCATAACACGGAGGTCTCGAGAAGAATAAAGCCACCAGCTGCAGCCGCTACAGACTTAGATTTTGGATTATTAGATAAACTAAAGGGATAAAGTAGTTTAAAAAAATAAATAAAAGCAGGAATCATTATTTTGTCCCAAAAAGACTCTGTTTTTAAAAGGGCCATGATTGATGTGAGCTGAAGCTTGTCGGATTTGGCTTTCTGAAGTATTGAGTCTAAAATTGTATTATCAAATTCAATATCTGCATCAATCAAAAGAACAAAAGGTGTGGAGATATTTACAGAACCCTGATGTAAAGCCCATACTTTCCCCACCCAACCTTCTGGTGGTGTTGAGCCGCTGATCACAGTAAGGCGCTCGGAATTTATTAGACTCAAATTGACCAGGGTATCGTCTGTGCTCTCATCATCCACCACAATGACATTCTGTATAAGAGCTGATTTCAGAAGACTCTCAACCAGGTTTTTAACATAAGATTCTTCGTTTCGAGCAGGAATAAGGGCCGTCACCTCAATGTGGATATCGGTGTTTTTTTTTTCTAGGTGATCAATTTTTTCTATTGTCGACCAAGGACGGAAAGGTAGAAATAAAACGACTCCCCATATCATCAAGCATATAAGAGTTGCTCCTAGCACGGTTACGGTCTAAGCAACCTGACTTTTACTGCAGCCTTTTGAAGATTCGACGACTTTTATGGCACCAAATTTTTTGTTTTGTGTGGCGGAATCAGCATATAAGAATGGAACCTCGGGAGCCATAGCACCCGTCGTCCTAGGACCTTTAAGGAAAACAGATAGTGCTTTCAATGGGCTACTGAATGTGTCATTTACTGCCGTTGCTTCATAGCCAGAATGGACCATACAATCGTCGCATTTCGGGTTTGAGCCCGTGCCATACTGGTCCCATTTGGTATCTTCCATTAGTGATTTGAAACTGTCTGCGTAGCCTTCCCCGACGAGAAGGTAGCAAGGCTTTTGCCAGCCAAAAACGTTTCGTGTTGGATTGCCCCACGGGGTGCAGTGATAGGTTTGATTTCCTGCGAGAAAATCCAAGTAGAGGCTTGATTGGTTGAATCTCCATTTTCTTGTTTTTCCTAACTCAAACAATTTTCGGAATAAATTTTTGCTTCCTGTTCGCTTTAAAAAGACATCCTGCCTCGGCGCTCGTTCATACGAATACCCAGGGGAGATGGTTACTCCTTCGACGCCTAATTTCATCATATTATCCATAAATTGAGCTACTTCTTCTGCACTTTCACCTTGAAATAATGTGCAGTTTACGGTTACACGAAATCCACGGTTTAAAGCTTTTTTTATGACTTCCACGCACTTGTCATAAACCCCTTCACGGCAAACCGACGCGTCATGGCGCTCCTTGTCTCCGTCTAAATGAATAGAAAAGGTGAGATAAGGAGATGGCGTATATTCGTCCATTTTCTTGTCAAGTAATAAAGCATTGGTGCAGAGGTATATAAATTTCTTCCGAGAAATAAGCTCCTTAACTATGTTACTCATTTCTTTGTGTATTAGCGGTTCACCACCTGCTATCGATACCATTGGGGACCCACATTCTTCAACCGAGTCGATACACTCATCGTAGGATAACCTTTTATTGAGGATCTCATCTGGATAGTCAATCTTTCCGCAGCCCGCGCAGGCTAGGTTGCATCTGAATAAAGGTTCCAGCATTAGAACTAACGGGTATCGCTTATTTCCCTTAAGTTTCTGCTTCATTATATAGGAACCAACCCTTAGCTGTTGAATTAGTGGAACACCCATTTCAAATTCCTCACGTTTTTGCAAAAAGCATCTTTTATGTAGTATTTAAAAAAACCTAGTCTGGAAGTCTAACGTATTTTTAATGTAGTCCAAAGCCTTTTTTTTTAATATTCCCTTCAACAGATACGAGTTTATAATTATTTGGGATCCGATCAATTAGACTATTATGCAAAATAATTTACCAATCGCGCTCAAGTTTGTTTTACAATATCCAAATAAATCGAGGAGCATCTTAAACTAAATGACAAAAGAGAAATTTTCATATAAAAACCTTACTTTTCCGCTCCTCGATAAAATAGACTCACCGAAGCAGTTGCGAGAGCTGCCAGAATCCAGTTTGAAAGAAGTTGCAACTGAAGTTAGAAATTTTTTGATAAGTTCTGTTAGCACCAGCGGCGGGCATTTTGCTGCTGGTCTTGGTTCAATTGAGCTCACAGTAGCTTTACACTATCTTTACAATACACCGGAGGATCGAATTGTTTGGGATGTGGGCCACCAGGCCTATCCTCATAAAATTCTTACCGGCAGGAAAGACCGTCTAAATACCATACGTAGATCTGGAGGTTTAGCACCGTTTCCCAAGCGTGATGAGAGCGAGTATGATACTTTTGGCGTCGGTCATTCCAGCACTTCAATTAGTGCGGCCTTAGGTATGGCAATCGCATCAAAATTAGAAAAAATTGAAAGACATTGTGTAGCAGTGATAGGTGACGGTGCCATGACAGCCGGTTTAGCTTTCGAAGCCTTGAATCATGCGGGCGACTTGGAGGCGGATATGTTGGTCATATTAAACGATAATGACATGTCAATCTCACCTAATGTAGGTGCGTTATCCAATAGGTTTGCTCAGATACTTTCTGGAAAAATTTATACTAGTTTGCGAGAGGGAAGCAAAAAAGCGCTTAAACAAATGCCTTCAGCATGGGAGTTTGTTAGGAGAACAGAAGAGCATGTCAAAGGTCTAGTAGTGCCCGGGACTTTGTTTGAAGAATTTGGTTTTAATTATATAGGACCAATTGATGGCCATGACCTTTCTACATTACTAGCGACTTTAAAAAATTTAAAAAAACTAAAAGGCCCTCAGTTCTTGCACGTGATCACAAAAAAAGGGAAAGGCTATGATTTAGCCGAAAAAGACCCAGTCAAGTATCACGGTGTATCTGCCTTTGATCCCGATAAAGGCATTGAAAATACAAAGAAAAAAGGAGGCCCTACATATAGTGAGGTTTTTGGAGAATGGCTTTGCGACATGGCCGCCGAGGATAGTCGGCTGGTTGCCCTGACACCGGCAATGCGCGAGGGATCAGGTTTAGTAAAATTCGAACAACTTTATCCTGAGCGTTATTTTGACGTCGCCATAGCTGAACAGCATTGCGTGAATGTGGCCGCTGGAATGGCGTGTGAAGGCTTGAAACCAGTAGTAGCAATTTACTCGACTTTTCTTCAACGGGCCTTTGATCAATTGGTTCATGATGTTGTTAATCAATCACTTCCTGTTTTGTTCGCTGTTGACCGAGCTGGAGTTGTGGGAGCAGATGGGCCAACTCACAACGGGAGTTATGATGTATCCTTTATTCGATGTTTGCCCGATGTAATTATTATGGCTCCATCAGATGAAAATGAGTGTAGACAGATGTTGTATACTGGGTTTAAACAAGACAAACCTACAATCGTTCGTTATCCGAGAGGAACAGGCCCTGGTGTAGACTTAGATAAGAAAATGTCGATTATACCCATTGCGCAATCACGAACAATTCGTGAGGGTCAATCCGTAGCAATTTTGTCATTCGGGTCCGTCCTTGAAGTCGCTCGAGATGTTGCCGAAGATATTAATGCGACCCTATTAGACATGCGTTTTATAAAGCCTTTGGATGAAGAGAGGTTGATCGAAATAGAAAAAAAGTACGACGTTGTGTTTACGATTGAGGAAAGTGTTATAGACGGTGGAGCAGGTAGCGCTGTAAACGAGTTTCTTCTTGGAAGAGGTACCGAGATATTTATTTTTAATTATGGGTTACCTGATAAGCTGCTGGCACATGGTTCTCGAGAAGATATGCTCGTTGAAGCAGGCTTAGATGCTAAAGCCTTTCGTACTTTTGTTGATTCGAAGTTAAAGTTAACTAAGATTTAATAAAAAGGGTTTGAAATGCCTTTTGCAAATTTCTCATATCCTCTTCCAAAATTTCACCCATAAACGATAACCGGAACAATTGTTCTTTTAAATGTCCTTGACCCGAATAGATGACAAACCCGTGCTCTTTCAAATGGTCATGTATAACTTTATAGTCGTACTTTTTGGGAATATAAAACGATCGGAGTACACAAGATGCATCTTCTAATTTAAGGAACATATCTATATTTAATTCCTCGAGAAAATTGGATGCATATTCCATCCTCTTTTTGTAAAGTTTTTGCCGAGAACGAAGTCCTCCACTCTCTAGATACTCATCGAGTGCTTCGTTTAGCGCATACATACATTGAATTGACTGAGTGTAGGGAGTTGATTTTTTTTCTTGTGCCGCAAAATAATCATAGAGGTTAAGGTAGGTTGATCTTTTTGGATCTTGCTGTCTCAATAAATCCTCTTTGTTTGCAATTACGAAAGAAATTCCGGGAACGCCATGGAGACATTTGTTAGCGGTCGCAGCTACACCGGTTATAAGCCTTGTATTAAAAATAAGATCCTCCGCTCCAAAACTACTGACTGCGTCAAGTAAAATTTTGCAATTAAACTGTTCGCATAAGTGAAAAATTTTGTCTAAATTGTTGAGCCGGCCAGTTGTAGTCTCATGATGAACCAAAGCAAGGTGACTATATTTTTTTGAGGAAAGCGCTTTCTCTAATTCAATCAAATTAATCGGATCTTTCCAATTTGACTTGATTTGATCATTATCAATTCGAGATCTGGCTGCGATCTTGCTTATTCTTTCCCCATAAACGCCATTTTCGGCAATTAGCAACCTCCCGGTTTTAGGAGAAAGGGATGTTATTAAGGCTTCAACTGCGGCGGTTCCAGATCCTGTCAAAAGAATTGATGTCCACTCAGAATTTGCGGTCCCATAGACCGAAAGGAGTTTTACTCTTATATCTTGCTGTAATTTGCCAAACTCAGGTTCTCGATGGCAAAGGTCCTCTCTTAGCAAAGATGATTTAACACGGTTGGTCAACGTTACTGGGCCTGGGTTAAGTAGAATCATTTTATGTAGTTTCTTAACCTAGTTGCTTGCTGCTCGGGTGTTATTGAAGGTCGTGGCAGGTTTAATTTTCCTTCATGTTTTGTTTTTATATGGATAAAGGTAGGTCCCATCATATCGAAGAAACGACTTTCTAAAAAATTACAGCGGATTATATTCTTATAGCCACAGGCATAAGCTATTCCGGCAAGGTCAATAGTATTTGAATTAGTTGCCTGTCCTCCAGTTGACTCGTGGGCTTCATTGTCTAGAAGTATATGGATAAGATTTTTTGGATTTTGAGAGCCTACTGTGGCCAAATTTCCTAAGCGCATCATTGCCGCTCCATCGCCGTCAATTACGAAAATTTTATAACTAGGTTGGGAAATTGAAAGTCCAAGACTTAGAGAAGAAACACATCCCATAGATCCAACCATGTAAAAGTGACTTGAATGATCTTTTATCTGATACAGTTCTCTGCCCGTGAATCCGGTCGTGGTCATAATCAACGTTCTATTAGGTTCTGCGAATTCAATTAGGCTTGATAAAATTGCTCTTCTTGAGGGTCTCTTGTTACCTTTGAAGAATTCAAGTTGTTTTATACTATCAGATTGATATCTACTTTTTTTTCGTTGTCTTAATTGATTTTCGTCTTTGCAGGTTCCTTTCCTCATTATAAGTGCAAAAGGGCCTCTTCTTTCGGTAAAATAATGATTGATTTTGTTTAGCGCCGGCTCTATCTCTTCATCTTTTGAAGGAAAGTACTCCCAAGGGATTTTTATAGTGTCAAAAAGAGTTGATGTAATTTGTCCCATTAATTCATGTTGAGGCTCATCAGAAAGTCCAACTTCACCTCGTAAAGTGCAAATGACAAGAATAGGAATTTTGAATGGATAATTCAGGGAAGTTAAAGGACTAATAGCATTGCCTAAGCCAGAGTTTTGCATCATAGCTATTCCTTTCTGTCTTCCCAACCACGCTCCTGATGCTATGGCTACAGCATCTCCTTCATTACTGGCGGGTATATAGTTAAGATTATTTGATATTACTTCGTTTATAAATGGGGTTAGAAACGAGCAAGGAACCCCTGAGTAAGTATTAAAACCATAATGAGAGGCTATTTCGATGAAGGATTTTGCTTTAATCATAGCTAATTTTAATATGACGAAAAATCGCCAGCTTCTCCAAGGTCTACGAGGGAATTAATGTTCAACCAGTGGCCGTGAATATATATAACTCTAATTCGATGACCGTTTTTAATAATTTGATTCAAAAGGTCAGCCAGTGAGTATTTATTGGCATGAGGTTTAGCATTTAATTCTTCTGCCGCTTTTATAAACCAGGTGTAACCTTCATCTTTGATACGAATCATTCCGATCCATTGTCCAGTTATTTGTCTTGTAGATTTACTTTCAGGGTGTATAACTTCTTCAAGTTCAATATCTCTGCCCCATAGTTCCCGATTATCTGATTCACTGCAGAGCGTAAAATCAGTTTTATCCTCGTTTTTTATTTCAGTTTTTGAAGAATCAACCACGATAGTGATCTCCCTATCGGACTCCATCAGTCCTTTCAGAATATATCCTCTGAACATAATATCTCCATAGAGAACCACCATGTCTTTTGTGAATTCTCTCTTAGCGATCAATAGCGACGCTAACTCTCCAGAGTTCGCGAATTGGTGATTCTTTAAGAGGCGTATCTCCGGGAGATCGATTTTTTCTGCAGCAAACCCACCTACGACAACTATATCATGTATGTTTGCTTTCTTAAGACGTTCGACAGTTCTAGCTAGCAAAGGTTTTCCATTTATTAAAAGCATGGTTTTTGGGCTGTCGCTTGTTAGACTATCAAAGTCGTCTCCTCGAGAAGCAGCTAACACGATCGCCTTTGATTCTGGTGCGGTCGAATTAAAATATTTTTTTTCCGCATCAATCAGCTCATCTGAGCCTTGTAATCTGAAGAGTTCATTAACACTCGCTATGTCATCCTCAATTTCTGTTACTGCTTCTTTTTTTTGAATATTAGAGGCGATTCGTTTCATATAGTCGACGGAACCTCGAATCAAGTGATTGGCCCAGATAATTAAATCGATGTTTGACTTTTTAAAGACTTCTGTAGGAGTGCTGTAATACTTGGTTGGTACTATAATTAATGGACACCGTTTATTCCATTCTTTTGCAAATGCCAAAATTTGGGATGGATTGGATAGAGCACTATGGATAAGTATTCCATCGGCTCCGGCTATTCTGTAAGCTTCTGCCCGCTTGATTGCCTCTTTTAGATCAAACCCCGCTATAAATGCTTCTACACGCGCTACGATTGTAAAATCATCATCAAGTTGTGAATCTTTTCCTGCGGCGATTTTACCTGCAAATTCGGAAATATCGGCTAACTGCTGTTTTTCTCCTTTGATAAAGCTATTGGTTTTTGGGAACACTTTATCTTCAATGCATACACCTGCTACACCTCTTTGCTCTAATTTTTGAACCAGCCTTCGCAGATTATTGAAATTACCATAACCGGTATCCCCATCAAGTAGAATCGGTATCGTGGTTGCATCTGACATAAATTCAATCATTTCAACGATCTGAGTCCAGCTAGCTTCATTGTTGTCTCTAACACCGTATTGGGCTGATAGTGCCAGCCCGCTGCCCCAGATTCCTTTAAAACCTGCTTCTTCAACAATTTTCGCACTGATACCGTTGTGAGCTTCCATAAGAAACTCAAGATTGGATGAGTTTAGTAGTGCTTTTAGTTGTGTGGTCTTTTTCTTCATTATTCTTCTTTTAGTTTTGGAATTATCCGTAGAGCTTTTTCTATATCCTCGGGGAAATCAATTTCTGTCCATAGCAATCCAGTGACATCAATTGGTTTTATATAAAAAATTTGATCGTGAATTATCTTTCTAAAAGCGTCTTCATGTGGTCGTTCAAGTTCTCTATTTAATATCATCTTTTCACAAACATGGCGGAATTTTACTGTATCAATATATTTGATTTTAAAGAAACCTACGGACTCACCAATTCTACTGAATTTTTCTTTTGAGAATTTTCCCTTTCCAAAATCCTTTATTAAATTATCCTTTATACACACTTTAACTGGTTCATCATCATCATCAAAATTAGAGTCGAAAACAAGCGAACTACTGTTATTTGAAATCAACCTTTCCAAAATGTTTTTATCGTATAACACATCGCCGTCCATCAATAGAAGATCTTCTTTTGAGCTTATTTGTTTTAGTGCGCAAAAAACACTCAATATCGAACCTGACTTGTAGTCATTATTGAAAACTACCTCAATATTATGTGATGCATGATTTTTAATTTCTTCTATAATTGCCTGACTTTGGTAACCAACTACGACAAAAATTTTTTTTATTTGTTCATGCTGGAGGTTCTTGATATGTCTTTCCAAAAGTGTCCTGTTATTAAACTCAAGCAAAACTTTAGGTTTTTTATGCATCTTTTTTAATCGGGTACCTGTGCCTGCTGCTAATATAATAGCGTTCATTTATTTACCTGCTGACTTGAAAACGTTCTTAAAACCAAAATAAGCGATTGAATCTTTCATATTTGATACAAATTTTAAAAATGGATTCATAGAAGAGTCTGATACAAATTCCAAGGTCAGAACAACCCTTAGATCGTCTTTTTTTGCAGGTGTGATCCTGTGTCGCAGCTTGTCTCCATTGAATAGTGCTAAACTTCCGGGACTAATTTTTATTCTGTTTTTTTTGATTTTAACGCCGTCCTTTTTATGGAATAACTCGTATTCTAAGTAGCAAGACGATTTGTCAACAATACCAATCAGCAGAGTGTATCTTTTGCCAGCATAATATGATGTGTCAAAGTGAAAGCCAATAAAATCGCCTTCTTGATCATAGTAATACAATGCGCAGCCATGCTGATCCGACGCTGGACATAATTCTAGATTTTCTTTAGTTATCTTACAAACAGCTTGAAGGAGGCTTTTAGATTCGTAAATTTCCCTGAAGATACTTGTGTTTTCAAACAGTGTATCTCTTGATACACTACCGCCTTTTTTATGTTTTGGAATGAAACTGCGATGTATAAAATCATTGAGCTTTAAAGATTCTCTTTCCATAAGTTTCACCATCTCCGGGGTAAGAAAGTTCGGAACGAAAACAAATTCATCATTTTCGTGAAATTCTTCTATAATCTTATTTAAGTTAGGTTCCAGTTTGGAAAATACGGTTTCTAATTGCAATGATGTTGATGTATTCATAATAATGGCATGGTGAAGAACTGAAGTGGTTAAAATGCAAGGTAAGTTAATTAAAATATTTTTTTTCTGTATAGGCTTAGCCTTATTTCTTTATCTTTTGTCGCTGAATGATTTAGATGATATCGCAAATCAAATTTTTTTCCTTGGTTTTAATGGTTTTTTTATTATTTATGTTATCTTCATACTATATTTTGGCTCAGACTCACTAAGTTGGCAAATGACTTTTACCAATATTAGATTCAATGCTCGTTGGGCAAGCCGCTTTTTTGGTATTAGAATGGTAGGTGAGGCTTATAATAATATTCTGCCGGCTGCTTCTTTAGGAGGTGAGCCTCTAAAAGCTCTAATACTAAAAAACAACTATCAAGTTTCCTTTGTTGACTCAACATCAGCGCTGATTATTTCAAAGACGGTAAGCATGCTTTCACTTGTAGGATTCATTGGTTTAGCTTTTTTTCTATCATTAGACAATCCTCGGTTATCTTCAGGTCAAAAGAATGCTGGTGCTTTACTTTTAAGCATTGCCACTTTTTTTATTTTTATTTTCTTTATTTTGCAAAAAAAGTATTTGCTATCAAGAATGTCAGATTTTTTCTGTAGTAGATTTAGAAAGCATAAACTAATAAAGCTTTTTGAAGGAATAAAAAAGGTAGATCAAAATTTTAATAGATTTTATATAAATCATAAAAAACGATTAGCACTTTCATTTTTTTTTGCATCTTTAAACTGGTTTTTTGGTGTTGTTGAGCTTTACTTGATCTTTTATTTTTTAGGTAGGCCCCTTACCTGGGAAGATGCAATTTTGCTTGAAGGTTTAATCCAGTTAGTGCGTACAATGACTTTTTTTATTCCTTCTGCTATTGGTACTCAGGAGGGCGCGTTTTTTTTAGGCTCTCAAATACTTTTAGGCGCTGCTAGCCTCGGACTGACCGCCTCTTTAATAAGAAGAGCAAGGGATTTTATTTGGATATTTCTAAGTTTGATTTTATCACTGAGTTTCGAGTTAAAAAAAGAATAACCTGGAGCACTTCTGGCGTTTATTTAATTCTCTGAAAACCATTTGATTGCCTCCTCGATTCCTTCTCTAGGGTCGCGGTATGTGTAGCCTAGCTCGGCTTTCGCTCTCTCGCTCGAAAAAAACATCTTTTTGGATGCCATTTTTAGACCGTCGATGGTTAGGAGAGGCTCTTTCAGATTTAGCGTTGAGGCAACCAACTCCCAAATAAAAGCTACAGGATATAACATATGCCGATTGAGTCGAAAGAAAGATGTTTTGTTGCCTTTCATATCTGCAACCATCTTTAAAATTTCGAGAAGAGAATAGTTATTTCCGCCTAAAATATACTTTCTGCCGGAGCGCCCTTTTTTAAGGGCCAACAGGTGGCCTTTGGCAACGTCGTTGACGTGGACAAGGTTTAGACCAGTATTGACATAAGCCGGTATCTTTTGATTTGCGGCATCCTTGAGCATCCTGCCAGTTGGAGTTGGTTTTATATCCCTAGGCCCGACAGGCGTGGAGGGGTTTACAATAACGATCGGAAAACTGGTGTCTCGATAAAAAGCTAGAACCTCTTGTTCAGCCAAGAACTTTGATTTTTTATAATGTCCGACCATTTGTTCAATAGTAACAGGTGTTTCTTCATTTGCTGGAGAACCATCAGGGTTAGAACCTAGGGCTGCAACGCTACTTGTGTAGATAAATTTTTTTATTCCTATTTTATACGCAGCTTCGAGTAGATTTCTTGTTCCGTCCACATTAGTTTTGTACAATTCTTTTGAATTCTTTACCCAAAGTCTATAGTCTGCAGCTGCGTGAAAAATATAATCAGCATTTTTGCATGCGCTAATAAGTGAATCTCTATCCCTTAAGTCGCCATTTACTATTTCAAGGTCAAGCTCTTTCAAATTTGCAAGATTGCTCGTTACCCTGACGAGAGCTTTTACATTAAAATGAGGGATAAGTTCCCGCACAAGAGCACTTCCTAAAAAACCATTTGCTCCAGTAACAAGTACATTCTCCATTATTGCTCCCTTTTTTTATATTTAAGGAATGTTAACAGAGCCCCGATTGGAGCTCCACAAGAAGATAAAATGAGAAAATAAGTTAAAGTATCGGTTATGGCCAGCAGTGGAAGAAAATAGAGTATGTCTTCGCTTTCAAAACCATAAAACGATTTTTGTTTGGTCTCTGCTTTTCCAAAGGATTGCTCAATTTTATTTCTTATTAAAAAGATGATGCAAACTGAAATAGCGCTCACCATACCGCAGACCATAAACCAAGTACTATTAATTTTAGAAAGTCCAAATCCGATTGCAAGAAAAACACCTATTATGGTGAATGCATCAGTTGCCAAATCAAACCAATGCCCAAACTGGGAGTTTGTCTTTGTAAATCTCGCTAATTCTCCGTCTACGTGGTCAAGAAAATTTGCTATTGTAAAAAGGAACGAGCCAACAAAAAAATTTGAATTTGCTAATAAGACGATGCTAGATATTGCAAATATTAGTCTTAATAATGTAATATGATTCGGCGTAATAAGATGAATCCTTGCTAATTTTTTTACAAAGAATTGCGCAATTGAGACATCCCACGGTTTTTCGGGAGCGTTAGATTTCATATTGTTTCATGTTCATAATATATGGGATAAATGACAGAACCGCGATTGTGATCAGAGCGAGACCAACCATTAATAGAATTCCTAAACTTGCCGTGCCCTTGTGTGAAGAAAAAGTAAGACTACCAAAACTTAGGGATGTTGTGAGCGCGCTGAATATTACGGCTTTTGCAGTGCTTGTTCTATAAAATAATTCACCGTTAATAGACGTTTTCAGTCGGTGGAATACGTGGATACTACTGTCGATTCCAATCCCAAGTAAGAGAGGGAGAGCAATGATATTAGCAAAATTAAGCGGAAACGAAACAGTAGTTAAGAAGAAAATTACACACAAGTTTGCTATGAATAAGGGTGTAAGCAACGTTAAAACTGAGCTAAATTTTTTGGTAAGAGCGTAAGCTATTGCAAATATAATTACCAAGGCTGTTAAAATTGCTTGAGTAAACGCTTTGACAACTGACTTTCCAGCTTCTTGATTAATAACCGGAACTCCGGAAAACACATACTTTTCTTCACCAATTAATTTTTGAAAAGAAGCAATACCTAGTCCATTCATTTTTTCTTTCGGGAAGATTTCGATTCTAAATTGATTTTTCTCGCTAACCCATAACTGTTTCAGTTCTTTCGGCAGGGTCGCCATCGAGACTTTTTCGGCAGACAGAAGCTCCGAAATCGATTCAGTAAAATCGTGAAAATAGTAAAAAATATTTTTATTTAGCATTTCAAATAAACCTGTTTTCTTCTGTTTTTTTTCTGAGCTATTAATTTGATAAAGTAAGGATTCAAGGTTTTCTTTTAAAGACCTTTCAGCTTTTGATTCGGGTTCAAAAGTAGCGAGAAATTTTATTATGCTCCTATTATACTCATCGATGTCAACGGGACGGATTCTATTATTGATTTGAATCTCTCCACCAAAGATTAAATTAAGCTCTTCAATTAGATCAATTTTCTTATTCTGGTTTGTCGGTATATAGTTTGTTATTAATTTGACTTCTTTAATTTTATCATTTTTATTAAGTTTGTCTGCAAATCTTTGTGCTTCTTTTAAATCAGAAATAAGCAAAGAGATAGATGAATTGTAATCAAAATTTAAAGTCTCTAGTTTTTTGAGGCCTTGAATTGAGGGCATACTTTCGTTATTTAAATTAATTGGATTATTGTCAAAATGTAGTTTTTTGATATTTATTAACCCACTAAAAGCAATTGCGAGAAGACCGACCATAATAATTTTTTCTATTTTAACCCTTCGATGTGGCTTGTGAGAATTCCTGGCTCCTTGGGAATGTTTCGGTTTAGGTAACACAGTTAAAAGTGATGGAAGTAGCGTAAAGCTTAGAAATAGACTAAGGATCATGCCCACCCCAGATATCAGGCCTAATTCAGCAACACCACGGTAAGCGGTGGGGATGAATGAGAAAAAGCCAATTGAGGTCGTTAGTGTACAGAATATCAGACTTTTTCTAAGACTAAAAATTGCATTTTTAATGGCTTCAATTTTTTTTAATCTTGCACAGTTTTCAGCGTACAACATACAAATATGTATTGCGAAATCGATTGCTAAGCCAATATATAATACCGCGAAAGCTATTGATATCATGTTGAGTGTGCCGACGGTGAATGTTGCAAATGTGGCTGTGAATATTAGCCCTGCCATTAAGTTTGCGCAGATTGCTAAAATTAGACTAATTGACTTGAAAGCGAAGAAAAGAACGATTAGGACTAACAGTAGGGCGAGAAAGCCGGACATTTTAGTTCCACTACTTACACTCTTGAGTTCGTCATAGGCTATAGCGGTACTGCCGGTTACTGTTACCTCCAGAGGTTCAACGGTCTCTCTACTCAGTTCATTTACTATCTTATCGATTGCTTGAACACTTTCTTCACCGGGAAGCAGTTTTGTATAATCGAGTTTGGGCTTTGCGATAATTATCCTATAGTTAGAAGAGTTTAAGCCCCCTTTTTTTACGACAGAATTCCAATTGATTGGTGAAAGAAAACCTTTTAAGGTGTTATCTATGGATCGGTTAATTTGGTGGATAAATAAATTTTTTTCTTCGAGATTTTTATCAGACGATTTTCTTTTTAAGTCTTCGATTAAGCTCAATACGCCAGGAAAATCGTTTTTTTCGGAAAGTCTGCCTAGAAATGGTTGTGCGTTGACCAGTCGGGGCACTAGCTTGTTTAACTCTTCAAGATCTAAATAGAGCAACCCATTTTTTCTGATAAAATCTGATTCCTGTATTGAGGTAACGAAATCAAATTTGCCAGTATTTTTCAGGTTGTTAACTAGCTTGCGGGTATTTAAAGAAAGATTATTTGATTTTGGGCTTTCGACGATCAAGATCAGGTTGTCTATATTGCTAGGGAAGGCAGTTTTATATTCATTATGATATTTCCGCCACGTTAGTTCTTCGGAAAGCATTTCTTCAGTATTTGTATTAATTTTAAGATTACTTGCGGTATAACTTAAAGCCACGAGTAGTAATGAAAAATTTATAATTATTACCAGCCAAGGATTTGCAACACATCCTTTTATTACTGCTTTGAAAATTTTGTCGAACATAAGTTGTTTTAACAGTTCATCTTGTTAGTAATGCTGAGGTCTTATAAAGTTGCTTGGCAGCTCTGTTATGCAATTTAATCAACCTGATTAAATTCAGACTCTCACTAGGCATAAGAATGTTCATCGTTAGTAATCTAATTTTTTTTGGTAAGCTTCTTTCTTCTAGTAACGTTGAGATCCAACGTGGTAGAGTAGTAAAAGAGTCATCCAGTATAACCCTAATAGTTAAATATGGAATTTTCCTATGATTTACAACAGATATTATACCTTGTGACTCCATATCTACTGCTATCGAGTTGAACTTTCTCCCTAGTTCTTGCTTCTTTTTTTCGTTTAAAATGGGTTTGTCAGACGCAAATAATATGCCTTCCGTAGGGTCAAGTGACTTTATTTGATTCTTCAATTCTTGATATAACGGCGTCTCGAACGAATACTTACGATTTTCTGATACGAAATTATTTGTGATTATTATTTGACCACATTGGGATTCTTTCGCTAGCCCTCCAGCAAAACCCCATCCTAAAATGGTGTCACAGCCTAAATTAATAAGTTGGTTGGTCGCCTTGGCCGCTGCATATCTTCCGACACCGCTTTTTACGATTTTGTACTTTTTGCCATTGAATAGTTTGCTTTTATTTTTCTTAAACAAAGCATATTCTGAATTCATAGCGGCAATAATTCCGATCATATCTTTATCTGATTTTAGATTCTTAGAGTAGTTAGTTTAAAAAGAATTCGAATTGCTAGGTTTGATTTGTTGCATAAGCTGCTAAAAAAAATAACTAGTCCCACGGTTTTTCTCGAGATCTTAACATTTTTTCTTTTAATGAATTCATTGCTATTTCTTATTTTTGATAAGGTCAAGGTTGCCATAAGAATTGCCCACAAACAAAACATCCGTATCCCTTTCTCATTTTTTGGGATCATAAGAGTATATTCTAAGGCATTAGTTAAATGTCTATAAGCTATTTCTATAAGTAGATTAATTCCTACTTTAAATTTTCTAATATCTTCTATATCGATTTTTTTGAGAGAAACACCGATGGGTTCAAATATCGAACGAGGTAACCAGCATGCCCCTCTTTTTCGGTCAACCCAAAAATCTTTAATAATGTTTGTCATTTGCAAACCTTGCCCAAAAGATATTGCCATTTGCGTCATTTTATTTTTAGTATCTTGGTTCCAATTATTTCCGTACTCAATAAATAACTTAGTCAACATAACTCCCACAACACCAGCTACATAATAACAATACAAATCCATTTCTTCTTGATTTTTTAATCCTTCCAGGGTTTCATGGCCTTGATATTTGACCATTCCAGTAGTCATTGCTTGAATGCAATCAAGCATAGCTGCTCGCTCATTGTTGTTGAGTGAATGCGTAATTTTCAAAACAGATTCGGATTGCCTTACGAGTTCTTTCTCAGCCTGGGTGCTCTCAGGCCCCAGTTTAGCTAAAAGTTTTTCTGCAAACTCACTTGCGGGTTGATATTGCTCGACCAAGCTAGCGAACCATTTACTAAAAAAATGCTTTTCCTCAAATGTTAGAGTTGGATCGTCCTCAATTGTGTCTGCTATCCTGCAAAGTAAATAGGCATTTGAAACCGTCCGATCCAGCGGACTCGGAAGCTGTGGTATCGTTAAGGCAAATGTTCTTGAAACATGTTTTAAGATATGTGTTTGAAATATTTCGTCTTGACTGTTAGGTTGTGGTGGTTTCATTAGTCTTGAGTTATTACGATATTATGTTTTTTAAAAGATTGAGTCTAAAATATTATTATGAATGAGACTATTGATTCAATATTAATTGCTTTTTCTTTGATCATCGGTCGTGAGGATTATCTTTTGGAAATTGTCATATTGTCGCTTAGAGTAAGCATTATGGCTACATTCTATGCCTCGATTCTTGGTCTGACTTTTGCCTCACTACTTGCTGTTTATAGGATACCAGGAAAATTTTTTATTCTTACTGTTACAAATGGTCTTCTTGGTCTTCCTCCAGTTGTTGTTGGATTGTTTTTATATTTAATGTTGTCAAATAATGGTCCTTTCAACTTCTTAGAGCTTCTATATACACCAGCTGCCATGATATTAGCTCAAACAATTCTTATCACTCCGGTAATCACTGCATTAGCTTATGAAGTTTTGAAAAGTGCAAACGAGGAATATTTTGATCAGCTTTGTACTTTGGGCGTCTCCAAACTTCGGGCTTCAAAAACCATTCTTTGGGAATCGAGATACATCCTATCTACTGTGTTGGTAGCTGGTCTGGGTAGAGCAATAGGGGAGGTTGGAGCGGTTATGATAGTCGGGGGCAATATCAATCATTTAACGAGGGTTATGACAACGGCGATTGCCCTCGAAACGTCAAGGGGTAATCTAACGTTTGCTTTGGCGTTGGGAATAATTTTGATTGTTATTTCACTTTTTATAAATTCTTTTTTAGTGATTTTAAGATTGAAAGCTGGTATGGCTGAGGGTCAAAAATTGTGAGTAGTAAAAAAACGGGATTTTCTCATGAAAAAAATCAAGATCCTACTTAATGATATAACCTTAAAAAGGAAAAACCAATTAATTTTCGAACGTTTATCTTGTGTATTAGATCAAGAAAAGATAACTGTTTTGCTTGGTTACAACGGTGTTGGAAAGACCGCGTTTTTGAGAATAGTTTCTGGCCTAACCGTTCCAGATCAAGGGTCTGTACAACTTCTAGGAGCTCCAAGTAAGCTACCGCTAAAGGTTACGATGCTATTTCATAAACCAGTGATGCTGAAAAGAAGTGTTTGGTCTAACCTTACTTACAACCTTAGTCGGAAGACCCGGGATTGTGATGGTTTTGACGAAATCATTCAAGATGCTAGAATAGGGCATCTACTTAATAGACCTGCCAGAGAAATTTCGGCGGGGGAGCAACAAAGAGTCGCCCTTGTCCGGGCATTATTTACCACGCCAAACGTATTGCTTCTTGATGAACCAACCTCTAACTTAGATCCCTTCTCCGTCGGAGTTATTGAAGAATTGATAAAGAAGGTAAACTGCCAAGGGATAAAAATTGTAATGGTTACTCATAATTTAAATCAGGCCAAGAGATTAGGTGGGGAAATTATTTATTTATATAATGGAAAGATTGTTGCACAGAAGACCCCGGATGAATTCTTCGACTACAGCGAAGAAAATGCTTGGTATAGTTTTCTTTCCGGCCAGGAATTTAGTGATGTTTGATAATTTTTCGAAAAAGAAATTAAAACGACTACTTGTCTTATCAGTGATTCTGACCTCATTTGCATCCTCAGAGGAGAGTTTAGAAAAAGTGATTACACTTCAATCTACAACTTCTACCGAAAACTCTGGTTTTTATGATTATATCCTTCCCCTATTTTATCGTGCGTCGGGCATACGTGTTAGAGTGGTTGCGGTTGGCACGGGTCAAGCCCTAAAAAATGCTGCAAATGGAGATGCCGATGTTCTTATCACTCACGCTAAACCAGATGAATTAAAATTTGTCGCAGAGGGATTCGGGCTTTACCGCCATGATTTAATGCATAATGATTTTGTTTTTGTTGGACCAAAAAAATATTTAAGTTCAAAAAATCAGACCGATTCTCTTTCTGAGTTACTGCGTACAATTTCAAATGAACAATTTGTTTTTCTTTCGAGAGGTGATGACAGCGGCACTCACAAGAAAGAATTGAAATTGTGGGAGTTAGTACGATTATCCCCAAAAGATTTTGCAAGCAATTGGTATAAAGAGACCGGTTCAGGGATGGGCAATACTCTCAACATTGCAGCAGCTCTGTCTGCCTTTACTCTGACTGATAGGGCAACTTGGATATCTTATAAAAACAAGTCTAATCTAACGATAGTTTTTGAAGATCAACCCAGTCTTTTTAATCAATATGGGTTAGTCCTTGTTAAGCCACGAATATCCAGCCAAGAAAAATTTCAAAACGCAAGAATTTTTTGTAATTGGCTTCTAGGTAGCGAAGGGAAAAAAGCGATTAATGATTTTCGTAAGGAAGGTGAACAGTTGTTTTTTGCGAATGAAAAGATCGCTAGTTGTGGAAAATAAACAGTTTATGTTGAAAGATTTTTTAAAACTGTGTTACGGCTCTTACAATTCATAAATGTAGTTTTTTATCAAAGATATTTTTTGTGCCACCTCAAATGGTTTCCTAAAATGGTGGAAATAAAATAATAAGAATGGTCATACCCTTCGTGATAGGTAAGTTCGAGATCGACTTGATTTCTTTTGCAAGCCTCTTTTAAAACTTCTGGTTTTAACCCGGTTTTGAGAAATTCATCTTCGGACCCTTGATCTACAAGGAACCTTGGAAATTTATAGCCATCATCAAGCAAACAGGTTGTGTCGTAGAGTCTCCAATTCTGAGTATCAGGGCCGAGATATCTTTTGAAAGCCTCAGAAGACCAAGGCGCAGTCGAGGGTTGACAAATAGGTGCGATAGCTGAGCAACTTTTGAATAGTTTAGGATTGCGAAGAGCCATAACAAGTGCTCCGTGACCTCCCATAGAATGTCCCATTATGCCTTGTCTTAAGGAATCGATCGGGAAAGAATTAAGAATTTTTGATTGTAGTTCGTTGGTTATATACGAATACATGTTGTAGTTGATATTGTATGGTTTTTCTGTTGCATCAAGATAGAATCCAGCACCACTACCAAATTGCCAATTATCAGGTTCGTCTGGAACTCCCTTGCCTCGCGGGCTAGTATCAGGGCATACAATTATCATTTTTAATTCGGATGCAGTTTTTCTATATTCGCCTTTCTCCATAACATTGGAATGTGTACAGGTAAGTCCGGATAAATACCATAAGGTAGGAAGCTTTTCATGGCTGGGTAGGTCAGGAAGATAAATTGCAAAGTTCATTTTGCAGTTAAGCTGCGCGGAGAAATGACAATAAACCTCTTGAAAACCATCGTACGACCTATTTCTACTAATAAGTTCCATTAGAATTCAACTACTGACCGAATCGAGCGACCCTCTTTCATTAGAGTAAAAGCCGAGTTTATCTCATCGAGTTTAAACTTATGGGTGATCAAGGGGTCTATTTGAATTTTTTTATCTAGATACCACTCCACTAGTTTTGGCACATCCGTCCTTCCTCGGGCACCGCCGAATGCTGTTCCTCTCCAGGTTCTACCGGTTACAAGTTGAAAAGGGCGGGTTGTAATCATTTCGCCTGCACCAGCGACGCCTATAATGACGCTTTCACCCCAACCTTTGTGAGTACATTCTAACGCCTCGCGCATTATTTGCGTATTGCCAATACACTCGTATGAAAAATCAACGCCACCACCAGTTAGTTCAACTACATGGTCAACAACACTTGATTTGATCTCATTTGGATTAACAAAATCTGTCATTCCAAACTTTGTGCCCCACTCTTTTTTATTGTTGTTGGTGTCAATTCCAATAATTTTTGAAGCACCAACTAGAGACAAACCTTGTATAACGTTTAACCCGATTCCTCCTAAGCCAAATACGGCCGCCGTGCAACCTGCTGTGGCTTTAGAAGTAAACAAAACTGCTCCTATTCCGGTTGTAACACCGCAGCCTATGTAACAAGCTTTATCAAAGGGAGCTCTTTTGTCAATCTTAGCGACAGCAATACTGGGGAGAACTGTGTAATTTGAAAAGGTTGATGTGCCCATGTAGTGATATATTGGTTTCCCTTTTAAACTGAATCTTGTTTCTCCGTCGGGCATTAAACCTTGGCCCTGAGTAGTACGAATTGCTTGACACAGATTAGTTTTTGGATTGAGGCAAAATTCGCATTGCCTGCATTCGGGTGTATAGAGTGGAATCACGTGGTCCCCGACTGCAAGGTCCTTTACCTTCTTGCCAACTTCAACTACTATCCCCGCGCCCTCGTGACCAAGTACGCACGGAAAGATACCTTCAGGATCTGCGCCGGACAGCGTGTATTCGTCTGTGTGACAGACTCCAGTAGCTTTTATCTCTACAAGAACTTCGTTATCTTGCGGACCATCCAAATCAATTTCAAGAATCTCTAGAGGAACACCTGCTTTAAAAGCTACCGCTGCTTTTGTTTTCAAAGTCAAACCTTATAAAAAAAATAATAATTCAGAGTGTATTTTAATCTCAAATAAATGCAAGTCTCACTGGGATATTTAGCTTCTGTGGTTTATAAACTTTATATTTTTTTAAAGATGTCTTAAAAACGGTTGCCCAATATCTAATTTCATCTAATGTTAGCCCGTAATGAAATATAAAAGAGGGAAAACAATGATTTATTACTCAACGCTTAACGTTGTTCTAAAATTAATTGATAGCTTGTGGTACATTTACTCTTTTTCCCGAGCATTATAGACATAACCTAATATGAACGTAATATACAATCTTTTTGCTTTTTATCCTGTCCGTTCCTCAGTTATGCTTGTTGCGTTATTGGCTGCTGGTTTGTTCGAAGGCTTAAGTTTGACGGCTTTATTGCCATTGATTGAGACTATTAGTAGTGATTCTCAATTAGAGAATGACTTCAGTTCGTTCGACCACTTTTTCCGATCATTTTTTGAATATTTTGGGGTTGATGTTTCTTTGGCCTCAATATTAGCTATTATTGTTGTTTGTACTATTTTGAAAAGTCTACTATTGCTAGGTGCTCATCAACAAGTTGGGTATACGTCTGCTAGGGTTGCTACGGACTTTCGGCTTAGATTGATTGACGCACTCTCGAAAACTAAATGGAATTATTTTGTTTCAAGACAGACTGGTGCCTTAGCAAATTCGCTTGCCACTGAGGCTACCAGAGCAGCTTCCAGTTTTGAACAAGCTGGGAGATTTGTAGCTTTTTTGCTTCAAGCATTTGTCTATTTTTTTGTAGCTTTAACTATTTCTTGGCAAGCAACTTTAATTTCTATTTTCTGTGGATTTGCAATTTTAGGGATGTTTAAAATTCTTTTGCAAGTGTCTCAGAAAGCAGGGGCTAAACAAACAAACTTACTTAATTTACTTTTGACTGATCTAACAGATCTACTTGGATGCTTCAAAGCCTTAAAAGCAATGCGGAGGGAGGAATTTGCCGATGAGTTACTAAAAAACCACTCGGGGCAACTCGAAAGGGCGATGAGGAAAGAAGTTATTAGTAGGGAGGCACTTAGAAATCTACAAGAACCTGTTCTTGCATTTTTTGCGGCTTTTGGTTTATTCGTAGCTATTGAAATTTGGAAAATGCAATTATCCGAGATGATGATTCTAGTATTTTTACTGTTGCGATTGCTTGGATTGTTGAATAAAGCCTTACAAAGATATCAATTTTTATTGGTGAATCGATCTGCTTTTGAGGCGATTGAAAAAAGAGTTTTCGAAGCTAGCCAACAAGCGGAGAAAGCAAGTGGAACACTACAGCTAAATAACATTAATTCTATTGTTCTTAAAAATATTACCTTTTCTTACGGGGAGAAAAAAATTTTTGAAGGGTTTAATGCTTTATTCCCAATGAATTCCCTCAACGTTTTAGCAGCCCCCTCTGGTTCGGGTAAGACCACTTTGCTTGACATTATCGCCGGGCTTTTAACCCCATTAAAGGGGCGTGTTCTTGTCGAGGGGAAAGAGTTGACAGATATTGATTTGAACTGGTGGAGAGCGAATCTGGGATATGTTCCTCAAGAACTTGAGCTTTTGCACCAGAGTATTAAGCTTAATATTTCCGTGGGTATTAAATGGCTAAATGATGACTCGATTATCAATGCCCTGCGGCGAGTTGGCATGATGGAATACGTTGAGTCCTTAGATAATGGGTTAGATACTATAGTAGGAGAAAGAGGAAAAAAACTATCAGGAGGACAAAGGCAAAGAATAATTATTGCTCGCGCTTTGGCGCATTCACCTAAAATTCTATTGCTCGATGAACCAACCAGCTCTCTCGACACAGAATCTGCTTCGCATGTCATTGAGTTGCTCAAGGATTTGGCATCTTCCTTAACAATTATTGTTGCGTCGCATGATAATAAATTAATTGAAAAAGCTGATAACGTTATTTTTTTAAATAATTGATTGCGCTTGTTTGAGTAATGGTGTATTTCTGCTAAAGTTACTTTTGATTTTTATTTTTGGGGGGGGTCATGAAGTTATCTTTGTATCTGCCAAATTTCAGAGATGAAATATCTGTTGAAGAAATCGATCAATTAACAGACGTAGCTGAAGAGTTAGAGTTTGAATCGATATGGACTCTTGATCGAATCGTTGTTCCTGAAAAATCCGATCGCGGTGAGCTGGAGAAACCTTTTGGGATGATGAGTGAATTTCCGAATCAGTTACCCGTTTCTTCTAAAGGCAATTGGCTCCAAGGGCTACCCCTTATTCCATATCTGGCCGCGAGAACTAAAAATGTGAGAATAGGGGTGAGTATCATTGTGACTCCTTTTCGTGCACCAACTGTAATGGCCGCAGAAATTGCTACTTGGGATCAACTTTCTAGAGGAAGGATAAATGTCGGCGTTGGAGCTGGGTGGATGCCGGAAGAGTTTGTTGCAGCAAGCGCCGGGCACATTTTCAATAAGCGAAACAAACATGTTCGAGAGACAATTGAGGTCATGCAGGGGATATGGGGCAACACAATATTCGAGTATGATGGCGAATTCTCAAGTTTTGAACCATGTGGTTTTGGAGCAAAACCCGTACAAAAACCTCGTCCGCCAATGTATTTTTCAGGTCTAGTAAATCCTGCTATTTCAGCGAAAAGAGTGTCGAAATACTCTTTAGATGGCTGGATAGGAATTATGGACACGCCTGACGAAATAAAAAGATGGAAAGGGGCGATTCAAGCAGAGTTGGCCAAGTTAGGTAAAGAGGAAATTATTGATAGCCTTGAAATCTCCAGTATGATGCCTTTTGAAATTACGAAAAAAGAAACAGACCAGTCGCCAGCGGGGAAGCTTACGCCAACAATGGTAGGAACAGCGTCACAGATCACCGAAAACCTAGTCAAATACAAGGAAGCAGGAATGACTTTTCCGTTACTCTGGCCGCCTTTTTCGGGCACTCCGACTAGCAAGACGATTGAGGATCTCTATCAGCTTACTGAGGAGATTATGCCGAATATTTAAAAATTTAGACACTTTTACTCGCATAAGAAAATGAAAATTTTGTTAATTTTCTTTGTGAGTAAAGTCAGGAGCTGATAAGGCGATCTAGGTAAAACAAAAGATTAACTTTTGGCTGGATTAAAATTTAATATTATGGAGGATTAAAATTATGGCCACATCTGCGTCAAATAGAAGGAATATAATGAAAAACCGAAAAGCATTATTTGGGCTTGAGTGCCAAGTTACTGCTAACAAAACTAATGCTTATGCTACCCGATCTGCTATTGAAGAAAATAGAGCATTGATATTAAAGAATTATACTGCGGCCTTTATGGGCAATAGACAACTTGCTAATCAAAACACTGATGATATATTTCGGAATAGAAGAACTATTCTCTCAAGTTTGGACGTGCAAACTGACGTAGAACGCAACTATGTAGAATCTTCACTAAATGAAGCTTCTATTGATTATTTGGAGCACAGAGCTGAATTAAATGCATCTGTTTTAGAAGTCAACAAAATGATGGCTGATGTTAATGCGAGGTTAATTGAAATTAATTCAAGAATTATGAAGTCAAATGAATCAATTGTTTCTTTTAACAGTAAAAACTTGTCTATTAATTCAAAGATACTTGCTTCAGGACTATCTCCAAAAACCGCGACTCCAGCCTCGAATGCAAAACGTATTTCTAAAAATAAAGAACGTCTTGCTAAGATTCTGAAAGTTGCTAAGACCAATTCTTCAACTATTTTAGGTTTATTAAAGATTGCTGCAAAAAATAGAACAGCCATAGAAAAAAATGCAGCGGGAATTCTGTTGCGACGAAAAGGAATTGAAGATAATCGAAAGAAGATTTCTCAAAATCAGAGTCATGTTGCAAAAATGATCTCGTAGGCTGGTTTTTTATTAAATTGCCTTTACTGAGCCACAGTAGCTGGTTGTGGAATAAGAATTTGCTTAACCAGCTACTTTCGGCTATTGATAGATATTTTTTCATTCATCTTAAAAATTCCGTTTCAGTGGTATTTCCTTTAGCCGAAAAGAGTGAATTATTGAAATGTAATTAGGTTTTTTAGGAGTTTTAATTAAAATATAGATGATAGAATTAATCGGGTGACGGGATTTGAACCAGCGACTCCTGCCTTCCGAATACATTGTTTTAAATAAAACTCATAATATTTTAATTATTTATTACGCTCAAATTTGAGTGCCGTTGTTTGTAAGTTCGTGAGAGTTAAATACGGTACTTTTTCTATAAAACCTTGAGGATTTTTTTTAAAAAAAGCATCTCACAATAAAAGCGATACTCTGATTTTGCAGAGGAAAAGTAGAATTAATTTAGATACCACTAATATAAGATTTAGAAAGGAGGTGTAAATGCAAAAAGCAGGTGGAATAATAGCATTGATTGCGGGCATTTTTGGTTTTATTGCAGCAATTGTCACTTTGATGGCGGGTGGATTAGTTGCGGGAATTGAAAGTATCTTAGATTCTGGCAATAGTGCATCCACAGAAATTGGTACATTTGGAGTGCTTGGTATTGTTTTCTCTTTTCTAACTATAGTTTTTGGAGCAATAGCTATGGGAGCAAAAACCAAGATTTCAGGGTATGCTTTGATCGTATGTGCTGTTGTGGGTGCGATTGCTGGAGGTACTTTAGTAGCAATTTGCATGGCACTAGCGTTAGCGGGGGGGATAGTTGCGACCATTGGTGTAGGTGGAGATAAGAAAGGGCCAGATGGATTAAGTGAAACTTGACAAAAAATCTGTCTAAACGTTTGTCTTTCAGAGTGTTTTAAGTAAAAATTTTTAATCAGTATTTCGAAATAATGCTATTTTGTCTATTGTATCAATGGAAATATGTTGAGCATTTAGAATTTCTATCGCCATCCAATATAATGTTAAAACTTATAGTTGGTAAGGATGGTCGGGGTGACGGGATTTGAACCAGCGACCCCTGCCTCCCGAAGACAGTGCTCTACCAAACTGAGCTACACCCCGTGTATATTAATGTTGCCTAGTCAGAGCGAATTCAAGTAAATAATGCAAATCGTTTTGATAGGTGGTTTCTGGAAGTTTTTTTAAACAAGTTTGTGCTGTTCCCATATGTTTTTTGGCAAGTCGAAGGGTATATTCTATGCCGCCGGAATTTTTTACTGCCTTAATTATTTCCTTAAAATGTTTTGTCTTTCCCTTTTCAATTGCGTCCTTGATAAGGTTTCTCTCTTCTTTTTTGCCGTGCCATAGGGCATACATCAAAGGAAGGGTAGGTTTACCTTCAGCTAGATCATCTCCAATATTTTTTCCCAACTGGTGTAGAGAAGCCGAGTAATCAAGTGCATCATCTACAAGCTGGAAACAGAGTCCAAGGTGGCGACCAAATTTCTTGAGATTAATTTCTTGATTTTCCAGACAGTCCGCTGACACTCCACCAAGTGCTGCGGCAGTTTCAAATAATTTTCCTGTTTTATTGTCTATTGTCTTTAGGTAGAGCTCTTCTGTCACTAAAGAATTGTTTTTATTTACTAGTTGCATAACTTCCCCAATAGCGAGAGTGTTAGTGGTGTCGGCCATGATTTCGAGAATCCGGTGATTTTTTATATCGACCATTAGTTGAAAGGCCCTTGAATAAAGGTAGTCTCCAACCAGTACACTAGCTTCGTTACCCCAAATTATGTTTGCTGATGCTCTGCCTCTTCGCATTTCAGAGCTATCAACCACATCGTCGTGAAGCAAAGTAGCCGTATGAATCATTTCGAGGACGGCTGCTAATTTAACATGGGTTTCTCCGGTGTATCCAAGTGCTTTAGCCGCTAGAAGTACCAAGAGAGGCCTAACCCTTTTTCTCCCGCCATCTAGAATATATTGTGATAAATCCATAACTAAAGGTATATTTTTGTCTATACTCTTTTTTATCATTTCATCAACAAGAGCCATCTCTTTAAGGACATCGCTCTCAAAATCGGGCACGGTAGCTTTATTTTGCTCTGCTCGCATGGTTTATTATATTCCCTTTATTGCAAGATTGTTCGGATAAATCAAATTAATGGTTCCGTTATTGTGTAGCTATATGATTTTATTGTAAAATCTCGTTCTGAGGTTAAACATTTACCGTAGCCATATTACATATAATATTGTACGTCATAAATGATAAAGAATGTTCAACTTATTTAAGTTTTGGTTCAATTAAAGGAAAGCTCTCATGCAAGCAATTATTTCATCCGGAGGTAAGCAGTTTAAAGTAACTAAAGGAACAAAAATAAACGTGGAAAAACTTAAACTGAATGTGGGAGATAAGGTTGTCTTCGATAAGGTGCTTGCGATAATCGCAGAAAATAAAAATATAATCGGCAAACCACATGTCGAAGGCGCAAGTGTAGATGCAAAAATAATAGAGCAATCCAAGAGTGATAAACTTACAATTATTAAGTTTAAAAGAAGAAAGCATTACAAAAAAAAGCAGGGACATCGGCAAAATTATACTCGGATCGAGATAGTAAAAATTAAGGAAAAAGAAGATGGCACATAAAAAAGCAGGCGGCAGTACAAGAAACGGTAGAGACTCCGAGTCAAAAAGGTTAGGTGTCAAAATATTTGGCAGCCAAAAAGTAAGCGCTGGTAATATAATAATTAGGCAAAGAGGGACACGGTTTCATGCAGGTGACAATGTGGGCTGTGGAAGAGACCATACATTATTTGCCCTAGTAGATGGAATCGTTTCATTTTCGGTGAAAGGACCTAACAAGAAAAAAACAGTTAACGTAAACCTGTCTAGTTAACCATTCTTAATATAAGCATTTGCATGAGTTTGTTGTTATCAAGAGGTAGTTAAAGGGACTCAAATGAAGTTTGTCGATGAGGTCTCTATATCAGTGGAAGGTGGTAAAGGTGGAGACGGTTGTTTAAGCTTTAGGAGAGAAAAATACATTGCTTTGGGCGGCCCTGACGGCGGTGACGGTGGTTCTGGTGGCAATGTATATCTGGTCGCTGATCATCGTTTAAACACACTCGTCGACTTCAGGCATAAAAAAACCTACCGGGCAAAAAACGGAGCACCAGGGGCGGGTTCAAACCGAACTGGTATATCCGCGTCTTCTCTTGAAATACGGGTACCTTGCGGCACGATGGTTTTTAATGATTCGAATGATGAATTGATTGGTGAACTGATTGCAGATAACCAGAGGTTATTGGTAGCTTACGGAGGGCGTAAAGGAGTGGGTAACGCCAGATTTAAATCTAGTGTTAACCGAGCACCGCGAAAGTTTACAAAAGGCACATCGGGAGATAGTAGAATTCTAAGGCTAGAATTAAAATTGCTAGCAGATATAGGGTTACTCGGCCTTCCTAATGTTGGTAAATCATCTTTAATTTCCGTAATTTCTGATGCTAGGCCAAAAATAGCTGACTACCCTTTTACAACCCTTTATCCTAACTTAGGTGTGGTAAAAATAGGAATTGATGAAAGTTTCGTGGTAGCTGATATTCCTGGTTTGGTAGAGGGTGCTTCTAATGGAGTCGGACTAGGCCTTCATTTTTTAAAGCATTTAGAGAGGACCGCCTTATTAATTCATTTAATTGATATTTCGGATGAAGCTGGATTAGAGGGTTTGGTCTCGCAATACGTAAAAGTTACGGGTGAGGTCGCGAACTATTCAAAGAAGTTGAAAAATAAGCCCCGATGGATTGTTTTTAACAAGACTGACTTAGTAATGGAAGTTGATATTAAACGAGCAAAAGAACGATTCCGAGACATGGGGTTGCAAATGCCTATTTTTTCAACAAGCACTGTGAATAGAGATGGTCTTTCATCGTTAAAGTATCAAATCTGGGAATGGTTGAAGAAAGAAAAGGACAAAAAGGTAATCGCTAATGGATACTAAGATATCCAAATTGAGAAAAGATTTAGGTCAGACTAAACGCTGGGTGATTAAGATAGGAAGCTCTCTGGTAACAAAAAATGGGTTGGGTTTAAACAATAAACTTATCCTTGATTGGGCAAATCAGATTTCACAGTTAGTTTTAGCGAAGCGACAGGTGGTGGTTGTCTCATCTGGTTCGGTTGCGGAGGGGGCTTCCAATTTGGGCTGGGATAAAAGGCCTATTGAATTGAATTTGCTTCAAGCTGCAGCCGCTGTTGGTCAAATTGGATTATCTCAAGCTTGGTTTCAATCATTTTTGCAATTTGGAATTAAAGCCGCCCAATTGCTACTTACACATGATGATTTTGCAGATAGGGCACGATATTTAAACGCCAAGAGTACATTAATTACTCTTCTTGATTTTCCTGTAGTTCCAATCATCAATGAAAATGATACGGTGGCTACCTCAGAGTTAACCTTAGGAGATAACGACAAGTTGGCAGCGTTGGTTTGTAATTTAATCGAAGCGGATATGCTAGTGATTTTGACTGATGAGGACGGTTTGATGACTGCGGATCCAAGAAAGAATTCGAGAGCGAAGCTTGTTCAGTACTCTGACGTCAATTCAGACAGGCTGGATGAATTTGCAAGTGGTGGTGGTGCTTGGGGCCGGGGTGGTATGGTAACTAAAGTAGAGGCAGGGAGGTTGGCGTCACGTTCAGCTACGTCCACAATTATTGCTTCCGGACTCAAAAAGAACGTTTTATCAGAGATTGCTTCAGGTAGGGAAGTCGGTACCTTGCTCTTTTCAAATGCAGAAAAAATCACTGCTAGGAAACAATGGCTCGGTGGCTTATTAACTACAAAAGGTTCAATAGTTCTGGATGATGGAGCATGCATAGCATTGCGTGAAAGGGGCGGTAGCATCCTTTCCGTGGGAATAAAAAAGGTTACCGGCACCTTTGAAAGAGGCGACTTGATAGAAGTGTTAGATTTAAATTCCTTGAAAATTGCTACCGGCTTTTCAAACTATTCTAGTGGTGAGTGTGATTTGATTATTGGCAAATCTTCGTCTGAAATTGAGGATGTTCTAGGATTTTCTAGAGAACCTGAGGTCGTTCACCGAGATAATCTGATAGTTAATTAATCATTGAGCGGAAATAAGCTTGATCTTTCTGACAAGGCGACTTTTTATTCGGGCGGCTTTATTCCGATGGATAATCTTTTTACCTGCCATTTTATCAACAATCGGTTCAGCTATTTTTAAGGCTTTGGCTGCATCTTCTTTTTTCCCAGCAGAGATTGCTTTTAATACTTTTTTTATGCTGGTTCTCAGTAGAGATTTTTTCCCAGCATTTTGTCGCCTACGTGTTTCCGCTTGTCTTGCTCTTTTTTTTGATTGGTTTGTATTTGCCAACTATTACTCCTTGTTTAATACGTTAGTTGTATCAAATTGTTTGATTTGTTAGTAAAGACTGGTTAGTTTACTTTAAAGCAAACGATTTTGAAATATTTGAGGCTGATTAATTGTGTTTAGAAAGATAATTGGTTCCACAACTGTAATAGGGAAAATGACTCTTCTTTCGCGGCTTCTTGGATACCTTAGAGATATGCTAATAGCTCGATTATTCGGGGCCAGTATTTATACCGATGCGTTTTTTATCGCTTTTAAAATACCGAATTTGTTCCGAAGATTTTTTGCTGAAGGTGCCTTTTCGACTGCTTTCATACCTGTTTTGACGGAATACCATGAAACGCGGAATAAAAACAATTTAAACCTTTTTCTTGATTCGCAAATAAGCGCCTTAATTGTAATTCTTGGTTTGGTCGTGGGTTTTGGAATTATCCTTGCCCCTTTTGTGATAATCATTTTCGCTCCTGGTTTTGAGCAAGATTCCGAAAGGTATCAACTGTCAGTAGGGTTATTAAGAATCACTTTCCCATACTTGATTTTTATCTCATTAACGGCATTTTTTGCTAGCATTTTGAACGTTTTTGGAAGATTTGCGATAGCGGCTTTTACCCCTGCTTTATTAAACATTTGCATGATTTTGGCAGCAATCTTTTTAAGCCCTTTTTTTTCAGTGCCAGTATACAGCTTGGCGGTTGGTGTCTTTATCGGCGGAGTACTGCAACTCACACTACAATATTTTAGTGTGCGCCGCTTAGGATTTCGAGTAACTATTCGCTCAGGATTTGAACATGAAGGAGTAAAAAAAGTCTTTAAATTGATGGTGCCTGGTATTTTAGGAGGTTCTGTTGCTCAATTAAATATCCTAATCGACTCAATCATAGCTTCTTTTTTAACTGCCGGTAGCATAAGTTGGTTATATTATTCCGACAGGGTCATTGAACTTCCTTTAGGAGTTTTCGGAATAGCATTAGCGACGGCTATCCTACCCTCATTGTCAAAATTTGCAATTAGCGCTGAATTTGAAAAATTTGATGCCGCTGTCAAGCATTCAATAAATTGGACTCTATTTCTAGGCATTCCCTCTACTGTTGGCATAATTTTATTGGCTGAACCAATTGTTGTTTCTCTATTTCAATATGGCGAGATGACGATATTTGACGTGGAACAATGCACAAAAAGTTTGCGAGCTTATGCATTAGGTTTGCCCGCTTTTATACTAATTAAGGTGTTGGCGGCGGCTTATTTTGCGCGGAAAGATATGTTAACCCCGGTTAAGTTTGCGGTCGTTGCGCTTATTTTGAATACGATTCTTAATGTTGTCTTTATGAATTATTTTGGACATGTCGGTCTAGCTCTGGCTACCTCAATAGCAGCTTGGTTAAATGCCATGTTGCTTTTTGTTTGTCTTAAAATCTCGGAGAACACAATTAATGGCGATGAAAAAATCAATTTTTTAAGGATAATGGTAGCCTCGGTTTTCATGAGTCTGATTCTCTATTGGCTAGCATCAAAATTGGATTTTGATGCTATCTCAGAGTTTTGGCTTCGTTTCTTATATCTTTTTCTAATTATAGGCGCGGGGAGTTTGACTTATTTTGCTACATCTTTCGTACTTGGAATGAACAAACAGAAAATAAATCAACTTTACGGGATATGAAGCTCATTCAAATACTTAACACGAATTTTTAATTAACATATTGATGGAGTTAAACAGGGTTAATGGAGTTAATTAGAGGCCTTACTAATTTGCGTGAAACTCATTACGGCAATGCCGCAACTATCGGTAACTTTGATGGAATTCACCTGGGGCATAGTGACCTCATCAGACGTTTGACAAGGGCAGGGAAAAGGCTTAATTTGCCAACTTTAGTTATTCTTTTTGAACCTCAGCCGTCCGAATATTTCGCCGGTGAGTATAATAGCGATAGGTTGATGCGTTTAAGGGAAAAAATTGAGATCATAAAAGAAAAACGTGTTTCCAGATTACTTGTATTAAAATTTGATGATTCCCTTGCAAAATGTAGCGCAAAAGAATTCCTTGAAAATATTTTAATTAAACAGCTCGGTATCAAACATTTGATCGTAGGACATGATTTTAAGTTTGGAAGAGGTCGAGAAGGAGGTCAAGAGTACTTAGAAAGGGAAAGCGTATTTTTTGACTTTGAGCTTGAGGTGGTGCCTCCTTTTAAATTGGATGATTTGCGAATATCTAGCACTTTAATTCGAGGTTATTTAAAAACCGGAAACTTAACATTAGCGGAAAAAGCTCTTGGCTACAGATATTTTATAAGTGGCAAAGTTTGCCATGGATACAAGCGGGGGATGAAATGGGGTTTTCCTACAATAAATTTGAATCTAATTAATTTTAAAACACCTCTATCAGGTATTTTTGCCGTGGAGGTAGAAGGACTAGGCCAAAAAAAGATAGGTGGTGTCGGATATGTTGGCTCAAGACCAATAATAAGCGACCCCCAATTTGTGTTAGAGGTGCATTTATTCAACTTTTCCGAGAATTGCTATGGAAAAAAAGTAAAGGTAGAATTTGTCGAGTTCATAAGGAACGATATAGAATTTAAGTCTTTCGATATTATGGCAGAGCAGGTAAAGCTAGATTGCCTTGAGGCAAAAAAAATCTTATCTAATATAGGAAAATAATGAAAAAATATTTCCCTTACATGGCACTTCTTTTGGTAATTGTAATTGCAGACCAAGTTTCGAAAATTTTATTGGATACCTATTTAGAGTACGGAAAAGCTTTTAATATCATGCCAGGTATCGATTTTCTACTAGTCTACAACCCGGGCGCTGCCTTTGGGATACTAAGCGACCAGCCAGGATGGCAACGCTGGTTTTTAATATTAGTCTCCATATTTATTTCGGCCATTTTGGTTTTTTGGATAAAAAGAACAGCAGAAACCTCCAAAATAGAGAGTTTTTCCATAACTTTTATCCTAGCTGGGGCAATAGGTAATTTGCTTGACAGACTTATGTATGGCTATGTGATTGACTTTATCCATTTGTTTTGGGGAGACATTTCATGGCCTAATTTTAATATAGCAGACTCATCTATCACCATCGGCGCTATCCTATTTATTTATATACAAGTCTTTTGTAAGAAAGAGTTTCAAAATTAGTTAAAGATGTAGTGGAAGCATTAATTTTTAAATCATATAATTAAATTTTTTGAGCGTTAATATGAAAATACAACTAGCAAATCCACGTGGCTTCTGCGCCGGTGTTGATAGGGCAATCGGAATAGTGGAGAGAGCCCTGGAACTTTTTGGAGCCCCTGTCTATGTTAGACATGAAGTCGTCCACAATAAATATGTTGTTGACGGGTTAAGAGACAAAGGAGCCGTCTTTGTTGATGAATTGGATGAAGTGCCTGATTGCTCAACAGTCATATTTAGTGCTCATGGCGTAGCCAAAGCCGTCAAGGAGGAAGCGGAGAGAAGAAAGCTTAGGATCTTCGATGCGATATGTCCTTTAGTCACCAAAGTTCACATGGAGGTTAATCGTTACCAGGACGAGGGTAGAGAATGCATTCTTATCGGGCATGCTGGTCATCCAGAAGTTGAAGGAACTCTGGGGCAGTATCGAACTAGGCCGGGAAGCCATGGAGGAATTTACCTGGTAGAGTCTGTCGACGATGTAGACAAATTAAAAGTAAAAGATCCTTCTTTTCTGGCGTTTGTTACTCAAACAACGTTATCTATGGATGATACATCTGAAGTCATCGATGCTTTAAGAACAAATTTCCCGGCTATAGTCGGCCCAAAGAAAAAGGATATATGCTACGCCACCCAAAATCGTCAAGATGCAGTTAAGCAGATGCTCGGTAAGTGTGACCTTATACTTGTTGTTGGTTCTCAAACAAGTTCTAATTCAAATAGGTTAAAAGAAATTGCGGAGAAACAAGGCATACCTGCATTTCTAATCGATAGTTCAAGTGAGATAAAGGATACTTGGCTAATTGATAAAAAAAGTGTTGGCGTAACTGCTGGTGCATCAGCTCCTGAAATTTTAGTGGAACAGGTTGTTGAAGAATTGCGGAAAAGAGGTGGTCTTGAGGTAAAAGAGGTGCCGGGAATTAAGGAAGAAGTTGTTTTTAGCCTCCCTAAAGAATTGGTGATGCAAAGTTAATTTGCTTTGATTAAGCTAATTATCAGGATTGCAGGTCGTCTATGATTGAACCTTGGGTAGTCATAACTATCATTGGTGCATTTTTTCAGAATCTTCGTTCAGTTCTTCAAAAAAAAGCGGCGTCTAATTTAACTACTCTTGGGGCATCCTACACACGTTTTTTGTTCGCCCTTCCATTTGCCGTATGTTATCTGGTGTTTCTAAAAAAATATTTTGGATTTGCGGTCCCGTCTCCGTCTTTTTTATTTTTCTTTTATTGTATTTTTGGAGGAATAGCCCAGATTGTATTTACAATACTACTTATTTCAATGTTTGAGCAGCGAAATTTCGCAATAGGAACCGTGTTTTCAAAAACGGAGTTAGTGCAAGTTGCTATTTTAGCCTATTTTATTTTGGGAGAGCCGCTTTCATTGAATGAGCTTCTTGCTTTGATGATTACAACTCTTGGAGTTCTAATATTGGCTGTAAAAGGAGCAGGTATTTCTCCAAGACACGTCTTAAGTAGCCTCACTAATACCTCCACGATTTGGGGCATAGGGTCGGGTGCAGCGCTTGGTCTTTCTGTCGTCTTATACCGGGCTGCAGCGTTATCACTGACCGAAGGTGATTTTTTGATGCGCGCAGGATTTACATTACTTGTATCCCTGGTGGTTCAATCATTTATTTTAGGGACTTTGATTTTTTTTCGCGAGAGAGAAACAATTGTAAAGATGTTTTTGCATTGGAAGGAATGCGTTTCTGTGGGCATTGCGGGGATTCTGGCCTCCATTGCTTGGTTTACAGCCTTCACTATGCAAGATGCAGCACAAGTGAGGGCGGTAGGCCAAATAGAATTAGTTTTCACATTTTTAGCTTCTATTCTTTTCTTTAAAGAAAAATCGTCTTTGCTCGAGCTAATAGGAATGAGTTTTATTATCGCAGGTGTAATATTTATGATTCTTGCTTAGACTATTGTCGTTATGAAAAAAAATATTAAAAAAAACCGTCATCGCGGGATTTATGATCCTAACAATCATTCTCCTTATGAATTGAGTAGAACAAGAATCGAAAATTTTATGAAATGCCCAGCTTGTTTTTTCTTAGAGCAAAAAAAAGGCGTAAAATTCCCATCAGTTCCTGGCTATAATATAAATGAAGCCACCGACGTATTACTAAAAAAAGACTTTAAAATATTCCGGGAAACACAAAAACCGCATCCTTTTCTTAAAAACAAAGGACTGGGTCATCTCGTCCCCTTTCAACACAAAGAATTTGAATTGTGGACTCAAAGTTTACACTTCGGCGCAGAGGGAAGATTAAATACTGTACATGAGTTAACGAACTTAAAAATTGGAGGTGGGCTGGACGATGTTTGGCTAAACCTAGAAACCAAGAGACTGCATGTCGTGGATTACAAGAGTACGTCTCTAAAAAGTCCAGAAAAAGAACTGTCTCTCGATGAGCCTTGGAAAATAACCTATAAGCGGCAAATGGACTTATACGTTTGGATTCTTCGTAGGAAAGGTTTCTCCGTTGACGGTATCGGTTACTTTCTCTATTGTAATGCAGACCGCTTTCGTACTCCTTACTTTTTATTAAAAAATAAGGCTGAAATGAGGTTCGATGTTGCTTTAATGGAATATCCTGTGGACGTATCTTGGATAGAACCCGCACTTTTGGAAATTAGAGCTTTGCTAGATAAGGACGAGCAACCTTCTCATCATTATAGATGTGAGTTTGGACGGTTGTTTGAAAGCGTGAAATACCTTTGAAGATCGGATTATCTTATATTACAAACGGTCTTTTAATCTTGCTGCCATGAAATCTAGACCCTCCAGCCCGGTTTCCAGTACTGCTGGAAACTGATAGAAATTATGAACAGTTCCTTCATAACACTTATACTCGGAATCGACCCCAGCTTCAGATAATTTGTCCGCATATGCTTTTCCTTCATCGCATAAAGGATCACAACCTGCGGTAACCGTAAGGGCAGGTGGTAGACCAGATAGGTTATTATTCGATATTGGTGAGGCTTTCGGTTCTAACAACTCTTCGAGTTCTGTGGCTAAATGTCCTCCAAACCAAACCATATCTTTCATTGAGAGTAAATATTCCCCTTGTCCATATTCTTCCCGTGAAGGATAGCTTTTGTCAGACAAATCTACCGCAGGGCACATTAACAGTTGGTAAGCGACGACATTTTTTAGTTCCTGAGCAACCACCGCTGCCATATTTCCACCGGCACTATCGCCCGCTACACCAATTCTCTTTGGATCTACCCCAAGTTCTGCTGCATTATCATAAATCCATTGGGTAGCAGTGATACAGTCGTCTATCCCGGCTGGATACTTATGCTCCGGGGCTAGTCTATAATCTACCGAAAAAAACACACAATCTGATTTTTGACAGAGACGCCTACATACTGGGTCATGCGTATCTAAGTCCCCGATCACCCAGCCACCACCATGGAAATAGGCAACACCTGCCATCTTGTTCGTTTTATTTTTTGGGGTGTAAACCCTTAGGGTAATTTGCCCGTTTCCTCCAGGAATTGATATTTCTTTAATATCGCCAATATCAGCTAGTTCACCGGATAGCTGTATAACTAGCTCTTTATAAACTTCGCGACATTTATCAACAGGTAGTTCGTGAAATGCAGGGCCGCCATTTTCAGCTAGATTTTTTACAAATTGTTCGGTAGTTGCGTCCATTGCCATCAGAGACTCCTCTAAATTTATATAATTTTCTATTATAAATCAGTATAGCGTTTTACTACATGTATTTCTTGGTTTTTAAGAAATTTTAGGCTCAATCATCCTGCAAAATAAAAAAATTTAAATAGTTTTTGAAAAAAAGACTGTCTCGAAGCTTATTTGTTTAATATCTAAGTATTTTTTATGAGCACGTTATCGGTTAATCTCTTTTGTTCTAGTCGTTATGCCCAAATATCTCTGAAAGTTGAAATAAATACTTTTTCAAGCAAGCCGTCTTGGCCTTCGAATCTGATTCGTAAATCTGTTTGCAGCCTTCGATTTGCAGTTTTAGCGCATCGTATTGAAGACGCTTTTGTTCCATCCCAATTTTTCTTTCCTCTATTTTGAGTTTTTCCCAGTCAATTCGCCCTTTTGCTTCGGTTGTTTTTGCCTGAGCAGGGCCTACTAGAGAGGTCAGCAAGATTGAAGAAATAAAAGCACCTTTTATAAGTCTAATTACCTTTCTCCTCTGGATATTACTCTTAAGTTTTAACAATACACAATTATTCCGGGAACGGCAAAATTTTGCCGAATAAATACAAGTTTACCCTGATATACTTGTTTTTATCCTGGCACATTACTTGCATCTTGATAGTCGTGTCTAACAATTATAATTATTATGTCAGAGTTGAAAGTTCCTCCTAATACTGAACTGCAGAATTTGAGTCCAGCTAATCCAAAAAAAAATATATTTGGAAAGTTTTTTGGAGATGATGGATTTAATTTTAAAGACATATTAGATCTTATAAATCCTTTGCACCATATTCCGATAGTCGGTTCAATTTATAGAGCTATTTCTAAAGATAAAATAGCACCAGCTATTAAACTTGCTGGAGGAGCCCTTTTTGGGGGTCCTGCTGGTGCTAGTTTAGCAGCGGTAGGATTAATGGCGAGCAAAAATAAGATGTCCGAAGTCGACAAGACGGCCATTTTTGCTAATCAAAGAAACATTAGGTCAATTTCTCCTGATTCTAACATGATAAATATAGATGATCTGATTGCGCAAAGAAGAATAACATATCTAGGTCGAAGCAACGGTAATAGTTTTCCATTTTCATCGAATATACCTTCCGTAAATAATTACAATTTATTCGTCTCATTTCATAAAGAAAAAATGATTGGGGAGGCTTTGCGAGCTAATTCAAAGAGACTGGGTGGTGTTGCCGAGCTTGAGGAGCTTAATAATTCATCTTCAAAAGAGGGGCTAATTGATAAGCGACTGTAGGTCATGGATCACGATTAAATTCAAGTGGGCGAACGAATCGATTTGAGACAATTAGGTTTTGTCCGTCATATATTACTTTTCCGTTGACAAAGGTTTTTTCAATCTTTGATTTAAATTTGTGACCCAAAAATGGAGACCACTTGCATTTGTATTTAATACTCTGCTTATTGACCTCTGTACCTTTATTTAAATTTAAAAGCACTAAGTCGGCATAGTAACCCTCTCTTATAAAACCTCTGTTTTTAACCCCGAATCTTAGGGCAGGATTATGACAAGCTTTTTGGACAATGGTCTCAAGACTAAATTTTCCGTTTTTAAAATGATCTATCAGACTCAATAGTGAATGCTGAACTAAAGGAATGCCCGCTGGCGCTTCAGTGTATTGGCCTTTCTTTTCTGAGATAGTATGAGGTGCATGATCTGTCGCTATGATATCCAATCGGTTTGAGTTTACAGCTTTTATCAACGCTTCTTGGTCTTGTTTTGTTTTTATTGCCGGATTGCATTTGATTTGATTTCCAAGTTTGTCATAGTCGCCTTCATTAAACCATAAATGATGCACGCAAACCTCGGCAGTAATATTCTTATTTTTAAGGGGTTGGTCGGAAAACAACTTTAGTTCTTGAGCAGTTGAAATATGTAATACATGCAAATTGCTTGAGTACTTTTGAGCAAGAGAAATTGCTAGGCGCGTTGATTTTTCGCAAGCATCGGCGCACCGAATTTTAGGGTGTAGTTTAACAGGAATTTGGTCACCGTACTTTTTTTTAACTTTTTTTAGTTCTTTGACAATCATTTCGTTGTCTTCGCAATGGGTTACGATGGGTATTTTGATGGAAGAAAAAATTTTGTCTAGTGCATCATGATTATCCACTAACAAGGAGCCGGTAGAGGCTCCCATAAAAACTTTGACACCACAAACCAAACTCTCATCTAATCCCAATAAGTCTTCGATATTTTCGTTGGTAGCTCCAATATAAAATGAGAAATTAGCTAACGAAGTTGCTTGAGCAATTCTTAATTTTTCCTCAATTGCTTCCATGTTTGTTGTAGGCGGAATTACATTGGGCATTTCCATGAAGCTGGTAATACCTCCAATGACGGCTGCACTCGACTCACTGGCAATCGTGGCTTTATGTGTAAGACCAGGTTCTCTAAAATGTACCTGATCGTCGATGATACCTGGCAAAAGATACAAATTTTCTGCATCTATCACTTGATTTACTCTTTTATGTTGAAGGTCTTTTCCTATCTCAATGATTCTATCGTTCTCTATTAAGACATCAAAGTCCTCTAGTCTTTCCTCATTTACAACTTTTGCGTTTGTTATTAGCGTTTTCATGGTGTTTTACTTCGCTATGTAGTTTTATTTGATATACTTATACCTTAGGTATTTTTTTAAACTAGTGCAAGGTTTGGCTTCAAATGAAAAATTTCCAAATTAACGTTATTCCCTGTCTTACTGATAATTATGGTTTTCTCTTAGCCGACTTAGATCAAGGGGTTGCAATCGCGGTTGATACACCGGACGATAAAGTGATTACAGAGTATTTAGAGAGCAAAGGATGGGCGCTTTCATTTATTCTGAATACACACCATCACCATGATCATATTGGAGGCAACTCTCAGTTGAAAAAAAGATGGGATTGCCAAATATTTTGTTCAGAATATGATTTCGAAAAAAAAAGAGTACCTGATGCGGATGACTCGGTAAAAGACGGAGATTTGCTCACACTTGGTAATTTTGAAGTAGAAGTACTTGGTGTACCAGGTCATACATTGGGCCATGTCGCTTATTATTTTCCAAAGTTAAGCAAAGTTTTTGTTGGAGATACTTTATTTGCTCTGGGCTGTGGGCGTTTATTCGAGGGCACACCCAGCATGATGTTTAAAAGCCTAAGTAAACTTATGAAGCTGCCAGATGACACACTAGTTTATTGCGCTCATGAGTATACAAAAGCAAACTTACGGTTTGCTTTAACCATCGAGCCAAATAACGTAAATCTGCTCACCAGGCAGATTGAAGTGTTATCGGCAACAGAAAAAGGCCTTCCAACGGTTCCTACTTCAATAGGCGTAGAGAGGAAAACCAATCCTTTTTTGAGAACTCATAGCCGGGCTTTGAGAAATGGGCTTGGAATGCCAGACTCTAATGATGTTGCTATATTTGGTGAGATACGAAAAAGAAAAGATTATTTTTGATCCTCTCGGAACTCAAAGTTTCGTGGGATTCGGAATGTCCCCATATTTAACTTTGGGGTCGAAAACCTTTTTTCTCTCTTTAAATTGAAGTTTAACAGGAGATTCTCCTAGAGGAATTAGGCGATAAAAACATGATTTATAGCCTACATGACAACTCGCCTTATCGCCTGCTAGGGTTACTCGCATCCAGACAGCATCTTGGTCGTCATCAATTCTTAGTTCTTTTACCGATTGGTACATTCCGCTTGTTTCACCTTTTTTCCATATTTTTGCTCTACTTCGACTCCAGTAGTGAGCAAAACCAGTTTTAATAGTCCTAATCAGCGCATCTGGGTTCATGAAGCCCATCATAAGGACTTCCCCAGTTTCCCACTCGGTGGTTGTTACAGGGATTAATCCGTCTTCGTTGAATTTAGGCGCTAAGGATGTTCCTTCCTCTACCTGTTCAATTGATGTTCTCGGTTCAAAAAAAATAGTTTTAATTTTACTAGCCATTATGCCTTTGTCCAAATGATTTGGTATATTGTATGATTAATGATAATTGTTGTTCAAGCGCAAAGAATTAAACTAAACGTAAATTAATTAAAAAGTTAAATCCTCTCACATTGGCCATTAATCTTTACGATACTTATACGAAATCTACGAAACCTTTCATCCCAAAAACGGATAAGAGAATCACTATGTATGTCTGTGGACCCACTGTTTACGATTTTCCGCATGTTGGAAACGCCAGACCTGCAATCGTTTTCGATATTTTATTTAGGTTGTTAAAAACAATCTATCCAAACGTTTTGTACGCCCGTAATTTTACAGATATTGATGATAAGATTTTTATCGCTGCTTCGGAAAGTAAGACGTCATTTAAAAAGATTACAGAAAAATTTATCGCTGCTTATAGAGAAGATATGGCATCACTTGGTGTTCTCGAACCTACATTTGAACCACGTGTCACCGATAACATTGAGGAAATAGTTGCACTTATAAAAGACTTAATAAGCAAAGATTTCGCTTATTTTGCGAACGGCCATGTTTTGTTTGAAGTGAGTAAATATGCGAGTTATGGTGCATTATCAAAAAGAAATCAAGAAGAAATGTTAGCTGGTGCGAGAGTAGAAGTTGCACCATATAAGCGGCATCCATCCGACTTTGTGTTATGGAAACCATCTGCAGATGGTGTGCCTGGCTGGGATAGTGAGTGGGGCTTTGGACGGCCAGGTTGGCATATAGAATGTTCAGCTATGGTGAGAAGTATCTTTTCCTCGGGTATCGACATTCATGGGGGCGGGATGGATCTTATTTTTCCTCATCATGAAAATGAAATAGCACAAAGTGAATGCGCTTTTCATAATGAAAAATATGCAAATTATTGGGTTCATAATGGACATGTCACCATAGAAGGCCAAAAAATGTCAAAATCTCTAGGTAATATAATTTTGGCAAAGGATCTTCTAAAAAGTAATCCAGGGGAAGTGGTACGATATGCGCTTATCACAACGCATTACCGTCAGCCGCTCAACTGGACATCCGAAACACTTTCAAGAGCTCGTCAGAGTCTCGATAAAATTTACCGAACTTTAGCGGATTTTTCTTCTGGCGAATCTTGTCGCCAGAAAATATCACAGAGCAATAGAGTATTTAAGGCCATTTGTGCTGATTTAAATACGCCTGAAGCCCTTTCTATAATTATTAAAATATGCAAGGAAATTAGGAATACTAAAAAATCCGCTTTACGGTCGGAGCTTGTAGAGGAATTGCTGGATGGTGCAAGTTTATTAGGATTTTTAAAAGAAAAACCTGAGTCATGGTTTAAGACATCTGATACAGTTGCATCGATTGAAGAGGGTGAAATTATGAAATGCATAGAGGAACGTAACGAGGCAAGAAAAAATAAAAATTTTAAATTGGCGGATCAGATAAGAGATAGATTAGCATCAAGAAATATTTTGTTGAAAGATGGTCCTGAGGGAACTGATTGGGAGTTCGCTGAAAAATGATCCATTTCCAACGTCAAATGACTATTCGGTTTATCAAATTGTATATTCGATATGTATCTCCTTTTTTTGCTCCATCCTGTCGATTCACACCGTCTTGCTCCATATACGCGTTACAGGCCGTTTCAAAGTACGGAATAATTAAAGGTTTATGGCTGACAATAAACAGATTTATCAGATGCAATCCATTTGGGGGAAAAGGCTACGATCCGGTTCCTTAATCTTTAAACGCGACCCGTCTATACCATAAGATTTTCTTGATCTGTTCTTTGAATAATACTGAGGAATTCCCGACGAGTGCTAGAATCTGTCCGAAAAGAGCCAAGCATACGGCTAGTTATTGCGCTAGTGCCTGGTTTGTGTACTCCGCGTGTAGTCATGCATTGATGTTGAGCCTCAATAACGACCGCGACTCCCTTAGGTTTTAAAATTTCTTCGAGAGTGTCAGCGATTTGCGACGTGAGTTTTTCTTGTATTTGTAATCGTTTAGAATAGACATCGACTAATCTAGCTATTTTACTAAGTCCGACAACCTTCCCAGATGGTAAGTAACCTACGTGAGCTTTTCCAATAATAGGAACCATATGGTGTTCACAATGGGTTTCCAGACGCATATTTTTTAGTATTACCATCTCATCGTAATTCTGAGTTTCGGAAAAGGTAGCCGAGAGCACAGATTCAGGATCTTGATCATATCCACAAAAAAATTCTGTGTATGACTTTACCACTCTTTTTGGGGTATCTATAAGTCCTTCTCTGGAGGGATCATCGCCCGCCCAACGTATCAATGTCCGCACAGCTTCCATTGCTTCGTCTCTTGTTGGCTTTTTCAAGTTGTTTTTCTTATCATTTCCCATTTCGTAATATAATCCTAATAGATAGTGGATGGTTGCTTTAAGTTGATTAGATGGCAAACTCTATAGTAAACCGATAGTCTTACGTTTTTAAGTTTATCAAAAATGTTATTTATAAGATATAACCATCAACAAAAATATGTGTAGGGATAGGTTCGAGTGACATTTAAATACAATGAGCTGAAGTAATAGAATGAAAGAAAATGAATTAAAGATAATAGGCATTGCTGGAGGAGGGCAGTTGGCCCAGATGATGATTAGCCCCGCAAAAAAACTGGGGAAACATATTTATGTTCTTGATCCAAACGATAATTGTTCAGCATCTAAAGCGTGTCATAAATTAATTAAAGGGGATTTTGATAACGCGCAAGATCTATCAAGATTTTCGGAAATCGTTGATGTTCTAACCTTTGACATAGAGAAAGTGAATTTCGAATGTTTGCAAGAGCTAGAAAGTCAGAATACTGTTATCAGACCTCAGGCATCGGTGATGGGGATAATTCAAGATAAGTTTGTTCAGAAAAAGTCATTGCAAAAAATGGGTTTTCCTGTTGGGAGGTTTTCAGATATTAATGATATTGGCGACCTAGATTATACCTTTCCGCTTATTTGGAAAGCTCGCCGAGGGGGATACGACGGTATGGGTGTGGTGAAGATTTCCAGTCAAGCGCAACTGTCCTCACTCAACACTTGCCCTGGTTATATTGAAGCAATGGTCGATCTTGATAAGGAATTAGCTATAATGGTTGCGAGAGACATCTTCGGCAATGTTGAAACACTCCCCGTGACAGAGATTTTTATGGATAAAGACACAAATGCACTTAAGCTCTGCAAAGCACCCGCTCAAATTGAATCAGAAATTAAAGCTCGTATAGAATCAATTGCCAAAAGCCTGGTTGAAAAACTTGAATATGTTGGAGTATTGGGTATTGAGTTTTTTCTAACTGCAGAAGGTGAAATTTTAATCAATGAATTATCGCCGCGACCACACAACAGTGGACATTTTACAATAGAGGCTTGTTCGGTATCACAGTTTGAACAACATATAAGAGCTGTTAGTGGACTAAATGTCCTGCCTTGTAAATTGTTATTTAATTCGGTTTGTTTCAACGTTTTTGCGTCAGAATATCAGAGTAAAACTAATGAGATAATAAAATTGCTAAATAGCAAAAGTAGTGAGATGATTTTCAAACACGATTATTTAAAAAGAGGGGATAATCGAGCAGGAAGAAAGATTGGTCATGTTACTGTTTTAGGTGATACTCTAGAGATTGCAGAAAAAATTGCTAACCGACTTATAAATGAGTTTTCATAAAAGGATAATCAAATGTCTAATCAGCCTTTGATAGCGGTCATAATGGGAAGTGAATCAGATATGGAAGTGATGAGCAAGGGAGTAGAATGTCTGAAAAAGTTAAAGGTCCCTTTTGAGCTTGATATAGTATCAGCCCATAGGACTCCGGATAAAATGTTCGATTATGCTTCCAATCTTTTTGATAGAAATTTTGCTGCTGTAATTGCTGGCGCTGGGGGCGCTGCCCATTTGCCTGGTATGGTTGCCTCGTTAACGATTCTACCAGTGATAGGAGTTCCAATTTCTTCAACAAAAATGAATGGCTTAGATTCCCTGTACTCGATAGTACAGATGCCTGCTGGAGTTCCAGTTGCGACGGTTGCAATAGATAACTCTGAGAATGCAGCAATTCTCGCGACGCAAATTTTATTAAGGAGCCATCCAAAATTTGCTGTTAATCTAGAACTTTTTCGTTCAGAGCGAAAAAATAAGGTCTTAAGTTCCTCGAAAAATAGAAAATTTACATTTTCGCCGTAAAGACAAAATTATGTTTACCCTTGAAAGAAATGCCCTAGATACTATACAAATCAATCTCGGATATAAATGTAATCAGGCCTGCTCTCATTGTCATGTTGAGGCAGGTCCCAATAGGCATGAGATAATGACAAAGAAAACAATGTTCTCAATACTAGACTTTTTAGAGCTTGTTTCCTGCAAGTTCATTGATATTACAGGCGGAGCTCCAGAATTAAATCCTTATTTTAGATTTTTGATTAAAGAGTTAAGAAAACGAAATTTATCAATTTCGAATCGGTGTAATTTGACTATCCTTTATGATTTAAAAAATTTAAATCTTCCTACGTTTTTTGCAAAATATCGGGTAAAGGTGATAGCTTCGTTACCTTGTTTCAGTAAAGCAAATGTCGATGTTCAGAGGGGAAAGGGAGTGTTTGAAAAAAGCATATATGGTCTCAAAGAATTAAATAAAGTGGGTTATGGAATAGACAGAGAGCTAACTCTTGATTTGGTTTATAACCCAAATGGTCCTTTTCTTCCTCCTGCTTCAAGCGACCTAATCGATGAGTATCGCAGCGCCTTGTCTCAATATGGGGTTCATTTCAATGAACTATTAACATTGACCAACATGCCTATAAAAAGATTTAAAGATTATTTAATAAGAATTGGAGAACTAGATAATTATAATGCTCTATTACGAGACAGTTTTAACAGCTCGAATTTAGATAAAGTAATGTGTAAAAAAATGATTAGCATTGATTGGCAGGGATATGTATTTGATTGTGATTTTAACCAAATGCTAGAACTTCCCGCGCTTCAAAATAAACCACTCCATGTTTCGGAACTTGACCCAAAGCGTTTAAAAAATAGTTCAATTGCGGTGGATGAACATTGTTATGGTTGCCTAGCTGGTAAAGGTAGTAGTTGTGGGGGCGCTTTGCAAAGCTAGAGTTGATGCGCGATAAAAAAAATATTTCAATAATAGTTCCAGTTTTCAATGAGGAAAAAATTGTTATTGAATTGATAAATGAACTAACTTCTTGGTGTGAAGAAGGAGATGAAATAATTATCGTAGACGGAGGGAGTACAGACAATACCATAAATCTTTGTAATCACGTCAAATTAGTCAAGGCAAAGAGGGGTCGCGCAAATCAAATGAATGAAGGGGTAAAGCATGCTAACGGAGATATATACTGGTTTGTTCATGCTGATACAAAAATAGTTAATATTGCTCGAAGCGAATTGCTTTGTCAAAATCAAGAGAAAAGTTGGGGTTTTTTTGATATTGATTTAAGGGATAGGCATTGGATTTTTAGAATTATAGAGTCTTGCATGAATTTTCGCTCGAGGATTTCAAAAATTGCCACTGGAGATAAAGGCATCTTCATAAACCGAGAAATTTTTGATGAAATTGGAGGTTTTCCTAATGTTGAAATTATGGAAGATATCGCGCTTTCTAAAAAACTAAAATCGTATCAACCATATATTTCGTCCCATAGAATCGGAGCCTCAAGTAGGCGATGGAGAAAATATGGTATTCTAAGAACTACTTTTTTAATGTGGGGTTTGAGATTAGCCTGGTTTTTTAAAGTTCCCGATTCCGCCTTAAATAAAATTTATCAGAACCATGATTAAACATAATTCTGCAATAGTAGTTTTTTTAAAAAGTCCAAGCTCGCGCTATAAAAAAACAAGGTTGGCAGCTGAGTTGGGTCAAGAAGATGCGAGTCGAGTATATGAAATTCTGGTCAAAAAGATATTAAAGTTAATTGACAATATTGATCTCGCTGATAAATGGATTTCGTTAAGCGCTATGGAAGAGGAGGACTTAAAATGGTTCTATAGTCAGAATACTTTCGAAAAAGGATGGAAGTTTTTTGAGCAAAAAGGACAATGCATCGGGGAACGGATGCATAATACTTTTAGTTATTTATCGCAATTTTACAGTCGCACCCTTATAGTAGGGGGAGATATAGTTGACATAAGTGTTGATGATTTAATTGTCGCTTTTAATTGTTTAGAGGATTGCAAAGATGTTGTTGTTGGCCCTAGCTCTGATGGAGGCTTTTGGTGTTTGGGTCTTTGTAGACCCATTCAGAATTTATTTAAAGGAATCGACTGGTCAACAGATAACGTTTTTTTGCATTTAAAAAAAAACGTAAAGTTATTGGGTTTGAGAATTAGAACAGTGACTACAAGACGCGACATAGACACCTGCTACGATATAGGAATGACGACTTTGTTATCATAAAAATTTACAAATACCTAAATAGACGGGAGAGATGGCCGAGTGGTTTAAGGCGCACGCCTGGAAAGTGTGTATGCGATAATATCGTATCGAGGGTTCGAATCCCTCTCTCTCCGCCATAAAATAAAAGTTAAAAATAACCTTTTTAGTCATATGATAGTCGCCGACGGATTGAACTATTTTGTTCTTTTTATAACTTTTAAAAATCTAAGGCCTTTTTTAATTTTTTAATAGATTTCATAGTGGCTGAACACCTATCATCGCAATAAGATTGGTTTTGGGAACTACTTTCAATTAACTTCGTTTTTTTCCGGATTTTTCGAGTTATCTATTTGTGCGGCATAAATCCAATCTGCAATCTCGCCCATCGGCTTAAATTCTACAACTAACTTTTGTAAAAGTGTCATAACGGCTTCTACGTTGTTGTGGCTAAGTAAAAGATCAAGCGTTTTAAGATCGGGTTCAAGTTCAGTCCAAGGGATAAAGGGATCCTGAGCTCTTTGAATCTTGGGATGCAAAGTTGGTTGCGGGTTATCACCTAGCTGCAGTTCTTCATAAAGTTTTTCGCCGGGACGTAGCCCAGTAATAACGATCTCAATATCTCCATCTGGGTTGGTTTGGTTTTTAACTGAAAGACCCGATAGAACTATCATACGTTTTGCTAAATCAGCAATTTTTACTGACTCACCCATATCAAGAACAAATACGTCCCCACCTTTGGCCATCGCACCAGACTGTATTACTAACTGTGCAGCCTCGGTAATTGTCATGAAAAAACGAGTAATCTCTGGGTGAGTTAGTGTAATCGGCCCGCCATCTCTAATTTGCTTACGAAAATGGGGAATTACAGAACCAGAAGAATCTAATACATTTCCAAATCGCACTATTGATAGTTTTGTAGCCTTCATGCTTGCATTCTCGGCAAACAGCGCTTGCAAACATATCTCAGCGAGTCGCTTGCTGGCACCCATTACGTTAGTTGGCCTAACAGCCTTATCAGTAGAAATTAACACAAAATCAGATACATTCTTGGCTATTGCAGCTCGAGCGGCCGTTAGTGTTCCGATAACATTATTTTTAACGCCTTCGGAAAGGTTATGCTCCACTAAAGGTACATGCTTGTAGGCTGCCGCGTGATAAATTGTGTCAGGAGACCAAGTATCCAATATTTCTGTTATACGCATTTTATCCTGAACTGAGGCAAGTAGCGGTACTATTAACTGTGAATTCTTGGCTTCAGAATTGGAGCCTGATTGATAAATTAAATCTGATAACTCTGAGTGAATCGAATACAATGCGTACTCACTTATTTCGACTAGTAAAACTTTTTTTGGCTTTAGTTTGACAATCTGTCGACACAGTTCTCCTCCTATAGTTCCCCCTGCACCGGTAACCAATACCACCTTATTAGTAATATTTTTTACTAAAAGAATGTGGTTAGGGGTCACAGAATCCCGACTAAGTAAATCGTCAATGTCTAGATCGCGCAAATCTGAAGTAGTGACTTTACCTTCGGCCAGATCAGTTAATGATGGAAGTGTGCTGACAGCTACAGGATGTTGCGCAATTTTTTTTAATATGTCATTACGACGTCGACGGGTCACGGAAGGTATGGCTAATAGTACGTGAGTTATACCTTTTGATTCAATTAGTCCGGGTAAGTCAACCGGAGAGAAGATAGGTTGTCCATTCAATGCATGACCATGTAACCGGTCATCATCATCTAGAAAACCCACTGCACGCATTTCATAACTATTAGACAGAGCCGACATAAGTTGTCGACCGGCAGAGCCAGCCCCATAAATTAGAGCAACAGGCATAGCGGCCGATTGCAAATGATTTCTGTAGGCGCCTCCCAACCAAAATCGCGCTAACGCGCGCGAGCCACCTACCGCAAAAAAAAGTAGGAGTGGTTGAATAAGGCCAATTGTACGTGGCACGCCAGAAACCCCAATCATCGTAATAATACAAGAATATAATAAACCGTAGACCATCAGGGCCCGTGAGACTGCCACCATTGCTGGCCATCCAGAGTAACGAAAAATAGCACGATATAAGCCCCAAACGATGAATAACGGCAGTGCTATTAATACTGATACACTTGTTGCAGACAGGAGCCCAGAAGTCCATTGTGCTCCAGAGGTCCAACTAACAAATTCCCCAAGACGAAGATAAAACGCTAGCCAAACTGTGAGGATACATAAGTTAATATCGACAGTGAGGGCAATAGCCCTTTTAGCGTAGCGGGGCAATGCTAACATAGGTTCCGAGGCTTTATGGAAAAAGTTTTTTATCATTTGTAGGCTCCTAATTTCTATAAGTCTATTGGCTACAGTCGTTTTTTATTCTTAATTCTATCTCCAAATCCTTTACCTAAAATCGTTAAGAGGATGTATTTGAAGTAATTTTTTAAATTGAGCGTCTTTATCATTTCGGCATCAGTTGCGGCTAATAATTCTGGAGTCGACATATCGATGCCACGAGTCTGTGCTAAGCCAGTAATTCCAGGGCGCACTTTATAAATGCCGAATTTGTTTCGTTCTCTAATTAATTTAACTTGATTGGGCAAACAGGGTCTAGGTCCTACCAAACTCATTTCGCCTCTAAGTACGTTCCAAAGCTGTGGAAGTTCATCTAATTTAGCTCGACGAAGAAAATGTCCTATTCTAGTGATCGAGTTGCTATCTGCCAAGTGTGAAGCGATAGATGCTGTGTTGATTTTCATAGTACGAAATTTCAGTAACACAAAGGTTTTTTGTTCTCGCCCGACACGTTTTTGATAAAAGATTGGCGATCTAGTGTCAACCCAGCCAAGGATTAGGATTAGCGCAATGATAGGGGATAGTGTTATCAAGCCCAGCGCAGAAAAAAATAAATCTAATAGACGAGTCATTTTTTTGATAAATACCAGCTCGCTGTTTCTTTTAGGCATGTCTCAATTCCCTCGGGAGGCGACCAGTCGAGCGCTTTCTTAGTGTGGGATATATCTAATTGAAGATTTCCTAGCAGACGTTGAGCGGTATCTCTTCGTCCTAACAAACTTGCACCTAATTGTAAGATTGAGGTCGGGAAGGGCAACAACTTGACGGGCTTGTTAAGAGCGCAAGCTAGGCGTTGAAGTAATTCAGTTGTCGACAGATCATCGTCATCACTCACCAGGAAGGTTTTGTTAGCAGCCGCCGGACGTTCAGTGCAGGTGATGATTAGGTCAATTAGATTATTTAGTCCGACTAGACTTCTTTTATTTTTGATACTTCCAAATGGTAGAGGGATACCTCGGTCCAATAAGTTAAGAAGCGAAAGAAAGTTACCTTTTACGCCAGGACCATAAACTAAGGGAGATCGAATAATTACAATCTTCAGATTGGTTTTTGCTGCTATTTCACGCAATGTTTGTTCTGCTTCCCATTTTGAAATGCTATAGGGCTCCTTAGGAGATGCCTCATCCCTAAATGAAAAATAAGAATTAGTCTTTGTCAGCTCACCGTTAACTTTGATAGAACTCAAAAAAATGAAAAGTTTCACTCCAGAGGCAGCCGCTTGCTGAGCTAATATACGAGTTTTTTGGACATTTACTGAACGATATACCTCTAGAGGGTCGATTTCAGTATCTTTTCGAACCTGAGAGAGGCCGGCTGTATGAATTAAAATATCTTGATTCATTAATGCTTTTTCCCAGGAATATTCATTTTCTAATATAGTAACGTTAGAGATGTTACATCGTCTGCGGACAGCTGCGATTACGTCGTGTTGCTGATTTCTTAATTTTTTGCATAAAGCTTTCCCAATGAATCCGTTAGCCCCAGTCACTAATATTTTCATTTGAACATAGTCTCCAAAAGTTTTGCAGGGTATTTCGATAAAATTTTTAGAAGGTTCGTTTTTATCCCGTTCTCTTTGCAAGCTCGAAGCACCTCTCTATTGAGTTGTATTTTTGCTCTCAAACCCGCAGTGCTTACTCCGCCTAATCGCATTTTTACCACTATTTCTGCTAAGTGATCATATTTTAGATTCTGACCATGAAAGGCTCGAATAATGTACTCGTAATCACCAGCGATCTTATAGTCTGTTTTAAAATAACCGACACGATCTGCAACGGTTTTCTTAAGAAATAACCCAGGATGTGCAGGCATCCATCCCCATGCGAGACGTTTTGGGGTGAAACGGTTAGAACGATAATGCCTTACTATTTTTTGTGGGTTCGATGGGTGAAAAAATCCAACATCAGCTAAAAGCGCGTCAAGGCCATTTTGAGATATTAGGCTAACAACTCTTGATAAAACGAAGTTCGACGCAAAATAGTCGTCAGCATTAAGAAAACAAATAATATCTCCTTGCGCCTGTTTTAGTCCTTTATTCATGGCGTCATAAATATTCTTATCTGGCTCCGAGGTGACAGTTAGATAAGGATGCCTATTGGCCTCTACTATATGAATCGTATTATCCGTCGACAAACCATCTACCACCAAGTGTTCGATATTTAGATAATCTTGATTGGCGACCGAACGAATGGTGTCTTCAATAGTTTTTGCACTATTATAAGAGACCGTAATAATGGAAACTTTCATCTACTTATTAGGTTTGATCTTGATTTGTTACAACATGGCGTACAAGATTTATAAAATCATCTGCAAAACGCTGAATGCGATGGGTGTTTGATTTAAATCCTTCACCTTCCTTAGTTATTTTTGTTGGTTCACCAAGCCATACCTTAACTAATGTTTTAGCTAGTGAAGGTGCGCTCGTACGGTCAAAGAAGCGGGCTATTCCATCGGCTTGCTCTTTATGAACAGAAAGATCTGACAATATCAATGGAACCTGAAGCCCTTTGGCTTCCTCGATAGTCGTACTCCACCCCTCAAACAACGATGGATTCAAAACCGCAACACTACCTACCATTAATGGTGTGACATCTTTGTGTGGAACCAGTCCGAGCAAACGAAATTGATCTTCAATTTTGAGTTCCTTTCGACGCGTCACGATTCGTTTAAAATGGTTTGGTTTGTTGGGATCAAATTCTTTCCCTGATGCTATAATTACTATGTCAGGGTGTTCTTGTTTGAGTAGAGCCACTGCTTCGAGCACTAACAAGTGATTTTTGTGCTGCCAGAATTGATTTGGCAAGTAAAAATATCGTGAAGGAATATTGTAGCACTTTCGTACCTTGGTTACTGTTTCTTCGCTCGGTTGATTTGTTGTCAAGACGGCAAAACGCACGACATGAGTTCGTCCGGTTGCGCCCGGATAATATCGTTCGCAAATGCGACGTGAGTCATTACTACTGACCATAACAGTTCGACCAGATTTAATTTGCATTCGAAAACCTAGCTCTCGCTTCCACCATGATTTTTTTGTAAACAGGTGTGGCAACTCGCGGTGTTGAAAATCAGGAATCCATGCGATTGCCGGGATTCCCAAATTTTTTCCGTGGAATCGTGCATTTTCAAAAACCACGTCGATTTTATGTTCGTGGAATAACCGTCGAGTGGATTTATCTGACCCAAACAAAACACTCATTACTTGCGCACTTGTTCGTCTATTTACATTAAGCGCTGGGGACATGATTATTTCGATATTTTTTAATATTTCGAAGGGACGGCTTTCTTCAGGATCCGTATCCGTGCCAAAAAATAAAACAGGTTTTACGAGGTCAGGTCTATTAGTAGTGACAATCCTTAATAAATTAATTAGGTAGTTATGCCCTCCTATCCAGGATTTACCCCCTATTAAAGTGAAAGCTATTCGAATCACATTAATCCTTAATTAACTGGTAAAACCATTTAACGTACTCATGAATTCCTTCATCCAGAGATACTTTTGCGGAAAAGCCTAAATGGGCGAGACTCAAGGGTTCTGCAATCAAACTAAAAGGGTCACCTGGTCGGTTTTGATTTGAAAAACTAAAGTTTGATTTTATAGTTTTTCCTGAGTTTTTTTGCCATGCATTAGTAACAATCTCTGCAACTTGTTTCACGCTCGTACCAATACCGCTTCCAACATTAATGTAATTGGATTGATTTGGGTTATTGTTGAAACCGATTAATTCAAGAGCGGCAGTAACATCTTTAATATGGACCCAGTCGCGCAATTCTTCCCCTGTACCACCGAGAATTAGATTTGAGTTTGAATTTTTAAGTTTTTTACAAATGTCCCAGAGTAGTTGTTTCTTGAGCTCTGGCCCATATACAGAGAATAATCGTGCTATTCGAAAATCGATTCCATAGCTGTCTCCATAGGACTTACATACCGACTCCATGATTTGCTTATGATATCCATAAGGTGAATAGGGTGTTCCTATTGCATTTTCGGGGATTGGACGATTGAATGTTGCTCCATAGATTGCTGCACTTGAAATAGCTATTAACCTTACCGTGGGAAGCTCTAGGCGAACCCACTCTAGTAGCTCAATTGAACTCTGAACTGTGCGTAGAAAATCTTCGTAGGGATTTTTTATAGCGGCTCCGACTGTCGAGCCGCCGGCGAGGTGAAACACTAACTCAGGCTCTCCTCGTTCTTGTAAAATACGTAAATTATCTTGGTTGATATCGCCATCTAACCATTCTTGTATACCCCAGCTCAAAGCCTCCTCCCGCACCCAACTCCCATGCCCTATTCCCATTACTTGATGACCTTTCGCCGCTAAAAACTTGGAAAGATGTCTCCCAATAAATCCGTGGGCACCAGTGATTAGAATTTTTGTCATATGTCTTTACTCTGGACGATTCGCTATAAATGAATAATGACGTCCGGGGCGATGATCTACTTTACCGAGCAAATATTCAGTTATCGACCAAACGGGGGGTATTCCAAGTCCAAAACGAACAATGTCACGTGCGAAAGGTAGATTCTTAGTTGCTTTTTTTGCGATTTCTTTTTTTAGAGTTTGTAAAGTATGTGGTGCAAAATTTATTGGGCTTTCTAGTGGGCTGATTACTTGCTGTATTTCTAAGCCTGCTTCGGATATCGGAGTAATATAGTCCTCAAGAAGAAAAGCATTTTCGCCACCGTATAAGTGATGCAACGGGTGGATATTTAAAAATAATTCTAGATCTTCCGGGCGTGAAATGACGTGCTCACGTACCGCAATAAATTTACCACCTGGTTTAAGCACCCGAAAAAATTCGCGACAAGCTGAATGCATATCAGTGAGGTGATGTAAAACAGCACGTGCAAAAACTAAGTCAAATTTCTTATCGGGGAAGGGAAGTTGTTCAGAGAACTCTTGTGCAACTGTGATTGGCAGGTCTTGCATTTTTGCTAGAGATCGTATGGCCGATGCCCCAACTAACTCACTAGCATCCGGTTCCAGTGCCGACACTTGGAAGCCTTCGTGTGCTAGCGCATAGCTTGCAATCCCTCTACCGGCGCCAACATCAAGTGCAGTATGCTTAACATTAGGAAGTAATGACCGAATGGTTTCCCACTCGTTACTATTTCGATAACGCTCGGCCGCATCAACTAGAGGATCGTCATAATATGCTGCTGTAACAAGATCCCGGTAAGAGGGTTGTTGGCGCAACCATTTTACAGCTTGTTCCCATGTTGAAAATTTCGCGGTGCTTAAGTTAGCTTGTTTCTTATAATCTTTCATTTTATATTCGCTTTGCATAGCCGATTCGATAAAGAACCGTAATTCTTGGACAATAAACTCTCCCTTTTTATTTTTAAAGGTTCACAGACTTAAAGAAAAAATTGATAATTTCTCAGTTAGCCTGTGCTTCTATGCATTTTTGAATCCATAGTTGTGTTGATAGCAATTTGTACAGGTGATGTTCAGCTGTTAACGAACCCATCTGGGTCTTTTTAATTAGCCTTTTAACTTTTTTTAAATCACATAATTCAAAGAGTGGACTTTTTTTATCCGTGAGAATACTTGTAATTTCAGAGCCATGTTTACCAACTAACCATTGGGCTATTGGCGTTGGATACCCCTTCTTCATTTGACGGTTGCCAATGGTGGCTTGATTGTTATAGCGGAGATAATGTCGTAATACCCACTTTGTCTCTCCGTAATTGAATCTCAATTGTGGTGGTAGTTTGAACATCCATTCCACCAAACGGTAGTCTAAAAACGGGTTGCGTGACTCAATTCCATGAGCCATGCTTATAATGTCGCCATAATGTAAGAGCCCTGGAAGGATAGCAACAGCATGATCCATTTGGAGACGATCCTGAACCATGTCGCTACTTTGCCTTATTTCCGTTATGTGTTTCGGTATATCGATGTCTCTAAAAAGAAGTGACTGGAATCCCACTCTTCTCCTATGCCACTCTAATAAGGTAGGTGATAATTCTCTTAACATCCAGGTTAACGCCCAACGTAGCGTGAATGTGTTCTTTAGTCCTGTCAACCGACTTACAATAGCACTCAATTGACGTGGCGATCCACTTTGGCCCTTTATATATGAGAGTAGGTCAAGTACAGCATACTGCGGATAGCCCGCTAGCGCCTCGTCGGCCCCTTGTCCCTCGAGTAGTACAGGTATTTTTTCCGTGCGAGCTCGCTTCATAAGTAGCCACAGAGGATAGACAGCTGGGGAGTATCCGGGTGCATCCATGTGCCATGCAATGTCTCGCAGAGTGTCCAACCAGTTTTCTTCAGGGGCATCTACTGGAATCAAAGCTGCATTAGCGGTTTTACATGCGTGCTTTGCCCAACGATATTCGCTTTGTGTTTTTTCTTTATAAGTAGAGGTGAAGCAGGTTAATGAAGAGGAAGACAGGCCCGTTGCTGCGGTTAGAATACCGGTTGAATCCAAGCCACCACTAAGAGTTACACCGACGGGAACATCGCTTCTGAGTCGTAATCTTACGGAGTCTGTAAAAAGCGACGAAAATTCTGTGACAGCATTTTCTTCTGTGAGTTTCCAACTAATTTCTTTTGGGTAGTCCCAATATCTTTCAAAATTTAGCTCACCGCTTGATGGTGTGAAGAGAGAAAAATGCGCCGGGGGGTGTAAATAAATTCCACGGTAAAATGATTTATCTCTGGCATATAGAAGATTATTCCCCAAAAAATCTAACAGGGTCGATTCCTCGATTGACCGATGTTCAGGAAAAAGTGCGAGCAAGGCTTTAGGTTCAGATGCAAAGGCGAATCCTTTCCTGTCTTTCCGGTAATATAGTGGTTTTACTCCGAAACGATCTCGGGCTAGCAGCCATTTTTTTGTAAAGGGGGACCAGAATGCAAAGGCCCACATTCCATTTAGGCGTGGTAAAACTTTTTCGCCCCATTCAGTTAAAGCGTGAAGTAGTACTTCTGTGTCCGATTGTCCTAAAAAGCAATGTCCTAGTGCTTCCAGCTCGATTCTTAGTTCAATATGATTATAAATTTCACCGTTAAAGACTAGTATGGCACCACTTGCTGGTTCTATCATTGGTTGGTGACCAGCCGGAGATAAATCGAGTATGGAAAGCCTCCTATGGCCCAAAAGAGCTCTTGTCTCGGCATGGACGCCTTTATCGTCTGGCCCTCGATATGCGATCAAATCTAACGCTGCCTCGAAGCGAAATCTATCGTCTTGCCCATAGTCACCGATCCAACCAAGAATGCCGCACATTAGTAACGGCTCCCTTTGAATCTGAGCGTGCGTCTAAGTATACCTCTAAAAATATATTTAAATTGCCCTTGACTCAGCATCAATATGAAGCGTCGTAGTTTGAACCACGGCTTCTGCCAAGCGGGAATTTCCCGTCCAAATAAAATTCGGCAATTTTCCTCATAGAATAATTGAGACTTCTTATTGCTTTTTGTTTCTTCATGTATCCGTAGGGCTCCCCATATCTTAGATACGTGGTGGCCTTTTGTGTTTCGGGTCAGACGTAAAAACCATTCATAGTCGAATGAGTAATTAAATGATTCGTCTAGTAAACCGCACTTTTGTTGGAGGTCTCGATGCCAAAAAGCTGCCTGATTTGCAATCAGCATACCTTCAGCTCGCATAGCGTTGTAGTCAGGTTTTGTGTATCGGAGACACCGCAGTGGTTTATTGTGTTCGTCAATTAACATCATGTCTCCGATGATCAGACCCACTTCAGGGTATAAAGCGGCGGTCTCAGCCAGTTCCCTAAAAACCCCTGGATAGTAGATGTCATCAGAATTTTGCCAAGCTATCCATTCGCCAGTGGCTTTAACTAAGCCTTTGTTTATGGCCTCTGTTTGACCGCGGTCAGGTTCACTCAACGAGAAAGAAATATGTTCTGCATATTGTTCTATAATATCTTTGCTTCCATCAGTCGATCCGCCGTCAATTATAATGTATTCAAGATTAGGATAGTTTTGGTTGAGAACAGAAAGTATTGTTTGTTCGAGATATTTTGCTTGATTAAAACTGGGAGTAACTACGGTAATGCGAGGAAAATTATGCATTGGATTTGTCCCCAGTTTTTCGGGTGGAATTAAGCATTGCAGCGAACCCACACATAAGTGCAAAGCCTGGCATCATAAAAAAGTTACCATAAATTTGATCACCAATAAAATAGATTAAAAATAATGAAATTGCGAATGCTGCTAAAAATTCATCATTTTTCCCCCTGGAAGCTAAATAATATTGTAATAACGACACACCGGAATAAGTCGCAATTGATAAGAGACATAATCCTCCGATAAAACCCAGTTCAGAAAAAGCTTGCAATAATGTTGCATGCGGGAAACCACCCGGCCCATTGCAAGAGTAAAAACCAATCCTTCCGGGACCGACCCCAATAATGGGGCTTAGTTTAAAAACCTCAAAAGCTTCCAAATACAGTATGTGTCGGATAGCTACGGAGTTAATTCCTTTCCAAAGAGGCTCACAACTTTCCTCGCCTAAAATAGGACCTGTAACTGGCGGCCGTAAAAAACTCAAGCCTTCGAAGATATTTCTTGGAGGCAATAAATTTAAACCTTCAAATGTGACTTCTGGGGTTGTTAAAAGTAATTTATAGCCAACTCCGAGTTTTAAAAAAACGATCGATACCACTGCAGCGAACCATACAACAAATAAGCGATACCATAGAACCTTGTTTCTGAAGGTTAATATAGTGACACAAGTTATCGTTATTAGACCAGCTAGCAGCCAACCACGGCCTGATACCCAAACGAGAAGGCAGGTTATTCCTATTAAAAGCAGGGAATTTATAACTTCATACCAATGGTTCTTTTTTTTGACGTAAGGTTGAAAAAAAAAAGTAACTAGACTAATTACTAAAAAGTTAGCGATAAGTAGAGGAGAATGATCATATCCGAAAAAAGACCATCTCCGTGTACTAGCCTGAATCTCGATCCAGTAATTTAATAAAAGTAAACAAGCCATGATAAATGTGGCGTAAGTGATTAAACGCATAAATTGAATAAGGTCAATCCGGCACATCGCGCGACCGAGGAAATAAGGCACGATCAGTAATGGTAAAAAATATCGGGCATGGCCAGTGAATAACCCTCTGAAACCCGAATCAAATAATAAACCTATTGTTATGAGAAAAAAGAAAAAGAAGGTGAGTTTATCGAGATCTTGGGTCGGAAGAAGGTGTGACCGTTGTTTAATTGTTATGAGGAAGGTCCAAATTAAACAAATCATATAAAGTAAAATCGTCATCCATTTTGACCACAAAAAACTAAGGTAGTGACTTATGGCCAAACCAAAGATAAGTCCAAAAAGAATTAAAAAGGAAGGGTAGTGAAGTTTATTAAGCATGATTCTTTCATTAAAGCGTGTGCTTACATTTTCGTAGCGTTTTTAGGTTTTTTTTCGTAGAAAGATAGCATCCATTTGTAAGGATTGACCATTTCGTGGATCAGTGAATCCCTGTTGTAAAGTCCAAAGACGGAAGCCACTTTCTTCGAGTCTATTTATTATTTCAAGCCATAACTTTTGATCTTTATAAAGGGTTACAAGAGACAGCTCAATTAGGATACCATTTGCTTTATCTATCGTCTTTATTGCGCCATCTAACACCTGCCATTCGTATCCTTGGGTGTCAATTTTTAAAAATAGGCTAGAATTTCTGTCTAGATATTGGTCGCTAATTGTATCGATACGGGTAATATTAACTTTTTCTCTATTTATATACGCGGAATCGTTAGCTGCTGAAGAATGACTATCAAGCATAGGAAGAATTGATGAAGAAACAGAGTTACCCGAGATATTAATTTCAGTAGTGCCTTCTTTTTCTCCAATCGCTGCTTTAGGATGCACAAGCCAATTAGTGTCTAATCGAGCATTTTTAGATAAAATTGAATGAGCACTCGATAGAGGCTCAAAGCTCACTATCTTTCCCTTGTAACCTACTGATCTCAAATCTAAGGCAAACTGTCCGATATTTGCACCGATATCAAAAATTACATTAATCCCAGCATATTTAATAGCGGCAGATAATTGGGCATGTGGATCAGAGGATGGCTGATAACGGTGAAGATCCCAGCCAAAGAATCGTATTGTTTGTTTCACCAATTTTTTTACAGTTGGAATAAAAATAAAGCACCTCCTTTTTATTTATTATGATTTAATAAAAGAGCTAATTTTATATAAAACACTTTGACTAATCTGAGTAAAATCAAAAGATAAAAAATCATAATCTGAGTTGTTGAAATTGGATCCGAATAGAAATATAAAAACGCAATCTTCTTTTTTTATGCTGTCTTTATCCTTTAACTCTTTTGACAAATGAGATGAAATTATTAATGTTGTGAAATTTCTTAAAATTAGCTTTAAGCCATTTCTCATCTTTATGCCACCATTCTATGGCTAATAACGCTTCAATTTCTTCTCTCTGAAACCTATATTTAATTATTTTTGCGGGCGTGCCCCCGACAATTGCGAAAGCGGGCACGTCTTCGGTGACAACTGCACCAGCAGCTACGATCGCACCATCACCTATTGTGATCCCGTCAACTAAAATTACTCTTGCACCAATCCACACATCGTTACCAATTACGATATTATCAAGTTCCTTAAAATAACTTCTATCAGAGAAAGTTACCCCGGTTTGTGCGTATGGCGAGTAGAATACAGGGTGGCTTGATACGTAATCAGAACTAGGATGACGGCCCAGTCCGGCAATTATTTCAGGGCCCAAACAACAGAATTTTCCGACCGAAACTCTAGATAGTTTATTGCGAGCCCCAATGTAACTGTAATCTCCAAGACTAACATCAGTAAGTTGAGCTCCTTCATATAGGGTATTATGTTGCCCAAAATTACAATTTGTAAATTGGGCCATATATTGAATTCGAAGATGTTTTTTACGATAGCGGAACTCATAATAGAATTTTTTGAGGAGCCATTTTAACCAAAGTGTAAGAGGATTCTTCATTATTTAAAGCAATTATTTATCTTTTCTTTTGTCATTAAAAAGGCTAGCAAAATCAACTTTAGGAAAAACGTCTAAATAATGATCAGGGTCTGCATTAGCGTTAAAAATATTTTTATTTTTTGAGTACAGGTACTTATATTTCTTAAAAATATCTGCGTGTCTGCGCATTTGAAACTCCGCGTCAACACCAAACTTGTTTACGAGTTTGTCTTGATTAGGCTTAAGTGAATGATCTTTTTCGTGGTCAAAAAAATATATCAAGGGTCCATTAAACCAATCATGATCAATCCCAATAAGGTAGATCTTGCTAAAACCTTGATATAAGGCCACTGTGATAGCTAGTTCAGACACGGACCAGATGTAAGGTATCCGACTTAGATCAATAGGGAAATTTAGATCGCCACTCCATGAGCAATAGTCGACCCAATAAATTTGATGATTCTTAAAGAGGTGATTCTGATGTACTAGATTATAATCGCCAATGTGTAAAAAAATAGCTGCATCAGTTACCTTTTTCTCCATTTCGGCGAGCCAAGATACAAAGTTGCTTTCAGAATGCATTTGACCATGCCCTTGCTGCAGGGGAGGTAAGACATGATATTTCGGCTTGATGTTGGCATAATCGGGATGCACAAAAGTATTACTTACACTTATCACCGATTCACCGACAAGTCTACGTAAGTCTTGTCTATTTATAGAAGAACCTGCTCCAAATATAAAACATCGCTCTCCAAGATTCGAATTTTCAAGAATTTCAGAAGAATTTAATAATTTTTCTATAGAGCTTTTCTTGATACCTTTTGTAACTGCTATTTTGCCTCTGATAAAAAGATCCAGGATTCCAGGAGGGAGAAGCCAACGTTTAATAAATTTTCTTTTCATTTGCAATTTTCGGTTTTGTAGATGTATCGTTGCTAATTTTAAGTGAGAAATAGAACAAAGCGTAAAAATCAATAAAAGCCCTAAAGCTTTAAACGTTTTTGGTTTATTTTTCGAGCCATTTAACTATTTCAAACACCTCAGCTTTTTTGACTCCTATGCGCTGACCGGCATTTTCAGCTTCATTTAGAAAGAAGTCTATCCATCTGTTCTCGGTCCGTTTCATCTCGGAAATGTGTGCACGAATTGCTCGTTCCTTTAGGTTCCAGAATTCCGTAATGTCTACGTAAAAGTTGCCACGAAAGTCTTTTGTAGAGTGGTACCAATTACTCCTATACATCAATAGTCTTGGTACGTGACGACAGCTGTGTAAAGATGCGCGGGCGACCGCCTGATGGTCGTGGTGAACGTCACCCGTCCAATGGGTGTAAACTAAATCAATTTTTAAATCTTGCACAAGTTTTAAGATTTCAATATTGAGAGAATCAATAAACTCTACTTCTAAGGTTTTAAAGGTTCCGCAATATAAATCTTTGACACCGATAATCTTCATAGCTTCTTCAGCTTCTCGGCGAGCAACATGGCCATCTCGAACTGCTTTTTTTTCTGGATTCGAAAAACCGGATTCCGTTGCTACATATACATAAACATTGTCTTTGAGTGCGGCATGACGGGAAAGGGCTCCCGAGCAGCCTAGCTCAACATCATCAAAATGTGCACCAATAGCTAAAACGTTCATAAAAATTTACTTCCTACTTAATTTCAATAACTCTTGTACAATTTTCTCGGACCCGTGCACATTAATTAAATTTAATGCTTTTTCGCTCATGCGTTTTATATTCATCTTTTCATTAAGAAGATCTAAATTAGGTTTGTTTTGAGTTCCAAGAAATATCGAACATCCTTTTGATGCAAGGAATTCGGCGTGAGAAACCTCCCACTTTTCATTTGCTATAATTGCGGTGGGCAGGCCTTGTGCGGTTGATTCGAAAGCGGTCATTCCCCCACCTGTAATGGCAAAATCATGCTGCGCGAGCTCCTGCATTAAGGATGGAACAGTTTTTTTTAATGTTATAATTTTTTTATCGATATTTGCCAAATTACAGTTATGCCCAAAAGCTGGTCCCAAAATTACTGTCGCTTTTTTTGCTCTTTCGATCAACCACTTTATAATTGTAATTGTGACCCCATAAGTATCGCTCCCCCCTAGTGTAACAATCCATTTATCATGGCTTTCCCGTAATCTACGGCATGCTGCCACTTCTTCCGGCAAAACCAAGTATTCCATGCCTGTAAGAATCCTTGTTTTTGTTGGTTCCATCCCCCTGAATTGAGCAAATGGAGAAATATGTAAATCAGCGTAAGGTGCTCCTTTGCCAATGTCATCTATAGTTACTAAACTAATACCAAAATTTTTTATTTTCTGAGCATGGGATACGGAGGTATCCATCCTGTCGTTTATCCATACATCAGGTGTGTATTTAGAAACTAAGTGCCTCTCCCACGGGGTATCCTCATCGGCTTTAATTACGGTGTAATTAATATTATTTCTTTTTAGCCACTTAATAGACGGTAAATCATTGTCTAACAAAGCTATAATAGAGCTCAATCCTTTGCGCCGTAGAAGTTGATATAGGTTTATTACACGAAAAAGATGACCCATTCCTTTTGTATGTGATGAAGTTACGCAGAAGAGGAACATTCAGATATCAGCTCCTTAGTGTTGATTTTTGGGTCAGGCTTGCTTTTAAAATAACCCAGAATTCTATTATAGTCTTCTTCCGTATCTATAGTAAGCGAAAGATCTGGTTTTATATTTTCCTCCGATACCGTTAACTTCTCTATCCGAAAGTATTCCGGATTATTCAGAATAAATTCGTTGACGTGTTCTTTGAAGTGAGGTTGTTTTGCTTTTTCCCACGAGTGTTTAAGCGCTTGAAATGAAATTATTTCACAGCCGACGCCGATCGGCAAATCACCAAACGCATGGGTATAACTCGCTGAATTGGAAATATGTAATTCAGTTATATCTCTTATTACTTTTTCATCCGGAAAAGGATTATCTCCGGTAAGTCTTATCACGTGAACAAATTGATTACTAATCGCACATTGATAAAAACGATCAAGGACATTTAATTCGCTTCCTCGAAAACACTTTTCACCTCTTTTTAAGCAAAAATCTTCGATTGCGTCGTCCTGATTACAAATGCTAGTTGCCGTGATTATTTGATATGGCAAGTTAACTAGTCGTTCTAAAATCCATCCTAATAAAGTGGTATGAAAGAATGGTTTTAACACTTTTCCGGGTAAGCGGGATGAGTTCATCCGCGCTTGAAGAATGACGCCAATTTTATCAGTCAATTAATTGTCCGCGTATCATTGATAGTGAGTCTGTGCCGCAATTAAAAAATAAATCTAAGCAAGATAACATTGGTTCGAAATTACCGTATAGTTGTGGGTAGACCGGATGCTTGAACTCTTGCCAGATTACTTCAATTCCATTTTCAATAAAAAGGCTTTCATCGAGATATTCTCTAGAACCTAAGCCAGTTAGGTAGGATTTACCATCAACTGCAAGAACTAAGTCGAGAAGACGTCTACTACGGGAGGAAGAAATCAAATATTTGGAAGATAACGTTGTTTTAATTTTAATTCCTAAAATGCGAAATGACATCTCAAGAAATGCCAAGTTAAAGTCTATTAATCTTCTATGTTTTGCTCTGTATATTGATTCTATCTCAGGATATATCATGTCAAAAAAAGGAGCATTTGCATAACAATCTTTTAACAAAGCAAGATTTTTTTCACGCCATCTTTTTTCATCTACTAATTTTACGTCTGAGATTATTTGTTGATAGTTGCCTTTTTGCACCGAAAGACTAAGCCAGCTTGCACCTTTGGGACTTTTGATTTTATCACGATGATGCCAACCACGCCGTATAAATTGCACGTTATCAAGAATAACAAAATGATCAGAGTTTAGAAGCCGATCAAAAAAACCAATATATGGTGCGAAATCAGGCTGATGGATGCAGATGGTTTTCACAGCTTAATATGGCTTAAATCATGCTCCATTCGATAAGAGTACCAGCTCGAATGAGGGTTTTTGCTCTTCTACCTAAAATCAGAGGTAAATAGTGAGGATGAATACCTTCTGACGGTCTTCTTATCTCAATATATTCGTCAGTAATGACAGTTTGCTCTGGAATATCCTTAGCGGCAAAAAGAGATTTTCGCGCAGCGACCCTCCATTTCTGCTCTGTAGCTTGAATATTCTTAATGCCATTACCTAATGCCTTGGGAACTAGTTTGACTCGCTCAACTAGCTTACTAAATTCTACTGGGTCAAGTGAAGCCTCATGATCTGGAAGTTTTAAAGAATGATCAAGTGTAAAGTGTTTTTCAATAACTACTACTCCCATCTGGGTAGCGAGCACGCTGGTAAATTCGTCATTAGTATGATCAGAAAGACCTATTGGAATATTAAAAGCGTTTCTTAATGTGTTTATCACTCTCAAATTAGCATCTTCTATTTGAGAAGGGTAGGACACAACACAATGTAGGAGCACTAGTTTTAAGTTTCCTGTCGAATAAATTGTGTCGACTGCAGCTTCAATTTCTCCTAATGAGCACATGCCCGTCGAAACTAGCATGGGCTTCCCTTTTTCAGCGATTGCTTTTAGAAACGGGAGGTTGGTTAAATCATCAGAACCTGTTTTGTAACATGGTAGATTGAATCGCTCTAATAGATCGAGATCGCTGGCATGGCTAGGAGTGGAAGTCCAGGCTATATTAAGATCACGACATAAATTATCCAGAGTTATGTGATGCTCTTCACTGAGTTCATTTTTTTTGAAGAAATCGAATTGAGAGACTTTACTGCCATCTTCGAAAGTAAAAAAGCTACCCTTTTTGGCAATAGTTTCTGCACTGTATGTCTGAAATTTGACCATGTCGACCCCACAAGCAGCGGCGGATTTTACCATTTCTTGAACAGTATCGATACCACCATAATTTGCTCCAATTTCAGCGATTATCAGTGGTGATTTTGCATCCTTTATATGTTGATAAAAATCATTCATTTCTGTAATCTCTAACCCGATTATTACTCCGTTAATGCTTAACGGAATCAATATTTTCTTTGAGTGCTAAAGCTAATTTGTCAACAACTTCCGAGATTTGTGTATCACTTATTTCTGGAAAAAGTGGTAGGCTTATTATTGACCCCCCGATTTGATCTGTAAAGGGAACTTTGGCGTCAGAATTTTCATATGCTGTAAACGTATGTATCGGTCTGTAGTGAACACTACATTGAATTCCAGCATTCCCAAGGTCTCTTATAATGTTGTTCCGCAACTTATCATCGCCTGGAATAAGAACCGGAAATATATGGTAGCTCGAATCCCCTTTATGTTCGCAAAACGGAATTTTAACCAACGGAGCTTTTTCCAACAGCATTGACCTATATTTATGAACTTTTTTATTTCTCTTTTGATTGTACAGTTTAAGCTTTTTCAATTGTTCAATGCCGATAGCTGACCGGATCTCATCAATTCGGTAATTAAATCCTAGCTCAGCTACGTCATAGCCATAAGCATGCCCTTTGAATCGTTGATAAGTTGAGGATGTTATTCCATGAGAGCGGAGCATGCGAACGCGATTAGCAAATTCAGTAGAGCGGGTTAATATCATTCCTCCTTCACCTGTGGTTAGATTTTTATTGCTAAAAAAACTGAAACATCCGCTTGAACCAAAAGTGCCTACTGGTTCACCAAAATGTTTTGCCAAAGGTGCATGTGAGCAGTCTTCGAGAATATGAATATTTTTTCCTTCAAGGAGTTTATTTAAGGATGACATGTCACAGCTGTAACCCGCATAATGCACAGGCATTACTGCGCGTGTTTTTGGAGTTATTTTTCGTTCAATATCTGCGATTGAAATATTCCAATCGTCAATGCTTGTGATATCAGTAAATACTGGCGTTGCTCCAACATATCTTATAACGTTTGCACAAGCAACGAACGTTAGAGACGGAAGAATTACTTCATCTCCTGGACCAATATCCATTGCTATCAAGGACAGGTGTAGAGCTGCTGTAGCACTAGATACTGCAACGGCAGTTGTATTGCCACCGACCGTTTGTGCAAATAATTTCTCAAATTCCTCTGTTTTTGGACCAGCTGTTAGCCAGTTGGAATCAATGACTGATTGTACTGCTTCTTTTTCCTCCCGCCCAAGGCTTAGGTCGAAAAAGGGAACCTTCCAATTCATACTTGCAGGTCCTTTCTTTTAAATTTTTCTGGAGTTTGTAGTTGAGTTACTTTTTCTGTTCCTGATACATATTTTTCTGCAATCACACTCCTACCACCAATTTTTACATTTGATTCTTTAGTTTTGAGGGGCAAGTAGCATTCTGAACATGGGTTTAGTTTGTCTGTTCCAGCACATTGTCGGTGTATCGCGCGCACTCGGGAAAATTCTTTTCCGTGCCAAATTTCATGAATTGTCTGCTTGTTTGCATCGCCAACTATGACTTGACCTTCTTCATCGTTTGCACACATCATACAAAGCCCATCAGCTCCGATCACTAGTCTTTGATAGATTTGGGGACAGGAGAAGTTTTCTATTTTTGGACTATTTTTTGTGCTTGCCATAAAATCTATTAGTGGGTTTGCACTTACCATGTCAGATATTGGAGCAAAAACATCATAGAAAGATTTTGGGTCGTCTTCAATAGCTGGAAGAATTGATTGGATTTTGATAATGGGTTTGACCCGACCGGCTTTTTCTTTTATTTTTGAATAATTAGCGATCTTCTCGACAGCTCTCTCATATTTTGCTGGACTTCTTATTTGCTCATATGTTTTGCCCAAGCCATCGAACGAGATAGTGATCCAATCTATACCTGCCTCCATCAACTTTTCAAACATGTCTTCATCGAGGCGGACTCCGTTGGTTAATGTTGATACTTCCTTGATACCTTTATTTTTGGCGTAACGAACGCAGTCTAAAATACGTTTGTGCAAAAATGATTCTCCTCGAAAACTTAAACGGATGGAATAGACGCCTCCCATGGCACATTCATCAATAAGGTTAGTAAATAGTTCATAGTCCATAAGTTTCGCGTTTACTTTCTTTTTAAATTCTGGCGAAATTGTGTAACACATGGGACATTTTAGATTACAAATGGACGCTAGCTCTAAGTCAACATGTAATGGATAGTCAGAAACTAATTGCTTTTTAGCACAATCAGTCCACAACCGACGGTTTTCTTTATACTCGTCTGCTACACCATATCCTCGATTTTTTTCAAATTGTTTTTCTCTCTCTTTAGTTTCTAGAGTAAATTGGCCTTTGTTGATGGGAATGTATGGATCTCTATCGATGGTCATATGTTTACTCCTAAAAATTTTTCTTCTTCTTCTCTAAAAAGTTCAATGGCTTTCTGGTAATCATCCGGTCGCCCGATGTCTAACCAATAGCCGTCAAAATGCCTCACCACTGGGTTTTTCTTATACGATAGAAGATCGATCATGAGATTATCAAACCCGTAAGGACGATCTTTCGGAATAAAATTCATTACGTCTCTGTTCATCATGTACACTCCCATACTGACCTTGTAAGTCACCTCAGGTTTCTCTTTGAAGCTAGTTAAAACGCCTAATTCATCAGTTTCTAGTACTCCATAATTTATTTGATGGTGGCGTGTGACTGAGGAAATACTGAATATGCTATCGACAGATATATGGTCTTCGTAGAACGAGGAAAAATCTAAATTGGTTAGTATATCCCCATTCATAACAAGAAAATTTTCGGGTAAATCCTTAATTAGTTGAAGTGGAGCCATTGTTCCTAAAGGTTGTTTTTCGAGAGAATAGTCAATACGAACCCCCCATCGTTCACCATTCTGAAAAAAAGCTTTTATAATTTCGGCCTGATGATTTACTGCCATAGTGATATGCTCAAACCCGGCCTTAACTAACTGACGCAGAATTACTTCTAGGATAGGATACTCTCCAAGTGGCATTAAGGGCTTGGGCAGCACAACAGTATAAGGACGCATCCGGGTGCCACGACCACCCGCTAGAATGATGGCTCGTTTATACATTGTATATATCCGCCTTGTAGTGTGCTAGTGTTTCTGGTTTGCGCAACCAATCTATAGTTTTAATTAGACCTTCTTCAAACGTGAACTGTGGCATATAACCGGTTAGCTCTTTTATTAAACTATTGTCACATAGAAGGCGATCAACCTCGCTGTTTTCGGGACGCAAACGTTGTTCTTCACATTCAATTTCAACATCAATCTGCATCAGTTTGGCAATCGTCTTAACAGTATTTTCAATTGAAATTTCATTTCCAGAGCCTATATTTACTGTTTTGCCAATGGCGTTTTCACAGTTGGCAAGAGCAAGAATCCCGTTGCAGGTGTCCTGAACAAAATTAAAATCCCTTTTTGGGTAAATGCTGCCTAGTTTCAATGTCGTTACGCCATTCAGAAGTTGCGTTATAACAGTTGGAATAACTGCTCGGGCAGACTGACGTGGCCCAAAAGTATTAAAAGGTCTCGCTATGATGGCTGGAAGTTTAAAACTATTATAGAAACTAGTAACTAGAGCGTCTGCCGAAATCTTTGTAGCTGAATAGGGGGACTGCGCTTGTAATGGATGAGCTTCATCAATAGGAGTATAGCGAGCGGTCCCATAGACCTCACTTGTGGAGGTCTGAATGACCTTACTTACATTTTCATCTCTTGCTGCTTCAATTACATTGAGGGTACCTTGGATATTCGTATCAATATAACTTTTCGTCGCTTGATAAGAATATGGAATGGCTATTAGGGCAGCTAAGTGGAAAATCATGTCTGTATTTTTAACAAGTTTTCTCATTTGGTTTGGGTCACGGATATCTCCCATTATAATTTCCATATCCACGTTATAAGGGGAATTATCCAGCCAACCCCAGCTTGAGAAAGAGTTGTATTGACATAGTGCTCGTACCTTGAATCCTTTTTGAACAGCAATTTCTGCTAAGTGTGAACCTATAAATCCATCGGCTCCTGTTATTAAGATTATTTCGTTATTTCTCATGAGTTTTGATCGTTTTGTTCTAAAAAATCTTTATATGCTTTTTTTAGTCCCTCTCTAAGATGGGTTTTGGGTTGCCAATTAAGCATATTAATTTTCGAGCTATCCATAAGTTTACGAGGAGTCCCATCGGGCTGTGAGTCATCAAAAACAATGTGGCCATGATATTCGACTACTTCTTTTATGACATTTGCTAGTTCACAAATTGTTATATCATGACCGACGCCTACGTTAAGATGACTACACACAGGCGCTGTGTATTTTTGATATATCTTTTTTTCTAGATTCATGATATGAACGCAAGCAAGCGCCATATCGTCAACAAATAAAAACTCTCTCTTTGGTTTACCAGTGCCCCAGACTTTGACATTTTTAGCCCCATTGATTTTAGCTTCATGAAATCGTCTAATGAGCCCTGGAATAACATGCGAATTATTAGGATGATAATTATCGCCCGGCCCATATAAATTTGTAGGCATTACACTGCGATAGTCAATTTCATGGCTAGTGCCGTATTGACGGTTGTAGCTCTCGCAAAGTTTTATTCCAGTGATTTTAGCTATAGCATATGGTTCATTAGTCGGCTCGAGTTTTCCCGTAAGAAGTGCTTCTTCTTGCAAGGGTTGTGTTGCGAGTTTTGGGTATATGCAGCTAGAACCTAGAAAAAGTAGTTTTTTTACTTCATTTCGAAATGCTGAGTGTATAACGTTTGCCTCTATCATCAAGTTTTGGTAGATAAAGTCCGCTGGGTATGTATTATTGGCGTGGATGCCACCAACTTTTGCGGCTGCAAGGTAAACCTGTTTTGGTTTCTCTTTGTTAAAAAATTTTTCAACGGAAGATTGATTGGTAAGATCTAACTCCGCATGAGTTCGGGTTATGATTCTAAATTGATCTTGATTTCTTAGTATCCTTATTATAGCTGAGCCTACCATTCCTCCGTGGCCCGCAACATAGATTTTTGGTTTGCTCATCTCGTCTTTCATTCGTTATATGAAAGAGGTGTGTAACCATGCCGTTTTATTAATTCGTCACGTTCCGCTGATTTGAGATCGTAACGAACCATTTCGGCAACAAGCTCCGTAAAACTAATTTTGGGATACCAGCCTAACTTTTTCTTAGCTTTGCTAGAATCTCCAAGTAGATTTTCAACTTCAGTAGGTCGAAAGTAGCGAGGATCTACCTTAATAACCTCGCGGCCGTCTAATGTGCCTATCTCATTGCTTCCTTGGCCATGCCAATTAATCTCCAGATTCAGTTCTTTAGCTGCCGCATTGATAAAATCTCGCACGCTATGTTGCTCACCACTTGCAATTACAAAATCCTCAGGTTTATCTTGCTGAAGCATCAACCATTGCATTTCAACATAATCTTTAGCGTGCCCCCAATCTCGCTTTGCATTAAGATTTCCAAGATAAAGACAATCTTGAAGTCCGAGTTTTATGCGAGCTAAGGCTCTTGTGATTTTGCGGGTAACAAATGTCTCGCCACGAACTGGCGATTCGTGGTTGAATAGAATTCCATTACAAGCATACATGTTGTAAGCTTCACGATAATTTATTGTAATCCAATAAGCGTAGAGCTTGGCAACAGCATAGGGGCTGCGGGGATAGAATGGTGTCGTTTCCTTCTGAGGGACTTCTTGTACGAGGCCGAAGAGTTCAGAGGTGCTAGCTTGATAGAAACGCGTTTTCCTCTCAAGTTCTAGTATACGAATTGCCTCAAGTATTCGTAGTGCGCCAAGCGCATCAGAATTAGCTGTATATTCTGGTTCCTCGAAACTTACAGCAACGTGACTTTGAGCAGCAAGGTTGTAAATTTCATCAGGTTGCACCCGCTGGATTATTCGTATCAATGAGCTTGAATCCGTTAAGTCACCGTGGTGCAAAATAAAATTACGATTTACATGATGTGGGTCTTGATAGAGATGGTCGATACGATCAGTATTGAACAATGAAGAGCGTCGTTTTATACCATGAACCTCATAACCTTTTTCAAGCAAAAGCTCAGCAAGATAAGCTCCATCCTGGCCAGTTACTCCTGTAATAAGTGCTTTTTTCATTATATTTCTTGTTATTATTAATGTTTCGATTTACTTATGCGACCATATTGGTCGTCAAAGCGTTCTATATCGTCCTCGCCGAGGTAACTTCCAGACTGAACTTCGATCATTTCCAAAGGTATTGCACCGGGGTTTTCCAGTCTATGTTTGCTCCGAATAGGAATATAAGTGGATTGATTTTCGGAAAGCAAAAAGGTTTTGTCTTCGCATGTTACCTTCGCTGTTCCTTTTACAACTATCCAGTGTTCGGCGCGATGATGATGAAGTTGGAGGCTTAGACTCGCACCTGGTTTTACTGTAATCCGTTTTACCTTAAATCTATGACCTTCGTCGATTGCATCGTACTCTCCCCAAGGTCGTGTCGCGTGACGATGCTCTGTCGCTTGTACAACTTTTTGTTGCTCTAGCTCTGCAACAATGTCTTTGACTTGTTCTGCGTGACTATTGGCGGCTACTAAAACAGCATCTTTAGTATCTACAATAAAAAGTTCTTCTGTGCCCAATGCGATTACTGGGCGATGAGGTGCATTGATATAAGTAGATGTGGCATTGTAGGTTCTACCGTTGCCGACAACTCGATTGTTATTAGCATCAGTTTCGGTTAGTTCAGCAACAGCGTTCCAGCTTCCAACATCGGACCACACCCCTCGAAATGGAATCATTTTTACATTGGAGTGTTTTTCGAGTACAGCGTAGTCAATGGACTGTGCTCGACAATTTGAAAATGATTGTTTGTCTAGATGAATAAAATCCCCATTAACGTTCTGTTTTTCTACCGCTCGCTGACTCGCTATCAATATGTCGGAGGCATGTTTTGAGAGTCCATCAATTAAAACCCCAGCTTTTACGAGAAATATACCTGCGTTCCAGAAAAAGTTCCCAGAACTAAAATAAGATAGTGCGGTGGTTTGATCCGGTTTTTCCACAAATCGTGAAACCGGCTTGACATCGTCTTCAGTGTCATCAACTTGTATATAACCATAACCTGTGTGGGGTCTACTAGGTGAAATTCCAAAGGTGACCAGTGCTCCTTCAACCGAAGGGGCTAATCCGGATTCAACTGTTTGTATAAAAAGGTCAACGTCGGGTATGTAGTGATCTGCTGGCAAGAAAAGCAAAAGTTCATCAGATGAGAAATTTAGTGCCGCAGCCGCCATAGCAGCGGCTGTATTCCGACCAATCGGCTCTAATATACACTTGATAGAAACTCCGGCAGCATCTGCCGCATCACATACAAGGAAACGATGTTCGTCGTTAGCAACTGTCCATACCGGTTGACCTTTAGTTAGTTTTGAAATTCGTTCAAAAGTGATTTGCAATAGGCTTTTACCATTAATAAGCGGTACAAATTGTTTTGGGAGACTTTTTCGACTGAGAGGCCAAAGGCGAGTGCCGCTACCGCCACACAAAATTATCGGCTGGATCATGGTCATAATTATATTATAGATCTAGTTATGTCTAAAGATTTTGATATTTCCGATAAAAGATAATGATGCTACAGTATTAGTTAAGTCTATGTGCATTCTGTATTTTGGATAAGCCGATATTTTTAACATGGCCACGCTACCGCTAGTGTTTGAGTTTACCTGCAAACACATTTAACTGTTTCTAGCGTTGTTGGTAGAGCTAAATAAGTGCTTCCCTAAAATCAGGCGCTAAAAATTCTCAATCACACATTTTACAATGAAAACCTTAGCTTTTTGAAGGTTTTATTTTATAAAAATCAGATATAGTACCTCTTTTTACCAAGAATTTAGTGGGTCATCTAGTTTTTGGCCATTATTATGAAGATATCGATAACATATTCATGAGGTTGCTCCGTTTTTTGTTTGTATGATTTTAAAAAGCTTCTCATCAAGAGAACTGGTTTCTTCAAGCCATATAAATTTTTTTGTTTAATTTTCAATTGTTAGCACAAAAAACCCTCTGATTTGACAAACTAGTTGTGTCGCTGATACCGTAAATTTTTTTTTATTAATGTATGTGTTCTAGGAATAAAAATGGCAAATATAGTTCATGTGGGGCGCGTAAAAACCGCAACTACTAGTCTGCAAAAATATGTCTTTTCTGAAATACCTAAAATTCGTCCTAAAGTGATCTTTAATGCTTCCAACCTAATACGCTATATTGATTTGTTTAAACTTGGGTTCCTCGAGGAGGAAAATCTTAGAATTTTGAAGAAGTGCCTCGCGGAGCAGAACCACTTTATAAGTCGAGAAAGCTTAGTAGGCTGGAACCCAAGAAGCTGGAGACGAAATGCTGACGAAAACCTAGAGTTATTTAGGCCCGATGCGACAATTATAATAACCGTTAGAAAAACAGAGTCATTCCTTCGTAGTGTATATCAACAAACCATCCATGAGGGGAATGTGCGACATGCGGAAAATTTCTTTTTAAATGCTAAGAACTATGATGCTGTAAAACCTTTTTTTTCAGAATATGAATCTAGTTGGTTTGACGTGGACTCCTATGATCTTCGAATTTTAGAAGGTATCTACCGAGAACGATTTAAAAAAATAATTTTCGTGTCGCTATCTGATTTGAAAGAATTGAGCTTTTTACGTGATATTTTTGACTTAACACCTATCGAACATGCCCAGTTGTGTCGGAAATTAGAATTTGGGAAAAAATGAACAGAGCATATTCTCAACAAGCAATGAATCTTACATTCCTTAGATCACGCTTATTACGAAAATTATCTTTAGAAATTAGAGGTAGTGATGCTAGAGTTTATGAGCGTGCCTTGATGTTGAAAAAGAATCATATCGTAAAGCCTTACAAAAATTTAAACGTTAAAGAAAAAATTTTAAATTTTATTCCCCGAGTAATTAATAAAATTCTTCATTTAATAAGTTGGCGCAACTTAATGCAAAATAATTTTATAAATTTATTTTTTCGGACAAGGTATAGTTTGCCTCCTTCTATATATCGAAACCATGAATTAGCAAAAAACAATGATAAGTTTGTAGAGGAAATTTCGAAATATTATTAATGAGTTTTATAGTAAACAAAACAAATTAATTTCTCAAAAAGGGGTAGGTGTGCTGTGGGTTATTTACCTGATATAATTTTATCAGTCCAGATAAAATTTAGTAAAATTAATTAGCTCCATTTAGTGTTTTTAGTATTGAACCGAAGTTGGTCATAATAAACCATCGAAACAACAAAAAATTTTGGTCGATTGATTTAGTTGTTTCAACCGGCCTGAAGGCTAAACTAGCACGTCTTTGATAATAACTATGTCAGAGGTAAACTAAGTAAACAAGGATAGTGGATTAGATGAAAATCCTAAAAAAAATCTATAATTTATTGCCCAGAACCCGAGTCAGACAGATTCCAATGATTATTGTTTTGATGATTATAGGAGCCGGTTTTGAAGTATTAGGCGTTGGATTAGTAATTCCGTTGCTGGAGTTGATTTCTAATACTGATGAGAGTTTGATTGGGTTAGATTTTAGGAATATTGGCTCACTGAATCAAGAGGAAGTTATTATTTTGTGTCTAACTATTTTTGCCTCTGTTTACGTGATTAAAGGACTTTATCTCTCTTTTTTATTGTGGTTATTTGGTCGCTACACGTTCAATACTAAAGCTGAAATCAGTAATAACCTTATGGAAAGTTATATGTCTGCTCAATATGAGTTTCACTTAGAGAATAATTCGGCGCAACTTATCAGAAACCTTACTATCGAGTCTAACCAATTGGCTAGCTTTGCGTTGATACCATTGCTTACAATACTTACGGAAGGTTTTATGATGCTCTCAATAGTTATTTTCTTAATATGGCTAGAACCTTTGGGCACGCTATTCGTAATGGCAACAGTTATTCCATTGTCCTTTATTTTTCAAAAAGTTCTGGCTGGCTACTCAACCGAATTAGGTCGAGCCCGACAAAAAGCAGATGGTTTTGTCATACAAAAATCTCAAGAAGCCTTAGGCGGAATCAAAGACGCTAAGGTGCTGAATAAAACTGATTATTTTGTTGAAAGTTTTTGTCAACAAAATTTGAAGTCTGCTTTTTTTTTCTGGTAAGCAGTTTTGGATTGGACAATTACCCAGAATATATCTTGAAACAATAAGCGTAATCATTCTATCTATCTTTGTCTATGGATTTGCTATTACTAAGGGCAATGTTGCTCAGGTAATTCCTACTTTAAGTGCTTTCACTTTAGCTGCATTTAAATTGCTTCCGTCGGCTAATCGAATACTTTCGGCCAGTAATTCTTTGAAGTTTGCAGAACCCGTTTTAGAGGCACTTTCGAATCCGTTAGGCTTGTTTCGGAATACAGATGATTATGCCAAGAATAATTATAAACGATTGTCGTTTGAAAAAAATATCGAAGTAAAGAACATTTGCTATAAATATCCAAATTCCGTCGATTTTGCCCTGTCCGATGTTTCTTTCAATATTCAAAAGGGAGAAAGCATCGGTGTTGTTGGCAAGAGTGGTGCGGGTAAAAGCACATTTGCAGATATTTTTTTAGGTTTGTTAAAGCCTCAGTCAGGTAAAATTTATACAGACGGGGTCGATATCTATAATGATTTATATTCATGGCAAAAGAAAGTTGGTTATGTTCAGCAAGATATTTTTTTACTTGACGAAAGCATTCGAAAAAACATTGCCTTCGGTTGCACAGAAAATGAAATAGACGATGACAAATTGAATCAAGTTATTATGGAATCACAACTTGAAGAATTTGTATCTTCATTGGCAGAGGGATTAAATACGAAACTAGGAGAGCGCGGAGTTCGTCTTTCCGGAGGCCAAAAGCAAAGATTTGGGATCGCTAGAGCACTTTACCATGATTCTCCAATCTTAGTTTTTGATGAAGCTACAAGTGCGCTCGATGGCGAAACAGAGAAAGAAATTGTCTATGCTATTGAAAATCTAAAAGGTGTTAGAACTATAATAGTGATTGCGCATCGGCTTTCAACGATTAAAAGTTGTAATCGAGTCGTAGAGTTAGATGAAGGAAAACTAAAAAACATTAGATAACGGAAAAATTTTTTTATTGTCGATGATTGAGAAGATTTTCATCTAATTAAGTGGGTATATAAAAGAATTTTCATAAGTGCTTCTCTGCGATTTACGAAAACAGATTAAATCAGCAATAAAGTTTCTAACTGCGGACCGCTTTATAAGGTGAGGAAAGAATTAAAAAGTATAGTGTTCTTGGACCTAAAAAGTTCGGTCGACCGGATTCTTAGTGAAAAAGCGTCTTTCAAGAATCGAAATAATTAGATTACTGAAGTTGATCTAGATTAATATCCTTATATAGACATGACTTTTTGTAACTTTTCGTGTAAATTTTCATAGTTGTCAATTATTTATTGGGTTTCGACATAAGGAATTGTAGGCCATGATTAATTCAAGCTGGTTTATTGTTATGACCAAACCAAGAATGGAAATTCAGACGGAGACAAACTTAAAACGACAGGGGTTTGATGTGTTTTTCCCAATTTGGGTTGAGTTACGACGTCGTTGTAATACTTGGCAAAAAGTACAATCTGCGATGTTCCCTCGTTACCTGTTTGTACGACCCTCTAGTATCGAACAATCTATATCTCCTGTAAAATCAACTCGAGGTGTAAGTCGATTAGTGTGTTTCGGGGCGCAGCCCGCTAAGGCCAGTGATAAATTGATTAATGAGTTACGGCAGCTTGGAGTCAAACTAAAAGCTGCGAGTGATGGGCTTAATCCTTTTAAAACTGGTGATGAGGTTGTTGTTTCGAGTGGTCCATTTAAAGGTGTTTCTGCAAAAGTGCTGGCTTCTGATCAAGAGCGTGTAATATTGTTGTTTCAATTTCTTGGTAAATTACAGCGAGTGGAACTTGAGGCTGGGATTTGTCAGATTCGATAGCCTAAAGTGTTACTTACATCCACTTTATATAGCATTTTTTTTTAGCAGCCCTAAACGGCTGACTTTGTTTATTTTGCCTATATCTTTTTAACAACTTACGGAAGCTATTGTTTGCTAAATTTTGACTGTCGTAACATTTACTTATTTACGTCTAAAAATAATTTTTGCATGCATGATTTTTTAGGATGCATACCATCATAGAACTCGTTTTCTTTACATCCCATAGTATTTCCGTCATATGTACCAATAATACGAATATCATTTCTTTTCGCGAACTCTCTGTACCAAGCCTCTATCTCTAAAAATTTTGGCTTCTGAGTCCTCATAAGTTGATAAAGTTTAGGATGGTACGGTGACAGTATTAATGTAACGGTAACATTATTTGACTTTAAATATAAAATAAAGTTTTCTAGTTTTTCGATAGATTCAATATCATAATCAAAGTTTTTCATTGCATAATTGATTAACCGAGGGAACCCTTCTCTGATATTATCGGCCTGATTTACGAAGCTTTCATTATAGATATGCGAACCATCATAAGCTTTTTTTGCACGGGTTTCGATTTCACCGTTAATGGGTAACACATGCTTATTGCCTAACCATAAATATCTACGTAA
>JAYYOR010000013.1:0-80235 GCA_036130055.1 Pseudomonadota bacterium | reverse complement strand
GATCCTAGGAAGATTAAAGAGGGGTTGATTCAATAATGTTATCAAGCATGACCGGCTTCAGTAGGGTCGTTTTACCGACAGAATTAGCTTCCGGTTCAATTGAGCTTCGTTCGATTAATCACAAACAACTTGATATAAATTTACGAATAAACGAGTTAGGAAAATGTTTCGAAGAAAAAGCTAGAAACATATTAAAGGAGTGTTTTAGTCGCGGCAGAATTGACTGCACTATAAATATAGATTTGCCGGTAGAAACAACTGATTTGGTATTGAATTCAAAAATTTTGGAAAATCTTGCGCAAGTAAAACTAGAGATTGAGGACCTTACTAGTATCAAGATAAATTCAAGTTTACTTGAAATTCTTCGTTGGCCTGGCGTTTGCCAACATAAGGATATTGATGAAACTCAAATAATTAAAATACTTAATGACCCATTTATGGATGCTGTGGAACAATTGAAAGCAAGCAGACATTCAGAAGGTAAAGAATTAACTAAGGTCATTGAACGAAAACTGGCCTCGTACACTAGCAATTTTCTTCAAATCGGAGAAAATCAATCTGAAATTAACAAAGAACTAGTAAAAAAATTTAAGGACCGAATTCTTGAGCTTACCCAGTCGCCTGATAACGCAAGGCTAGAACAAGAGTGCGCAATCTTAATACAGAAAATGGATGTTACTGAGGAAATCGACCGCATTCGTTATCATCTCACATCGCTGGAAACTATTTTAAAAAAAGGCGGAGTTGCCGGCCGAAAGATTGGTTTTATTTTACAAGAAATTAGCAGAGAAACAAATACACTTGGTGCCAAAACCAATCAGATTAGCGTAACAGAGACTATTATCGAAATGAAAATTTACTTGGAGCAAATCAGAGAACAAATTCAAAATGTCGAATGAATATAAAAAAAGTGGACTAATATTTATCGTGTCAGCGCCCTCAGGCGCGGGAAAGACATCCCTAGTAAGAGAATTAATTAAAGACAGAAATGATTTGAGACTATCAGTATCTCACACCACACGAAAATCAAGAAAAAACGAAAAAAATGGGGTTGATTATTTTTTTGTTACAGAAAATGAGTTTTTAAAAATGGAAAATGGACAGGAATTTTTGGAAACAGCGGATGTGTTTGGAAATAAATATGGAACAAGTAAAAAAAACATCGAACAAACGATTAGTTTGGGACTTAACATCATATTAGATATTGATTGGCAGGGAGCGAGAGAGTTAAAAAAATCAGAATTCAAAAGTGTTTCCATTTTCATTCTTCCGCCAACATTGAAGATTTTGAATCAGCGACTACGCGATAGGGGGGATGATCCGGCTGAAATTAAAGCGAGAATGAACAAAGCGGTTACAGAGATATCTCATTATCGTGAATACGATTATGTGATCACAAATGAAGTATTCGAAGATACCGTAACCGTGCTTGACGCAATAATAACATCGAGCCACTGTTGTAGTAGTTTGCACGACCAAGAACTCAAACAATCCGTTGCGGAGATAATAGAAAACAAATAAAATGTTTGCTAGACTAAAAAACAAAAGGATCTTGTGATGGCCAGACTGACGGTAGAGGATTGCCTTCCCTTAATCGGCAACAGATTTGATATCGTGTTAGTAGCAAGTAGAAGAGCGCGTCAATTAGAATTGGGAGCGGAACCACTGGTTGATCCAGAGAAAGATAAACCTACCGTAATTGCACTTAGAGAAATCGCTGCCGGTTTAATGAACCAAGAAATTTTGGATGAAATTGAAGCAAAACAAAAAGCTGAGGAAGAATATGAAGCCGCAGTTGAATCTGCAGAAAGACAGGTCAGCCAAGCAGATAGAAACAACCATCTTTCCGATTAATAATCGATAGAAAACCGCTTTATGACAGTAGTCATCAGAGAAGAAATTCAACACCAAACACTTCGGTTTGAGCACCTTCGCAAACAGATTGGCAATTATATGGATCAGGACCAGATAAATCAGGTCTTGAAAGCTTATAAATTCAGTGCTGATGCGCACTCAGGTCAACTTAGAAAGAGTGGGGAGCCTTTTATTCAACACCCTCTTGCTGTTTCAAGAATTCTAGCAGATATGAGAATGGATCATGAGACACTTATAGCAGCAATGTTACATGATGTTATCGAAGATACTAGTATCGCAAAAGTACAAATAAAAAGAAACTTTGGTAGTGGCGTTGCCCAAATTGTAGACGGCTTGAGTAAACTCACTCAAATTGAGTTTGAGTCTTATGCAGAAGCTCAAGCCAAGAATTTTCAGAAAATGTTAATGGCAATGGCAACTGACATTCGAGTTATTTTAGTAAAATTAGCAGACCGCATGCACAATATGAGGACAATACAACACTTATCTCTCAAAAAAAGAAAACTCATCGCTAAAGAAACATTAGAAATATATGCACCAATTGCCCATCGTCTTGGAATTAATTCGATACGGCTAGAACTAGAAGAGTTAGGGTTCAGCACACTATATCCATTGCGACAAGCTGTCCTAAGTAATGTAATTAATAAAATTAGAGGGAATCGTAAAGAAGTAATAAAAAAAATAGGTAATAGGCTTAAACGTAATTTAAGACAGGAAGGATTGGTGGCCCACGTAGTTGGCCGTGAAAAGCATCTATATAGTATTTATAATAAAATGAAAGAAAAAGGCCTCCACTTTAGTGAAGTCAGAGATGTCTATGCTTTTAGAATAATAGTTGACTCGGTTGACACATGTTATCGAACTCTGGGACTTATTCACGGCGTCTACAAACCTATTCCTGGAGCATTCAAGGACTATATCGCACTTCCAAAGGCCAACGGATACCAGTCATTACATACTGGCTTGTTTGGGCCCTTTGGCGTTCCAATCGAGATTCAGATTAGAACAAATGAAATGGACCACATGGCAGAAGCCGGAATCGCAGCTCACTGGAGCTACAAAACAGGCGATAGCGCCAAAAAAAATGCCAAAAAACTCGCACATGAATGGTTAAGAGGTGTCTTAGAGATACAACAAAAGGCAGGGAATTCCCTCGAGTTTTTAGAGCATGTGAAAATCGATCTGTTCCCAGACGAGGTATTTATTTTGACGCCAAATGGCGATGTTTTTAAATTACCTCAAGGTGCCTGTGCTGTAGATTTAGCTTTCGCAATTCATACTGATGTGGGGAAAAAGTGCATTGGATGTCGCATAAATAAAAGAATTGCCCCTCTCAGAACTAAACTACAAAATGGTGATCAAATAGAAATTGTAACGGCACCGAACGCGACACCTAATCCTATGTGGTTAAGCTATGTCGTGACCGCGAAAGCTAGAGCAAACATTAGACACTATCAAAAAAATCAACAACGAGACGAAGCAATTAGATTAGGAATGCGAATGCTAGAAAATACTTTCGTTTCAGGTCCAATATCTATAAAGAATTGTGAGCAACAAGAATTAAACAATATTCTTAAAAAACTAAGATTGACTGAGATTGACGACTTGTATGCAGAAATCGGATTGGGAAATAAATCACCATTTTTAATCGCAGAAACCGTTAAGAACGAGTTACTTAAAGCCAACCCCAACCTTAAAACAAAAATTAAACAGACCGGGCCCCTACTCATAAAAGGTACCGAAGGAATGGTTATTTCGGTTCCGAAATGCTGTTATCCCATACCAGGGGATCAAATAATGGGAGTGCTTACCTCCGGTAGAGGAATAGTGATCCATAGGCCTAACTGTAAAAATACGAATGAATATAGAAAAGCGCCCGAACAATGGGTCGATGTTGATTGGGCTGAAGTGGTTGATAAAGAATTCAGCTCAGAAATTGTTTTAGATGTTCAGAATAGACGGGGCGTGCTCGCCACCGTTGCTGCTTCTTGCGCCGAAAGGGAAGCAAACATAGAGGAAGTCAACCTGAGTGACCGAGATGAATATTATATGATAATGAGGCTGACCATTGGAGTTAAAGACCGAAAACATCTGGCAGACATCATTAGAGTTTTACGAAAAATCAAAACAGTGGTGAGAGTAAGCAGAAAATTGTAGCTTTAAGGGCAAAGACAACTAATGGGAAAAATCGCTATCTCAACAAATAAAGCACCAAACCCGGTTGGAAATTATTCGCAAGCTGTAAGTTCCAAAGATTTCATTTTCATATCTGGACAAATTGGAATAATCCCAGATTCCGGAAAATTATGTAGCCAGGATTTTAAGGAACAATTGAATCAGGTTTTTTTGAACATATCAGCTATCTGTGCAAGCTGTGGATGCACCCTAGATGACATCGTAAAAATGACCGTCTATCTCACCGATTTAACTAGCACACAAATTTTAAATAAATCAATCGAAGAGTTTTTCTGCCAACCCTATCCGGCAAGGGCTGTGGTCGGCGCCTCAAATTTGCCTCTTGGTTCCCTAGTGGAGATTGAAACAATCGTTGAAAAAAAATAATCCTGAGGGGAAGGACTGGTTTAACTGATCAACTAAATAAATTAAACCTTATCAGCTCGGTTACCGAATTGCCTGGTGTTGGGCCAAATATTAAATCCAAATTGATGAAACTTGGAATCAATACGGTTCAAGATCTTCTTTTCCAATTACCAATAAAGTATCAAAATAGAACCAAAATTACCCAGATCAACGAATCTACATTTGCTGAGGAGGTGCAAGTCGAGGGCACGATTATCTCGACAAAAACCATTTATCGAGGAAGACAGAACCTAATTTGCGAAATAGAGGATAATAGTGGCCAGTTAATATTAAGATTTATTAATTTTAATTTCTCTCAAAAAAGGCAACTCCAAGAGGGCAAATTGATTAGGTGTTTTGGTAGTGTAAGAACTACAGGAAGAAATGTTAATGAAATGATACATCCTGAATATAAAATATATAGTGAAGGATGTTCTTCACCGCTTCCGAATCGTCTTAGCCCGATTTATCCCTTAACAGCGGGAATTTCTCAGCGCATGCTAATTAAACTAAAAAAATATGCGCTTGCCATCTTAGATTTATGCGAAGAGGAGGAAATCGAATTACTACCGCTAGAAATACGAGAAAAATATCAATTACAAAATATTAACAAGATTTTGCCTGAGATACATTTTCCAAGACCCCATCTTGGAATTGATCGAGTCAATTCATTAAAAAGAGATTTAGCTTTTGAAGAATTGCTTGCGCAGCAAATACATATCAACAAGTTAAAAAGTAAAACAAGAAAGAAAAAAAGTGTAATAGTTAAACCAGGCGCCCTTAGAGCAAAATTTTTAAAAATTTTAGATTTTTCTTTAACAAGGTCACAGATAGATGTTGTTAAAGAAATAGATTGTGATTTGAGCTCTGGGGTTCCAATGCAACGTATTCTTCAAGGAGACGTAGGCTCAGGTAAGACTGTAGTCGCCGCTGCCATTGCGCTTAATATTATCGAAGAGGGTTTTAAAGTAGCGCTCATGGCGCCCACAGAGCTTCTCGCAGAACAGCACTACAAAACTTTTAAAAATTGGTTAAATAAATTAAATATAGATGTCTATCTTTTATTAGGTAAAACTCAAAGAACAAATCGAGACCAAATTTACACGATCTTAAAAGACGAAAAGCCGTTAATAGTAATTGGTACCCATACTCTTTTTCAAGAAGCCCTGATAATTGAAAAACTCGGGTTGTGCATAATCGACGAGCAACACCGATTCGGGGTCCAACAACGGAAAAAATTAGAACAAAAAGGATGTAGCGACATTTGGCAAAATCATGTACTGATGATGAGTGCAACACCTATACCGCGCACACTGTCTTTAACTATTTTTGGTGCCCTTGATATCTCAACAATAAAACGATCACCTATCGAAAGGAAACAAGTAATCACATCTGTCGTTCAAGGCCGAAGACGAGAAGAGGTGGTAAACCGGATAAATTCAATCTTCCAATTAGGACAGCAGGTTTTTTGGGTTTGCCCATTAATTGATGCTGACGCTAGTATTCAAAAAAAAGCTGCTTCTTTAATCGCCGAAGATCTCTCTAAACGCTTAGGAAAATCAAAAATAGGCCTGCTGCATGGCAAAATGGACAATCTGACAAAAGAAATTATTATGAGTGACTTCCTTGAGAGGAAAATTGACTTGTTAGTTGCGACAACTGTGATCGAAGTCGGAATTGACGTTCCGAACGCAACCCTAATTGTGATTGATGGACCTGAGAATATGGGCCTGGCACAGCTACACCAATTGAGAGGACGTGTTGGAAGAGGAAGTAAACAAGGTTTTTGCATTCTCCTCTACGGGGAAAAACTAAGCGCAAACGGGAGAAAAAAATTGGAAATATTACGTGACTCAACCGATGGATTTTACATTGCAGAAAAGGATTTAGAAATAAGAGGTCCCGGTCAGCTTTTAGGCAAACAACAGTCAGGTCTACCTACATATAAAATTGCGGATTTGGTAAGAGATGATTTATTAATAGAAAGAGCAATCAAAATAAGTAGGTCTGAGATCATCAAAGATAATGCTACGAAAACTAAGTTATTAAAGCGATGGAAACCAGATGAGCTCTACCTCAATACATTTTAAAATTAAAAGTTATATGCAATTAATAAGATTGAACCAACCAATAGGAATATTCCTATTGCTTTGGCCAACGTTTTGGGCATTATGTACTTCGGGAGACGGATTAATACAAAAAACAAATATTATTATTTTCTTGATAGGTATTATCACGATGCGTTCTGCTGGATGTGTTATTAATGATTATTTCGATAGTGATTTAGACAAGAAAGTTAAAAGAACAAAGATGAGACCTTTAGCTTCAGGCTCTGTATCTCAATTTGAAGCAATGATTCTCTTCACGATATTAACGCTAACCAGTGCTTCTCTGTTATTTTTTCTTAATATAAAAAGCTTTTGGTGTGCTCTCTTTATATTGCCTTTTGTTTTAACCTATCCCTTAATGAAGCGATTGACTTTCTTGCCCCAACTGCACCTAGCTTTCACGTTCAGCTGGGGCATACCAATGGCTTACTCTGCAAACAATGTCGCCATTGACCTAACCTTTTTCCATTTATTTTTAGCAAACATGGTTTTAGTTCTGATATATGATACTCAGTACGCCCTTGCTGACCAAGAATTCGATGTAAAAGCTGGGATAAGATCATCCGCTATACTGTTTGCTAGTGATACTTCTCTAGTAATAATAATTTTGCAGACTCTATTTTTGGTTTTGGTATTCCAAATTGGGGTCTTAGAAAAATTAAACCAATTCTTTTTCTTCACCCTTCCGATTATACTAGTGATTTTTTATTTTCAACATCAGCTAATTAAAAAAAATTCTCTTGAAAGCTCGATAAGAGCGTTTAAAACCAATAATATTATCGGTTTAGTCATTTTCTGTGGGTTATTAATCGGTTATGATATAGCTTGATTCAAACAGAGGAGCAGCACATATGAACCCATTAGATTCAATTTTAGGTACCATAATTAGCGGTTTAATTTTAAGCGTTGTTTTGGTATTTGTAGCCAAAGCTATTGCTGGTGTTTAAATAAAAAATTATTTTGTAAGGAGAAATTATGGACATATTAATGCATTTGGACAGATGGCTTCACCTCGTTGCAGGTGTAATGTGGATTGGTTTGCTTTATTACTTCAATTTCGTGCAAGTTCCAGCAATGGCTGAAGCAGGGGCGGACTCAGATGGACCTGGACCAGCAGCAATAGGAAAATATGTAGCCCCTCGAGCCCTGTTTTGGTTTAGATGGGCTGCACTTGCTACATGGCTTTCTGGGGCCTATTATCTTTGGGCGGCGCCGTATTATTCAGTACATGGAGCCTTCACTCTTGGGATTGGCACGAACAATATACAACTTACATCAATTGGTTTAGGGGCCTGGCTCGGAACAATCATGCTTCTTAACGTATGGGGAATAATCTGGCCAAATCAAAAAAAAGTGCTCGGTTTCAAACCTGCTACGGATGATGAAAAAGCAGCTGCAAAAAGAATCGCTTTTTTGGCATCTAGAACTAACACAGCATTATCAATTCCTATGCTTTTATTCATGCATGCATCGGTAAGAGGTTTGCCTTTCTAATTGAGCGCAAATAAAAAAACCAAAACATAAAGAAAAAAAATATGGTTGATAAACCACTGTCTGATCTAAGAGTAATCGAAGTTGGCCAACTCTTGGCAGGCCCGTTTGCCGCTACCATACTGGGGTACTTTGGCGCAGAAGTAATAAAAATTGAGCAACCAAAAAAGGGCGATCCCATCAGAGGATGGAGACATGTCAAAGATGGAACATCTTTATGGTGGTCCAGTCTTGCCCGCAATAAAAAATGTATAACTCTAGACATTAGCAAAAAAGAAGGTCAAGTTCTACTTAGAAACTTACTTGAAAAATCGGATGTTTTAATAGAAAACTTTAAACCTGGAGTCATGGAAAAATGGGGGTTCAGCAATACTTCAGTCGAAAACATAAATAGAAAGATCATATTTGCAAGAATTTCTGGATACGGCCAAACAGGCCCTTATTCACAAAAAGCTGGTTTTGCTTCGGTATGTGAGGCTTTTGGAGGGTTAAGATACGTAAATGGCGTTCCAGGCGAGGCTCCTGTGAGACCAAACCTGAGCATTGGAGATACTTTAGCTGGAATCCATGCCGCTTTAGGGATACTTCTAGCACTAATCCAGAGAGAGAAAGATGGAAATGGTCAAGTGGTCGACATTGCGATTTTTGAGGCGGTTTTTAATCTTTTAGAAGCCGTAGTTCCTGAATACAGTGGGGCAGGTATAATAAGGCAACCGAGTGGCTCGACAATTACTGGAATAGTTCCTACGAACACTTACTTATGCGCAGACAATGTCCATATAGTAATAGGAGCGAACACAAATCCAATGTTCAAGCGTTTGGCTAAATTAATAGGAAGAGATGACATGGCGTCAGATCCGGAATTAGAAGAGAATGCTGGTAGAGTTAAGCATCAGAAAAAAGTAGACTACGCAATAGAGGAGTGGACAAAAAAAAACGAATCAGAGAAGGCGCTATTAAAACTTGATCAAGCAAGTATCGCAGCCGGCCCCATCTTTAATGTTGAGCAAATGTTTAACAACGAACAATATAAAATTCGGAAATTACTTGAAACGGTTTCAATCAACGGCAAGGATTTAAAAATCCCTGCAATTATCCCAAAGTTATCCCGCACTCCTGGTTTGACCGAACACCCCGGAGCGGCTCTAGGTGAATACAATCCTGAAATTTTCGAAAACCTATTAAATTTAAGCCCGAAAAAAATCAAAGAGTTACAGGAAAAAGAGGTAATTTAGTAATTAAATAAAGAGTATAACATGGCCAACAACAAGAAAATTATTGATCTGAAAATTCCACTACCACAAACAAAAGAATTACCCGAAGCGTTGCAAAAATATTTTTCAGTTTGTGAAGACAAGATTGGATTTATACCAAATGTCCTAAAAGCTTTTTCTCATGAATCCAGTCAACTTGAGTTTTTTAGCAAAATGTATAATGCCATCATGTTTGCAGAAACCGGCTTAACACCACTAGAAAGAGAAATGATTGCAGTAGTGGTGTCTTCAAAAAATCACTGCTTCTATTGTCTTACAGCGCACGGACAAGCAGTGAGGGAATATTCCAAGGACCCAGTACTTGGGGAACAACTTGCCATGAATCACAAAAGTGTCGAGCTCTCATCTAAACATACCAAAATGCTTGAATTCGCCGAGAAATTAACCCTAAATCCCGCTGACATTAGCGGAAATGATAGGGTAACACTTCGAGATGCTGGATTTTCAGAAAAAGAAATTTGGGACATATCTTTAGTTGCATCTTTTTTTAATATGACTAATAGATTATCCTCGGCGACAGATATGCAACCAAATTCTGAATATCATTTTAAAGACAGAAAAGAACCAGATACATAATCCAACGACGTCTATGAACCCTTTAATAATATTATTTCTATTTTTTATTGGGATTAATTCTTACGCTTCGAGTAACCTAGACGAAACCACAAATAAAATTAGTGCGATATTAGAAGAGAGTGAAATAAATCTGAAAGATTTTAGCTTTTCTTTTCAAAACGTGGAGCATCAAACTCCTTTAATATCAGTTAACAGCAAGCAAAAACGACATCCGGCATCTTTAATCAAAATCATTACCACTTTAGTGGCTTTAGAATTACTAGGTCCGAATTTTAAATGGGAGACAATATTTTCTACTGACGGACAAATCGTCAACAACTCCCTCAACGGAAATCTCTTTGTAAAAGGCGGAGGTGACCCATTTCTTACGATCGAAGACATATGGAAAATAGTATATGAATTTAGAAAACTAGATATTCAACATATTAAAGGAAATATATTTCTCGACAACACGATTTTTTCGGACATGAACGTTAGCGCCAACAACTTTGGCACTAGGCTTTATGAAGTCAATCCAAACGCCCTAATGACTAACTTTAAATGGATGGATTTTTTAATTCAAATAAATAGCAGTGGGGTCGAGATATCACACTTCCCACCTTTTAAGAACATACATATTAAAAATTTTCTAAAAGTCACCAATAAATCATGTATTTCAAAAAACATTAAATTAAAGTTTGAAGAATCAGCGGTGAAAAATAATGTGCTAATTTCTGGAGAAATCCCCAAGTCATGCAAAAAATATAAACTGTCACGCTCTATATTAACGCCGGAAGATTACTTTTTTTCTTTATTACAATTTATCTGGGAAACTAATAACAACGGTCAATTTCCAACCAAATACTCCCTTAAGAAATATGACCCCAATCTAAAAGTCTTAATTAAGTGGCAATCCAGACCACTTGCATCAATAGTCAGATCAACGAATAAGTGGAGTAACAATCTAATGAGTAAAACCTTACTCTATTCTCTTGGCAGCCATCAGGTTAAAAAAACCGATTCAACAGTGGTAGAGAGAGGGCTTCAATTAGTAAACAGCTTTCTCGCAAAAAATGAGCTTGCCTCTGAAACGTTGCGACTTGTTGATGGCTCGGGTCTTGAAAGAGAAGTAAGGGCATCAACAGACGATATTACCAGCGTTCTTAACTTTGCTTGGAAAAGAGATATCAGGCCAGAATTCGTTTCTTCTTTATCTATAGCTGGGAAAGATGGAACAACCAGAAATCTTTTTAAAAATTTGAGTTTAGGTAATGCGGCTCGGATAAAAACAGGGACACTAAAAGGAGTAATCTCTGCAGGAGGTTATGTTTTTTCAAAAAGCGGGAACATCTATAGTTTTGCAGCTATATTTAATTCAACTAATTTGAACAAAGACCATGCTAGAAATTCATTAGGAGAAATAATCAAGACGCTAATTGAAAAATATTAGCCATGTCTTAAAACCTTATCCATTTTTTCTAGCATTGTAAGAAACTCGTTTGTGTTTCGAGCAAAATTTAAACGAATAAACCCCTCTCCCTCAGCGCCAAACGCATCGCCCTCTGTTACTGCAATCTTTGATTGACTCAGAAGTTGCTTAGGTAGCGATTTGGTAGTAGGAACATTCCTACAATCTAACCACGCCAAGTAAGTGCCCTCACCAGGTAAATACTTAACATGATTCCAGTTTTGCTCCACATGTTTTTGCAATATAAGGCGGTTTTTTCGTAAAATACCCAATGTATCCTTTAACCACTCACCTCCCTCGGTAAGTGCGATCCTAACAGCCTCAAGCGCCAAGATAGATTGATTTCCATAGATTGCTTCAGCTTGCGAAGCAAACAAATTTTTCAATTCAGCACTCTCTAAATGTCCAAAAGCTAAACTAATCCCAGCAATGTTATAGGCCTTGCTAGCTGACATTAAAGTAACAGTCTGTCTAGCTATGTCTTTACCGATTGACGCCAATGGGATGTGGGGGCATTGACTCAACACTAAATCCGCATGTATCTCATCTGACACAACAATTAACTTGTTTGCCACACATATATCTGTCAACCGTATTAATTCTTTAAGAGAAAAAACTCGACCAGTCGGATTCTGCGGGTTACAGAATATAAAAAGTTTTGCACTTTTAGCTTTTTTTTCAAAATCTTCAAAATCAATTTGATAACCATTTTCAGTTCTAATTAGTGGGTTGTACAATAAATGTCTTCCTGTATCATTAACTAAAGAATGAAATGGCTGATAAACAGGCGGTTGTATTAAAACCGAATCACCTTTGTTAGTAAATGAATAAATGCTACGACAAATCCCCTGAACAACATCCTTCAAAAATATTACGTTTTCAGAACTAATCTTCCAATCAAAATGCTCTTTTACATAATGCTTAAAGATTTTATGTAAATTTAGATCATACGGGGTTTGTGGGTAACCACAAATTGAATTTTCCACCATATTGATTAAGCCAGTTTTTATACAAGGCGCTATTTCAAGATTCATATCAGCAATCCATGCTGGCATTACGTCATCTCCGTACTTAGAGTCCTTGATTCCTTGAATTGTCTTGATTCCTAACTCTTTTAATTTTATTTTATTCAAAACTTACACCTTAAATTAACTTGAAGGTACTATCTGATGAATATTTTTATCACTGGTCATACTAGTGGTCTAGGAAAAGCGATAGCAATACACGCTATAAATAATAACCTAAGTGTTTTTGGGTTGTCACGGTCAGAGTTGCGTAATAAGAATATTATTCAGCAAAAATGTAATTTTGAAATGCTCGGGGAGATACCGGTAGCATTAAGAAAGTTTCCTTTTAAAAAAAACGTTGATTTAGTTGTGCTTAATGCAGCCGAACTTGGGGAGTTTCTTGAATTCGAAAAAATAAATCTTGAAAATATAAAAAAAGTTTTAAACATAAACACGTGGTCTAATAAAGTTATCGTTGATTTCTTCATTGAAAAGGAAATTAACATTAAACAATTAATCTTTATTACCTCAGGTGCATCACTCCGAAGCGACAATGGTTGGGGCTCTTACACAATTTCAAAATTAATTATCAATAAATTTGCCGAATTTTATGCCCAAACACTAAAAAACACTCACGTTTGCGCGCTGTCTCCAGGTATAATCGACACAAAAATGCAAAAAGAATTGCGAAAGCTGAGCAGCTCTCGTTTTCCATCAATTGATAGGTTAAAGAATACATTTGACAACAATGAGCTACCCTCTGCAGAATTTATTGCTCAACTCTTACTTTCTAAATTAAAAAAAATTCGCCAACATAAAAGCGGTAGCTATATAAAACTAATTTCGCTTTGACACTTTAAAAGACTTTAATTCCAACTGGGAACATTTTTTTCATTGAAAGCATTTAAGCCATGCTTAGCATCTGCTGACATCCTTTGCTTAGCATGAGTACTAACCAAGGAATCTTGCAATTCTTTCCATTCGTTAAATTTAAGCAACTCCTTTTTTGTCGATTTTATCGCTGAAGACGAGGACCGCAGAATAGAGCCCACAATTTTTTCGACACGATCATCCAAAAGATCAGGTGACGAAATTTCACTTATCAGGCCAATTTCTAGAGCCCGTCGTGCACTGAAAATATCCCCAGTAAATGCATACCTAGAGATATTCTTGGTACCGATGCTCGGATAAAGCGCTGGGAAGATTATTGATGGCGTCATACCCCAACGCACTTCGGCTATAGAAAAACTGGCCTCGACTGATGCAATTGCGATGTCACAAGAGGCCACTATACCAGTCCCCCCACCTCCGCAAAAACCCGTAATTTTGACTACAACTGGTATGCTCAAATGTCTTAACGACTCAAAAAATTTAAAACTTTTCATGGATAATTTGCGATTAAATTCAAAATTTTCCTCAGAAGCTTGTTTTAACCAATCGAGGTCAGCTCCACCTTGAAAGTTTTTACCCTCTCCCGTAATCAGTAGCACCCTAGTCTGGGAAGATAACTCAGATAAAGCCTTTAGCATTTCAGTGATCATTTCATCATTATATGCGTTAGCGACCTGAGGCCTAGATAGGCGGAACTCAACAACATTTTTGCATTTTTCAAATACCTTAATCGTGTTATACAAAAGAAACTCCTTTTAAGAATTTTAGCCTGAATCGACATTTATACTAATCATGACTAAAAACATTCTACTCAAATTAAGAAATGTTATAAACTTGAACAAACTAAAAGTGAACAAACTTTAGAGGAAATGATATGAGCATTAGAGCGCCTTCTTACGATGAAATTAAAAGGATTGCGGAAACATCAGGATTAAATCTCACCGATACGGATATTAAAATGTTTGCCGAACTTATGGATGGACCAATTGAATCATATAGACATCTAGATTCGTTGACGTATCCACATAAAGCCAATAAATTTGGAAGAAATAGTGGTTATATTCCTGATGAATCTGAAAATCCCTATCGGGCATGGAGGAGAAAATGTGAAATAAAAGGCGCAAAAACAGGGAAATTAAAAGGCCGGAAAATTGCGATCAAAGACAATATATCCGTGGCAGGCATACCCATGAATAATGGTACAACCATCTTAGAAGGCTTTATTCCTGAACAAGATGCATCAATTGTGACTCTTCTTTTAGAAGCAGGTGCCACAATTGCGGGTAAAGCCTCTTGTGAAAATTTATGTTTATCCGGCGGCAGTCATACAAATGATTTTGGTACAGTTTTAAATCCCAGAAATCCTAAATTTTCAAGCGGCGGATCTTCAAGTGGCTCTGCAGCTCTTTTGGCCAGCGAGGAGGTAGATATTGCGATAGGCGGTGATCAGGGAGGTTCAATTAGGATTCCATCTAGCTGGTGTGGTGTCGTAGGGCTTAAACCAAGTCATGGTTTAGTCCCTTATACCGGAGCGTTCCCAATCGAACAATCTCTGGACCATTTGGGCCCGATGGCTAGAAACGTGGCAGATGTCGCTCTTACCCTAGATGTTATCAGTGTTCCTGATGGTTTAGATCCGAGAAACAAACACACTAGAAAAAAATATTTCTTAAATGCCCTCAATGACGATGTGAGCGGATTAAGAGTTGGATTAGTGGCCGAAAGTTTGGCCTGGCCGGGTATTTCAGATCCAGATGTTAGTTCTGCGATTAAGAAACTAGCTAAAGATATGAAGAGTACAGGCATCCACACCGAGGAAATAAGCATACCGGAGCACAAGTATGGAATGCATATTTGGAATGCAATAGCCATAGAAGGTGCCTACTCTCAGATGTTTCGAAATCAAGTAAATGGAAAAAATTGGAAAGGACTATATGATACCAATCTGGGCAATTTCTTCAGTCAAGGTTTAGAAAAAAACATGGATCAGTTGTCAGATACAGGGAAATTAATTTTTCTAATGGGAACTTATATGACACAAAAATATAACGGGAAACACTACGCAAGCGCACAGAATCAAGCTATTTGGCTAGCTACTGCATTCAACGAAAAGCTAAGTCACTTTGATGCTTTATTGATGCCAACCACACCCACATGCGCATTTCCAGCTATTAACAATAATTTCAATATTAAAGAAAACGTGCAAAATGCTCTTGGCATGATTCACAATACGGCGACCTTTGATGTCACCGGGCACCCGGCTCTTAGTGTACCATGTGGAACGAAAGGAGATTTACCTATTGGAGCAATGATTATAGGCAACCATCAAAGTGATGATATTGTACTAAAAGTTGGTAAAGCGATAGAAAAAATTTGCTTAAGATAAAAAGTTAATTATTACTTTTTGGTTTTTGGAAAACATTTACGATTACAACACCAGCAACCGTAATAATCGTTCCAATAATCATTCTTATATTAAACTCTTCTTTCAATATTAAGGTTGCACTTATGACTCCGAATATCGGAACCAAATTCAAAAAAATTGAAGTTGTAAGGACACCAATTTTTTGAATGGCCTGTTGATGCCAAAAAAAAGTCAAAGCAGAGCTTATCAAGCCTGTGAATGCAAGTAACCCTACAGAAAAGTGATCCATGATAATATTTGTCACAACGTCATAATGAAGGGCAGGAAGGGGTAGCAAAAATAAAATAGCAAATAGAGTTGCAAAAGTAAGAACTGTTAACTCATCATGATGTTTTAGAGCAGTCCTGCATATGACTGTATAAATAGCCCACGATAATGCTGAGAGAAAAACTAAAAATTCACTAAAAAAGAAATCTTCTGGACCTTTGAGCCCATCATTACCAGAGACAAAATACACTCCGAATATTGTCATTAAAATACCCAACGACACTAGCTTTGAGGGTGTTTTTTTGGTTAACAACCATTCAATTAAGACTACTTGGACCACAATCAATGACATTATAATAGAAGTAAGCCCAGCAGAGGTTCCTTCGAGCCCCTTGCACATCAATGCATTATGCATGACGAAGCCAAAAAAACCCAAACAGCAGAATAATACCAAACTAGATTTGGTGAAATAAAAGTTTTTCCGCAAGTACACAAAAAGAAAACTAAATGCTAAGCCCGCAAAAAAGAACCTAAAGAAGGTAATAACAAATGGAGAACTATATTCCGACAGCAACTTATTTATTGTGGGAGTCAAACCCCAAACAATCGTAGCCAAAACCAACTTCAAATAAATCATATAATAAAATTAAATCTCATTTATTTATTGGTACAATATCAAAATAAAAGTCTCACTTGGAGTGCTCTAGTGTCAGAACAAGTAAATTTTGGTATTTGTATCTTTCCAACAGAAAATATACCCCAACCCAATGTAATCGCAATAATTGCCGAAAAGAAAAATTTAGACTATTTGTTTTTAGCTGAAAATAGCCATATTCCCATAACTAATACAGCGAAAAAATATTATAAAAAAGAGACCTTTAAGTTATTCGGCATGATGTACGATCCTATAATCTCGCTATCAGCGTGCGCCGCACAAACAAAAAGCATAAAGTTAGGCACAGGCGTCTGTTTATTAACGGAAAGAGACCCTATTATCACCGCAAAAGCAATTTCGACCCTAGATCACCTTTCAAATGGCCGTCTAATATTCGGAGTAGCTGGCGGTTGGATAAAAGAGGCAATGGAGAATCACGGTTCTTGCTTTGAGCAAAGATGGGCGATTGTTGAAGAGCACGTAGACCTAATCAAAAAACTTTGGACAAACGAAGAAATAAATCATGAAGGAAAATTTTTTAAACTAAAAGGTCCGGTAAAACAATACCCAAAACCATTTCAAAAGAAAGGTCCTCCTATCTTAATCGGTTCAAACCATAAATCAGTAGTAAAAAAAGTAGTAAGATACGGAGACGGCTGGATGCCTATTTTCAATCGTTACGAAAAAAATTCTGAGCCTCTCCAGGATCTTAAAATTGAATGTGATAGACATAGCAGAAATTTTCAAGATTTATTAATTATTCTTTTTGATGCTCCTAAAAATCCTAAACAACTTTGTGAGTTATACGAACAGGGCTATAAAAATTTTGTTTTTTTCCCGGAGAGACAAAATAATTATGACTGCGAAGACTTCATTAATTCTATAAGCGAAATAAAAAAAGAATTTTATAAACTCGTAAAATACTAAACTTCCTCAAGCCATTTTAACAAGCTGTTTTCCCCTAAAAAGCCCCAGTATTTTAAAGATAATACCTCAAAGATTATAAAAGTCTTCTTGGTTTGACTTTTACTCATTTCCGTAATTTGATATTGTTCGTATTTTTCGTATAAAATCCTTTCGTATTCTCTGGTTTCTCTGGGATTTATAACTACCTTCGCATCACAAACTAACCTAAGCCACCACAAATCTTCCCAGTTAGAAGAATAGTGGTCAAACAGTAGCATCGTATTTGAATTTGCTTCAAGATTCTTTATTCTTGCCAGATTGGCAGTTTTTTTTGGTTTGCCATCCACAGGACTAAAAAGCACATTCTCGCGTCTACCGAAAACTATCGGCATAGCATCAGGAAGGAATTTTCTATCTATAAGCGCTAGTCTAGCAACGTTTGACTTATCAAGTACCTTAAAAAGTAATTCTTTTTGTAAATCCATTCAAAAAACTAGTTGAAACCAAAACTAAACACAACGACAATTATCACATTAAAAAAAATTATTGGAAACTATTAATATGTTGTCTCATCTACGAGATCTCGGTGCCGGACTTTCCTCTTTTACTGAAAGATGGGTCCCCGATGCATGGGTAATTTGCATGATTCTTACCCTGATAGCTATTTTTTTGTGCATTTTTGGAGTCGGCACATCACTTGAGGACACTATTCTTGCTTGGGGAGATGGAGTGTGGTCTCTGCTAGGTCTCGGAATGCAATTTACAATCGCAATGGTTGCAGCACACGCATGCGTATCCTCGAAACCAATTTACAAACTATTTAGCTGGTTATCATCCATACCAAACAAAAAAGAGCCAGTTCAAGCGCTAATTCTTGCAGGAGTCTTTTCATTAGTGACTGGGTATTTAAATTGGGCTTTATGCTTAGTTGCTTGTGCTTTATTCACACCATTTATGTTAAAGAATAATCCTAGAGTTGACGTCAGGCTCTTAATTTGCGCATCTTACTTAGGCTTAGGAACAGTGTGGCATGGTGGTTTATCTGGTTCGGCTCCTCTGATTTTAGCAACACCCGAAAATCCCCTCTTGATGGCAAATATTGAAGGTGTCTCAATTGTCGACAGACTATATCCGGTAACTGAAACCCTATTTAATAAGTTTAACTTAATTTTTTTGGTGGTTATAGGGACTACGGGTTTACTTCTCACTTGCATACTACACCCAAAAAAAAATGCACGAATACTAACCGAAGATGAGATAAAAAATATAATACCCAAACCTCCAAAAGAACTACCGCAAGCCTCTCGTCCAGCCGACTTTATTGATCGCTTTCGTGGCTGGATTTTACTTGCAATCGTTCTATTAGCATATCCCCTTGGGCATTCAATCGTAAATCAAGGGTTTGGGACTAGCTGGACGATTAATGCATATAACATAACATTTTTGGTGATTGCCCTAATTTTACACGGAAATGCACCTTCATTCCTAACAGCGGTTAGAGAGGGAGTCACCTCCGCCTGGGGTATTATTATTCAATTCCCGTTTTATGCCGGAATCTTTGGCTTACTGCAAAAAACCGACTTGGGAGATTGGTTAGGCAACTTGTTTGCGACTATTTCTACTACTTCCACATATCCATGGGTAGTGTATGCTTACTCTGGATTCATGAATCTTTTTGTACCGTCTGCTGGCGCAAAATGGATGATTGAAGCTCCCTTCTTAATACCTGCAGGTGAACAATTGGATGTTTCTGTGATCACCACCCTTCTGGCTTACGCTTACGGCGACTCAACAAGCAATCTTATTCAGCCTTTCTTCGCAATACCCATACTAGCAGTAACCAGAATGCGATTTGGCGATGTTGTAGGCTATACCTTTATTGTCGCAGCCGCATGCTTTTTAGTCTGTTCCCTAGCAATGTTTATTATCCCTACAAATTTATAAATATATCAAGGTTGAAAATTATGATTGTTCTAATATCACCAGCGAAACGACTTAATCTAGAAGATTCAATTCATATAGAGACAAACACGAAACCAGTATTTATCAAAGAAGCGGAACACCTAGTCAAGAAACTGAGAAAAAATACCCCGCAGCAGTTAAGCAAGCTTATGGGGATAAGCAAAAATTTAGCGGAGTTAAATAATAAAAGGTTTTTAGACTGGTCCAAAGACGAGATTACCTCAAGACAAGCTATCTTTACTTTTGACGGTGATGTCTATTCGGGCTTAGACGCGTATTCACTGACTCGGAGAGATATAAAATATGCCCAAAAATATTTACGTATCTTATCCGGCCTTTATGGAATCCTACGGCCACTAGATGGTCTTCACCCCTATCGGCTAGAGATGGGGACCAAGTTTAAAATTCAACAACATGCTGACCTTTATGGTTTCTGGTGGCAAGAAATAACACGACAAATTAATCAAGAAATTTCCGAAACTGAATCTCAGGCAGTTTTAAATCTCGCTTCTAATGAATACTCAAAAGTAATAAATCGCGCTGAGCTTTCGGAAAAATTTGTAGATGTAACTTTTAAAGATAAAAAAAATGGAGAATATAAAGTGATATCGTTTAATGCAAAAAAGGCAAGAGGAATGATGGCAAGGTTTATCATTAAAAATAAGGTAAAAAATATCGAGGATTTAAAAGATTTTAGTGACAATGGATATGTCTTTTCATCAAAAAATTCTTCGTCTGATGCACTGATGTTTTTAAAAAATTGAGGAGAGAACATGAAATTAAAAATCTTTATAATAATTACATTATGTTTGTTTTTAACATTAATTAGCGAGGCGAATACCCTTATGAAAGACAACAAAGCAATAATATTACATACAAATAAGGGTGATATAACGATTGAACTGAATTTAGAGAAAGCACCCATTACATGCAATAACTTTCTTTCATATGCAACGAAAAACTTTTATGAAGGGACAATATTTCATAGAGTGATTCCTGGATTTATGATTCAAGGAGGAGGTTTCGAAAGTGATATGGAATATAAAGCGACTGATGAGCCGATTCAAAATGAAGCCGCTAATGGCCTAATACACGAAAGAGGTTCAATAGCAATGGCTAGAACCTCTGATCCTCATAGTGCGAGTTCACAATTTTTCATCAACCTAGTGCATAATGATTTTCTAGAACATCGTGATAAATCTTCTCAAGGCTGGGGTTATGCTGTTTTTGGCAAGGTAATTGATGGCATGAAGGTCGTTGACAAGATTGCAGAATCCGAAACTCACAGCAAAAATGGTCATCGCGACGTGCCCAAGGAAGCTATTATTATTGAAAATGTAACAATAAGCCCGTAGCTTCAGAACGTTCTCCAGAGCGGATGGCACTATTAGCCTTAAAAGAAGTTTCGTTAAAATACGGCGAGCAAGTAATTCTCGACAAAGTTAATTTTGAATTAAAAAAAAATGAAAGGATCTGCCTGTTAGGAAGAAATGGGACAGGAAAATCGACTTTTTTCAGAATCGTGATGAGCATTATCCAACCCGATTTTGGACAAGTGATTAAGTTGGACGGTTTGAAAATGGAGCTGTTACAGCAAGAGTTACCAAGAAGACCTAATCTAAATGTAAAAAGCTATTTAAAGACAGGACTAAGCGATCATGTGGAATTAATTAAAAAGTATAACTACCTATCTAAAAAGAAACATACCAAAGAAGTAATTAAATTACTTGAGCAACTACAAACCCGAATTGAAACCGGCTCTGGCTGGAATGTAGACAATCGTATTGAAAGAATTGCGACAGAACTTAATTTGCCTTTGAACGCAACAATAGATAAATTATCAGGAGGTTGGAAGAGGCGAGTGTCGTTTGCGAGATCAATAATTAACGAGCCTGACATACTTCTGCTAGACGAGCCTACTAATCATCTCGATATTGAAACTATTGAGTGGCTTGAGAAAAAACTACTTGGTTTCAAAGGAAGTCTCATTTTCACAACTCATGATCGTTATTTTTTAAAAGGTATTTCTACAAAAATTGTTGAGCTTAACAGAGGAAAACTGAATGAGTGGAACGGCAGTTTCCAAGATTTTTTAATAAAAAAGAAATCAAGTGAGACAAATGAACAGAGGCAAATTAAGAAACTAACAAAGAAGTTAAATAAAGAAGAAGCCTGGGTTAAACAAGGAGTAAAAGCAAGAGGTACAAAAAATGAAGGACGAAAGAAGGCACTTAATAAATTAAGAGAAGACTATTCAAATAGAGTAACACCCAATCAAAAAATAAAAATTACTATACAGACTGAAGAACTCTCTTCTCGAAAATTAATAGAACTCTATAACTGTTCATTTAGTTATGATAAAACTTCAAACATAATCAAAAAACTTAGTCTCGTAATTACTAAAGGCCAAAGAATTGGACTACTCGGAAACAACGGGGTTGGTAAAAGTACTCTTCTCGATCTTATCACCGGTCGCCTTCAACCGCAAAACGGTACTATAAAAATATCAGATGGCGCCTCCATCGGATATTTTAATCAAAAAGATGAACTTTTTGATTTAGAAAAAAATATAGCGAATTATGTAGGGGACGGAATGGACTATATTTCAATAAACGGAAAAGAGAGGCACGTCGTTGGTTATCTAAAGGGGTTTTTATTTTCCGCAAAACGCGCACTAACTCCTATCCGTTATTTATCTGGAGGAGAAAGAAATAGAGCTAGATTGGCAAAACTATTTACAAAACCAGCAAGTATATTAATATTAGATGAACCTACTAATGATCTTGATGTTGAAACGATGGAGGCATTAGAGGAGCAGATTTTGTCCTTCGGCGGCACGCTGATTATATCAAGTCACGATAGGTATTTTTTAGACAGAGTGGCCACTAATATTTTAGTTTTTGAAACAGGAGATAAAATTAGTTCCTACGCCGGGGGTTATGCACAGTGGCTCGAAAGCAAAAAGTCTTTAAAAATAATTGAAAAGATTGAAACAACAAAGAACAAAAATAAGGCATCTAATTTTAATCGAAAAACCAAAAAAAAATTAAGCTACAAGCTAAAACGAGAACTACAGATGATGCCAGCCAAGATTTCCGAATTGGAAAATAAACTTAAGCAAATGCAAGAGAGAGTAAACGAAGCGGAATTCTACAAACTACCCTATCACGAGAGTAGACCAGTTTTAAAATCAGTTTTGGACCTGGAATCGCAAATTGAAGACTTAATGGAAAGATGGGAAGCCTTAGAGATTCAGGGTAATAACGAGTGATTTGCTGTTCATTCGGTGCCGGCTGTCCGACTCGAACGGACGACCTGATGCTTACAAGGCAACTGCTCTACCAACTGAGCTAAGCCGGCTCCTTAACTTAGATAGCTCACTTATCAGCCCACGGCAACCATCGGCATGCCCAGCATATCTTGATAAGCTCTGACCCCACTATTTTTGAATTGTACAGTTGGCTCTGTTATGGCACCCGAATCCCTTATCCTCATAATTCCAGCAGTGTCCGCAAAATTTGGACCACCAGAGGGTGCAACAGACTGATCAGAGTACCCCCTTATCCCAGCCATTCTTGGGGCACCACCCGTAAAATCCTCATCTTGGAAGCCCCTTATCCCAGCCATCTTAGGGCCGTCCACTCTGGAAGAATCTTCTGCAAAACCCCGAATACCAGCAAGACTTGCTCCGTCAAACGCCGCTTTAAAAAGCTCACGATTGCGATTTATATCTTCAGAATTTCTATTTTGACCAACCTTAGACTGATCATTGTTTTGTTCTGCATTCGCTGATATTGCTATATTTGAAGATGTCATAGCCATTTTTAATTAATAAACCCTTTTTTGCCTAAAACGGCAACATATTGCCGTTATATTAACGCAAATTTGCCGATCTTGACAACAAAATCAATTTCTTATTGATTATTTAATCGACAAAAAGAGTTTTTTGTTGACAGACGAGTTTAAATTAGTAAACGGGGTTCAGTCCCAATAAAGGCTATAAATTAAAGCACCTTCGAGAACGAGTTTAGGATTAGTAAAAAAAGGAACACTTAGGCATGCACCAGCCAAATGACAATCTCCCCCCGTAACAACCCATTTAAAATCATTATTAAGTGCCATTCCGAATCGAGCATTAGTAATTATTTTTTCAATCTGTTTAAAAAAACCTCTCATCATAATCAGATTACCCGAAATCAAAGCATCATCAGTCTGTGCAGGTAAACTATCAAGTGGTATAAGCGAAATATCCTCACATTTTAAATTTGTTGATGAGTTTATTTTATTTCCCAACTCACCTAACCCAGCTGTAATATATCCACCAAGATGAAGGCCATTGCCGGAAACTATATCCACTGTAATTGCAGTGCCAGCATCAACAACCACGATATCATGACCATATTTATAATTAGCTGCTAAACAAGCGAGCCATCTATCGACTCCAAGCGAACCGGGGTTGTACAAGGTTTTAAATCCACAAAATTCTTCACGAACCTTTATAAGATTACATAAATATCCATAATCATTTATTTTTTTTATCAAAGCAGAATCGAATATTTCTCCACGGACACTCGAAATAAAGATCCTAGTATTCTCGGGCTCACTGTCTTGAAGGTAATTTTTTGGTTGTTCAACGAACTTTTCTGTAAGTACCTTTAAACCATCTTCGAGTTTATTATCCCGACTTGATGCTGTTTTAACAAAAGTATTACCAATATCTAGAAATATCTTCATGAATTTACTGAACTATTGTCACATGACCAGTATAAAAACGTCTTATTCTTCCATCAACATCAAGTAATAGTGCCCCATCCCAATCAACACCAGCCGCGTAACCAGACGGTTTTTCATCTTTAATATTAATAGTAATTTTTTCTCCATAGAGTAAATCTTTTGCTAAAAATTTATCTCTGAAACATTTGAATCCGGTCTTCTCGAATGTTTCTAAAGCACGAATCAGTGAACCGACCAGCTTTCCGGCCAGCTTATTTCTCGAAATTTTCGAATCTAGCACATCGCACAAATCAGCAACTGGCTGGTCTATACTCGCCTTTATCCCACTGTCCAAAGATATATTTATGCCTATTCCAATCACTGCATATGATGAGCCGCTAAGCTCAGTCTTCAAATCAATTAGACAACCAGCAATTTTTTTTCCATCAAAAAATACATCATTAGGCCATTTGATTTTTATGGACGTACAGCCTAGCTTTTCTAAAGTATCAACAATAGCTAACCCAACAACTAGACCCAAAGAAGGTATCGTTGGCGGCAGACTCTGAAATTTCCATCCCAAAGACATGCAAAGACCGCTACCGAGAGGAGAAAGCCAACGATCATTTCTCCGTCCTCTTCCTTCATGCTGATATTCGGCTATTAAAACTCTCGGCAACTCAACTTTATCTATATTCGAAAAGACCTCAGTGTTAGTCGACGAGGTTTCCCAAACAACATCTATTCTAACCTTTTTTCCTAGACTTTGTTGAATTACATTGGAATCCAACTTTTCAAAATCATATCCCAATCGATAACCTTTTCCCGGATTGCTAATAATACAAAGACCTAACTGCTGTAAATGTTTTATTCGCCTCCAAACCGCCGCTCTAGTTATCCCCAACTCCTTCGCAATTTTTGAGCCTGAAACAGAATGTCTGCTATTCAGCTTTTTGAGTACATCAATTAATCGATTCATAGTGTTTTAATAGGACGGTAGCTCAATATCATCTAATGCGAGCCTAAGCTCCATGGTATTTTCCTTGCTGAGTACCTTAGATACTATCTCTCGAGAAAGATGCGGAGCAAAAGACTCGATAAAGTCATGCATATATGCTCTCAAGACCGTCCCCATCCGAAAGACCACCTGAGTAGTACATTTTTCATACAAATGACTGACATCTATTGAACTTAATTCTTTATCCTCAACAGCATCATAAGCAGGAGATGCAATAATTCCAACCCCAAATCCTTGCTTTACATATGTTTTAATAACATCAGTATCTGATGCTTCCAGAACAACTTGAGGGCACAAACCAGATTTTTTAAAAGCCTTGTCAACCTTCGTCCTTCCATTGAAACCAGGCAAATAAGTGACAAGAGGGTATTTGACGATGTCAGCTAATGTTAGTTTAGACATTTTGATTAACTCGTGATTTTTCGGCACAACAATTTTGGGAACCCAATTATAACAGGGCAAGGTCACTAATCCGGCAAATAAATCTGGATCCTCGGTAACGATTCCAAAGTTTGCGACACGATTCTCAACAAATTCGAGAATTTGATTCGGAGTGCCTTGAAGGATTCTAAGAGAAACATTCGGATAGTTAGAAGTAAATTTTTTTACCATTGTTGGCATTACATATCGTGCATACGTATGAGTGGTAGCTATTGAGAGTGTCCCCGTGCTGGCGTCATTAAAATCTTTCGATATATTTTTTATATTTTCGACCTGCTCCAATATTGACTCCGCGATATGAATCACCTCTTGGCCGGCCGCTGTTATTTCAACTAAATTTTTGCCTTTTCTTTCAAAAATTTTAATTCCGAGCTCTTCTTCGAGTTGACGTATTTGTTTGCTTATTCCAGGTTGCGAAGTATAGAGAGCCTCGGCCGCCAATGAAATATTTAATTTCTGACGTGCTACTTCTAATATGTATTTAAGTTGCAATAATTTCATCGGGATTTTACTCAGTTAATTTACCATATTTTTCTTGCACTGCACCAATTTTTTTATTCATGAATGGAATGGAGTAGATTTTTCCCAACCCAAGCCCTAAAAAAAACCATAGAATCGAAGACCAATATGAACCATAAAAAGCGAGATGAAGATTCAATGGAAATAATGCCAACATGCTTGCTAGAATCCAAGGATCTGCATATTTCCGGTATAACGAAAATAACTTAATACTTACGAATACAAACATTAAAAAACCAAAAATTCCTGTTTCACATAGTATTTCAATTAAAAACAAATGAGGATGTGTTTGAACAGCCCCATACCTCGTTATCCAAAAATCTGAGGGAGAGGCGAAATCCCTATAAACATATCGATAGCCCCTCGGCCCTACTCCAAAAATAAAATTGTGTTGAAATATATTAAGACCCGTTCTCCACAAGTCATACCTACCATTAGAAGCAACATTTAGTGCGGTGGCGTCAGAGGACACCAGACCAGAGGAATCTGTAATAGAATTTCTTAAATTGTGATTAGACTGTAGGATCAAAAAACAAACACCTAAAAAAAACACGAGTATCAAGGAGTTCTTATATGAAAATATTATTCGAAAGTAATGAAAATTAAAAATAGCCAATAAGGCGAGCAGGTAAATAAACATTAACCAAGCACTTCTTTTAAGAGTAAGCGCCAATACTATGATAAAGCTAAAAAAAAGAACATAACAAAAAATATATTTTATACGTGAAGGCTTAAGGTCGGATAAAACGTGCATCACTATTGGACAAAACAACACTAAAATAATTCCCAATCGTTGCTTAGGATAGAAAATACTTGTAACTTTTCCATCAATCATCGCTTGGCCGAATAAATTGTAATCCATGCAAATTTGTAAAAATGAATCCAAAACGAGAAAAAGAAAAAAAGCAACGATTAGGTATGAGAAAAATCTTCTAAATTCAATGTTTGTACTAATTTTCATCAGAAAATAAGTAGATGGTAGAAAGTGCAAATATGAGATTGTTGTTAACATAGACCGCTCTTGACTTATTGAAAAAAAAGAAGCTATCAACATAGGTAACCATATTGAGAAAAAGAAGAGGAACAAAAGTTTATACTGCCATGCTTTTTTGTTTTTAATATCCATAATCAGCATAATGCTTCCTATCAATGACATTAACCCGTAAGGATAATGAAAAATATTTTCCGAACAAAACAAAATGAGGGTAACTGCACTTATGACAAAGCAAATTAATTTGATTTTAGAATTGGTATAAGTCATGGTTGTCTAAATAAAACATAGTATTATTTGATGATAATCACGTGTTGCTGAACAACTTTGCTCGAACAATTTTTCGATATTCATTAGGCCTCACTAACATCTCTTTCTTAAACAACCAGGCAAAATAACTTGGATCACTTAATCCCACGTTCCAAGCCACCTCACATATTGGTAGATCGGTCTGACTTAACAGATCTTTTGCTAGCGAAATTCTTTGTCTTTGAAGGTATCCTCCAACGGTAACTCCGGTTGAATTTTTAAATCTACGGTCAAGAGTTCTTCGAGAAATTCCTGCCGATTTTGCTATAGCGTTGATTGATATATTATTGGATATATTACTCTGAATATAATTTTTTGCTTCTAGTATTACCTCGTCAGCTGAAGGAGACTCTAAATCTTGAGAAAATCGTTGAGAAATATAATTTCTTCTTACTTCATGTGAAAAGTTTTTCTCAATGTTGAGGGCAATTTCAATACCAATATGTTTTTCTATTAGATGGACAGTAACGTCCGCTAAAGAATTAATGCTAGCGGCGCAATGAAGCTTATCGCATTGCGTTGTGAAAAAGTCACGCTTTAAATCCACCTTTGGGAACTGATTAGAGAATTGCTCAAAATAATGCCAATGGGTAGTGGCTGGTTTATTATCGAGCAACCCTGTTCGAGCCAAAAGGGAAACCCCGGAACCAACGGCAGCCACCTCGGATCCTTTTATAACGTTTTCTTTAATCCAAGAGTCCAGTCTCAAAGGAATTAGATTAAGCACTTTGTTAGGATTTCGCCAAAGGGCGGGCAAATAAAGAACATCCATATTTGGTGCTTCGTTTATTACAGTATCGGGTTTGAGTGGCAATCGGCCTTTAGTAATTCTTTTAGATGAAGCAATTAGATACAAATCTACTTCTAGCTTTATTCTGTTTGCCAAAAGCATGTCTTTTGCAGCTAACCACATTTCATAAGGATAGGCTGTTCCTGTTGTAAGCATTCCTGGCGTTAATATAAATCCGACTCTCATTAATGCAGCTAGCTCCATTTAAAAAAACCAAAAAAGTCAGTGTCAATAATACCATATTAATTGTCTATTTTGTCTTATTTTCAAAACAAGAAAAAATATACAATCCCAATTTTCTATTAAGAAAAGGGGGCTACGGATGAAACCTTTGCCATTGATTGTAGGATTTGGAGGCATCAACTCAGCAGGTAGAAGTTCTTTTCATCACGCGTATAATCGGATTATTTATGACTCTCTTAGCAGGCGCGAGAAGGAACGTACGATAGGCTCCCTTGCCGTTTTAATGAGGTTAGGCAAATTTAAAAAAGGAAGATTTTTTAATAACTCTTGCGAAAGTTTAAGTGAAAATGAAATAAAAGCCTTAGAGCAAAAAGTTCTCAATGGGACTTTAATTAGAACCTTGAATGCAAACCATTTTAATCCAACAAAAATAAAAAAATCTCTCAAATTATCATCGAAAGGTAAAATATTTAGTTTAAAGAGCAAAACATTACCTAGTAGAATACCCGATTCCTGGAAGATCATTGATCAAAACAGCGATGAAACAACCATAGAAGCACTAAATGAACTAGATTTAAAAACTGACGTAAACTATTCATTATCTGTCCAAGCTGCGAGCTCTTTACCAGATGGCTTTGAACCATCTACTTTATATAAATCAAACTTTCATCCTCGAGGTTTACAATTAGCCATAATCGGGGCATCAGATTCAATTAAATCTATTGGTATTGATTGGGACGAGATCAAGCAACTCGTGCCCCCCGATCAGATTGCTGTATATTCTGCAAGTGCAATGGCACAACTCGACTCGAATGGAATAGCGGGAATGTTACAAGCGAGGTTAAAAGGGAAAAGAGTAAGTTCAAAGCAGCTTCCGCTTGGACTCAACACAATGCCCGCTGATTTTATTAATGCTTATGTGTTGGGGAACATTGGTGTCACAGGAGCTAACGCTGGGGCATGTGCAACATTCCTATACAATCTAAGATTGGCGGTCGACGATATCCAACAAGGAAAAAGAAAAATTGTCATTGTGGGTAATGCTGAAGCTCCCCTTGAACCTGAAATTATTGAGGGATATGCAGCAATGAGTGCACTAGCCACAGACCTAAATTTAGTCAAAATGGATGGGACGACTGATCCTAACCATAGGAAAGCAAGTAGACCTTTTGGCGAGAATTGTGGCTTTGTTCTTGGGGAAAGCAGTCAATATCTAGTTCTAATGGATGACAGTTTGGCGATTGAAATAGGTGCCAACATCCATGGCTCAGTAATGGAAGTCTTTACAAGTGCCGATGGTTTCAAGCGTTCAATTTCAGCCCCAGGCCCGGGAAATTACATAACTTTGGCAAAAGCCGTAGCAAATGCAATAGCCAACTTCGGAGCTGAAAATGTAAGGTCAAGCAGTTTTGTTCAAGCTCACGGTTCAAGCACGCCTCAAAATAGAACGACTGAATCCAAGATACTAAGCGAGATTGCCAGCTCATTTGGTATCAACGACTGGCCAATCACAGCTGTCAAAGCTTTCGTTGGACATTCGCTAGCCCCTGCTAGTGCGGATCAATTGATCAACACCCTTGGTATCCTTCAACACAAAGTCATACCGGGCATAAAAACGATCAGCTCCATTGCTTCTGATGTTGAGCAAAAAAATCTTTCTTTCATCCTCAATGATACTAATTTAGGGGACTCGGCAAAAATAGGGTTTTTAAATTCGAAAGGGTTTGGTGGAAATAACGCTACGGGCACGGTTGTTTCACCCTCTCTTACTATGATGATGCTTTTGAGACGATACGGACAACAGCGTATCAATAAATATAAGAAAATGAACGAATCAGTTGACCAAAATGCCGAAAATTATGATACATATTGTTTAGAAAATGGCTTAACACCGATTTACAAATTCGGCGACCAAATGATAGACGAAGAAAAGCTTGAGTTAAAAAGTGATAAACTTTATGTACCAGGATACGATGTTCCGATCGAACTAAAGTTTGAATCAACTTATAAAGATATGTTCAATGACAAATAATCAGGAAAACGCAGCTGAAAATTGCTTTGTTTGTGGCACTAAAAACCCCATTGGGCTGAATATAAAATTCAAATTAAGTGAAGAGAAATGTGTTGGAAGCTTTACTCCAACCGAATATCATGTGGGATTCTACAATATAATCCACGGTGGACTTTTATTCGCAGTATTAGACGACGCAATGGCTAATTGGTTTTACCTACAAGGTTCAATAGGCTATACCGCTAGAGCAGAGGTAAGGTATAAGCGCCCCCTTTTAGTTGGAGAAACAGCGCTGATCTCGTGTCATCTTGTTCAAAAAAAGGGCTCATTACTCCTATTGAAAAGCGAAATGACCGAAAAAGACAGCAAAAAAATCATTGCCGAGAGTGAGGGAAAGTTTCTAATTGAAAAGTCACTTTAACAATTTCAAATCAACAACTATTCTTCTAATTCAGCACCATGAAGACACATATGTTGAACCCTTCTTAAATCTTGTTACATCAAAAAATATCACGGTCAGCCGCGTTTTGCTTACAGAAAAAACTGCAAACGCCAATCTTCAGTATCTCAAGAATTCAAAAGCCTTAGTGGTAGCAGACGAACCAAAAAATCCGATAAACTTCGAACAAGCAAAAGCTTTAGTTGTAAACTTTTTTAACTTGAATAAACCGATTATGAGTTTAGGAAATGTTACTAACCTAATATTCAGCGCTTTAAAAATCAATGTGAAGTATGGAAAAAAAATCTTCGGTTGGAAACCAACTATGACAATCAATCACCCCCTTCACGAAAAGCCTTTCAATGAATACCCAAAAAGACTGCTTTTTCTGGGAAACAAGTGTTTTTCTTCAGATATTAATTTAAATACTTACTTTTTAAATGTTTTGGACGAAAAATTCCCTGTTTTTGTAAAGCATAGGTCTCTATTTCTTATTAATTATACTTGTTGCTTATCCAGAAAGCAGTTGCACAAAGATTGTGAGAGATTGGATTATACGCCGAACGTATTTAGGCAAACATCTGAAGAAATACTTTTTCAAGGCAATAAGTTTTTAAACACACAAAATCAGTTTACAAACAATATTTGGAGTAACTGGTGCAATCAGCTAAATTAATATAAATTAAGGTACTATTAAAACTGATATCAAATCATAGATTATGCAGTATTTTTACGCTTTACTTTTTATTCTAGGAATCCAATCCTGCCTTACGGAAGACTTGGCAGTAAAGAAAAAGGTTTCCGTCAAACCGACCCCCAAGATCGACGAAGCAATCCAAAGAGATTTAGGCGAAGTAAAAATCACCGAAAAAAAAATCGATAAATTGGGCAATAACCCAAAATTCAAAGAGGCAATAGCAGAGAGTACATTTAATCAGAAGAATGTTACTAAAAACACCAACGGAAATTCAACGAAAAATATGGGTTCGGCCAAAAATACGGAGGAAACCTTGAAGAATCAACCTGGCCAACCTAAAAGTCTAATTAATTCCCGCCTAGTTAAGTCTCCAAAGGCTAACTCAATATCAAACATTGAGGCTTCCTCAGAAGCATACAATCAAAAAGATAATGGCAAAAGTCGTGAACCATCGGGTTCCGGACTGTCACTAAATAGCAACGTGACGTACTCCAAACAAATTCCACAAGATAGCCAAGTAGAATATGGCGAAAAAAGCACCTACGCAAAAGGCTTTGAGCCCAAAAAAAACCCCTCTCTACTAAAAAAAGAAGATGATATAATTGCTAGGCAACTTAAAAACGCAGCAACAACTGAAAAAGATCCCGTGCTTAGAAAAAAACTTTGGGATGAATACGAACGATACAAGAAAAATTTATAAATTATTTTCGTTTATTAAATGTCGACACTAAAATAAACAATAAACAATAAACAATAAACAAGATAACCGGTGACTAATAAAATAGAATCTAAACTACATCAACATTTTAAAACTTTAAATTCGGAAAAAGACAACAGACGACCACCAACACTAGCAGTACTGGCCCTTCTAATTACAGTTTTTTCTATTTTTATTTTTTATTTTTTTGAAGACAAAATAACAAAAGAAAAAGAAGGTGCGCTTTCAAATTTGGATCCCCTTTATAAATCTAAGGATAGCACAAAGGAAAAAGTCGTAAAGGCTCGAAGAGAGGAATCCCAAAAATTTCTAAAAGAAGCAAAAAAAGCAATTAGTCAAATAAAAAAACTGAATTTAGAAAAGTGGGATCCGGAAAAAAATTTAGAATTTAATAACCTCCTTAAAACAGCGCAATCTATGCATCGGCTCCAACGTTACGCTGAGGCCAATAAATTATTAAGCAAGATTACCAAAGAATCAAAAGAAATAGTTTCAGAAATACCGAGCACCCTAGAGCGAAAACTGCAAGAAGGGTTTTTTGCTCTGAACCAAGGCAATCCTATTTTAGCAAGCGCACTATTTAAATTCGTTTTACAGATTGATCCAAAGAATGAAAGGGCAAATCTGGGGATGGCCCGCACTAACAGTTTTGACAAAGTCCAGTCTCTAATAATACAAGCAAAAGAGTTTGAAGAACTAGGTCAGGACAAAGCGGCCCTAAGAACATACCAAAAAATAATTAATTTAGACAATAATGCGACCGAGGCACAACATGCAATTAATAGAATACAATATAAAGAAAAAAACATGGAGTATACAAAGTTATTTAAACAGGGACAGACATTTCTCGAAAACAAGCAATTTGGGCAAGCAAAAAAACAGTTTGAAATTGCAAGAAATATTTTCCCAAATAAACGAGAAATTCAAAATGCCATATCTGAATCAATACGAGCTGAAACGAACTTTAAAATTTATCAATATATGAATAACGCAAAAAAAGCGATGAAAAGCCATGATTGGCAAAATGCAATAATTAATTATGAAAAAGTTAGATCTTTGGATAGAAATGTTGTAGAGGCACTTGAGGGATTAAAACACTCAAAGTATCGAAAAGAACTTGATCAACAAATAGCTGAGTTTTTAAGGAAAGAAGAATATCCCATTAGACAGAAAACTTTAGAAATGGCTAAGCTGCTTAAGAAAAAAATTGAAACCTTTAAAGATGAACCAACTATATCCGTCAAGCTTAATAATTTGAACGAAGTTATAGATAATATGGAAAAAAAAATACCCTTCATATTTATTTCAGACAACAAGACAATCATTAAATTCGATAATAATATAGTATTGGGGCCCTTCAAAAGCAGGGCATTCAGGTTAGACCCTGGGGAATATAGTATTTCTGGTAAGAGAAAAGGCTACCAAGATGTGGTGGCAAGTTTAATAGTGGCAACTGAAACAAAAGATAATCGAGTGTATATTATTTGTGAAGAAAAAGAAGGAATCGCGAATTAAAAATGTCAAAAATTGAACTAGAATTTATCAAACCGATTAAATTCAAACCAACGAAGCAAAATATCAATATTGCAAACCCTAATTCAAATTTTAGAATAAACCGCTTACTTTTTTTAAGCGTGAGCCTTCTCGCTATTCTAGTGTTTTTCTTGTCCGTCCGATTTGTTCAAATAAAAACAAATACCATTGCTCCAAACATACATGTAGAATCGTTACTTTCTATGAAACTTGGTAAGTATTTTTTACTGTTGCCTGGCCCGCATCGAGTAAAGATCTCTGAGGAGGGATACTATAATTTAGAAAATAACGTTACAGTTTCAGAAGATAAATACCAAGTACAAACCCTTAACCTAACAAAACTTCCTGGAAAGATTGAGTTAATTCTAGAACCTGTAAATGAAGTAGAGGTGTCAATTGACGGAGAAAAATATGGCAAGGCGACGAATTTTATACTAAACGTCCCAGCCGGACGGCGCACTATTGAATTTTCTGCTAAAAGATATCTCTCTAAAATTTTAGATGTCGATGTTTTTGGGAAGGGACAGTCTCAAAAACTATTTGTCAAACTTGAACCAGGATGGGCTGACATTAAAATTGACTCCAATCCATCAAATGCACTAATAAGTGTCGATGCAGAACCAGTTGGTAACACACCTTTCAAATTTGAAATTATGCAAGGAGACAGAATTATAAAATTAAACAAAACTGATTACAAAACTTGGTCGAAAAAAATTCAAGTTAAAGCGGGTGTACCGATTACTTTAAAAAATGTCGTAATGAAAAAAAAAGATGGTTTGGCAAAAATAGTCACTCAGCCAATAAATGCTAAAATATTAATAAATGGTAAATATATCGGTAATTCTCCTATCGACATTCCGCTAACACCAGATAAGCAGCATACATTACAGCTAAAAGAAGAGGGTTTTAAAACAGTAACACAAAAGATTAGCGTACCCTCTGGCGAGACGAAAAAGCTTGAATTTAAACTTAAAGAAGAAAAGGCACGACTAACCTTCGAAACAAGACCAAAAAATGCACAACTTTTTATTGACCGAAAATACGTAGGAGCTGCCACACAATCAGTTCAATTACCAACAAGGCCACATTTAATTACGATTCAAGCTGCTGGATATGCGACATACGAAACAAAAATTACTCCAAGGCCTGGTTTTGAAAAAATAATTCAAATCAGGTTAAAAACAGTAGAGGAAGCTCTTGAAGAAAAAGGAGAGATGATTAATAAGAAAAGTAAGAAATTAATGACAGATAAAATGCGTTTATTTAACCCGCAAGAAGTAATATTGGGATCAAATAGAAACGATTTAAATAGGCAACAAAATGAATTAATAAGAAAAATATCTATAAAACGGCCTTTTTATATTTCAGAAAGCGAAATTACTAACCTAGAATATAGAAATTTTTTAGCAATGCATTCATCAGGAAGTTTCAATAAATATACCTTAGATGACAATGATCAACCAGTCGTAAATGTGCGCTGGTCAGATGCTGTTAAATTCTGTAACTGGCTGAGCAGACAAGACGGAATTGAGCCCTTTTATATTATAAAATATGGAAATGTTGTAGGAGTAAAACCTAGCTCCACCGGATACCGTCTTCCGACCGAGGCAGAATGGGAAGCCGTTGCCAAGACAGAACAAACCCGATTTGCCTGGGGAAAAAATTACCCTCCTCCGAATGCCTTTGCTAATTTCTCAGATAAGGAAATAAATAGTGAAGCAATTGGAAAAAATTCAGCATACGCGGATGGTTTTGAGGTGTCAGCTCCAATAAAAAGCTTTAATCCCAATGCCAACCAACTATTCGACTTATATGGTAATGTATCAGAGTGGGTCCATGATTTTTATTCGGAAAAATTTGATGAAAACAGTTATTCGTCCGATCTAGGTCCGATTTCTGGAAAGAATCATGTTATAAAAGGGGGAAGTTGGATGAACAGTTCTAAGGCTTCTTTAGGAGTTCCATATAGAAATAGTGGTATTTTAGGCAAAAATGATCTAGGTTTTAGGGTGGCTCGATATGCGCAGTAAATTTTTATTATATTCAGCATTAACTGTAAACACGATTTTTATGCCTACGTCTGCTTTAGAAATACAATCAGAAGATAAAATAAAATCCTCAGTGTCTAAGCCAGAGGAGAAATTAAAACCAATTCCGGATAACACGTTTAAATCTTTGGATGAATTATCAGAAGACGTGCCGGTATCACTGCCAAAAGATATATAGGCTAAAACATGAATGATAAAACAACCTCTGAATTTTACTATCAAATAATCTCTTTGTTAATTTCGATAATCGTTGTTCATTTATTTTATATGGCTATTGTTAGGCCGGAAGCGGAAGAGATTTTAATGAACCAACGTAAAAATCAAGAACAAGGAATATATATCCCTCAAGAAACTTCCTTTTATATTACGGTAAAAGATTTTGAGCAAGAAACCTGCTTTGTCCTGATGTTTTGGTCCATTGCCATAATTGGTTTCAAAGCAAAACAAACGAACAACCAAAGATCCATACTTAGGTTCAAGTTGATTGATAGTCCGGAAGAGACAAATATCATTAAAGAAGACACAAACAAATATATACGGATAATACAATCTGCGCCTGAAGAAACCCGAGATTATTTACTTCCTAGAGCACTATTAAGCAGCTTACAAAGATACTCTTCCACTGGCAATATACAAGAGGCATCTCAAGCGATTAATGAATGTTGTGAAAACGAGGCAGAGCGATTAAATTCAGAACTTTCGATGATTCGCTATATCACTTGGGCTATACCCTCAATAGGTTTTATTGGGACTGTACGTGGAATCAGCCTTGCGCTCGGTCAAGCACATGAGGCAGTCCAAGGTGATATATTAGGAGTCACCATGAGCCTTGGCGTTGCCTTTAATTCAACCTTCGTAGCGCTTATCATCAGCCTTTTAGTGATGTTCTTAATGCATCAACTTCAACTAATGCAAGAAAGGCTGGTGCTCGATACTCATGCTTATTGCGAAAATAATTTCATAAGAAAACTTGAGTCTTAAAGATGGAAGTCTTTTATGTTTTTCATTTAAATGACATTAATTTACAAATAAAAGATTATAAGAAAATCGTTGGGTCATCTCCTGGTATTTCATGTATCGCTAAAAATAAAATCATAACCGGTATTGATGCAATGCCATATCTGAGCAAAAAGCCAACTATTGTCAATAGTAATTATTGGCACAACATAGAAAAAAAGAATTCCGAATTTACGTCGACTCCACAACCTGCAAACTCTGATCTAGTCTACAAGCAGCTTCAGATAATGTGGTCAAAGTTGGGAAATAATAAACCTGTTTTAATTGGGTATCCAAGTGAATATACCGAAGAACAACTCGGAATAATTTGTGGAATATTTGAATCACTTAATATTAAAGTGAAGGGTTTAATTAACACCGACTTATGTAGCCTGTCTGATTTAAATATTAATGATAAAACTCACTTAATAAGATTGCAAATGAATCACATTACTCATATTGAGTTAGACTCTAGCAACGCTCTTTCAATAAAGTCCCTAAAATATAAAGAGAATCACGGATTAATCCAGCTATATAATAAACTCGCCCAATTATTCAGAAAAATATTCATAAGGCAGAGCAGAGCAGATCCGATGATTAATGGCGAAAGCGAACACTATTTAAGAACTCAAATACCAAGGTGGATAAGAGTTACAAATGATACAGATGTTTGTAAGATCAACACTCTAATAAATGGCAATCTTTATAGTGCAGAATTAAAATCCTCTCTTGTACAATCAATTATCGAGAAATTTTTTGAGGAAGTTCTATTTTGGGCTGGTTCTTCTAGAACCAACCTTGTCTTGTGTCCAACGACTTATCACCTAACAAAAGATTTCATTCGCTTCAGTAACGTATCTTTACTTCCTGAACCCAGGATAGCAAAATTTTTCAGTTCCACGGTTTTTAAGTCGCGTGAAGGGTTAATCGTCAATTTAAAAGAAAATTTTCCAAAGAAAAATAAGGAGATAAAAAGTGAAATGCAACAAATTAACGATTTAGCCCCCACCCACATTCTTAAAGATAATAAAGGATTTAGGATATCTGAGATCCCTTTGCAATTCGCTCAGAAAAGATCAAAAATTTCTATATCTAAAAAGGATAAAAAAACCGTTCTTAATCCACACGGTAATTTTGTTTTTATAAATGAAACTCTTAAAAACTCAGAGGTTGAGATTCTTATTGGCGACAAAATTAAATTTCCTTCGAGTTCAACCTATTTCGAAGCCATAAAAATAGAGAACTAAAAACTTGAAAAATAAATCCCAATCTCCTGAAATAAGCCTCGCGTTCCTAGACATAATGTCATGCGGTTTCGGAGCATTTATCTTACTTTTTCTGATAATTAAGCATAATTTCGATGCTGTGGCAGAACTACCAGAGGACTACTTGGATAAGGAAATAGCAAGCCTTGAAAATCAAAACCTTAATATTCTGAAACAAATAGAAACACGCGAAAAAGAAAACGAGGCCCTCAAGGAAAGAATAATGTTAGCTCAACAATCCCTGTCAACAAAAAAAGTTGAACTTTCAGAAAGAGTTCAACTCATTAAAAATTGGGACGACAATCGTATTCGTGGGCTTGATACTTTAAGATTCGAGATAAAAAAAGCAGAAAAAGCGCAACAAACCCTCGAAAATACGAAAAAAAATAAGGCCAAGGATAACTTAAAGTTTATTGGACAAGGAAACCGAGAATATCTATCTGGTATTAAATCTGGCGGAAACAACATACTTATTCTTTTAGATATATCTGCTAGTATGCTTGATAAAAAAATAGTAAATATTTTAAGAAGAAGAAACATCGATGGAAGAAAAAGAGTTAACTCACGAAAATGGCAGCAAGCTATTTCGACTGTTGAATGGATAAGTGCTCGATTCCCTTTTGCGAGCAAATATCAAATTTTAATTTTTAATGAAAATTGCCGATCACTTTCAGGAAAAAAACCAGCATGGCAACGTACAAGTGACACTGAAAAACTAGAGGAAGCAATTCAACAAACTAAAAGACTACGGCCAGAGGGGGGTACGAATTTATATAAAGCTTTTACGGCTTTAAATGCACTTCAGCCATTACCAGATAACGTTTTCCTAATCACAGATGGCTTGCCAACCCTCGGCAGAACGCAGACCGGTGGGCTTAATGTAGATGGCAAAACACGTTTAAAATTATTTGAAGAAGCCACCGGGATTCTATCAAAAGAAATACCTATAAACGTTATTCTTCTGCCAATGGAGGGCGACCCCTTGGCAGCATGGGCGTACTGGGGAATTGCATCTGTTACAAACGGATCCTTTCTTAGCCCATCAGGAGACTGGCCATGAAGCTTCGAAGGAGTGAGAATCGGTCAAACAGTATGGCGTTTTTGTCCGTTATTACATGCGGTTTTGGTTCAATTATCTTATTATTAATTATTTCAAAGAGCATACCGTCATCTATTGAGGAAGACTTAAATGACAATAGAATAAATGAAATTTCTAATCTTCAAGAGCGGTTGTTCATTTACCAAGAAATGCTAGAAAATAAACAGTTACGAAATTCAAACCTCATTATAAAAGCAGGACAAATTGAAAACGAATTAGAGAAAACAAAAACAAAACTACTACAAAATAAACAATTGTATTTAGAGGCAAAAACTAGCCAATTAGAAGAAACAAAATTAAAACTTGCTTTACAAACGATTACGGCCGAAATGCAGAGACTATATAGAAGAAAAAAGGCTAGTAATCAGAGCGTCATAGCTGGGGTTCCCATTGATAGCGAATATATCATTTTTATTATTGACACATCGGGGAGCATGTTTCGCTACGCCTGGCCTAAAGTGATAAAACAATTAGAAGAAACCCTAATGGTATACCCCAAGGTTAAAGGGGTTCAAATTCTTAATGATATGGGATCTTATATGTTCGCAGAGTATCAAGATAAATGGATTTCAGATACACCAGAGATAAGAAGACAAATTATAAAAAAATTAAAAGGCTGGAATGTATTTTCTAATTCAAGTCCCGCAGAAGGGATAACAACAGCAATCGAGGCATTCTATAAGCCTAACAGAAAAATAAGCCTATATGTTTACGGGGACGAATTTACTGGCAAGTCGATAAAAGAAGTTGTTGACTATGTTACAAAGATTAATCGTAAAAATAATGTGAATGAACCACTTGTGAGAATACATGCGATAGGCTTTCCCGTAATGAGAGCTCAGCCCACGGACTTTCAGCACACAGGTATCAAATTCGCCTCTTTGATGCGTAAACTATGTAAGCAAAATGGTGGTACTTTCATTGGACTTAACTCGTTTCGCTGACTCACAATTGATGAAGAAAAAAAAATTTTTGGTTATTCTGGTTTTAATACAAACAATAAGCTGTAAAAATGAACCACTTACAATAAGTCTAGCATTACCTCACCAACCAATTGATAAAATCGATCGACGGATATTTCTAGATTTATCTACAAAATTCAAAAACCAATTATATAATCACCCGTATAATCCGCCTCTGACGATCCCCATCGGTTTATTACAAACAGAAATAATTTTAAAAGTAACAAAAAAAATTTTCTCTAAAGTATATTTAGAAAAACCCTCGAATCAGTTTAAGACAACATTAACACCGAAACTAATAAAATTCGAAATATCGAGACCTGAAGAAACTGGATTAAACTATTATGAATGCCGAATTCAATATATGGTTTTAATGCAAAATTTAGATGATATCAAAAATTCAAGTTTTTCTGTCTACACTAGAATAGCTAAGCCCTCTGGATACCAACGATCAGTGCTTTCAAAGCTTATATCAAGTTGCACTAGAAAAGTTGCCTCAAAATTAGAAATAAGTATATTAAGCTATTATGGCAGAAAATAAATTATACGTTATTCTAAGTGTTGTGATATTTATAACAGGTTGTGCTGGCAACCCCAATTACGAAAAAGCTATTGCCAATCCGAAAATAGATTCCAATCCTATTAGGATAGTTTTATTAAAAAAAACGGCGATGGGAATCTTTAATAATGATTCAAATTTCGTAATAAATTGTCTATCAAAAAAATTTAATAGCGGAAACAATATAGTTGTGATTGATGAGATGATGTTTCGAAATGATATGTTTCCTTTTTTCGAGGCTGACGAAGCTACCAAAAACATCGAGCCCTCAATCACTATCTTAAACGATGAAAGATTTATAAAACGAATAAAGCAAGCCGATGTCGACTACTTAATATGGTTATCCGAAAAAACCGATTACTCTGATAAGGTTGGTGCAATGTCCTGTTCCCTAGGGTTATATGGCGGAGGGTGTTTTGGGTACACGGCCCAAGAGGATGAGACACGTGTTGAAGCTGAGGTGTGGAGTGTATCTAAAAAATTAGTTTTCAATCGCGACTCAGTAACAACAAAGGGAAAATCTCAACTGTTGGCTTTCGTCATCCCAATTCCTATCCCATCAGATTCACAGTCGAAAAGTTGTGAATTACTTCACACTTCAATACTCAAGACCTTACTCATTAATTAGGCTAATTGTCTCTACTATCTAATGCTAGGTCTACTCTCCATAATTACTTCAATAAGACGGGGCCCGGATTGGTTCATAGCGCTATAAAATTGTTCAGAAAATTGTTTGACGCTGCTTGCCCTAGAGGCCTCAACTCCTAAACCCTTTGATATTTCGACCCAATTTATAGTCGGATTACCAATATTTAGCATAGAAAGTATTTTGTCGTTACGCTCTCCAGTTTTTAATCGATCTAGCTCAATATTCAAAATAGCATAACTACTATTGTTTAGTAGTATTACTGTGACATCTGTATTTTCGCGGGCCATACTCCATAATGTCTGAACTGTATACATAGCACTACCATCCGCTTGAAAAGTTACGACTTTTCTATCCGGACAGGCGATTGATGCGCCAAACCCTAAAGGGAGCCCCTGTCCAATAGAACCACCTGTCAAACAAAGCCAATCGTGAGGAGCTGCATTGTTCGTTTGCTTGTAGAGTTCCGCACTACAGGTGATCCCTTCGTCAGAAATTATAGAATTTTCAGGTAGTAGCCTAGAAATAACATTTGAAACACTAATTTCATCAAGAGTTAAACTAGTCGTCTGCACAACTTTTTCTGCCTTAATAACCGAAGAAAAATTACTTATATCTAACTCATCACAAAGATCAATTAAAGACTGCTCAACATTTTCGTCTTTAACTGCTATTTTTACTACAGAACAACCCGATGGCGAGAGTTTGCTCGGAATATCTGGGTATGCGAAAAAACCAACTGGCTCCTTAGCACCAACTAAAAAAATTTCTTCATAGTCGGCAAGAAATTTAACCGCTAACTCAGCAAAATAGGGAATTCTGGCAATTTCTATTTGGCCAGCTCCTCGATAAACTCTCGGAAAAAAAGTTTCGCATAACAAATCAGCTTCACATTTCTTTGCTATTGAATTTGCGTATTTTACTGAATCACGAGTAAGACCCCGATTACCTAATAAAAACGCTCTTTTTTTTCTAACACTCAAAGTCTCTGCAATACTCTTTATTGATGAGCTACTCACCAAGTTTTGATCCGTATTTGGGATAACCTTTCGCTCCCTTTCTTGTCCAGTTTCCCAAGAGTGATTGGCCGGAACTATTATCGACGCAATCTTCCCCCAACCTCTTTTAGCCTCCGAACACGAAAGCGTTCCCAATTCACCTAAATTTGTTGCACTAACTGACTTATTAAACCAATCTGAATGCAGTTTAACATGACCCTCTAAGTCTGATGTAAGAGGGGCATCAAACTGAAGATGCCATTCTGCATGATCACCGATTATATTTACCATTGCAGAAAAAGCTTTTTTTGCATTATGTAAATTAGCCATCCCATTTGCGTAACCGGGGCCAAGATGGAGCAAGGTAGCAGCCGGATTGGCTCTCATTCTCCAAAAACCATCAGCTGCTGCAGTCACAACCCCCTCGAATAAACATAAAATTGGCCGGGTCTTCGAAGATCGGCCAATAGCTGTCACTAGGTGCATTTCTGAGGTGCCTGGATTTGCAAAAAAGGTATCTATTCCTTCTTTCTCGAGACTTTTCAGTAAAAGCTCTGCGCCTGTAAATTTACAATCCAAGTTATTACTCATCAATGACAAATCCCAAGTAACTCTCACTTTCCTGTTTTAATTCTTCTAGGTGCTGTTCGAGGTTTAACATACTAGACAAAGTTACTCCAGCCTTTAGCTTTTTTAAAATAATGCTTTCTTTTCTTTCAATCTCGGCAGCAATCCGAACCGTTTCGTTTAAATCATTTGGATCAATAACTACAACACCATCGCCATCCCCTACCAAAATATCTCCAGTAGATACACGTACCCCTCCACAAAAAATTTCAGTTTGCTCTACTGGAATAGCGTTAGTTGAACCAGCTGACGATCGACAACCCTTTGCATAGACTGGTATTTGAAGCGTCTTAATGTAATCTATATCTCGAATCAAACCATCTACAACTAAACCTGACAAACCCTTTCGTTGGGCTTCGGTACAAAATAGGCCTCCGAGAACAGCATCGTAAGTTGCCGAAGCATTAACCACCAGCACCTCGCCAGATTTGGCATCGGCAAGAGCCGTCAACACACCTAAAAAATCGTTATGAACCTTAACTACTCGGGCTTTTCCAACCATAATTTCATCGCCGTTATATCGCATAATATGGTGATTCAAACATCTAATTGTTTTATCGGCATCAGCCAGAGAAGAACTACTAATTTTTTTTAATTTTTCAAAATGGCTCATTTCAAAACTTACCTTTTATATCTAAAATATTATTTTTAGCTTCTGTAATTAGAAAACTAATGTCGCTAGATAGACAAAAAAACGTGAATCCTTTATTTATTAAATCATTAATTTTATTTTTTTTTGTTTCAAATATTCCTATTGGCTTTTCTTTTTCTTTACAACTTCGTATAACCTCTTCAATTGATTCTAAAAATTCAGTACTTTCGAATTGATTAGCTACACCTAAACTAATGGAAAGATCATAGGGACCGACAAATACAGCGTCTATACCCTCCACATCAAGTATAGAATCTATATTTTTAACTCCGTCCTTATCTTCTATTTGAGCAATCAACAAAAAGTCCGAATTGGCGCTTTTTAAATAAGCCTCCAAATTATCACCGAAGCCATTACTTCGAGCAAGACCAATACCTCTGTCACCCAACGGATAAACCTTCGAAGACCGTACCGCATTTTTCGCATCTACAGAATTACTCACCTTCGGAATTATTAATCCTTCAGCTCCAGCGTCCAGTGCTCTTTTTATATAAACTTCATCATTTTTTGCAATTCGAACCAGGCAAGGTTTATCTCGTAAAGTAACCAAAATTGTACTCAATTTTGATTCAGGAACTTCGGTATGTTCCATGTCTATAAAAAACCAGTCGAAGGGCAAGAGTCCCAAAGACTCAGTTGTTGCTAGACTATTTAGACTAATCCTTGTTCCAAACAGCAGGTCTTGAGTCGCTATCTTTTGCTTAAACTGTCCTGCGTGACTAAAAATTTTTTTCATTTTAAAAGCCTTTATCAAAAATGATCAAACCCTTCTTTAAAACTATGGTTAAGCGCGTTTCCATTTTGATCTAAGACGTTCACTCCTTGGCCGCTTTCAACAGCGCCTATAACTGTTATCGGAATGCCAAACTTTTTCCCGATTTTTTCAATATCCTCTAAATTTTTCCTATTAAAAGTAAAAGCGAGCTCATAATCGTCCCCCCCCGTTAGGGCGTTACGAACTGCCTCCTCTTTCGATAACAATCTTAAAATTATAGGGTCAATCGGTATTTTTTCCAAAAAAAGATTTATTTTTTTATTACTCTGCTGGGCTATGTGACCAATATCAGATATTAGCCCGTCAGATATATCAATCGCCGAAGAAATATAACCTCCGAGCCTACTAGCTACATTAATTCTCGGAGATGGCTTATGGTACTTATCTAGAACATATTCTATATTTGACGTTTTCTGCTTTTCTTTTTTTAAAAAAGAGAGGGCGGTTTTAGCGCACCCAAAAAAGCCAGTTACTGCAACCAATTCGCCTTCTTTAGCACCGCTTCTATAAATAGGCTCTAACTCGCAGACTCCGATTACTTGAACACTAACCGACAATGGGCCTTTGACTGTGTCCCCCCCGACTAAATAACAGTCAAATTGATTAAGACAACTTTTAACCCCGCTCAAAAAACCATCCATCCAAAAAAATTCGGCTTTTTCTAACGATAAAGATAAAGTAATGTACTTTGGAACGGCACACATTGCGGCCATGTCACTCAAAGCGACTGCAACTGAACGAAAACCTAAATTCTCTGCAGTAATTCCGGGATAGAAATGAACACCCTCTATCACTGTATCCACACTTACAGCTAACATTTCATTTCCAACTGATAAAATGGCAGCATCGTCTCCCACCCCTTTTTTTATATCGGAGGGAAGTTTTGAATCATGAAAGGAAACAAAAAATTTGTCTATTATTTCTTTTTCTTTCATCATAAATATTCATGCGGGCTTATAGCCCCATTTTTATAGAATCAAGTACGCCATTTATAAACTTATAACCTTCTTCAGAACCAAAATGTTTGGAAAGCTCCACACACTCGTTTATTGTGATACTAGGATCTAATAAGCCAGAACGAAGCTCTAAAGCACCAATCAGTATTACTCCCTTCTCGACAGGCTGTATTTGTTCCCAAGAAAGATCGCTTACTTTATCAACTATTTCTTTTAATTGATCAAAATTTGAACCTATGTTCGTTAATAGATATATAAAATATTCTGGATCTATATTTCGGAACAGACTAGTACCTTTAAACTCCTCAATAACTGTTTCAATTGGTTGTTCATTCAGTTGCCATTGATAAAGGGCTTGAACTGCTAATCTACGAGAAAGAACTTTCTTGAAAATAGCCGAAGTCACTTCAAAACGATCTTATTTTTTGAACCATCTCGATAGCAGTCTTCGCCGACTCACCACCTTTATTTCCTCTAGCTGGATCAGCCCTATAAATCGCTTGGTCCATATTTTCAACAGTAAGCACACCAAATACTATCGGAATTCCATAACTTATAGATAAGGAAGACAAACAATGAGAACAGCTATTTGCAACAATTTCAAAGTGAAATGTTTCACCTCTTATAATCGCACCTAATGCAATTATCACATCAGGCTGCTTTCTCAGGATCAGGTTTTTCGCCAGCACTGGTATTTCATACGCTCCGGGCACATCATTTTCCTCAATTTTAATAGCCGTATCATCAATTTTTTGAAGACTGTCGATACAACTTCTTCTTAAGATATCAACCACATCGTAATTATATCTAGACCAAACTATTTGTACCTTAATTTCCTGACTTATATCAAATGACATGTGGTCAACTTGACTCGTTTTCATTAATTTTACTCAACTGTATATGTTCTATTACCTCTAAGCCAAACCCTGATATTGCATGGTATTTGTGCTTTTGCCCAATGACTTTCATTTTCTGGACTCCCAAATCCCTCAGTATCTGGCTACCAGTCCCAATCCGCCTCCAATTCATTACCAAATTATCACTCGATTTTGAGGAATTTTCTATTGAACTATCCTCTAATAAATTTATTATATCTCCATTTCTCCCATAATTTGCCAACATAACTAATACGCCAGCATCTTTTTCTGAAATAAATTGCATTATTTTATCAATATAAGTTCGACTACTATTGTCGACCAAATGACCAATATCGCCTAATTTGCTTTGCGTTTGCACCCTTACATAGACCGGATTTTTCGAATTGACATTCCCTTTCGTTAGTGCAAAATGTGTCGCCTCACTTAAAGAATCCGTGTAAGTAATCAACTCAAATTTAGTGCCTCGGATTTCTAATTTACGTGATGCAAGCCTTGAAATCGTACGTTCATTTTTTACTCTAAATTTAATTAAGTCGGCAATAGTGCCTATTTTTAGCTTAAATTTTTGGGCAATCTTCTCTAAATCTGGTCGACGTGCCATCGTTCCATCATCATTAAGTATTTCTACTATAGCAGCTGCTGGTTCTAAATTCGCACATTTGGCAAAATCGCAACCAGCCTCCGTATGGCCAGCTCGAGTTAACACCCCTCCGGGTTGAGCCATCAAAGGAAAAATATGGCCAGGCTGTGTTAAATCTGAGGGTTTAGCATTCGCCTTAATAGCAGTTTCAATGGTTTTCGCTCGATCTGCTGCTGATATGCCCGTGGTCACACCTCTCGATGCCTCTATCGAAACAGTAAAGTTAGTGGAATGAACATCCATTGAACTTCTTACCATCAAAGGTATATTCAGTTGCTGGCATCTCTCTTCGGTTAAGGTTAAACATATCAATCCTCTTCCGTGTTTGGCCATAAAGTTCACATGTTCCGCATTACAGAATTCAGCGGCAACTATAAAATCTCCCTCGTTTTCTCTATCCTCATCGTCCATAACGATGATCATTTTGCCCTTTTTGATATCATCAATAAGTTCTTCGGTAGAATTCAATTTCATTATATATTAGTCCGAATACAATTAATCCCTGCTATATGTTAATTTCTCTAAGTATCTTGCAATCAAATCGATCTCCAGGTTTACTAAGTTTGACTCCTCTAATCCTCCGAGTGTAGTTATTTTTAGGGTGTGGGGTATAAGCAATAATTCAAAAAAATTGTCCGAAGTATCGTTTACCGTTAGGCTGACACCATCAATACAGACGGAGCCTTTTTTTGCAATATATTTCATAAACTCTTTCGGAGGCTCAATTTGAAAAGATACATAATTAGATAAATTTCTTCTTTTGATAACTTTTGCTTTATTGTCGACATGTCCAGTTACAATATGACCTCCAAACCTGTCATTCGCTTTCATTGATTTTTCTAGGTTCACATATGCACCCTCGGTTTTTTCGCCAAGTGTAGTTTGGTTTAAGGTTTCTATTGAAACGTCGACCGAAAAACTATTTAGACTTTTATCTACAACGGTTAAGCAGGCACCCGAAACCGAAATTGAATCACCTAATTCGATGTCACCTGTATCAAAGTTCGGACAGGTTATTTCTAATTTCATCGAATTACCATCTGCTAATTTTTTTGAGATGCAGCCCACCGCACTAACAATACCTGTAAACAATTTATTGTTCCTCTAAATTTTTCTGTAAGTCAACCTAACATCATCATCAAATGGCTTGACGTCTATTAATTCAAGGTTTTTGGCTTGGCACAACCTCTCAGGAGACTTAATTTTTATTGCAGAACGAGACTCATTACCTAAGAGCTTGGGTGCTATATAGATAATTAGTTCATCCCAGTAGTCAGTTGATAAAATTTTAGATGTCAAAAGACTGCCCGCTTCTACCAAAACTTGATTAATATTCATTTGATTTAATCTATGAAATACTTGTTGAAGGTCAACCCGTTTATCATGCTCTGGCAATTTGTAAACTTCAGAACCTTGCATTCTTAATTTTTTAACTGATTTTGCGTTTTGAGAACATGTAAATATTATTGTTTTCTCATTATCATTTAGAATTTTTGACTCAATATTAATGCTAAGATTAGAATCCAAAACTACTCTAGTGGGCTGCCTACCATTCATAAAAATATTAGGATGCCTCACATTGAGCGAAGGGTTATCGCTTGTCACAGTGCCTACTCCTGTTAAAATCACACACGAAGCTGCTCTTAGAAATTGTACATCTTCTCTTGAAGATTTACTTGTTATCCATTTACTTTCACCGCTTTTCATGGCTGAAGAAGCATCAATGCTCATTCCAATTTTTAATTTGACCAACGGCCGGTTGTTTTTAACTCTAAATAAATAGTTTTTGTAGAATTCTTCCGCAAATTCCCTCTCTACGTCAACTAATACATCTATTCCAGCTCTTTTTAAACGCTCAATTCCATCGCCTTCGACTGCAGGGTTTGGGTCTCTAATTGCCGCAATCACAGCCTTCACTTTAGCGTCAATTAATGCATCCGTACAACGCCCTGTTCTACCAATATGGTTACAAGGTTCTAATGTCACGTAACAGTAACCACCAGCTGCCTGCTTTCCGGCCTGTTTTAAAGCGACCACTTCGGCGTGATCGGAACCACATTTTGCATGAAATCCTCTCGCAATGATTTTCCCTTCTTTAACAATCACACAACCCACAGATGGATTTGGCGCCGAAGAAAAAATCCCTTTTTTAGCCTCTTCAAAAGCTACATTCATATTAGCTTTATGCGTTTCATCATAAATCAAAATCAAAAACCTTCAGCGTTTTAATAATTCTAGTTGCGCACTATCTAATTCTAACAAATCTTCCTCCAACATCTTTACTTCGTCCAGAAACGCCTTAACATCTTCGAAACTCCGGTAAACTGAAGCAAAACGAACATAAGCAACCCTGTCTAAAACCCTTAAAGAGGACATTACCAGTTTTCCAATTTCACTTGAACGAATTTCTTTATCACCACGTTTTCTTAAAATAATTTTTATATTATCGATTTGCTCTTCTATTCTGCTTGTATCAATTGATCTTTTTTCTAATGCTTTGAGGAAACTCGTTCGTAATTTATCCTCCGAAAAAGACTCCCTTCTTCCATCATTTTTTACCACTCTAGGAAGTATAAGAAGAGCACTTTCGTAGGTTGTGAAACGAGTATTGCATTGCAGACACTCTCGGCGCCGTCGAATTTGATCGCCACCTGGTTGCAGCCTCGAGTCTACTACTTTTGTATCTTCAAAAAAACAAAAAGGGCAGCGCATATTTAAGCTCTTTATCCAGACATCGCTACCTGTATTTTTTTATTTTTAGTAGAGTATACAGGGTAATCATTGCACAAACGTAGGACATTCTGTTTTACCTCGTCGATTATCCGCTTGTCACATTCACTATCTAAAATATTACAGATCCAATCAGCAACGATTTTAGCTTCTGCTTGTTTAAATCCGCGCGTTGTTATTGCTGGGGTACCAATTCTTATACCGCTAGTCACAAAAGGTGACTCTTTATCATTAGGAACTGAATTTTTGTTGACCGTTATATTCGCCTGACCGAGAGCTTCCTCGGCCGCTTTACCTGTTATCTTGTGTTTGGTTAAATCTAATAAAATTAAGTGATTATCAGTCCCTCCGGAAACAACGTCATATGACCTAGTCGAGAAAGTGTCTGCCATTATTTTTGCATTAGATAATACTTGTTCTTGATAGGAACAAAAACTATTTTCAAGTGCTTCTTGGAAGGCGATAGCTTTGGCTCCAATCACATGCATCAAAGGCCCTCCTTGTGAACCTGGAAACACAGCTGAATTGAATTTTCTAAAAAGTGTAGAATTATTGGACATGATTATACCGGACCTAGGCCCTCTAAGAGTCTTGTGAGTGGTGGATGTAACAACATCAGCAAAATCTACAGGGCTTGGATAAAGTCCTGTAGCCACCAAACCAGCTACATGTGCAATATCTGCCATTAAAAAAGCTCCCACCTCATTTGCAATATCTTTAAGTTTCTTCCAATCAATTAATCTCGAATAGGCTGAAAATCCTCCAATAATAATTTTTGGATTATGCTTAACAGCTAAATCATTAAGTTTGTTATAATTTATTAGTCCAGTTTCATGGTCAACGCCATAAGTCACAGATTGGTAAATTTTTCCAGAAAAATTTACTGTAGATCCATGGGTCAAATGTCCGCCATCAGAAAGTCCCATTCCTAATATAGTATCACCAGGTTTCAACAAGGCCAAAAATACAGCTGCATTTGCTTGCGAGCCTGAGTGCGGTTGAACATTGACATATTCTACTTTAAAAAGTTTTTTCGCTCTCTCAATGGCTAGATTCTCTATTTTATCAACATACTCACAACCTCCATAATATCTTTTACCAGGATAGCCTTCCGCATATTTGTTAGTTAAAAGTGTTCCGCAGGCTTCCATAACAGCGGGACTAGCGTAGTTTTCAGAAGCTATTAATTCGATATGTTCCTCTTGCCTAGCAACTTCTTCACTTAATAGTGCAAAGAATTCGGGGTCCTGTTGTCGCATTGATGAGTAAAAATTTTTTTCCATAAAATAACCTACATAAAAATCTAGTTGTAAAATAAGATTGCTTGAAATTTCTCTGTCTGATCTATCGATCTTTACTGATATTGTAAACTAATTTCCCTGACGTCGCACTTGATAGGCTTTTATTTACCCATGGTCTTGTAAAACTCTGTATAATTATCGCTGAATTTTCTTATCTTGGAAACAGCTTAGATCTCTGTCAGAAGAAATATAAATAAAATATGAAAAAACAAAGAGTACTTGATAAAGCAGAAAAGATTCTTCAAAAGGTTGAAAAACTTTTGAATACCTATCATAACGATGATGAACTTAATGAGGATTCAGTGGCCTGGATCTGGAATAAAGTTAATAGGAATGGATTTTTAGAGGCGATCGAACTATCAGATGAAGATGCTCTGGATGATCTTCACTATATAGATAGGCAAAAGACCGTACTTAAACGAAATACGCTGCAATTTCTCGCGGGATATCCAGCCAATAATGCTCTACTGTGGGGGCCTCGAGGCACTGGGAAATCGTCATTAATTAGAGCAATATTGAATGAATTTTCCGCTAGCGGCCTAAAAATGATAGAAGTACAACCAAAAGATATGGCTGATATCCCCGTTATCATGAAAAAAATTACCAATTTGAAGGGTAAATTTGTTATTTTTTGCGACGACCTCACGTTCGAAAATAATGAGACAGACTACAAAATCCTCAAAACGGTTTTAGATGGCTCTATCAGAGTAGAAAAACAATTTATTGTTTATGCCACTTCTAATAGGAGACACATAGTTCCAGAAGACGCCGCGGAAAACTTCAAAGGACAAATAATAAACAATGAATTACATCATAGCGAGGCTATCGAAGAGAAAATATCACTTTCCGAACGCTTTGGAATATGGTTGTCATTTCATCCTTTTTCCCAAGATGATTATGTTAATATTGCCACCTCACATTTAAAAAAAATGGCTTGCAGAGCTCTTTTGGCAGATGAACTAGAGGAAATAAGGACAAGCGCCCTTCGGTGGTCCTTGGAAAGAGGATCTAGAAGCGGTCGGGTTGCATATCAATTCGCATTAGATTGGTTAGGAAAAAAAAGATTGGGGAAAAATGAGTAAGGCCAAGCAAAGCGATTTAAGTCAAATAGTCAATAATTCAGAACTTCTAATTGAAAAAAAAGCAGTTGATCGTTCTATGGAAAAAATGTCTAAAAAAATAGAAACTGAGCTTGGCGACAAAAATCTCATCATCCTAACAATAATGAACGGAGGCTTATACCCGACTGCATTATTTATGAGATACTTTCAGTCTAATTGCGAATTAGATTATATTCACCTCTCGCGTTATGGAAACAACACGACAGGAGGACTTCCATTTTGGCATCGAAAACCCCAGAAAAATATTAGAAACAGAAATGTCCTGGTAATAGATGACATACTTGACCATGGAATAACTCTTAGTGAAGCAATTAGAGAATGTCATAAATCAGGGGCGAAATCAGTATACTCAGCGGTCATGGTCAAAAAAAATATCCCGATTCGTAAAGGGATTCAGGAATCAGACTTTTATGCAATTAACCTTCCCAACAAGTATCTTTTCGGGTCAGGGTTAGATTATCATGGTCATTTTAGAAATCTTGATGGTATCTTTGCCCTAAATCAAAACAGAGGCCTGGGACAAGAATGATAGGATTCATTGGAGGAAGCGGCTTTGAAAATTTTCTAGACGAGAAAACTGTCAAACTATTTGATACGGTGACCAAGTGGGGAACACCTTCTCAAGCTTTAAGAAAAATTTCTCTTGATGGATGCGAATTTATGTTTATGCAACGACACGGCGGAGGCAAAATCTTACCACATAAAATCAACTACCAAGCAAATATTAGTGCACTTCATGAATTAGGTGTAAACAAAATTATAGCTAGCGCAGCAGTGGGCGGAATAAATTTCCAAACTGGTAAAGTTATAATACCAGATCAAATTATTGACTATACTTATAGCAGAGCCCAAACCTTTTTTGAAAATAGTGATGCAGTTAAACATATAGAGTTCTCACAACCATATAATGAACAACTGAGAATTAAACTAATTAAAGCATGTGAAGATTTAGAAATAAGAGCAGAAGAGCGAGGGGTGCATGCAATTACTCAAGGACCTAGACTTGAGACCGCCGCGGAAATTAAAAGATTGCAGAATGACGGTTGCGATATAGTTGGAATGACCGGGATGCCTGAAGCATGTTTAGCAGCAGAACTTGACATCAAATATGCATGCATAGCTTATATTGTTAACCCGGCTGCTGGAGTTGATAGCGAACCAATATCTATAAGCGATATGCAAAGGGAAATAAAAAAGGGAGCTGAAACCTCATTTCGAATATTCAAACGATTCATTTTAAATGACTAACTAGTCAATAGGCGTCACTAACGTGACTATCCCAAATAAGGGATGGTCAAAATAGTTTAACTCATTAAGCTTTATTCTTCTTTTTTCACTAAGTTGTATCAATCCAAACACGTCATGGTCATAAATAAAATCAAGCTCTAAAAACATTAACCGGTCAATTTGTAATTTGACTGTACCTTGAATTTTCCTAATGTTAAGCATATCAACATTTGAATCAAAAAACTTCTCGTTTTTTGAGACTTCTCCCGTGTATCGCGCCTCACTTGCGATGTAGATTTTTTCTGAATTGTCTCTTGGATGATTCCATGCAAGTGTGGTTATCCGAGTGAATTGATTTCCATTTTCAAATATCCGACCTAAATCTAATAGTCTGGCTGAAACGGGAAGTATTTTAAACAAAGGATAACCGAAGTCTATTTGATCTCCATTAATAGAAATAGGTTCTACCATTTCCTCTAGCACCCTAGTTTTACGGAATTCCGGTATAAATGTTGGGCGACTTAACTTCTCAGAAGAGGACGAAAAGACATTGATACCAAAAACCTCTAGCTCAACCTGATAAGTCCTAGCCTGTCCGGAAAGGGAAAAAAAAAGGCATACTGAAAGAATCGACAGGAATCTAAGATCCATTACTGGTTTTTCGAAGTTTTTCATATAAAAATTTGAGCTCGTCAAGTTTTTGTTTTGGGCTCGCAAGAATCTTTTTAATGCGCAAGCTTTGAGAATTTTTAAAACTATAATCAGTATTGCTTGTTATCAATTCCATCATATTCTCAAATGATGCGCAACTATTTTCATTGAATTCAACCCAGTTATTTGTTTTGTTAAATTCAACTTTACTTACTCCTAATTCGATCAGTTTTATCTTTATCCTCGTTAAATCAACCAGATTTTTCGCCACCTCAGGATGCTCACCGAACCTATCAATCATTTCCTCTTCAATCGAGTCTAATTCATGAACATCCTTTGCTGCCGCCAGTCGTTTATAAATCGATAAACGTTCATGGATATCTGGTAAATATTTCTCGGGCAATAAAGCTGTGATGTTTAAGTTCATCTCAATTTCTTTTGTGTCAACACTCTTATCTAACTGGTCAGCTGAACTAAGAGTTTCTACAGTTTTCGCTAAAAGATCGTTAAACATGGAATATCCCATTTGATGGATTTCACCGCTTTGATCTTCTCCAAGAACTTCACCAGCACCTCTAATCTCTAGATCATGACTTGCGAGAAGAAAACCCATTCCTAATTGGTTCAAAGATTCAATTGCCTCAACTCTTTTTAGCGAATCGGCAGACAACAACTTACGGTTAGGAATAAATATATAAGCAAAAGCTGAACGATTTGACCGGCCGACTCGGCCTCTCAACTGGTAAAGCTGTGCTAAGCCCAACTTGTGGGCTTTATTAATTATAATTGTATTTGTCCGCGGATTATCTATCCCTGACTCTACTATGGTTGTAGCAAGAAGGAGATCTATATCGCCGCGATAAAATTCTTTCATGATCTGACCTAAGCTAATTTTATTTAATTGACCATGAACAATTTTTAAGGAAATCTTTGGTAGAATTCTCTTAATTTTTAATTCTACTTCTTCAATTGTCTTCACTTCATTATGAATAAAGTAAACTTGTCCGCCACGACTTATCTCTCTTGTAATTGATTCTTTTATTATTTCGTCAGACCATTCTAAAACCATTGTATTAATTGGTACCCTATTCTCTGGTGGGGTTGCCATTATCGACAAATCTTTCATCCCTGACAGTGACATGTTTAATGTACGAGGAATAGGTGTAGCCGTCATCGAAAGAACATTTACGTCTCCCCGATATTTTTTTATTTTCTCCTTTTGGAGCACCCCAAATCTATGCTCTTCGTCTATTATTAGTAAACCTAGTCTTTTAAATTTTATAGAACTGCTCAATAACTTATGTGTGCCTATCACGATATCAACACTACCTTTCTCTATTTCGGCAATAGTTGATGCGACGTTTTTTTTTTCGATCGAACGCGAAAGGGCAGATATTTTTATAGGTGTATCAGCAAACCTTTCAACAAACGCATCAAAGTGCTGTTGTACTAAAATAGTAGTTGGAGCTAATATTGCAACTTGATCGCCGAAATTCGAAATTACAAAGGCAGCTCTCATTGCAACCTCCGTCTTCCCAAAACCCACGTCACCACACAAAAGCCTGTCCATCGGTCTACTAGATTCTAAATCAGCTAAAACTTCATTTATTGCTTGTTGCTGATCCGGTGTTTCTTCAAAATAAAAACCTTGGCAAAACGAACTGAAAGCATCTTCCTGAACTGAATATTTTCTTCCTTTTTTTGTTGACCTTCTTGCAAGTATTTCTAAGATCTCTACCGCTGCATCATTTGCTTTCTGCTTTGCTCTTCTCTTTACTTTCTCCCATTGTCCAGATCCAAGTTTATGTAAAGGAGCATTTTCTGGGCTCGCACCTGTGTATTTTTCAACGAGATTCATGCTTCTTATTGGGACATATAGCTTATCTTGATCTGCATAGCTAATTTCCAAATATTCAGTATCAACATTATCAGTGGTCAAGATAGTCAATCCTTTAAAACGACCGACACCATACTGTCGATGGACTACTGGAGAATCAAGCTCCCAAGAGGTCAGGCTTTCAATAATCTGATCAAAAGATTTTGTTAACCGAGGCACACCGTTCTTTGTCTTTTTATAATCATGACTCTGCTTTTTGCTCGCCAAAACATGAACAATTAAACTATCTTCTATTGAGTAAAATCCTTTGCTTATAGAACCAATTGTAAGACAGACAGGATTTGGAGCTTTTAGAAAACCGGACCAGCCATTCACAATTGCGAAATCTAGTTCAAAAAATCCCGGCATTTCCTGAAATAACTTTAATTTTTCTTTTGGCAAAACAACTAATATTTTCCTAAATTTTTTTAACGAAGGATTTATTATTTGGCTTAAAATTTTTTCTAATTCTAAATTAGAAGGAAGTGGCAAAGTTTGAACAAAGTCACTGCCAAGGGAGGCTCCGTACTCATAACTACGTGACGAGTTTAAAAACTTAACCGAAGTCGTGCTATCAGAAGATTTTATTTGTTCAAATGAAATATATAGGTTATTTGGCTCAATCAAAGGTCTTTCATCGAGCAAGGTTAAAAATTTATACCGTTCTTCAATAAAATCGAAAAATTCTTTTTCAGCTTCGAGCAGATTGCGGCTAAATACATAGGCCGTATTTTCTGGGAGGTAATCAGTGATATTGTTAGTCTTCTCAAAAAATAAAGGTAAATAACATTCCACACCGGAAGGATAAATACCCTGCTGTATTTGCTCCGTTATTAGACTATCTTTCCATTTATCCCCAAAAAGCAACCTGAAGTTTTTTTTAAATCTTCTTATGTTTTCAGAGCTTAGTCGGATTTCGTTTGCGGATTCAATCAAAACATTATTTAGAATTCCAATGGACCTTTGGCTTGCAGGATCGAATTTTCGTATACTTTCAATTTTTTTATCGAAAAAATCAAGCCTCACTGGAGCTGCAGAACCAGGTGGAAAAACGTCGAGAATACTACCTCTTGCAGCAAATTCTCCAACTTCTGTTACCTGTCTTCTTTTTTCATAACTTAAACCTACCAACCTTAAAGACAATTCGTTTATATCAACAGTCTGATCAAGTTTTAATTCAAAAGCGTGGCCAAGTAACTCATCTTTTGGTGGCAACCGGCTAAAAAACGTATCTTCATCCATAACAGTTATTTGTCGTTTTTTAGATGATATGCAGTTAAAGGCATGGACTCTCTGCGCTATCACCTGAACTGAAGGACTCTGACGATCATAAGGGAGAGTGCCCAAAGAAGGAATTTCTAAAATCTCTATATTAAAAGCAAAAAAATTTAAATTTCCCGCTACGATGTCGAAATCTTTTTTTGGAACTACGACCGCCATAGGGTGGTTCCAATTTTGGGCAGCTTTAGTAATCATGCACTCCCAAGCACCAGGACCTGCCTGCCAATCACTTTCGGGTGCTGAAATTTCAGGGGAAAAAATTTTTATCAATTTAGTTTATTATTTAAAAGAATATTTTTAATTTTTTTACTGTAAATCTGTGACTAGTTGCTGCAACTTTTTGACAGGCTCTTTATTCTTGGTTATGGAGCGACCAATTACAAGATAATTAGAATCCAATAGAATTGCTGCTTTTGGTGTGACTACCCGACTCTGATCATGCTTCAAATCATCTTCTAATCTTATGCCAGGAGTAACAAAAATAAATCTATCTCCCACATATTTTTTTATGCTTTTTATTTCTAAAGCCGAACAAACAACCCCATCAAGACCTGCATCGTAAGATTGCTTTGCCAACATTTTTGCTTGTTCTTCAATAGTCATATTTAAACCAACGCCTTTTAAATCGTCATCACTCAAACTAGTAAGCACAGTGACCGAGACAAGCAAAGGAGGATTTTTAAGCCTTGCAAATGAATTTGCTGCCGATTCCATCATTTTCTTCCCACCCAACGCGTGAACATTTATCATCCAGCATCCTAAGTCAGCAGCAGCCATACAAGCGTTCGCGACTGTGTTCGGAATATCGTGAAATTTCAAATCCAAAAAAATGTCATAACCTTGATTAACTAGTTTTGTGACTATTTTCGGACCTTCTCGAACAAAAAGTTGTTTGCCTATTTTCAATCTACAAAATTTAGGCTCTAAACCTTCAAGAAAGCTTAAGGTTTCAAATTCTGAAGCGAAATCTAATGCAAGTATAATTCTGGGGTCTATCGGATTAACCATCTTCTTTAATATCTTTAAATGCTCTTTGAAAGTTCTCAACTTTCTTTAAATCGTGGTTTCTATTGTTTTTGTTTTTTAAGAATACGTTTAAAAATTTCCTAAAAATAAAACTAAAATTTGCAACAATGTAGCCAATTAGGAAACTGACTAACATTATAAGGGTTACATTTGTTTCAAAGTCAATTAAGATAAAGTCTAAATTAATTGGCTGGGAGTTAAGCAAATGAAAATAAATTATAAAAATCAACAAAAAAGCCAAAGCTGAGAAATTAATAATTTTTAACAGAGCTCTTAGCATATCAACAACTCAGGTATAAAACTCAACAACTAAAAAAGTAAAAAAATTTACAGCAAGGTACGATAATGCCTATTATTTAATTACGGTTATATTTTTAGGCTGATTATTCACTCTCTCTCTCAGTTCTTTCCCAGGCTTAAAATGCGGGACGTACTTTTCCGAGAGTGTTACCGACTCACCCGATTTCGGGTTTCTGCCTACTCTAGGCGGCCTGTAATGTAAACAAAAGCTACCAAATCCTCTGATTTCAATTCGCTCACCATCGGCAAGTGATTGGCTCATTAATTCTAAAATGGTTTTAACGGCCAGTTCTACATCTTCGTGTTTCAGATGCGATTGTTCCGTAAGCAGGACTTCAATAAGTTCTGATTTAGTCATTTTCAATAGTTAATTTTAATATTATTCTTCTAATCACTATTTTCTTTTGTGTCGAGTTGCTCTTTCATAAGATCGCCAAGAGTTGCTCTATTGGACTGGGTTTCAAGACCGTACTCTTCAAGCGCCGCTGCTTGCTCTTCTGATTCTTTGGCTTTCACTGAAAGTAAAACGACTCTTTTTTTTCTATCAAAACCTGTAATTAGAGCGTCGAAGACGTCATCTACCTTAACGGAATTTTTTGGATCGTCGGCGGCATCAACCGATAATTCGGTAATTTTTATAAGTCCTTCTACCCCTTCAGTTACCTCAACTGTTACTTGTTTTGAATCAACGTCAAGCACTTTCACCGAGACCAGTGAACCTTTGTTATTCTTATTTTGATATAGCGTGAATGGGTCTTGATCGAGCTGCTTTATGCCAAGCGAAATCCTTTCTCTAGCCGCATCAACCGCCAGCACCACAGCATCTATTGAATCTCCTTTTTTATAATTGCGAACAGACTCCTCTCCCGGCTCATCCCAAGATAAATCTGATAAATGAATCAGGCCGTCGATACCACCCTCAAGACCAACAAAAATCCCAAAATCTGTAATCGATTTAATAACGCCAGACGCTCTATCATTCTTCTGATGATTGGAAGAGAATTCTTCCCATGGATTGACCTTACATTGTTTCATACCGAGAGATATCCGCCTTCTCTCTTGATCGATTTCGAGAACTTTTACATCGACCTCATCTCCCAAGTGTACAACTTTTGATGGGTGCACATTTTTATTAGTCCAATCCATTTCCGAGACATGAACAAGTCCCTCCACACCCTCTTCGATTTCAACAAAACATCCGTAATCGGTGATATTCGAAACCTTACCACTTAAACTTGATCCTTCCGGAAATCTATTTGACACATCCATCCAAGGATCTTCACCCATCTGTTTTAATCCCAGTGATACCCGGTTGGTTTCGGAGTCAAATTTCAGGACTTTGACGTTGATTTCATCGCCCACAGAAACAAGTTCTGACGGATGCTTCACTCTTTTCCAAGCCATGTCGGTTATATGCAAGAGGCCATCTACTCCACCTAAATCTACAAAAGCTCCGTAATCAGTCAAATTTTTGACTAAACCTGTCATGACCGCCCCTTCTGCCATTTTATTTAGCACGGACTCCCTCTCCGCCGAGTTGTCGTTTTCCACAACTGCTCTACGCGAAACCACTGCATTATTTCGTTTTTTATCGACTTTTATTACTTTAAAATCTACCGGCTTTCCTTCTAAGTATCCCATATCTTTTACAGGCCTAACATCCACTAAGGAGCCCGGAAGAAAAGCCCGCACACTGCTTACATTTACTGTAAATCCGCCTTTTACTTTATCCGTAATCACCCCAACAACCGTTTCCTGAGATTCACACGCTTTTTCTAACTCAATCCAGGCTTTCGCACGCTTCGCTTTTTCTCTAGAAAGCCGCGTCTCACCGTATCCATCTTCTACGGCATCAAGGGCTACTTCAACCTGATCACCTACATTTACGTCCAACTCACCATTGTCGTTTTTAAACTGTTCAATAGGAATAATACCTTCGGACTTGAGTCCTGCATTCACAATCACGTAATCGGCGCGAACGTCGACAACTAATCCATTCATTATTGTGCCTGGTTTCATCTTACTTACGATGTCGCTGTTCTCGAATAATTCGGCAAAGTTTTCTGACATTAATTTCCCGCTTCTAGTTTATTTGCTATATGTTCAAATTTTCCAATTGCTAAAATTCTCACCAAACTAACCACTTCTCTCACTGATAAACAAGTAGTGTCTATCATTATCGAATCAGAATGAGGTATGAGAGGGGATTCCAGTCGGTCCCTGTCCCGCTTATCCCTGGCTAAAATTTCATCGATAAGAGGCGAAAGTCTAACAGTGATCCCTTTTTCTTTCAACTGTTTAGCTCGCCTCATAGCTCTTTCTTTAGGCGCCGCGGTTATAAATATCTTTAATTCTGCATTTGGAAACAAAACTGTTCCCATGTCTCTACCTTCGGCTATTAAACCGGGAGGCTTTACAAAATCTCGCTGTTTGGCAATCAATTCATTTCTAACACTTTTATTAACCGCAATCCTTGACGCGACATTCCCATAACATTCATCAGATATGATTTCAGTTATATCTTCTTTTTCACAAAAAACTCGTGTTTGGTTTTTAAGCACTTTTAACTCAAAACTGGAATTACTTACAAGCTCTAAAATTTTTGCTTCCTCATTGGGACTAATATTTTTCTTTATCGCTAAAAAGGCCATTGCGCGGTAAATGTAGCCGGAATTGAGAAGGTTCCATTTTAATTGAGAAGATAAGGCAAGCGCTATCGTCCCTTTTCCAGACCCGCTAGGTCCGTCTAATGTAATAACGGGAACATTGCTTTGCTTTTTTTCTGTCGCCACGTTCCTTATCCTAATTAACGCTTAAACCAAGAGAATTTATAATTTCAAGAAAGTTAGGAAAGGATGTGGTGATTTCTTTTGTATTCAAAATTTTTATCGATCTTTTTGCTTTTAAGCTTGCAATTATAAACGACATTGCGCAACGATGGTCTCCTCTCGCATTTACTGAGCCCCCGGAAATCGCGCCTCCTTGTATCTCAATCCCGTCGTCAAATCGCTTAACTTTTATCCCCATACGAGAAAGACCCTCTCCCATTACCGCAAGTCTATCACTTTCTTTGTGTCTCAACTCGTTTGCTCCTCTTAAAACTGTTACGCCTTCTGCACAAGCCGCTGCGATAAAAAAAATTGGGAATTCATCAATTGCAGCTGGTATCAGACTAGGATCAACTGTAATACCATTTAAGTCACCATTACGAACTCTAATGTCGCCTACTGGCTCAAATTCATTGGATATTAAATTAACATGAATATTCGCACCCATTTTTTTTAACATTTCTATTAGGCCAAGTCGAGTCGGATTTAGGCCAACGTTTTTAATCAATAATTCACCCTGATCAGCAATGATTGCTCCTACTAGTAAAAATGCCGCTGAGGAAAAATCACCGGGAACCGTTAGTTTTTGTGCCTTCAAAGTGGGCTTGCCTGTTACAAAGATATGGCCCCCTTGTACCTTAATATCTCCTCCAAACAGGGCTAACATCCTTTCCGTATGATCTCTTGTTTGACTTATTTCTTTAACGACAGTCTCTCCATCACAGAACAGACCAGCAAGCAAGACAGCGGATTTTACCTGAGCGCTAGCGACTTTAGGTTCGAATTTTATAGGCTTTAGTAATTCTGACCCGAATAGTTCAAGTGGAGCATATTCATGGTTTGTCAATTTAATTTTCGCACCCATTTTGGCTAGGGGATCCGACACCCTTTTCATAGGTCTTCGTCTCAATGAATCGTCACCAGTAAGTAGAGCATTAATCCCCATACCCGTTAAAAGCCCCATCAAAAGTCGTATAGAGGTTCCTGAATTACCGAGATCAAGTTGGTATTTACCCTGTCTAATGGACATATTACAGCCATTAATACTAACTAGATTTTCAGACGAAACATTTATCTCAATCCCCATATCTTTAAATGCTCTTATCGTGGCTAGAACATCATCTCCCATCAAACAATTTTCGATTATCGACTTGCCGGACGCTAAACTTCCAAAAATTATTGCTCTATGAGAAATAGACTTGTCTCCTGGGACTTCCACCTCACCAATAACTCTCCCTCCACTTTTAGCAACTAATTCATTCTTCATCTGGCATAACTAATCTTTATATTTTATTTTTGTTTTTCGCGCACCGTCTAAGTAAGAAAGCATGGCGGTTTTATCACGGTTTTCTAATATTGTTTGGAATAAATCTAAATTATTTCGAAATATTTGAATCATCTCAATTAAATTTGTCTTGTTGCTGAAAAAAATATCTGTCCATAAAGCCGGAGAACTTTCGGCAACCCTTGTTAGATCTCTAAAGCTACCACCTATAAACCTGTTCAAGTCTTTTGATTCTAATGTTTTAGTGGCTTCAATCGCGAGATAAGCTAATACATGAGGCAAATGAGAAGTCGCAGCAAGACACTTGTCATGTAAAATGGGATCAATGATAAAAGGAATACCACCCATTCGTCTCCAAACTTTTGATACTCCTTCTATCGCTTTCTTACTTGTTTGGCTCAATGGGGTAAGCAAAACTGGTGAATCTTTGAACAAATTTGTTCTTGAATTTTGCGGGCCAGATAATTCTAAGCCAGAGATGGGGTGGCCAGGTACAAAATCTGAAAATTTATCGGTTAAGACTTGATCAGCAATTTCTATAACTGGTTCTTTGACACTGCATACATCAGTAATAATAAATTTTTTTTTAATTCTGTTTAATTTGGCTAAAATTTCACTCAACTCGGATACAGGAACAGCAACAATAACCAAATCAAACTTTATATCTTCCTCTGTAATATCTTCGATCAGGTAATCAATTATTTTATTTTCTAGCACAAAACCTGCGTTTTCCTTACTCCTATCGAATCCGCCTAAAATAGTATCAGGTGAGGAATCTTTTAATGCTTTAGCGATTGAGCCTCCTATAAGACCCAACCCGAAAATTCCAACTTTAAGCATACATTGATTCTCCAAAATGCGACTATAAAGCTTGAGGATAACTTCCAAGTATTTTCAGCATTGAAACTTTCTTTCGTGTTTCTTTAAGCGCAGAGCGCATGTTGGCGTCTTTAAAATGTCCATTGAGATCAACATAGAAAATATATTCCCAGAGATCTTGGCCAGATGGTCTTGATTCAATTTTTGAAAGACTAATTTTCGCTTCGTAAAAGCTGGTTAAAACATTATAAAGAGCTCCAAATTCATTTTTTACTCCAAAGGCTATAGATGTCCTATCTTTTCCTGTTGATTCATTAAGGGTTTTTCCTAATATGATGAATCTGGTTGTGTTGTCACTTGAATCGGCGATATTTGATTGCAAAATCGGAACTTTATAGATTTCCGCCGCAGTTGATCCGGCAATCGCTGCCGTTTTTTTCTCTTCAAGACTTTTTTTAACTGCTGCTGAATTGCTACTGACGCTTATCAAATTTGCATTCGGCAAGTTATTCTTTAACCATAGTCGACATTGCGACAACGATTGTTGGTGGGCAAAAACTGTTTCAACGTCGCGCAAGCTTGCTTCTGAAGATAATAGCTGATGGTTTATCGTCAGATATACCTCTCCAATAATACCCGCTGAATTATTTACCAAGCAATCTAGCGACTCCGTCACGGAACCCCCATACGAATTTTCAACTGGAACAATCCCATAATCGCTTCCACCAAGATCTATTTCTCTAAAAACTGAGGAAATATCACCGCAAGGTTTTTTGTCTATTAACTTACCAAAATGTTTGTACATTGCAGCCTCTGTATAAGAGCCCTGAGGACCCAAGTAGGCCACAACTAGTTTCGCTTCTACTGATCTACATGCAGATATTATGTCTTTAAAAATTACTTCTATCGACGAATCTGTTAAAGGTCCCTGATTTTTACCTAGAAGCTCGCTAATGATAGTAAATTCGCGATCTGGCCGATAAATTGCGCTTGGTTTATTTTGATTATTTTTCACAAGTCCGATTTGTTTGGCAAGATCAGCTCGCTCGTTCATTAATTTTAATAAACTCGTGTCCACCTCATCAATGATTTTTCGTAACTTAACAATTTCAGACGAGTCTTCCATTTATAAGCTCAATATTCAACTTAACTTTAACTTTTTAATCATCATGTTCCGGTTCCTCTAGTTCTACTATGGTTTCCAGACCAACTAATTTTTCTGAACCACTATCAAATTTTTGTAACCTTATTCCTTGTGTATTCCTCCCTATAATACTTATGCCTTTAACAGATTGTCTTACCAGCATACCCTGATTAGTAATCAGCATGACCTCATCGTCTTCACTCACAGGGGCTGCACCCACAACACTTCCATTCCTATTTGTAGTTTGGATGGCGATAACTCCTTTCCCACCTCTACTTCTTATCGGAAAATCATCGTAACTGGTTCTTTTCCCGTATCCATTTTCTGTTACAAGCAATACCTGTTGCTCACTACCCACGGTTAGCAGCGCAATTGTCCTGGCCGTATCTTCTAAAAGAATCCCCCGCACACCTCGAGCTGACCTTCCCATGGCTCTAACATTATTTTCATTAAATTTCACGGCCTTGCCTCGGGAGCTTACAAGCATTATTTCATTTTCTCCCTCTGTAAGTATTGCTCCAATGAGATAATCATCTTCAGAAAGACCAACAGCTATTATCCCTGAGGGTCGGGGACGTGAAAAATTAGCCAGTCCTGTTTTCTTGATTAAACCTTTCGCAGTAGCCATAACTACATAATTACTTCCGTCAAATTCTTTAACAGGAAGTACCGCGGTTATTTTTTCATCGTCCGTTAATGGTAGCAAGTTTACCAAAGGCTTACCTCGCGCCGTGCGGCTTCCCTGAGGGAGTTGATAAACCTTCAGCCAAAATACTTTACCTAAATTCGAAAAGCACAGCAGAGTTTCATGAGAATTAGCTACGAAAATTTTTTCTACGAAATCCTGTTGCTTTGTTGTCGCTGCCGTCTTTCCACGTCCCCCTCTACGCTGTGATTTATAAGTATTCATAGATTGGGCTTTGGCATAACCCTCGTGGGAAAAGGTAACAACTAGGTCTTCCTCTGGAATTAGGTCTTCTGTCATCAAATCCTCTCGAATGGAGCTGATGTTCGTCCGCCGTTCATCGCCGAAACGTTCTTTGACATCCTCTAGCTCATCTCTGATAACACGCATTAGTTCAGAAGGATCAGTAAGAATTTTTAATAGCTCAATAATGCTCAAGTTAACATCGCGATATTCACTAGTTATTTTATCTTGCTCTAAACCTGTCAATCTCTGTAATCTCATTTCTAGAATGTCTTTCGCTTGACTTTCAGAGAGTTCATAAAGACCTGACTCTAAGTCCGACACTTTTAAGTCAGGCCTCTGTTTAACGATTTGCTCCCTATCAAATTGAGCTATCATTTCAATTACAAAGCTTCCTGGTGCCCAGCTTTTTTTAATTAGCTTACTTTTTGCTTCCTCAGGATTTTTTGACGCCTTGATTAACTCTATAATTTCATCAACATTTGCAAACGCAACTGCCAAACCCTCAAGGGTCACCATTCGGTCGATAGTTTTATTTAACTCAAAAAGTGTTCGACGTGTAACTACCTCTCTACGATGCTTAATAAAGCAGTCCAAGACTTGTTTTAAATTAAGAACCTGAGGTTGGCCACCCACAAGAGCCACAATATTTATACCAAAAACCGTTTGTAATTGCGTTTGAGAATATAGATTATTAAGGAATACTTCTGGATTTTCACCTCTTTTCAATTCAATAACGATACGCATACCATCTTTATCTGATTCGTCCCTTAAGCCGTCTTGACTTATACCCTCAAGTTTTTTTTCTCTTACTAACTCCGCAATTTTTTCGATCAATTTTGCCTTATTGACTTGATAAGGAAGCTCGGTAACTATTACAGACTGTTGTCCATTTGCTTTTTCTTCTATTGCAGCTTTTCCTCTTACATAAACTCTACCACGCCCTGTTCGATAGGCTTCCTTTATTCCCTCTGCTCCATTTATTTCTCCCGCTGTGGGAAAATCGGGACCGGGTAATATTGAAGCTAATTCCTCATCAGAAATATCAGGGTTGTCAATTAAGCCAATACAGGTATCCACAACTTCACTTAAATTATGCGGCGGAATGTTAGTCGCCATACCTACTGCAATTCCACTCGCTCCGTTCACAAGCAGATTGGGTATCTTAGAAGGCAGAACAGATGGCTCAGACTCTTTACCATCATAGTTTGGAGTAAAGTCGACTGTATCCATTTCTATGTCCGCAAGCACTTCATTTGCTATTTTTGAGAGCCTACATTCAGTGTAACGCATAGCCGCTGGCGCATCGCCATCAATCGAGCCAAAATTACCTTGACCATCAATAAGAGTATTTCTTAGAGAGAAATTTTGCGCCATCCTAACCAATGCGTCGTAAATAGCATTGTCCCCGTGGGGGTGATATTTCCCCATTACATCCCCAACAACTCTCGCGCACTTTACGTAAGGCCGATTCCATAAGACATTGCTTTCATTCATCGCATAGAGGACTCGCCGATGAACTGGTTTCAAACCATCCCTTGCATCAGGAAGAGCTCTACCCACTATAACGCTCATTGCATAATCCATGTAAGAATCACGCATTTCATCCTCAATATTTATCTTAATTATCTGGGAGAAATCTTCTTGCATTTTTAGTGTAGATATGGATGGCTGTTAATGCATTAAAATTGAAAAATATACTTATTATTTTAGCATAAAATACTCGTCATAACATCAGAAATTAAGTATTTGATTGATCCATTAGACGCTCTACCTTTTCCTGGTCTGGGCTAAAAATAGCCCCTTTCTCGGTAACCAAAACATCTACTAAATTGTTCGGGGTAACATCGAACACTGGATTAAAAACTTTAGCATTTAAGGGCGCTATTAATTGGTTATTATAGTACTTAACTTCGGTTTCACTCCTCTGCTCAATATCCACATCAAAACCAGATAATGAACAAAGGTCAAGTGTAGAGGTAGGGGCAACAACCATAAACTTGACGTTATGTCGCTGAGCCAAAACGGCTAAATTATATGTGCCAATTTTATTTATAACGTCTCCATTGGAGGTAACTCTATCAGCCCCAACGATTATCCAATCGATACGCTCACTGCGCATGAGGTAACCCGCTGCGCTATCAACAATTATTGTCACACCTAACCCATCAGATAGCAACTCACTCGCTGTTAATCGAGAGCCTTGAAACCAGGGCCTTGTCTCCGTAGCGTAAATTTTTTCCACGCGACCAATTTCAGATGCCTTACGAATCACCCCCAGTGCTGTTCCATATCCACTAGTTGCTAATGCGCCTGCGTTACAATGTGTGATAATAGATGACCCACTAGCAATCAGCTCAGCACCTATATTGCCCATTTTATAATTACCTTCTAAGTCTGAGCGATGAATATCCTGTGCCCCTTTAATTAAAATATCGTAAAAATCTCCAAATTCAGAGCTTCCTAGTAAAGCCATCATTTTGATTAACGCCCATTTCAGATTCACAGCCGTCGGACGAGCTTTAGTTAGTTTGTCTGCTACTTTCTCCAGATACTGATACTCAGTCTCGTGTTGGTTTTTTTTATATTCCTTCATCGCAAGGGCAAGCCCATAGGCAGCAGTAACGCCAATAGCAGGAGCTCCACGAACGACCATTTTCGTTATCGCATCAAAAACATCTTGAACAGTCGAACATTTTAAGTAACAAACCTCACTAGGCAATTTCCTCTGGTCTAATAAAACAAGTCTCTCTCCATCCCAATCTATTGGCTTCATATTAATCCTATAGCCGTTTTGGCTGTTTTTCTGTAAACTTAAAAAAGAAGTTTTTCATTATTACTTAATAAAATTTTTCCTAAAGTTATGGCATCACAAACTCTAGCATTACACGCTGATTGGATTGTACCAATCGTACCCGCTAATGTCTGCTTAGAAAATCATACATTGGTAATTCAGGGAAATATTATCAAAAATATTTTGCCTACATCTGATTGGAATTCAATTAAACCGAGAAATGACGTGGAAGAGTTATTTCTGAAGGACAAAATTCTAATACCAGGTTTGATTAATAGTCATACCCATGCTGCAATGGCCCTTTTTGCGAATTGCGCCGACGATACCTCTTTTCAGAGCTGGCTTTTTGATCATATATGGCCATTAGAAAAACAACTTCTCTGTGCAGAATTTGTCAGAGATGGAAGTGAATTGGCAGTAGCAGAAATGCTTCTGTCAGGAACAACATGCTTTAACGATATGTATTTTTTCGGGGAAGAGACAGCGCGAGTTTGTATCGAGGCAGGATTAAGAAGCACAATCGGAATGACTGTCATAAATTTTCCATCAAATTGGGGGTCCTCAGCTGAAGAATACCTCAGAAAGGGTCAAGCGATCCATGATAAATTTAAAAATCATCCGCTTATATCAACCGCTTTCGCGCCCCATGCGATTTATTCAGTATCTAACTCAATTCTTTCAAAGGTCGCGGTCCTTGCCGAAGAGCTAGATGTTCAAATTCATATGCATTTAAATGAATCTACGGGAGAAATTAGTAATTCAATTAAGGAAACAGGTAAGACCCCTATTCAGAGGCTTGCGGAATTGGGTATCTTAAGCGATAGATTAGTAGCAGTTCACATGGTGGAAACAAGCGACCAAGATATCGAGTTGATTAATGGGAAAGGGGTGAATATCGTACATTGTCCTACGAGTAATCTTAAGCTCGGTTGCGGGATCGCACCACTTGCGAAATTCCTCAATAACAATTTGAATATCAGCATAGGTACAGATGGGTCAGCAAGTAACAACTCTCTCAACATGCTTTCGGAAGTTAAATTGGCATCGTTGCTGGCAAAGGGCACAGCCAAAGACGGTAGGATTTTAAATTCGTTTGATGCTCTTGAGATGATAACAATTAATGCAGCTAAATCGTTAGGGCTTGATAATCAGATAGGTAGCCTAGAAAAAAATAAATTAGCTGACATCGTAGCTATAGGCACAAATGGAATATGTTCGACACCTCTTTTTAAACCGGAAAATCAACTGATAAGTCGAGGAGGTCAGAACAAAGTTACAGATGTTTGGGTTAATGGAAAAAGAGTAGTTGAAAATGAAAAAATTTTAACTCTTGATGTCCAAAACATTATAAGAAAAACAAAAAGGTGGGAGAATTCAATAAAAAAACTTTTTGAATTAGGTTTTGACAAAACGTGAATCCCAAAGGTTGAGAATTTTACAAAATAAATCTGCTGTTCCCTCAGCATCATACACCGCAGAATGGGCGTTAGCGGGTTTCCATTTCAATTCTGCAGATACCATAGCGCGTGCTAGTACAGTTTGGCCAAAAAAGACACCCGAAAGCGTGGCGGTATCGAAAGAACTAAAACTGTGTAAAGGAAATTTTGAAATATTATTTCTTCTCAAGGCAGCATTTATAAAAGATAAATCGAAAGATGAATTATGACCGACTAAAATAGCTCTTTTACATTTTGTTTGCTCTATTGCAACCAGTAGTTTTTTTTTTATGTCCTCAAAAAAGGTCTTTTCACTTATAGCAAACCTAAAAGGATGCTCAGGATCTATCTTATTGAAATTTAACGCACTAGGTTCAATATTAGAGCCTTCGAAAGGCTCGATGTGATAATTTTCAGTGTCTCCTCTGCGCCAACCCCGTAAGTCATCATGCTCTATGAAAACAAATGCTACCTCGAGTAAAGCATCTTTTAAGGGATCGAAACCTCCCGTTTCTACATCAACTACCACTGGTAAAAAACCGCGAAACCTATGGGAGATTTTCATTAAAAAACCTTTTTTAAAATATTGCCACATGCAAAAGAGATTCCGTATATAATCTTAATCGTTGAGTAAATACTTTGCAATCATATGAAAAGACGTAGACTAGGGAAAAGCAACCTGTTCGTAAGTGAACTTGCTTTGGGTTCAATATACTTTGGTACAAAAGTTAGCCCAAGTAAAACAATAAAGATTCTAGACTATGCAACTGAGAGAGGCGTCAATCTCGTCGATACCTCAGAAGTTTATCCCGCACCTTTTTCAGCCTCAAACTACGGGAATACCGAACGAATAATAGGAAAATGGTTAAAAACCCGTAAAAGAGATTCAATTATTATATCAACAAAAGCTGCTGGACCTGGAAAATTTGTAAGTTGGATTCGAGGTGGAAATTCAAAGCATAATCTTCAAAACCTTCGGCAAGCTATAGATGGGAGCCTCAAAAGGCTTGGCACTGATTATATCGATATATTCCATTTGAATTGGCCAGATAGAGCAATAAACAGTGGGGATATATTTTTTGAGAAATCCAAAAAAAAAATAAACTGTTCAATTGAAGAAACCGTTGATGCGCTACTACAACTAATTAAAGAAGGGAAAATAAGGCATTTTGGGGTAAGCAACGAAACCCCCTGGGGTATTTCTCAATACCTGAAATTTGGAAGTAGTTCATTTGCTAGTATACAGAATCCTCTTAATCTATTAAATCGTGGGTTCGAGATAAGTCATGCAGAAATGATTGCTATGGAAAATCTTAGCTTACTTGCGTATTCACCCCTCGCTGGCGGCCTTCTTGGGCAGAATTGGAGTAAAGTTTCACAAAAAATATCGAAAAAAAATACTTTTTGGCTAAGCAAATACACTGGGGGGCAAAACCTCCTGCATCTCTCAAAATTAAACCATATCGCTGAAGAAAGTAGTCTTAAGATCAACATTCTTGCGCTTCAGTATTTGCTTTCCTTTAGCTGGGTTGGCAGCGCTATAATTGGATGCTCTACGATTGACCAATGCAGGCAGAACTTTATAAATGTTAGTATACTTGATAAAAAGGTTTATAAAAAAATTAATAGATTACACAAAGAAAGGATGCCACCTTGCAATTGAATGACCAAAAGAATGAAAACCTTGAACTTTCCAAGCTCACCGCAATATCACCAGTTGACGGCAGATATTTCTTAAAAGCAGGTAAGTTGCGACTCTTATTCAGCGAATACGGACTAATTAAATATCGTTTAATTGTAGAAATAAAATGGCTTAGTTATCTAGCTCAAGACAAAAAAATCGTAAAAAATATCAATCTCACTGAAATTCAAAAAGAGCTTGATCTCGTCTTAAAAAAATTTGATGTTATGGAAGCCGAAAAAATTAAAATTATTGAAAGACAAACTAATCATGATGTGAAAGCAATTGAATATTATATTAAAAATGTTTTAAATAGTAAGCCAAAATTGCGGCCGCTTACTAATTATATCCATTTCGGCTGCACCTCTGAGGATATCAATAATCTAGCCTACGGCTTGATTATGGGTGAGGCAAGAGAAGCTGTTATGCTTCCTGAGATCGAAGAACTACTTAATGAGCTGAAAAAAATCGCACATGACTCTGCAGATATTGCAATGATTTCAAGGACTCACGGCCAAGCAGCAACACCCACAACCCTCGGAAAAGAGGTCGCGAACTTTTATCATAGACTTGAAAAGCAAAAAACACACTGGAAAGATGTTGCTATCTCTGGAAAATTAAATGGAGCTGTTGGAAACTTTAATGCCTTCGTCTGTGCCTTTCCATCTATTAACTGGGAAAAAAAGAATAAACTTTTTGTAGAACAATTGGGACTAGAGTTTAATAAATATTCGACGCAAATTGAACCACACGATTGCATCGCACGCTATACAAATGAACTGGGTCTAATTAATTCGATTCTTATTGATTTCTGTCGAGATATCTGGACATATATTTCTTTGGATTATTTTAAACAAAAAATAAAAGAAAGTGAGGTTGGATCTTCAACCATGCCGCACAAAGTAAATCCCATTGACTTTGAAAATGCAGAAGGAAACTGCGGAGTTTCAAATAGCCTACTTAAACATTTTGCTGAAAAGCTTGTCATTTCAAGGCTACAAAGAGATTTGAGCGATTCAACCGTACTCCGGAATGTAGGGGTTGCCGTAGCGCACACTTATTTAGCCATCAAATCTATTCGAGCTGGATTAGAAAAATTACAAATCAACTACGCGATCATCGAGGAAGATTTGACCGAAGAATGGCAGCTCTTGACGGAGCCAATTCAGACGATTTTAAGAGCTAACGGAATAGAAGATGCATACGAAAAACTTAAGGCCATGAGCCGCGGAAAAAAGATTACCCAACAAGAATTACTTCTTTTTGTTGAGGGATTAAATTTGCCAGATGAGACTATAAACAAACTCAAAGCACTTACTCCAAGCTCGTATATCGGTTTAGCCAGCAAGCTCGCGAGGGAAATTTAGTTTATATAATGCTTGTACTTCTTGGGAAAAAAGTTAAATTTTCAAAACCTAATTCGAAAAGTAGAAAGCTTCAGGAATTATTTCTGCTTTGGCCTAAGCCTACAAAAAAAAAGATAATACAGAAAATACTCGAAATAACTCGATGTGAGCGAGTTTTAGAGTTGAACGAACTCAACTCATATAAATGTTTTATTGGCCCGAGAATAGGAACGATCAGCCCTTGGTCATCAAAAGCCACCGAAATATGTAAAAACAGTAACTATAAGGAATGCAAAAAACTCGAAAGGGTTTTAGGCTCAGAACAAAAGCCGGAAGATATCAAAAACCAATATTTTTTCGATAGAATGGTAAATGACTGTTTCAAGAGTTTTGAAGAACTTGAGAAGTTTATAGGGCCCAAACAGGATGGTCGGGCCAAACCAAGGAAACTAGAATTTATTTCGCCAAAAGAGATTTTTAAATTTAATGATCTGAAAGGCCTTGCGCTATCAGAAACGGAAATTGAATCGATAGTGAAGTACCTTGAACAAAATAATAGGAATATCACTGACGCAGAAATTATGATGTTTGCTCAAATAAACTCTGAGCACTGTAGGCACAAAATTTTCAACGCTAATTGGATCATAGACGGAGATACTGAAGCCACCTCACTTTTTAAAATGATCCAGAATACTATGCACAAAAATCCAAATACTGTTCTATCCGCCTACAAAGATAACGCCGCTGTTATAAAAAACAATAAATCACTGCAGCTAAAACTAGATCCAAATGATAATCTCTATTATTTTAAAGCCGAGGACCATAATATTGTTCTTAAAGTTGAAACCCACAATCACCCCACTGCAATATCACCTTTTCCAGGAGCCGCTACTGGTTCAGGGGGAGAAATTAGAGATGAAAGCGCAACAGGTTTAGGGGCACAAAGCAAAGCTGGAATAACTGGATTCTCTGTGTCTAATTTGAGAATTCCAACCCTTCCTCGTCACTGGGAAATTAGTAGGCCCACGAACCCTAGTTTCAGTAGTGCCCTTAAAATAATGTTAGAAGCACCAATCGGCTCTGCCTCTTATAACAATGAATTTGGGCGGCCATCATTAAATGGATTTTTTCGAAGCTTTGAGGAAAGTGTAAGCAACGAGGGCAAATTTTATAGTTACGACAAACCAATCATGGTAGCCGGCGGTGTTGGCAGTGTCTTAATGAAGAATTCTTTAAAATGTAGGGTTAAACCTAATATGCCAATTATCGTACTGGGAGGGCCATCAATGTTAATTGGCCTAGGAGGCGGTGCTGCATCCTCAATTACATCTGGAAGTCAAAAAGATATTTTAGATTATTCGTCAGTACAACGCGGAAATGCTGAAATGCAAAGGCGCACGCAGGAAGTTTTGAATGCATTAACTAATCTCGATAAAAATATTATCGAAAGCATACATGATGTCGGTGCCGGCGGACTATCAAATGCTGTACCTGAAATCGTTAATGACTCCAAGCTCGGGGGTTATATAGATTTAACAAAAATTCCCTCTGCCGATCCCTCTCTATCTCCTATGGAAATATGGTGTAACGAATCCCAAGAAAGGTATGTTTTGATTATACAAGAAAAGAACTTAGGGTTATTTTCAAATATTTGCAGTAGGGAAAGAGCGCCATATGCAGTAATTGGGACGACAACCAAAGATAGAAATTTGACAGTTATAGATCCATCATGCAGTCAGACGATAATTGATTTACCTTTAGACACTCTGTTTAAAAAAGAATCAATTAAAATAAATAGCACAAAATATGAAAAAAAAGCACTTCCTAAAGCCGCCGATTCGGATTGGGAGATCGAGCAAAAACTTCTATCGGTACTTGGACACCCAACTGTTGCTGACAAGAGGTTTCTAATTACAATAGGAGATCGAACTGTGGGGGGGTTAACGGCCACGGACCAAATGGTAGGTCCATGGCAAGTTCCAATTTCAAATTGTGCAGTTATTAGTGACAGTTTTCTTTCAATCCATGGCGTCGCTACAGCAATAGGTGAAAAGGGACCTGTTTCCTGTCTCAACGGACCCGCCGCAGCTCGATTAACTATTGCAGAAGCGATCACAAATCTATTAGCAGCAGATATCAATAGATTAGAAGATATATCTATTTCAGCCAATTGGATGTGCGCTTCAGAAGAAAAATTCGAATTAAGCAAGCTATATGAAATGGTCAAAACCGTAGGTCTTGATTTATGCCCTAGTCTGGGGATAAATATACCAGTGGGTAAGGACTCCATGTCAATGAAAACAATATGGGGAAAAAGCGATGGCTCGGATACATACGAAACCGTCGCGCCAACTACATTAATCGCTACCGGAGCGTCAAAAGTAGGCGACACAAATAAAACACTTTCACCGTGCCTAAAAAAGCAGCCTGGAACCCTACTTCTACTAATTGATTTAGGATTATCAAAAAACCGTTTGGGCGGCTCGATATTAGACCAAATATACAAAACCAGCCTCTGCGAGACACCCGATATTGATCAGGTTGATTGTTTACTTGAGTTATTCAAAGTTATGAAAACTCTGCGAAAGGAGAGCTTAATTTTAGCTTATCATGATAGATCTGATGGCGGATTGTTTACCACGATTGCAGAGATGGCATTTGGTGGTAGAGTCGGGGTATCACTAAAGATTCCCGATTTTTTTCCTATCACCAACTTTTTGCTTAATGAGGAAGCGGGGGTCGTTTTACAAATTGAAAAAAATAAACTAGAGACAATTAGTAAAATTTTAAAAGCACAAGAAATATTAAAAAATCATTTTTACGTAATTGGGGAAGTCCGAGATGATTTGAGCCTCGAAATAAAAAACAAAGAAAAGTCATTTGCCTTCAAACTGCAAGAATTACTAAAAGTATATTCAGAAACGACGATTTCGATCCAGAAAATAAGGGATAACCCCTCTTCTGCAGAACAAGAATTAAACCACATTATAGATATTAATGATCCGGGGCTATTTTTTGATGAAGTCTCACCCGTGACGATTCCACAAATTAACCCAGGTAAAAAACCTAAGATTGGTGTAATTAGAGAACAAGGAGTAAATGGCCAAAATGAAATGGCGGCTGCTTTTTCGATGGCCGGTTTCGAATGTATTGATATCCACATGCAAGATTTTACAAAAAAAACAAAGCTTCTTGGTCAATTGAATGGGATAGCGTTAGTTGGTGGATTTTCTTACGGCGATGTTTTAGGTGCGGGTACCGGATGGGCTAACACAATTCTTTTTAATGAAAATTTGCGAGAAACTTTTGCTAATTTTTTCGCTCAATCAAACAAATTTACGTTTGGTGTATGTAATGGTTGCCAGGCTCTCTCTCAACTTAAAACTCTTATTCCCGGGGCTGAAGGTTGGCCGGAATTTAGAAAGAATGAATCAAAACAATTTGAAAGCCGGTTGTTGATGGTCGAGATAATAGAAAGTCCTTCAATTTTTTTTAGAGGCCTTACTGGCGTTCGCTTGCCTATTGTTGTAGCCCACGGAGAAGGTAGGGTTAAAGAAATTTCAAAAAATAGTTACCCTTGCATGAGGTTCGTAGATAACTACGGGAAACCAACAATGAAGTATCCGACCAACCCGAATGGTTCTATCTTTGGTCTGACCGCATTCACAACCTGCGATGGCAGAGCTACGATAATGATGCCTCATCCGGAGAGAGTCTTTTTAAACAAACAATTTTCTTGGAATCCCAGCAACAATCATGAATTTAGCCCTTGGATGCATATTTTTCGAAATGCTAGAGAATGGGTAGGTTAAAAATCAAGAGGAAATTTTAATGGCTGAAAAACAAGGCTCATTTGAAGAAGAATTAAAAAACTTCGAATTGAATGAGCTCAAGACGCTGGATACCAATAAAAGGAAAGATAAGCGCATCCAGAAACAATATAATTTACAAATAAGTATGGAAAGCGCTGACTTCAAGAATCATTCTGAGTCAAACTACAAAGAGGGACTTCAAAACTCAGTGATCCGACGACTCAAACGTGGAGCAATACCATTTTTTATGGAAGTTGATTTACACGGATTAAGATTCGACGAGGCAATTAAGGTCCTTAATGAAACAATAAATCAAGTCACTGAAAATAAAATGGTTTGCATATTATTTATTCACGGAAAGGGTTTAGGTTCGATCAACAAAACCCCTGTCATAAAACCTCTAGTGAAAAAATTTCTTTCTGAACACCCCAGAGTTCTAGCTTATACCCCAGCAAATAAAAAAGACGGAGGTGAGGGTGCGACAATGGCTTTAATAAAAAAAGTCAAAAATAGCTGAATTTGCTCGATTTAAATTTCTCTAAGTGAGCATACGGCAATGGCTGCTATTCCCTCGCCACGACCAATAAATCCCATCTTTTCATTTGTTGTGCCTTTTATATTAATGACATTAGGAGATACCTCTAAGTCAGAGGAAATTACTTCTTTAATATCAGCACAAAATGGACCTATTTTTGGCCGCTCCGCAATAATTGTCGCATCTATATTATTTACACAAAGTTTTTTTGTATAAATCATATAAATTGTATGTTTCAATAATACTCGACTATCAGAGTCTCTAAAAGTGTCATCATTATCAGGGAAATGGGCTCCTATATCACCCAAACCTGAAGCCCCCAATAGCGCATCAATAATAGCATGCAAAAGAACGTCTCCGTCACTATGCGCCTCCAATCCCTGAGAATGCGGAATTTTCACTCCACCAATCATTATATGGTCACCTATCGTGAATTTATGGGTATCATACCCAATCCCAAATCTCATTAACTCTCCTTGTTTTCCCTTTCCATGAAAAATATTTCTGCCTTCCGTACATCTTCTGGAAATGTAACTTTTATATTTTCTGATGAACCCTGAACAACAAGTACAGGCTTACCAAGCCGTTCGAGCGCTTGCGACTCATCAGATACGACAATACCAGCTTTTTTTACGGATAACAGGGAATCCAGCAAAACGCCGTATCGAAACATCTGCGGAGTAAAAGCTCTCCATAAATTCGTTCGGTTTACCGTATGATCTATCCGATTATGTTTATCGATTTTTTTTATCGTATCAACAACAGGGGCACCAAGAATCCCTCCTGTTTTCGAGCCATCAAGATTATGTATCAATTTTAAAATATCTTTCTTCTGCAAACATGGTCTAGCAGCGTCGTGCACAAGACACCAATCATTGTCTTTGGCAATAGGCTTCAAAAATTTTAAACCCTGCAGAACTGATTCACACCTCGTTGCGCCTCCACGCACTAATTCTACTTTGTCAAACTTTTTTTCTAAATGTTGGCACCTTTCCTTATCACTTTCTGGTATCACCACTGCTAACTTTGAAAAACTAATACTGTTTGTTAAGGTTTCTATTGAGATTTCCAGTAACGAACGACCTGATATTTGAATATACTGCTTTGATATTTGAGCACCTACCCTAGTTCCCGCTCCTCCTGCCGCAACTATCCCGAAGTAATTAATTTTCATTGATTGCTTCATCAGTTCTAAAGAAAACTTCATCTTTCTTTATAAACCCTAATTTTTCCCTCGCCTGTTTTTCGACAGCTGCGTAATCTTCGATTAAACTAGTGATTTCCTTTTCCATTATTTGATTAGCTGATTTAATAGTATTAATTTTCCCCAACAATTCTGTTTCTTTTTTCAAAAGATTATTTAACTTCCCTTGTCCAGACTCACCAAAAAAGTAAGAGAAGCCCAGAAACATTAAAACCAATATTGAAACCGAAATAATTGAATTAATATTCATTTGTTAAAAACCTTTGATCCAGCAAAAATTGACTGAGTTCCAGACATATGCTCTATCACAAGAAGTCTATTATATTTTGCCAGTCTATCAGATCTTGACATAGAACCTGCTTTTATTTGAGTTGCCTCTACAGAACAAGCCAAATCAGAGATTGAGCAATCTTCCGTTTCACCAGATCTATGAGATAGTATTACTTCAAATCCATTGGCTTTGGCTAGTTTAATCGTTGTTAAGGTTTCTGAAAGCGTGCCTATTTGATTAACTTTAATAAGTATTGAATTTGCTGACTTTTCGCTTATTCCTCTCTTGAGAAATTCCACATTAGTCACAAATAAATCATCCCCCACCAATTGGACTCTGCTGCCCAATTGTGAGGTCAGTTTTTGCCAACCTATCCAATCGTTTTGATCCATACCATCCTCAATAGAGACAATCGGATATTTATCCACAAGTCCCGATAAAAATGTCGACATTTGCTCGGAATTTAATTGCAACCCTTCAGATTCTAGGTGGTAGCTTCCATGTTTATAGAATTCAGAACTCGCAACATCGAGCGCGATTGATATGTCTTCTCCAGGACTGTAACCAGCACTTTCGATTGATTTGATAATTAATTCTAAAGCGTGCTCATTACTCTCTAAATTTGGTGCAAATCCGCCCTCGTCGCCTACTGCCGAACTCATTCCCATGCTTTCGATTAGACCCTTTAACTTTTGAAAAACCTCCGCACCATATCGTATCGACTCCGAAAAGCTAGAGGCACCATGCGGGACTATCATAAACTCCTGAAAATCAATATTATTATTCGCATGCTGTCCCCCATTGATTACATTCATCAAAGGTACAGGTAAAAGAATTTTTTTTGTAGACTGATTTAAATTCTTAAACAAAGGTAGGCGATTTGAATTTGCGGATGCATGAGCGGCAGCAAGGGAAACAGATAATATCGCATTTGCTCCAAGAGCCTTTTTAAAAGGAGTGCCATCAAGCTGGATCATCGTCTCATCAATTAAGCTCTGATTATGCACCTCTAAACCTACTAAAGCAGGCGTAATTTTTTCTTTAACGTTGCTTACCGCTCTAAGGACGCCTTTACCTTGATATCTTTTATTATCCTTATCTCTAAGCTCAAAGGCTTCTCGTTCACCTGTACTGGCTCCGGAGGGAACCATGGCGACTCCCGATGTACCATCTTCTAACAAAACTGTTGTTCTTATAGTTGGAAACCCTCTAGAGTCTAAAATCTCCAACGCATCAATATCTATAATTATACTCATTTAATGCAGCTTTATCCCTATATCAATACTTAAATGAACTTACTTCATTTATTTTTTTTAACGTAATGAGCAAAGGTTCCATATCATTAAGAAACCAAGAGTTTGGCCCATCACTAAGAGCGTTATTTGGGTCGGGATGTGTCTCTATAAATAAGCCAGCTACCCCAACTGCAACTGCCGCTTTTGCTAAATATGGAACAAAGCTTCTTTGTCCATCTGACGACGTGCCTTTCCCTCCTGGTATTTGGACTGAATGAGTAGCATCAAAAACAACAGGACAGTTTGTATCTCGCATTACTACTAAACTCCTCATATCGGAAACTAGATAATTGTAACCAAAGCAAGCACCGCGCTCACAAACCATAATATTTTTGTTACCGGTAGATAAAGCTTTATCCACAACGTTCTTCATATCCCAAGGAGCCAAAAACTGACCTTTTTTTAGATTCACTGGTTTACCCGCTGAAGCAACCTTTGTAATGAAATCAGTTTGTCTGCATAAAAAAGCCGGGGTCT
>JAYYOR010000012.1:0-36022 GCA_036130055.1 Pseudomonadota bacterium | reverse complement strand
GTTTAATGATAGAAAAAACAATACAACCTCGAAGATAGAAGGTACTTACAAGGGCAGTTATGTTGATCAAATATTAGACGAATATATTAAAAAATATAATTTTGATAACACTTTCAAAAGTAATATTCAATTAATAGATTCAAACTATGATGATAACGATAAACTACTTACCAAGTTAATTGAGGAATCGAAAGAAAATTTAGGAAAGGAGTTTGATAGGATAAAAAATTTCTGTTGTAGTTTTATGATGAGTCAAATTCAAACTGTCTTGAAAAAGCTTAGAGTCAATTTTAACAATTTTTATTCAGAAAAATCTTTATATCATGATGGACTTGTTCAAAAGTCAATAAAAAAGTTAGAATCCAAAGGAGATACTTATAAAAAAGACGGAGCGGTTTGGTTCGCTTCTTCAAAGTACAATGATGAAAAAGATCGAGTTTTAGTAAGAGCAGATGGTTCCCCAACTTATTTTGCTTCTGATGTTGCTTATCATGAGATTAAATTTACGAGAAAAAATGATATATTGATAAATATATGGGGAGCAGATCATCACGGTTATATTACTAGATTAAAGGGCGCTATTTCGAGTTTAGGTCTCGATCCATCAAGATTAGAAGTGCTCTTGGTTCAGTTTGCCTCACTTGTAATGGGGAAGCTAAAAGTTTCTATGTCTACTCGAAAAGGTCTTTTTAAAACCCTTGATGACCTGATTGATGAGGTTGGAGCGGATGCGACTCGTTTCTTTTACCTAATGAGCAAGGCGGATCAAAGCTTAGATTTTGACATTGAGTTGGCAAAAGAAGAGAGTTCCAAAAACCCCGTCTATTATATTCAATATGCTCACGCTAGATTGTGCAGTGTGATAAGACAATCGGGCTTGGAAAATGTAAGTGGCCCAGTGAGTGATCAGGCTGATATTTACGATGAAAGCGAGAGGAGCTTAATCTTTCAAATTGGTAATTTTCCTGAAGTGATCAGGAGTGCTGAAACTAATCGTGATCCTAGTATAGTAGCTCAATATTTAAGAGAATTTGCCAATTTGGTCCATCATAATTACGTTATAAATAAAATTTTGGTCGGTGATGCAGAGGTCAGGATTGCAAGGTTGCAACTAGCAAACGCTTCAAAGCACGTTTTGGCAAATGGATTAAAACTGCTTGGAATTTCTTCTCCAGAACAAATGTGATGAATAGTCGTAGATTGAAAAAACGGTCGGACCGAAAAAATGGAGATAGAAAAAGCACCTTAAATTATTCTTTTTTTAGCGGTTTGTTTTTGGGAATCTTTATCTCTTTTGTTATATTTATTTGGCAAGATGAAATTAGTACGTCCCTAAAGAAAGTTAACGAACTATCAAAAAATGAATTGCATTTTAGCCAGTCCTCAAAAAAGATATCCGGCCAAAGCACGGGGCAAAAAAGTCCCACTTTTTATAAATTCCTTTCGACTGAAAAGGTTCCTTTTCCAAAATCTGATTCAGTAGACCGAAAAAGTCTAGATATTTCTAAAGTTAGTCCGGACCAATTTTATTTACAAATTGGTTCTTTTAAAAACCTTCAAGATGCCGATTCCCGAAAAGCACGTCTTGCACTTCTGGGAATTTATACAAAAATAGAGGAGACAACGCATAGGGAAGGGGATAGCTGGTACAGAGTAAAGTTGGGACCTATCTCTAGGAATCAAGCTCGTGATATAAGAAAGAAAATGTATGACGAGGGGTTCGAAGTGTTAGTTACCAGAGAATAGTTTATCTGTCTGGTTGGGAAAGAAATTTTTCTAAATTCGCAGTAACTTTCAAATAAAATTCTGAAGGTCCGCCGTTAGAAGAAAAAAAAGGTGTTAATTCGATTTCTCTAGATACAAATTCTTTTAGTAGTTTAATTGTGGTAAGTTTCCACTCTTGCCACCCTATTGAATGACCTTTTAAAAGCTCAAATTCAGTTTTGATCTTTTTCGCATTTTCTAAAAAAATATTATAATTAAGAGATAATCCGTAAAGGTCTGCGGCCCTTACGGCTTTAGATTCTGGATCTGGAAATTTTCCATTTTTTTCTGTGGCTAGTATTGCAGATTGAATTTGCGAGATAAGGGCAGTTGAAAATTTTTTTTCCTTTAAAAAATCTTTGGCGAGATACGCCGAGTAAGCTTCTTTAGTTGAAAACCCTAGTTTATCATGATCTTCTTCATATCCGGCATCATGAAACAATATAGCTAAATTTACGACTTTTCTGTTAACAGGGATATTTGCATTTGCGCAATCTTGTAAAATTTTTTTTGCGGCGAGAAGGACATCTATGACATGCTCGAAATTATGATACGCTAATCGTGATGAATACAATGAAAAAATTCTTGTAAGATCTGGTTCAGTTAAACCAATGGTTTCGGTTTTAATTGGTAGCTCCATTAGTTAAACATACACCTAGAGAGTCATCTTTTCTAGGAACTTATGTCACTTATTCACTATATCTGCTAAAACAAACAAAATTCAACGTCTATTATTTTTATAAGAATTGGTTTTCTATGCTCTATGGGCTAAGATAACAAGTGAAAGTGTTTGAGAGCGTATATAAGGAGAATTGGTGCTCATTTCAGTAAATGGCGTTGAAAAAAAAGTCGAAAGTGAGTTAATTGTCGCTCAGTTGGTATCAGAATTAAAATTAAAAGGTAGATTTGCAATAGAAATAAATGGCGAAATCGTACCAAAGAGTTCTTATCTAAAAAAAATCCTAAAAGAAAATGACCGAATTGAAATAGTTAGTGCTGTTGGTGGCGGTTAAAAATACAAATCTTAACAAGAAGCAAAATTTGCGATGGAAAAATTAAAAATTGGTAGCAGGACATTTCAGTCCAGGTTAATTGTGGGAAGTGGGAAATATAAGGATCTTCAAGAAACTGCTGATGCAACCAAGGCCAGTGAAGCGGAGATTATTACCTTAGCAATACGGAGAATGAATATTGGCCAGAGCAAAGCCGATCCAAACATTTTGGATTTCATAGACCCCAACCAATACACATTACTTCCAAATACGGCGGGCTGTTATGATGCCGACTCAGCGGTCAGAACATGTTTGTTAGCTCAAGAGCTTCTAGATGGGCATAATTTTATAAAGCTAGAGGTGATTGGAGACGAGAAAACACTTTATCCAAACGTAAGAGAGACTATAAAGGCTGCTGAAGAATTATTAAAGCGTGACTTTGAAGTACTAGCTTACACAACTGACGATCCTATAATCGCAAAAAATTTAGAAGAGGTCGGTTGCGCAGCTGTGATGCCATTAGCCTCACCAATAGGTTCTGGAATGGGTATTCAGAACGAATTCACGATAAGAACAATTGTTGAAAATTCTAATATACCAATAATAGTAGATGCTGGAATTGGTACAGCGTCGGATGCAAGCAAAGCAATGGAACTTGGATGTGACGCGGTTCTGGTTAATTCCGCTATAGCAAAAGCAAAAAATCCTTTAATGATGGCTGAAGCAATGGCGGTTGCAACGCGTGCGGGTCGGCTTGCATTCTTAGCTGGTAGAATGGAAAAGATGAGTAACGCTCGTCCTTCTTCACCTATTGAGGGCAAGATTGACTGACAAATCAGAAAATGCGTCTAATCAGTTAGATTATACTTTTAAAATCAAAAGTTTTGTTATTCGATCTGGGAGAATAACCAGAGCGCAGCAACGCGCCTTAGACGAGTTACTTCCGAAGTATGGAAACAGCGCTGAGATAATCGAATTAGTTAAAGAAGTTGACTCAAAAAAAAAGGAAGTAAATTTAGAAATTGGCTTAGGAAATGGTGAAAATTTAGTTCACATGGCCAAGCAGAGTCCGGACAAAATTTTCTTGGGTTGCGATGTTTATTTGCCGGGTATAGGTTCTTTATTGAATAGGCTAGAATCGGAAAATTTGAATAATGTGCGTGTTTTGGTAGGAGATATTAATGAACAACTTCATCTATTTGAGCTAGTTTTTCAAAACGTTTATATTTTTTTTCCTGATCCTTGGCCGAAAAAACGACATGAAAAAAGAAGGCTTATAAATGAAAAATTTTTGATGTTTATTGCAAAAAAATTAAAAAAAAATGGAAGGGTATATATCGCTACGGATTCAGAAAATTACGCGACTTCAATACTCGATGCAATAGAAGCGAGTGAGTTTTTTGTCAACTCTGCGGGTTCAAGAAAACTAAGCGCGAGACCGGCGTGGAGGGCTCTTACAAAATTTGAAAAAAAAGCATTATCGAATTTTTCAAAAATTTACGAAATCACTGGAATATATCAAAATTATAATTTAGTTGATAAGCTCTGAAAGCTGGTCGACCAATTCGTATTTAGAAGATATTATCGTTTTTTTCTTCGAGTTAGGCCTTGAGACTCCCCTCAGATACTTTATGCCTATTTTTTCAGCCGTACTAAGTATTGACAAATTGTCGTCAATTAATAGTGTTCTTTCAAAATTAATTTTATTTTTTTTTCGTAAATTTGACCAAAATTGAACTTCTTCCTTGGCATAATTAAAATCGTGACTGCATATTACATCATCGAAATACTGCCTAATTCCTGTGATATCTAATTTGCGAATTAGACCACGTTTATCAGCGTTGGTGACTAATATCATTTGTTTAGTTTTTAGGAGGGAGCTCGTCAAAAAGGTAATAGCATCTTTTTTTATTTTAATTTTTTGTTTGAATTTTTCTTCAATCGAATTAATGTCGATATCAATTTTTTTTTCCCAGAAGTCAAAACAGTACCAGTTCAACGTCGCTTCCACAGTTTTCATTTTTTGTTCTAAAATGGAAACGGCCTGATTAAATTTAATATTTTGTCGTTTAGCTAAATTTTTTGGTATCTCTTTATTCCAGATATAGTCGTCAAAAGATAAATCTAGAATTGTGCCGTCCATATCAAGTAAGACTGTATCAATTTCAGACCAATTTAATTTTAATAAAGGCATCAGAGATTGTCTTAAAAATCATTATTGATTTATAAAATACTTATGTTTTTTGAATTAGTGGGTTGGAAAAATTATTATTTTGGGGTATTCACAAGCCTTGAACTCTAAGATAAAAAATGTATCATCACACCAGCTGCTACAGCCGAACCTATCACTCCGGCAATGTTCGGCCCCATTGCATGCATCAATAGATGATTGCTTTTATTGGTTTCTAAACCTACTTTGTTGACGACTCTAGCGGCCATAGGGACGGCGGATACTCCAGCTGCTCCGATTAGTGGATTTAACGGTTCTTTTGAAAAATTATTCATAAATTTTGCAAGCAAAACTCCTGAAGCTGTGCCAATAGCGAAGGCAACCATGCCCAAAAGAAGAATTGCGATGGTGCTGAATTTTAAAAATTCGGTTGCTTGTAATTTAGCTCCCACCCCTAGACCTAATCCAATAGTTACTATGTTTATAAGTGAGTTTTGGGCTGTTTGAGATAAACGCTCTACCACTCCCGATTCTCTCATTAAATTTCCAAAGCAGAACATCCCGATAAGTGGAGTTGCACTGGGTAAAACCAATGCGACTAAACCTAGCAACAATAGAGGGAAAAGGATCTTCTCGGTTTGACTTATCTCTCGTAGCTGAACCATGACGATTCCTCTTTCTTTTTCAGTAGTCAGAAGTTTCATGATAGGGGGTTGTATCAAAGGTACTAGAGCCATATAAGAGTAGGCCGCCACTGCCACTGCTCCTATTAGTTGCGGGGCAAGCATACTAGAAACATATATCGCAGTTGGTCCGTCAGCCCCACCAATAATTCCAATTGCTGCGGCATCCTTTAATGTGAAAGACGTTAAACCCGTTTTATTTAGTAGAACTGCCCCAATTACGGTGATAAAAATTCCAACTTGTGCAGCAGCGCCTAGAAATAGCGTTCTAGGATTCGCGAGCATCGGTCCGAAATCTGTCATAGCACCAACACCCATGAAGATTAGGAGTGGAAATACTCCGGTATCAATTCCAATTTCCTGAATAAAAAAGAGTAAACCACCTTCTAGTGCTATTTCACTGCCTGGAATATTCGCGAGAATCCCACCAAAGCCAAGTGGTAGTAAGATGAGTGGTTCAAATGACCTAGAGATTGCGAGATAAATTAGCACGCAAGAGATTAAAAGCATTATTAGTGTTGGCAATGTTAATCTAGCAAGACCAGAGCCGAGCCATAATTCTACGATAAGATCCATTTTTAGTTTTCTTGAGTGTATTCTATTAATGGTTGACCTTGAGCTACTTTATCGCCGACAGCAACTAGGATTTGAGAGATTTTTATATTTTTTTCGGCTACTACCTCAGTTTCCATTTTCATAGCTTCAAGCACGAGCATTACTCCTCCAGCATTTATAGAATCTCCAATCTTACATTTTATATCTGTAATCGTACCCGATAAAGGCGAATTAATGCTATCTAAGTCGGGAGTCTCTACATCAATCGATCTTACTTTTGTTTCCATTTTAATTTCAGAATTTTCGTTTACCTCTACTTCGAATGACCGTCCATTAACTTTTACATTATATTTTGAATATTTATCCTTATTAACTTTTGAGTTAGGGGCAGTGTCGGTAACCGTCGCTTGAGTCCCGGGAACTGGCTCAAAAGCGCTTGGATTTCCCCTATTTTTAAAGAAGTAAAGCGCTACTTGGGGGAATAAAGCATAAGTAAGAACATCGTCAATTATATTGTCGGATAGGCTGAAATTATCTTGATTTTTTTGTTTTATCAATTCGGTTTCAATATCTTTAAGTTCGGATTTTAATTGATCGGCAGGCCTGCAAGTGATCGGTTTTTTGTCACCTAATACCTTTTTTTGTAGCGACATATTTACGGGAGAAGGTGTCGCGCCATATTCTCCTTTTAAAATCCCTTCTGTCTCTTTCGAAAGCTTTTCATATCGACCCATCATCACATTTAGCACAGCCTGTGTGCCTACGATTTGCGAAGTTGGTGTGACTAACGGGATATTTCCTAAGTCTTCTCTTACTTTCGGTATTTCATCTAAAACTTCATCTATTTTGTCTGATGCCGATTGTTCTTTAAGTTGATTTTCTAAATTCGTAAGCATTCCCCCTGGAACTTGTGCTACAAGAATCCTCGAGTCAACACCTTTTAATGATCCCTCAAATTTCTCATACTTTTTTCTAATTTTCTTAAAATAATCGGATACCTCTTCTATAAGTCTAATATTCAAATTTGTGTCTCGATCTGTTTCCTCTAAAATAGAGACAATAGATTCAGTTGGCGAATGACCGTATGTCATGCTCATGCTTGACACGGCGGTGTCCACATTATCGATTCCGGCCTCAATACTCTTTAGGTATGTGGCCGTTGACAGGCCTGTAGTCGCGTGACTCTGCATGTGGATAGGAATACTGAGTTTTTCTTTAAGTCTGCTTACCAACTCAAAGGCTACGTAAGGCTTAAGTAGACCTGCCATGTCTTTTATACATAGTGAGTGGGCCCCCATTTCTTGGATTTGCTCTGCTAAAGAAACCCACAAGTCAATGGTATGTACCGGGGAAACAGTGTAAGAGATTGTTCCCTGAGCATGCTTACCCATTTTTATCACGGCTTTTACACTGGCTTCGAGGTTTCTAAGGTCATTCAACGCATCAAATATCCTGAAAATATCTACTCCATTTGTTGCCGCTCTTTCAACAAATTTTGTAACGACGTCATCTGCATAGTGTCTGTATCCCAAAATATTTTGACCTCTAAACAGCATTTGTTGAGGAGTGTTCGGCATTGCTTTTTTTAGTTTTCTAATCCTTTCCCAGGGGTCCTCTCCGAGAAACCTGATACAAGCATCAAACGTTGCGCCGCCCCAACTTTCGATTGACCAGAATCCAATCTTGTCAAGTTTTGGAGCTATAGGTAACATGTCCTCCGTTCTCATTCGAGTGGCAAAAAGTGATTGATGGGCGTCTCGTAATACTAACTCAGTTAGCCCCAATTTTTTTTTGTTATTTGTTTCTTTTTTGTTGTTTTTCATAATTTAAACTTTTCCCGATATTTCATTATTCCCACGATGATTGCTGCTACAGTGTCTGTGTCTGGCGCATCGTCTGCTCTTTTTGACTGCAATTTTGATGTGATTGAAATAATAAACACCAGGAAGGATAACAATACTCCAACCATTCCCATTCCTACAATTGCTAATTTGACTCCTTGAAGCAAGATCTCCGCGTTACTAGATTCCACTATCCCTCCTTCTCATGTAATTTTCGATTAACTAAATTTACCCAGTAAGTGATCCCTTGAGGAATTATCATATCGTTAAAGTCATAAGTGGGACTATGAAGCATGCATCCACCTGTTGTATCACCATTTCCAATCAAAGCATAGCAACCTTTTTTCTCCTCCAACATGAAACCAAAATCCTCAGAGCCTGTTACTGGGGGACACTCTTCTCTATGAGTTTTTGGATTATTAATGTGATCTGCTACTTGCATAACTAATTCTGTTTCTAACTTAGAATTTATTGTAGGAGGGTATCTTTCCTCGTAATTGAAATCAATGTTGCATCCATTTGAAACCGCGATCGCTCTGGCTATTTCTTCCATTCTCCTCTTTACATATATTTGATTTTTTCTTGAGAAAGTTCTGACCGTCCCGCCGATTGATGTCGTTTTGGGTATGACAGCCCAAGTATTACCCCCTTTAATCTGGGTCACGCTTAGGACAACTGATTCGATTGGATCTATATTTCTGGAAACGATGGTTTGCCAATTTAGAATGATAGACGCGGTGGTCGTGACTGTGTCACTTGAGAGGTGGGGTAAGGCCGCATGTCCGCCATCCCCTATTACGTTCATACTAAAAGTATCGAATCCAGCCATTATAGGCCCGCTTCTTGTTCTTATCACTCCCGGGTCAAGGTGTGGCCAATTGTGTATTGCAAAAACACAGTCAATATTAAATTTGGAGAAAAGACCGTCTTCAATCATTGCTTTTGCACCGGCTTCGCCTTCTTCTGCTGGTTGAAAAATAAAGTAAATAGTACCATTAAAATTTCCGGTTTTTGAAAGATACTCGGCTGCACCCAATAGCATCGCTGTATGTCCGTCGTGGCCACAGGCGTGCATACATCCTTCGTTCTGTGATCGATGTGCGAAATTATTTTGTTCTTTTATGGGAAGCGCGTCCATATCTGCTCTTAGGCCAATATTTTTTTTACTGGTTCCTTTTTGAAGAACACCTACGACCCCTGTTTTTCCAATGCCTCTATGTATTTCAATCCCAAATTCGGATAATTTGGCAGCGACAAATTCTGATGTCTCAATTTCATTGAAAGCGAGCTCTGGGCGTGAATGAATTTTTCGGCGCCAGCTAGTGATTCTATCAATGTTTTTTTCAATATATTTATCCAAAGGCATTGAAGTTCTCTTTTTCTTTTTTTGATTGATTAATAATTATACTTGCTATAAGACCTATTATAGAAATTACTCCCAAAAAATAAAAATAAACCCTGTGACCAGTATTATCTGGAAAATAATCAAGCAATCTCCCAGCTATTGGGGCGAAGAAAATGTCGGGAGTGAATCCAATAACTGAAATTAATCCTACTAAAAAACCTGTGTGACTCATAGGCATTCTAGTTTCACTTAACAATGTAAAATAGACACCTCGCAATCCAAAAACAAGTAGAGCGGAACTGCTTAGACCTAAAATTATTAAGTTAATCTGCGAAAATTGATTTGTTCCTAGACCGATAGCTAAAAAATTTAGGGTGATAATGACAAAGCAAGAGGCGAGCACAATAGAAGGTTGAAATTTATTTGACAATAATCCTGCAAAAACGGCTCCGGCTACCCTCAAGTATGCTATTTTTGCGACAATACTGGCAGCCTCTTGCTCAGTGTATTGATGCACCTGATGGAGATATAGCGAAAAATGGTCGAGGCCTTTATAACATGCATAGCTCGACGCTACTACAATAGCTTGTAACCAGATCATTCTTGATTGTAGTAGTCTCTTTTTTTTAAGCCAATTATTCTTCAGCGGTTTAGCTTTTTGCGATGGGACGTTTGGAAGGAATAAGAGCACAAATATTGCGGCAAGAATGGTCATAAACGCATAAAATATAATGACCTGCTCTAGAGGTTTAGAAAATGAGCTAGTGGTCATAATTGATAAGTCGGTGTTACTTGAAAAGATAAAAACACCGATCGATGCAACCGCGGCGGCGCATAGACCTCTTCCGCCGTCTAGAAAGCCAAAAGCAGTCCCTTGGTTTTCATTCCCGCCAATATAACGTGTACTTTTTATCAATGGCGACCAAAATAGGCAAATTGTGGTTAATCCCCAGTAGCTGTATAGAATTTTTAATTCATTTACGGATGGTCCTCTTAACAAAAATAAACCTCCTACACCAGTAAAAATCAGGGAGCTAACGATAAGTGTTTTTGCAGAGAATTTATCCGTAATGAAAGCGCCCAATAAATAACCGATAAAGGCGAAAATTCCGTAGTAAAAAAAAATGTCTCCCAATTCAGTATTGGTGAGCTCAAATGATGATAAAAAAGATGGTCTAAAGTATCTAGCGATATGAAAAGGGAGGCTAAAAATCATTTCTCCTGCGAGTATTAAACTTATAATCGCAATGAAGTTTTGAATTTTTTTGGGGGCTAACATTAAAGTTTTAAGTTACGTGCATTAATCCCGGATACAGTGCTCTTAATTCAGTTGCCCTTTTTTTTGCTTCATTTTCAGTATCGAATTTTTCATCGCTAAATAAATAAACTGGAATATTTGAATCAACACAAAGCTGGCCGACAACGTACTCTTTTTTGGTAGGTTTAACAACAACGTACCATCCTTTAACTGGTCCCGTTTTATAACCATTCAGTTTATACAGTAATTTAGCAAATTCGCTGTAAGGCCCGTCTTCGTCTATAAGAGAAGGAAAATTTAGTTTGTTGATTTCGTTTGTACTTGACCACTGCCATTTCATTGAGTCGGCAAAGTTTTTTTCTAAAACTTGTCCACCTCTAAGTTTGGGATGAATCCACCAATAGTGATCTTTCTGAAGGGCTTTATTTTGCTTGTCTTCTTTCATGGAAGCCTCTTATATTTTAAGAAGCCATCGATGACATTCGACATCATAGTAGAAACATTATTATTATAATTATTATGTTGGAGTGAGCCGCACCAAGTCATCGAGCCAACAGAGAAAACCGCTCCCTCATTTGGTGTTTTGAAGTAGACTATATCTGAACGGGTCCACGGATTGGTTTCTCCTGTTCCCCCTGCGATGTATCCCCTAGCATTGAAAGTTACCTCCTCGGTAACCGAAACATAGATGTCGTTATGTCCCTCGGAGTGCGCTAAAAGGAATGCATTATGGGGAGTGCCCAGTTCGAGATCGGCTCTGTCTAACTCTAGTCCAGCGGCTCCGCCTCCGACTAAGCCAAAATCACCTATAGGCTCATTTTTTCCTATCCCTTTAAAAATCCACTTGCATTGTGGCAATTGGCTATCAGGAGACCTCCTGTAGTAAGAAGAGTAGGTTAATCCAAAAGATGAAAAGGTGTTCCCCAGAAGTTTGCTCATTACCCTTCCTCTTACTCGCCATAAACCACCGTGTTTACCATCAAAGGCGTTGCAATATTCTCCTGGTGATATCGTCCAAGCTCTAGTTCCGTTATCGCCTTTCCTTACTTCTATGATATTAGGATTGTCGGGATGAGGCACGCAAATCCAGTAGAATCCATTCGCAGCTAGGTACATGAACCTTCCCCCATGCATTTGATAGTCATGGTAAGCATTCATTTGCTGCTCTGACATGTACTCGGGGTGATGACCAGTAAGTACTATTTTATATTTATTTAATAAGGAGGCACCTTCTTTATGAACGTCTTCATCTGTTAAAATATCTACTTTATATCCCTTTTCATATAGCCAGTCGACGAGGTGGAGGTCAGCATTGAATTGCCATAATGAAGGAGATAATACGTGTAAGTATTTAGGGCGCATATTTAAAATTGGCCTGAGCCTGGAAGATACATTTACCCCCCAACCATCTCTATAGCTGGTATAGGTACCGAGACCGTAGCCGCGCTCTTTGTTAAGCAGTAAATCTTCAGGCTGAAGGAGCGGTATTTGACCAGTCAAAAGCTCGGCGATTACAGAATTGACACTCAAATTGTCATTCGCATAGGCCATGTAACTATGTGTCGCCATTACTAAGGCAATGTCTGCTGGTTTTTCTTCTGGAGAAGGTTTAACGAAAAAAGGAATATAATCTTCGTGGTCAGGTGTTGATTTGCCTTTTACCCGAAGCCTTGCCGCGTATACTCCACTTTCCAAATTTTTTGGAATCTTAAAAGTAAATGATGGCGACCATCGCGCGTCGTCAACGGACTCATCATGAAAATGAATAGCACCATACTCCTGAGGGCCATGGGTAAAACTCATGTAGTCGGAAGACCAATTAAAACCAGGTGTTCCTCTAACTGGCATATTTATTCCAATTGCATGAAGTCTATTTGGTGTCATTTCCGGGACATGGGTGGACGCTGCATTTTTATTTATATTTTCGGCAAAATCCCAAAATGCGGTGAGAGACTCTTTCACCTCGTTTGGAAGAGACTCGATTTTTTGTTGGCCTAACACCATATTTATAGTTTTCTCGTCAACAGCAGAACCAAATAGCCTCGGCCTTTCAATTTTCCCATTGTACTTCTGGTAATGTTCAGGTAGTTCAATAGGTTTTTCAAGTTGTTTAAAATGAAAGCCTGAAATCGTTCTCCCGGACTGAATGTTTTGGGTACTAGCAGCCATTAGAAGGGGCGCTTCATTTTTTCCGAGAGCATGTTTAGAACCTTTAAAACTTTGAGTTGAATTTGTATCTTCCCTGGGATGAAGCATGCTCATTCCATGTCCGCCATTGGTAATGCTTACATGTGCTTGTTGACTAACTGTAACAGCACCGGTTTTAGAGTCATAACTTGCATAGATGCGATACCAAACTTTTCTAAAAAGGGGTTTTGAAAGCGAGAAGACTTCGGTTTTACCTCTTCCTTTTCCGATCTTTAACTCAAGAGAACCAAATTTGTTTATAAATAAGCCATAACCTGTTTGTTTTTTTGAATCCCACTTAGTGAGAAGCCCTTGTTCGCCAATCGCGACTCCTTCAACGTCTGTGATGGGAGTAGTCGGATAGATATATGCGCAGATGGTAATATCATCACAATTGAGCTTTTCACTGTGCGGTACTAAAAGGTAGCTTCCGGCCATCAAAGGTTGATGTTGTCCTTTGTAAAATTTATTAGCCTTGTTTCTTACTACCTTTTCTTTCAGCCCCGGCCCCTCTGGGTTTGTATCCCCATTAATTAATCTAACAATGTCTGATCTATAATTTTCCCCAAACTCAGAATGTACAAAGAAAGTAATTTCTTCATCTGCTATTGCGGCTATTTTATCAGTGTAACCGGTAACTCTAAGTAATTGCTCCTGTTTCATTTACAGTCTCCATTTAATCATTTATTCCATATTGCTTACAGAGAGCTTTGAGTCTTTTTTTAAAAATCGCATGTTCTGCCTGCTCTCTTGTTTCATATTTTTCTTTGGAAATTTTTACAGTTCCTCCCCTTTTTCCCGGAAGTGTTCCAATCGAGTATTCCTTCCAGGGAATTGTTTCGACGATCGTATGTTTCCCGGCTTGAGGTCGTGTTCTAAGATAGTCGACAAGTTGCGCCAAGACACCACTTTGAAGTGGGGGTGGGCTACCTGGTAATGTCGGCCCACCCCTCGGAAAGCGTTTATGCTCGTCGATTAATTCCTGTCTTTCTTTCTTGTTTTTTAGGTGACTAAGTAGGTAAGTTTTGACGTTGTAATCGTTTACGGCATTGAAAGAATAATTTTCTTTAATATCCCTTCCTTGTAAATTGTTATTATTAATTTTTGTCACAAATAGCCCCTTTTTTAGAAATATTGATATCGAGTCTAATACCTGCAATTAACTGTCTATAAAATAACTTAACTGGGGATTCTTCTCAACATCAATGTTAACTGGTATTTAGTTCAATGCAGGAACACCGTATAATCATTATCAGATGAATAAAATTACGCTAAATCAGGAAAGTTTATGAAATATGCAAATATCACAGAGAACCCAGTAGCCATAAAAAAAAGGCTTACAGATTTTATGGAAAAATCAATATATCCTAATGAACACAACTACAGCACACATTTGCAAACCGCCAAGAATCGCTTTGCTGCCTTGCCCTTGGTCGATGAGTTAAAATCAGAGGCGAAAGCACAGGGTTTATGGAACCTATTTGTTCCTGAAAAATTTGGAGGGCTGTCAAATTTTGATTATGCTCCATTAGCAGAAATTATGGGGAGAGTTCTGTGGAGCTCGGAAGTTTTCAACTGCAATGCTCCAGACACCGGTAATATGGAAGTTTTCATGAAATACGGTGATCAGGAACAGCGCGATCTTTGGTTGACTCCTCTTCTAGACGGAGAAATAAGATCATCCTACGTAATGACTGAACCAGATGTTGCGTCAAGTGATGCTACAAATGTAAGGACCACGATTCTCAGAGAGGGTGATGAGTATGTAATTAACGGGAAAAAATGGTTTATCACTAACGCAATGTATGAAAGAACAAAAATTTTTATTGTAATGGGTAAATCAGATCCTTCTAACGAAAATCGCCACCTTCAGCAGAGTCAAATACTTGTGCCGAAAGAGACTAAAGGAATAAAAATAGTTAGAGCACTGACAACATTGGGTTACGATGACGCCCCTCATGGACATGCAGAGGTTCATTTTAAGGACGTCAGGGTGCCGGTTGAGAACATGTTACTAGGAGAGGGGAGAGGTTTTGAAATTGCGCAAGGAAGATTAGGACCTGGTAGGATTCATCATTGCATGAGGTTGATAGGAGCAGCGCAAAGGTCCCTAGAGTTGGCATGCAAGCGAGCAGTTTCGCGTGAAACTTTTGGAAAAAAGCTTGCTGAACATCAATCTGTTAGAGAAGATATTGCGTGTTCTTACGCTGAGTTAGAGCAGGCGAGGCAATTAACCCTTTTGACTGCTAAAAGAATGGATGAAGTTGGTCCAAAGGACGCAAGAGATTTAATTGCTGCCGCTAAGATTGCGGTGCCTATTGCTGTCCAAAATATCATAGACCGTTGTATGCAGATTCATGGTGCGGGCGGGTTAACCGAAGATTATTTTATGGCAGATGCGTTTAATTATGCTAGATACTGTCGGCAAGCTGATGGACCCGATCAAGTTCATATGATGTCACTTGGGAAGCAAATAATTAAAAGATACACTGGTGAGTTAAAGCAAGATTAATCTGCTTTTAATAATTCTTTCTTGAATCTTTTAAAGTTTGCGATGTAGTTTGCCGCGGAATTTTTCAGTCCTTTGACTTGTTCTTCGCTTAGCTGCCTTACAACTTTGCCGGGACTTCCCATAACCAGACTATTGTCTGGAATACTCTTGCCTTCAGGAATTAACGTACATGCACCGATGAGACAATCTTTGCCTATTTTAGCTCCATTTAAAACTACTGAATTGATACCAATTAAGGTGTTATCACCGATAGTGCAGCCGTGAAGCATCACTTTGTGTCCAATCGTACATCCTTTACCGATGGTCAATGGGAAACCAAAATCTGTATGAAGTACTGAAAGATCCTGTACGTTAGTTCCCTCTCCAACTGAAATGACTTCATTATCACCTCTTAGGATAGTTCCAAACCATATACTTGTATCATTTTCTAATATTACTTTACCAATAAGTACAGCTGAGTCCGCAATAAAACAATCTCCTCTCATGGTGATATTGTCGTTATCAAGTCGGTATTTCATTTATATAACTATCCCGTTATGTCAAATTTTAAAATTTAATCTAACATGTTAGGCTAATATTTTTAATAAAAGTATGGAAATTTTTATGTTTTATAATTTTGTAAAAACAAAATTCGGTACTTTTACCTTAATCTGGAAAGAAAATCGTTTGCTAAAGCTAAATTTTCCATCTTCCACTCCGATGGCATCGCTTAATAATTGTACGGGTTTTTCTGCAAATATAAAAAAACAAGAGTTAGACCAGTATGTTGGCCCTTTATCCACTCAACTGACCAGTTACTTGGAGTGTGCGAAACCAATAAATATTAAATTTAAACAAAGCTATGATAGTGTTTATTCGGATTTTCAAAAAGATATCTTTGATTTAGTAAAATTGATCCCTTTGGGACAGACAAAATCTTATCTTGAAATAAGTCAAGAGCTTGGTTATTCAAACGGAGCTCGCGCGGTAGGTCAGGCTCTGAAAAAAAATTTAACTCCTTTATTCATACCTTGCCACAGAGTCGTTGCTTCAAATGGAGCTTTAATTGGATATTCGCCACAAGGTGGGACATTTTGGCAGGCATTTCTTCTTTATAGGGAAACTGGGCTAAATTTCTCAAACATCTTGGTTCATGAGCTTGTTCAGGGATCAGATCACATAGCTCAGCGGGACTCTAAATTGAAAAAAGTAATACAGTTTCATGGCCCTCCGGCTCTTTTTCGCAACGACAGTGCTACATTTTTCCAAATATTGGTAAGAACCATAGTTGGTCAGCAGCTTAGTGTGAAGGCGGCTCAGTCAATTTTCATGAAGTTATCCAAAACTTTGAATTATAGGATAACACCTAAACGAATTTTACTATCAAAAAATAAGGACTTAAAAGATTGCGGTTTATCAACTAAAAAAATCGATTCAATAAAAAGAGTAGCTGATTTATTTATTAATAATTATTTCCCTTCTAATGAATCATTAAAATTATTTTCTGATGATCAAATTGATGATTTGCTGATTAAAATAAAAGGAATAGGTCGATGGACTTGTGATGTTATAAAATTATTCTACTTGCGGCGTCTAGATACTTTTCCGAGTGGAGATCTAGGCGTAAAAAAAGGTTTCAAGAAATTTTATGGAGTTGATATAGATTCAAAAAAAGGTATTGCGATAACCGATAAATGGTCCCCATATAGAGGAGTTGCATCTTGGTATTTATGGCGCCTTAATGATTACAATATTTCAGATTTACGATTTGTTAATGATTTAGATTAGATTATTTTCTATTTGTAATCTCAATAAATTTAGGGCGGTTATCACACTGAATTGTGATACCCTAACTCCGTCTCCAGGCAACTTCATTGGTTCCTCAATCTCAATTTTATTACTTGAAATTGCTAAATAATTTACTCCTTCCTCTTCCGAAAAAGTAATTGCAAGTCCAATGTCTGTCCCAAAAAAGACTCTGACAGCGTTAGCAAGTTTTAAATTTTCTGAGTTATTTTGATTGGTTTGATTTAGTGACAATAGTTGCTCTTTTGACGAGTTGGATTTGGGAACAATGCTACCTTTGAAGTATTGCCCATTTTGATCAACCTTTCCTAATCTTGTAGAGGCAAGTCCATCAGTTGCAATCTCAACTATTGATAATGTAAGATTTTTTTCTTGTAGGTTTTTGGCTATCCTCTCCTCTATTGTTTCTTCATTGATGCCAAAAACAACGTCCCCAATGATAGTTCTTATTTCTCTTTCCTCATCATTTAATTTTTCAATAATTTGTTTTTCATCTTTACCTTTTACCGTGATCCGTAATTTCAAACCTTCAATACCTGAAGCTAGAAACGCAAGAGTCGTGTTAGGTGTCTGGTCTAGTTGCTTAATTTTTGTTTCTAAAAGTTCAGCGAGTTTTGACTCTGTGTGACCCCAAGTGCGTAAAGTTCTGCTTTTTATTATTGTTTTTGACCCAGACCGTTTTTTTAGGTCTGGGAGAATCGTAGACCGCATTATTTGCTTCAACTCATAAGGTACTCCAGGAACTGCATAGATCACTTTATTTTTAACAGGTAAAATGATGCCAGGTGCGGTTCCGGGCTGGTCATCAATAGCCTTACCTCCCTCTGGTATCATTGCTTGCTTCAAATTATTAGGTGTCATGTGCCGACCTCGAGAAGAAAACATCAGTTCAATTTTTTTAGCGACTTCTTCATCCAAATAGAGTTTGGTTTCGGTGGCTTTAGCTATTGATTCTCTAGTGATATCGTCTTGTGTAGGTCCAAGACCCCCGCAGCAAATAATTGCATCGCTTCTAGTTAGAGCCAGGCGGATTGCCTCAATGATTCTCTGCTCATTGTCTCCAATTTTTGTTTGATAGTAATTGTCGATACCAACAAGAGCTAGGTTTTCCCCCAGCCAAGATGAGTTAGTGTCTTGAATTTGACCCAATAATAGTTCTGTACCGATCGCAATTATTTCACACTGCACTGCTTGATCCTAAGAATAATCAAATATAGAAAACCAAAATTATATAATTTTTTTTTATTATCGACTATCATTAACTAGTTTTTTAATTGATATCCTCGATTGTTTAGTAATTTTTCTGGCGGTTCGGTTGTTGCAGCTGTACTGTGTTTCAATAGCATAAAGAGATTTTACAATATGCAAAATTCATCACATAATAAAATTAGACATTTGTTTTTATCCAAGAAATTAGGAGCTTGAATTGTCGGGTTATAAAACGCCTATACGGGATACCCTTTTTATCTTAAACGAAGTTTTGAATGTAGATAGTTATTTAGGTAAGGGTCGATTTTCTAATCTTTCCAAAGAAGATATTACAATTATTCTTGAGCAAGGAAGTAGATTCGTAGAGAGTGAAATATACCCTTTAAATAAAATAGGCGACCACCACGGATGTGTCTTACACAAAGATCATTCCGTATCTACCCCACCGGGTTTTAGGGAGGTTTATCATGAATTTTGTAAAGGTGGCTGGAATAACCTAGGTGCCCCATTAGAATTCGGTGGGCAGGGTTTGCCCACAATTATCTCAACGGCCTTCGAAGAATATAGCATATCAGCAAATATGGCTTTTTCGATGTACCCAGGATTAACGCAGGATGCGGTTCTTACTATATCAAGTGTTGGCACTTTAGCTCAAAAAGAAACCTATATTCCAAAAATGGTGGAAGGAGTTTGGTCGGGCACAATGAATCTTACCGAACCCCAGTGCGGTACAGATCTTGGGTTGATAAGGTCCAAAGCAGAACCCCAGGATGATGGTACTTACAAAATTTCTGGGACAAAAATATTTATATCGAGTGGGGAGCATGATCTCACTGAAAACATTATTCACTTGGTATTAGCTAGAATCCCAGGAGAATCTAAAAATACAAAAGGATTGTCGATGTTCATAGTGCCAAAATTCATTGTAGATGAGGGTGGTAATCTGGGCAAACGAAATAATCTTAAGTGTACGAAAGTTGAAAAAAAAATGGGTATACATGGTAATGCAACCTGTGAAATATTTTATGAGGAAGCTGAGGGTTACTTAATAGGCGAAAAAAATAAAGGCTTAAATTCAATGTTTGTTATGATGAATGTCGCGAGGCTTCAAACCGGTATGCAGGGTCTCGCGATTTCGGAGGTTGCAAGACAAAAAGCCTTAAATTATTCAAATTTGAGACGTCAAGGAAGAGAAAGAGGTGGCGAGCTAGGGCCTATTCCTATTATAAACCATCCAGACATCAAGCGAATTATTGCCGGAATGAATTGCTTTACCGAGGGTGCAAGGGCGCTAGCGCTTTGGACTGCTTTTTTGATGGACATTGAGGACGAAAATTTTGAGGGAATTTCTAAAATCGAGGCTAAACGATTGGTGGAGTTTCTCACGCCAATAGTGAAAGCTTATTTTACCGACAATGCTTTTACTAAAGCTAGCGAGGCTCTCCAGTGTTTTGGGGGTTATGGTTATATAACTGATTATGAAATTGAACAGTTTGTGAGAGATGTAAGAGTAGCAATGATTTATGAGGGTACAAATAGTATTCAAGCAATGGATCTAGTTTTTAGGAAAGTCCTCGCGGATGGCGGTCAATCTATTAATTTAATTACTCGACTCATTGACAATTTAAAAAAAGAAATTTTCTTTAAAGAAAATAATGAATACATAATAGCAGTGGAAAAAGCCCTTATTGATTTGAAAGAAGCTGTGGAGTGGCTCAAAAAGAATCATTGCGACAATAATGTGAAATTAATTGAAGCGAGTGCAGTTTATTTTTTAAGATTGTGTGGACACATTATGTTTGGCTATATTTGGCTGCGAATGATAATCGGTACAACTAAACTTGATGTCAGTGATGAAGCTAATAGAATTTTTATGAATAAAAAAATCGCTACTGGTAAATTTTTCTTCAATCAAATTTTGTCTGAGTCAGAGTTTCTTTTGAAAAATATAAAAAAAATTGACGTTACTCTTCTTAAGGATGTTGTTTCAGATGGAATTACCTAGTTCCCAGGTTTACTATTCTCAAAGATTAAGACTACAGTACGTAGAGTGGGGAAAAAAATCAAATAGACCCGTAATACTTTTGCACGGTGGGCGCGATCATTCCAGGAGTTGGGATTGGGTAGCCAAAAAACTGTGTAAGGAGTGGCGTGTCATTGCACCCGATCTCCGCGGTCATGGAGATAGTGAATGGGTAAATGATGGTAATTATCAGATGGCTGGCTATCTTTATGATTTAGATCAGTTAATTAGTCAACAGTCACTCTCCCCCGTAAGTGTCGTGGCACATTCCTTGGGCGCGATGATAGCTTTAAGGTATACGGGGCTTTATCCGGACAGAATAAATAAACTAATTGCGATTGAAGGGTTGGGTTTATCACAAAAAAATTCAATTATCGAGAGGCTAAACTCTTGGATTGAGCAAAGACATTCACTATCTTCTCGAAATGTTAAAAAGTATAAAACTTTTGATGATGCGGTTGAGCGAATGAGCGCTGCTAATTCACATTTATCTACCGATACGGCCGAACATCTTACTAGACATGGGATAAAACAAAACGAGGATGGAACCTATTCGTGGAAGTTCGACAATTACGTACGGAACTGGCCACCATATGACATACCTCAAAATGAATTAAACAAACTTTGGGCTCAAATAACATGTCCTACGTTTTTGGTTGGTGGCAAAGATAGTTGGCATGAGGATCCAATTGAGACTGGCCGGGCGAAGTTGTTTAGAAATGCAAAGGTTAAAATTTTTGATAATTCTGGACATTGGGTGCATCACGATCGACGAAATGAGTTTATTGAGTTAACAATTGGTTTTCTGGCAGAAGATTCCTAAAAAAACCCTGCTGCTCATTGAACAGCAGGGCGAGGAGGGGAGGTACCAATGTTAGGGTTCAGGGGAGACGAATTGCCTAACTTTGATGCATTGCAGTATATCTAACCAAATGCCGCGCTGCAACATTTTTTCGTTATAACTATATAACCCCAAGGAATTAAAATGTTCTTTCTTTATTCTGAAAGGTGGATTTTCGGTAAATTAATTTTTCGGATATCATAAATTCCGCTTCGGTGAATTGTTTGATTTCTTCTAAGTCGGATGAAGGCATTACTTCTGTGAGAAGCAGTCCGGCACCTTCAGGTAAAATTTCAAAGACGGCCAGATCAGTTATTATGAGATTTACAACTCCTTTGCCTGTAAGAGGCAGCTTACATTTCTTTAAAATCTTTGAATCTCCTTGTTTCGAGCGATGCTCGAGTAAAACAACAACTTTTTTTACCCCTGAAACTAGGTCCATCGCGCCCCCCGGGCCTTTTACCATTTTCCCAGGGATCATGAAGTTTGCGAGATCACCGGTTTCACTAACTTCCAACCCGCCTAAAATTGACACATCTATGTGGCCTCCTCTAATCATCGCAAATGAATCTGCGCTGGAAAAGAAGGATGAGCCATGTGTTGTTGAGATGGTTTGTTTCCCCGCATTAATTAAATCCGCGTCTAGCTCTTCCGGAATCGGGAATGGGCCAATTCCAAGCAACCCATTTTCCGATTGAAAAATAATGTTATCGTTTGTACTGACGTAGTTTGCCACTAGGGTAGGTATTCCTATGCCAAGGTTTACATAGTCTCCAGTTTTTAGTTCTAATGAAGCCCGTTTGGCCATATTTTCTCTCACTGGAGTAGTCCCGCTCGCCTTGAAGCCGAGTGTTGTTGGGAACTCGATGGTTTTTTCATAGTGATTGTCTATTAATATAGAATCGACGTATATTCCAGGAAGATGGACATCATCAGGATTAAGAAATTCGTCTGACTTATATTCTTCGCATTCGACTATACAAACGTCTCCGCATGTGGCGATCATTGGATTGAAATTTCGTGCTGTTTTTCTAAATCGCAGATTACCTGCCCTGTCGCTAACATGAGATTTAATTATTGATAAATCGGCACGTAAAGAATGTTCTAATACAAATTGAGAACCGCTAAATGTACGAGTTTCTTTATTTTTGGCCAATATAGTGCCGGATGCTGTTTTTGTGTAAAACGCTGGTATTCCTGCTCCGCCGGCCCGAAGTTTTTCCGCCAGAGTACCCTGCGGACATAATTCTAATTCTAGTGCCCCAGCGAGTACTTGTCGCTCGAATTCTTTATTATCTCCTACAAACGAGGCGATTACTTTTGATACTTGATTATTTTTCAGAAGTAATCCCATCCCTTTTTCGTCCGTGCCCATGTTATTACCAATAATTGTAAGGTTTTTGATTCCAGAATCAGCTATGGCTTTAATCAGATTTTCGGGTATTCCGCATAAGCCAAACCCTCCCGCGGCTATTGTCATCCCGTCCTTTAAATAAGCCTCTAGCAAAAAACGCCCATTAGATGAAATTTGTTTATCCATGTCTTCACCGCCAATTGTTTTTTGTGAGTATTTGAGTATAGTTTGTTAGTACTTCAACAAACAATTAAAAAATGATAGTTTTAATCTAAAGATCGCTAGGAAATATCATTATGAATGGAATTCATGACTTGGGTGGCCTTCAATGTTTTGGGCCGATTAAAGATAAAGATCTGGACGTAAAATTTGTTGAAGACTGGGAGAGAAGACTGTTTGCATCCACTTTATGTTCGTTTGGTGCGCTTGGGCCGATAGATGCCTTTCGGCACGCGATTGAAAGAATGGACCCAGTGCATTATTTATCTAGTTCATATTATGAACATTGGCTAGAGGCAGTCGAAACTCGAATTAATGAGGTTAATTTTGCAGATTCGGAGACAGGGAACCCATTAACCCCCACTGATATAGATGAAATTGTGTCCACGGGAGCGAATTATTCAAGACCAAATCGATCGGAAATCGCTCCATTTGAAATTGGGTCGATGGTGAGAGCCTTGCCATATAGCCCTTCAGGTCATACTAGATTACCAGGTTACGTAAAGGGGAAGCTAGGTACTATTTTCAGGCAACGCGGTACTTTCGTTTTTCCAGATACTCTTGCACATGGATTAGGAGAATGTGAGCAACCATTATATTCGGTGGGTTTTTGTTCAAAAGATTTATGGGCTGGCGATCACCATGCTAACGATGTCGTCTATATAGATTTATGGCATGAATACTTGGAGGCGTACGATGGCTGATCATAATCATGATTCCCCGCCAAACCCATATTTAAATAAGAGACGTGATCCCTCTGAAACTAAAGAGCTTTCCGAGCGGGTAGACAAAATCGAGCGACTGTTGATTGAAAAAGGCGTTGTTACAAAAGCCGCCCTTGATCGAATTATTCAAATTTATGAAACGGATCTTGGTCCTCTTAATGGTGCAAAAGTTGTTGCAAAAGCTTGGACTGATGAAGCTTACAAAACAAGATTGATGGCGGATGCAACCGCTGCGATTGCGGAGTTAGGCTATAGCGGTTTGCAGGGCGAACACATGGTTGTGGTTGAAAATACTCCAGACGTCCATAATGTTGTCGTGTGTACTCTATGTTCTTGCTACCCTTGGCCGGTATTGGGTTTACCGCCGAAATGGTATAAGGAGGCTCCTTATCGATCTCGGATTGTTATTGAGCCTCGAGAAGTCTTGAAGGAGTTTGGAACCGAACTGCCCGATAGCACCGAAGTGAGAGTTTGGGATAGCAGTGCTGAAATTCGGTATATGGTTTTACCCGAACGACCTTCCTCATCGGAAGGTATGGCAGAAAGTGAGTTAGCTGCAATTGTAACACGAGACTCAATGATTGGAGTCCAAACGCTTTAGAGCGCGAGAGCCGCTATGCAAGTTAATCAAAAAATTTCTAATATGGATAATCTAGAAGCATTACCACGACAAAGTGGTGAATTGGTATTCCACGATAATTGGGAAAAACGAATTTTTGCTATGGTTGTCGCCCTTCATGAGGAAGGCCTTTTTGAATGGGACGAATTTAAACTTTTATTAATCGAACAAATTAAACTGAGCGGCGAAACACCTGATAGACCAAACAAAGGTAGGCCTGGCTATTATGAGTACTGGATTGATAACCTTGAAATCATTTTAGATAGAAAAAAGTAATATTAGCAATTTGCAAAGGGGAGTAATAATGAGCGAAAAATCACTCGAAGAACGAATTCAAAGGTTGGAGGATATTGAAGCTATTAAACAATTAAAAGTGAGATACAGTCATATTTGTGATGATGATCATAATCCTGACGATATTGCTTCTTTATTTGTTGAAGATGGAATTTGGGAGAGTCCAGATTTCGGTGTAGCCAAGGGGCACGCCGAAATAGAGGCGCTTTTCCAAAATTTCAAGGAGATGTTTTCATTTTCCCAGCACAATATGATGAATCCATTAATAAATATAAATGGTGATTTCGCGACGGGCACCTGGTACATAATGGGTCCTTGGGATATGCGGGCAGAAAAAGAATCGAAGTGGTTTGCTTTAAGATATGATGATGATTATGTTCGAGTTAATGATGGTTGGAAATACAAACATTTAAGAGTCATTCTTAGGATGTCACATGATCGTTAGGCTTTTGGTTTTATCTGGGTGTTTTTTCATAAGGTAGAAAATAAACTTGAGTGTAAGAAACCGAGATTATTCTCGATTAACTTTCTCGATTTGTTTGACTAATTTTGATCCATTATTATCAGATTCATCGTTATATGGAACTATCGAAAAGCTTGGATTTCATGCTTTATTCCTTCCTGAAAATAGTCATGTTCCTGTCGATCGGTCCAAAACTTTAAAAAAAGATGTTGATCCTTCGAGAATAAGGGGCTTTTGTGACCCCTTCCCCGTTCTTTCTTCATGCGCGGTGGCTACAAAGAATCTGAAATTAGGAACAAGTGTGACACTTCTAACACAAAGGGATGCGAGATTTCTTGCAAGGAGCGTAAGTTCTTTGCAATTCTTTTCTAATAATAGATTTATTTTAGGAGTGGCCGGTGGATTTATTCGAGAAGCTATGGAGAACCATGGTAGTTCGTTTACTGCAAGATGGAGCATTGTTAAAAATGCTGTTCTAACAATGAAATCTGATTGGCAAAGAGCTAAAGGTATGGGTGAGGGTTTTGATGTACCCCCAATTTTTATCGGTTCTAACTCAAGTCATGTTCCATTGCGAGTTGCGGAGTATGCCGATGGTTGGATGCTTCGTAAGGAAATGTATAAAGGTAACGCTCTCGATGATTTAAAAAAAGCTTGCTTGAATATAGGAAGGCCGTATTCCTCTGTAAAGGTTATTTTGATGGGTGCTCCCCATGATAAAGTTCAAATCGAAAAAGAAATAAACTATGGAATAAGTAACTTTCTTTTTTTTACTCCGGGCCATGAGATGACTCAACTTCTTGATGAACTTCATCGACTTGGGGAGATTGTTGGCGCGTTTAAAAAAGTCGCTTAGGTTAATAGCATCGCCTAATAAGTCAAATGTTTTCTAAGACATGTTGCGGGGCTGAGACGCTGTAAGGGTCCTGCCCGTGATTATCGGAAAAACCCGGTTCCTCGAACCAGTGTTCAATAATCTGATTTTTTATTAGTGCAGCGTATCTCCAAGACCGCATTCCAAAACCTAAGTTATCTTTTAGGACTAGCATACCCAGTTTTCGGCTGAATTCGCCCGAACCGTCGGGAATTAACTTTACATTTTCCAGATTTTGGGATTTACCCCATGCGTTCATGACGAAGGCATCGTTTACTGATAAGCAGTAAATCACGTCAACACCTTTATCGTAAAATTTGGTTGCCAGTTTCTCAAAATCGGGCAATTGAAAGGTTGAGCATGTTGGAGTAAACGCACCTGGCAACGAAAAAAGAATCGCCGTTTTATTTTTAAAGTAGTCTTCAGTTGTCTTTTCTTCCCATTTATATGGATTATCTCCACCGATTGATTCATCGCGGACTCTTGTCTTGAATACTACATGTGGGACCTGTACGTTTATCATGTTTGCTCCTTTATTATTTTACTTACCGTATCCTTGTTACCAAACAATACGACAGATTTCGGTTAGTTGGTTTCTAATATTTTATCTTTCCGTTTACTAATGAATGGTTTTGCTGAATGGGAAAAGTAATCTTTGATATCTTTCGAGGTTAATCCAACTTTCTTTATCAAGCTTGATAACTAAACCAGCGTATCTAAACCCTATGGAAAGTACTTTTATCCGCTTTTTCAGGTCACTGGCTTTGTCTGTTTCCCAAAAGGCGTCTACGATCTTATCGCAAACTTCCTGGTTGTTTGAGTGATGAAGACCGAAAAATAGGGCAAGGTCTCCTGTAAGTGTTTTTGATAGAATTGCCGGGGAGGAGCAAGAGCAACTAAGGGAACATTTATTGAGTGACTCGTGCAACAGGGACAATGTCCCGGATAGAAGCTCGGATGACCCCGGCAAAAACTTTTCAACACCAATCTCTTCAAGAATAACCGCTAAATCGATAGTTGAATGGCGTATATTTCGACACCAGCTATCGACTAACAATTGCAGCATATTAACTGATGTCACAATCTCTGTTGGGTTTGGTTGGATTTTGTTCATAATTGAATTTTTCTAATTGATAATCATTCTTAATTGAACAGTACTATATGGTATTAAAGATCTAAATGCAAATGATTTGCATTTATTTTTAATAAAGTTTACTATTAGTTCTCTTGAATCACCGGAAAGTGTGACGAGAAATTATTAGGGCTATAACAAATAGCCATTAAATTCATTAATTAGTTAGACCTTTGGGGGTAATTGTGAAAATTAGTAACTTATGGTCGGTAGCTTTTATAGCACTGATATTTGGGAGCAGCTCTGTGATGGCTGATGGTCACGAGGGCAAAACGCTCGAAGACGTAATTAAAATCTTAGAAGAACAGCAAGCAGAAATCGCTGAACTTAAAGCTCAATTAGGTGAAGGTGGAGCGGAAACAATTAATACTCCTCAATCACCTGATGCAGTTGGAGCCCAACGTTCTCGATGGGCCCCAACCGGAGGCAAAAAGAAAATCGCTGCAGGTTCGTGGGCCGCCAAGACTTCCGTCGGAGGCTATGGTGAGCTACATTCAGAGATCCTGACGGGTCAGGATGGCGCTAATGATATCAATAGAAATGATATTCACCGATTCATTCTTTTTGTAGGACATGAATTCAGTGATACGATTAGATTAGCAACTGAATTAGAAATCGAACATTCGTTTATAGGAGATGGAAACCCGGGAGATGTAGTTCTTGAACTTATGTGGTTAGAAATGGATATAAACTCTAATCATCACTTCCGAGCTGGTGCTGATATCCTACCTATTGGACTTCTTAACTTAACGCACGAACCTACCACATTTTATGGTGTAGACCGTAACAGTGTGGAGGCTGAGGTTATTCCTACAACCTGGACTGAAGCTACAGCAGGGATATGGGGAAGCATCCTGCCTGGTTGGAATTATAACTTAAACGTTCATAGTGGACTCGTGATACCTACCGCAGGCTCAAGCGCTATGCGTCCAAGAAGCGGAAGACAAAAAGTTGGTAACGCAACAGACCAAGACATAGCAATCATGGGAAGATTACTCTACAACGGACTTCCTGGATTAGAAGTAGCTTACACTTTTGATTATCACTCTGACTACACCGGCACAGCTGACGCCATTGAAGCCGATGCTTGGCTGAATGAATTCCACGTTCACTATGAGCACAGAAGCGGATTCGGTTTGAGGGCATTGTATGCCAGATGGGATTTTAGTGAAGATAATGGTTTTGACCCTGAGACATTCGATGCTGATGATATCATGGGGTGGTATATAGAGCCTTCATATAAAACAGATATCATGATGGGACAACTTGGTGTATTCTATCGGTATTCTGTCTGGAATGAACGTGATGGAACTGCCGCAAACCCATCATTTGAAAATGCAAGAAACGTTTTTGTACAAATGCACTCCCATAATATGGGTATCAACTGGTGGCCAATGGATAACCAGTCCGTGGTATTCAAATTCGAATACCAAAACGAAGACGGTGATGGTGCAAGTTCTGGTTCTCATGACGGAATCAAATTTGGACTAGGCTTCCAATTCTAAATAATTGGTTGTTGTTAAATAATTGGTTTCAGCGGGCGATGAATTTTTATGGTGCCCGCTAAAACCAGAATTTCGGTTTAAATCATATTCAACCAGTGAAAGATACGTAAATTTAAGAGCTTGGAGTTACTGAAAAAATATGAAAAGACGAGAGTTTCTCTTTCGTACCCTTTTGACCGGTCTTGCTTCGGTAGCTGGAGGCTCATTGCTCCTGACCTCTCGCGCCGAAGCGAGAACCTATATGACTCCAGGTGAAGCTGCCAAACTATTCTGGGGCAATCAAAAACTCACACCAATATCGCTCAAGTTGACCAGAGAACAAAAAAAGCTTGTTAAGAAGAGATCAGGTATTTCGGTACTTGGTACTCAAATGTTTATATGGAAAACAGAAAGCGGTGGCTGGTTTGTATTGGACGCGGTTATAGGTAAGCATGAGTTCATTGATTACGCTGCAGCACTTGAGCCGGATGGCACTGTAAAGGCGATTGAAATTTTAGTTTATCGAGAGGGTTACGGGGATGCAGTGGTGAATGAAAATTGGCGTCGTCAATTCTATGGTTTAGGACATACCCAAAAGATTAGGCATGAAAAAGAGATTCTTAATATTTCTGGTGCTACAATGTCTTGTGTTCATATCACCGAGGGAGTCAGAAGATTAGTACATCTGTGGGACATAGTATTACGTGATATCGAAGTTTAACAAAAATTCGAGAACAACTTTTTGAGAGAATATAAAGGGAAAGGTTAAATAAAGATATGAAAACAGTAAAATATTTATTCGCAGTACTATTTATAGCTACTTTTACAAACAGCTCATGGTCAGCACCCAACGCTGGGTGTATGATAAATTATCTTGAATTTGAGAGTAATATTGCTCATCTAGACTTACCAGTTTGCCCTGATGGCGTTGATATGGACCCATCCGAGGGTTTTTGTAGGCTCGGCTTGGTCGGCGACAAAGCCTATCTTTACACCTTTAAATTAGTTGATAAAGCAATGTGCATGACTGATGCTAAACAAGTGCCTTTAAGCGATTTTTTGACTAAATAACTTGTTACGTGCTTAATGCCATAAGCACTATTTTGTAGTTGGCAGCCAAGTCATGCGAAGATAGCTTTTCACTTTACAAAATTTTCCAAAGTTTCCGCCACAAACTTTTTTGAATCGCTTCGGTCGTATTGTTTGCCATTTTCTAATTCAGCTGCGTAGGCGAACATAATCGCAAATAACTTCTCGTCATTATAGCTGCTCTTTATTTCAATTTCCTCGGTAGATTCCACAATCGATTGCCATTCATTTCTGACGTCGGCCCAAAAAAGTTTCGTCGATTCCCAGTATTTTAAGGCAGGACTGGTCCGAAAGTTTTTGATCTTCTCGTATCTTGCGACCCCTATTTCACGTGCTTTGAAAGTGTGAATTTTTTCTGAATCTGACCCGGAAACTTTCACCTTGAGGTTATCCTCTTCATGAACCCAGCCTTGGGGTGTAATAGTAACTCGGTTATGACCTTTCAAGATGTCGTAGTCATCCCTAACACTAAACTCTCTTCGTGGAAGAGGTCTGAGCGTGGAATTACTCATCCATGCTGAATAGGTTTTATTGTGAGACCATTTGCCATAGCCCTCATAACGCGGACTATCATCGACTTGAAAAACCGCTTGAGTCCATTTTCCTCTCGACAATTTTTTATCCAAAGAACGATTTTTCCAATTTTTTGAGTCGGTATAAACAAGCATTGATTGGTCCTCATAGGTCCAATCTTCTCTCCAGTGTTTCATTACGTAAGGTTTCATTTCGTCTGATTGAAATTCCATTACAAGTATGTGCTGTAATGACACAAAGTTTTCTTTTACTTCGATAGGAAATATGTACTCCGTGCCCCAAGATTGATAGGGTACGTCAGGTTTTGTATCGTTCTCAAAAACAATTGTTTCAAGAAAATCAAAGGAAACTCGATACATGCCAGTGAGCGACATTATAGCAACTAAATCCTTTTCATATTTGCTCTCCTTTGAATCTCTATCATTACGCCAATCCTTATAACTACGAGGGCTTAGATCGATTTTTTTTCCTTTTGTGGTTCCACCTCTTGGTTTCATTGTATCGCTATCGATAAATTGCCAGCTAAAAGTAAATTGTTTTTGTTCTTGTTTTTCAACCTCTTTTGCGTTTACTGTAGAGTTAAAAAACAGGAATGGTAATATTGTAAGTAAAAACAAAATTCTCATAATATTTAGGCCTTTATATTAAATTTCTCTTTTTTATTTTACGGTAAAGATGAGCAAGTAGGACAATTGGTAGTAAGGATCCTGTAATCAAATGTGTATAGATTAAATAGATTCTATAATCTCCTAGCACTAAGTAATATAAACAGTAAGCTGTGATCATTTGAGAAGCTATGACTGCGATTAAAAAAACCCCAGTAATCTTATTTTTTCCTAGATGCCAGGTTTTAGGCACGTGGGCAGCAAGCATGGCACCAAAAAGTGTCATTATTAGAAATGCCGAAGCACCATGGGTCATTAAAAAATACTTTTGTAGTGGATGTTTTTGAGGACCGAACGGTCCCTCGATAACTATAAATTGGTTTAGGATAAAAAATGTATATCCAGTAACTAATGAAATTAAAAATAATCCGTAAATAGAATTTTTTATTATTTTTGGTAAGCGGACTCCTATTTGCATTCTATTCCAACCATTGACTTTTACCGTTTTCAATTACTACACAACTAGTATACGTTTTGTCTTTAGGAAGCGCTTGCGGATTAGCATATAAGACCTTTGTCAATGCATCTGCAATCATACATGAAGGTGCAAAAACACTGACCGATCTATTTTTGTTGCAAATATTTTTTCCGTTTTGGATGATAAATGAACTGTGTGCTCCGCTTGATGTCGCAACACTAGAATCACGCATTTTTACGTAAGCTTCAGCATCGCCCGGGTTTCCTAATTCTTTGATTTTTATTTTTTTATCTTGCCAAGGGGTCTGTTTAAGATCACCACCAGCATTTATACAAATTTCTATTTGTTCTTTTTGCCTGGATAACATCGAGATCATGCGTTTGTAGGCTTGATCGACAGCATAGCCTTTGGCAAGTCCGCTGACATCAATAGCTAACGGTTTGTTAAAAAAAATTTCTCCAAAATCGAGTTGAATATCATCCCATTTGCTTTTTTTGTCAATTACAAATCCATGATCGGGTAATTTTTTTTGCAGTACCATTGCACCACCACAAGAGATATCGAATACTCCATCGGTACTTTTGCTCATGTCGAGAGCTGTCTTAACAACTAGATATGTATCTTCTGAAATTTTTAATGGATGTTTGAAGGCGTGAAGATTGATCTTAGTAATTTCACTGTTTATCTCTTGGAATGACATTAATTCATGAATTCTGTAAATTTCACGGTAAGCAGCCTCTGTCACTTTAATAAGTTCCTCACGGCTAGCGACGGCTGTCACTGCGATTGAAACATAAGTCCCAAGTATCGGCTTTATGCGAGTTAAACTTTCCAATCTATACTAGGTCCTATCAACGCGCTCCGGTATAAAAATTTTTGGTGTAGGTGTTGCTTGATTCTCTTCAATAAATCTATAAGATAATATTATTACTAAGTCTTCAACGCTGGTTAAGCGCGCAGCTGCTCCGTTAATCCCGATTTTTTTGCTTCCTTTTTTGGCTTTGATAGCATAAGTTGTGAATCTATTGCCGTTAGTAATGTTTAAAACATCTACTTGTTCGTACTCTCGAATATTAACTATATCCAACCATCCCTCATCGATTGAAATTGATCCTTCATAATTTAGGTCACATTCTGTAACTACAGCGCGATGAATTTTTGATTTTAATACCGAGATCATTAACGTTTTTTCATTAAATTATGAATTTGTATTATAAATCAAATTCGGTTACATCGTAAGTCCAAATGCGTAGAATTATTTTTGTATTAAGTCAATAAAATAATTTTTTAAAAAGTGCGCTGGCTTGAATCGATTGAAAAATACAATTTTTTTTCGACTGCTTTCGAATTTTCCAACCCAAAGATTTGTCGACGTTACCCCGTTTGTGATTGGACTAATATATGCTAAGACTGTTTACGATCTAAAGGTTTGAGTGAGACCGTGCTTACAGTGTTCGCAGTGGCTGTGAACCGCTCCATAAGGTTACCAAATTGAACCTAATTCAATTCGAGTCCTTCTAACTTACCTTCTTCGCGCCATTGCCGCAGTAATTTAATGTAGGCTCCAACGCCTTTCCCATATGTCTCCCGTTTAACATCGCGGTAGCGCTTAGCAGTGCCTTCCTGATTATAGTACCCGGGCGTGCAAGTGTCCGGAGATCCCCCAAGAAAGATACCTGAGCCGCTGGCTTGCAGTTGATCGGCTATCCAACGCTCTTCGGCATCACTAGAAACGTTTGCGGATTTGATGCCACGATTAAGTAATTGACTAATTGTATAGGCTATTTGGCTTGCTTGTACATCAATTCCATGGGCATAGTTGGCCCCTAACTGGAATACAAATCCGCCTCCGCATAAATATAGATTTGGAAAGCCGCTTACCATAAGGCCATGCATCGTACGCATGCCCTCTTGCCAATGTTTGTAAATTGATTTGCCCTCGATACCGAAGACTGGAATGCCTAGCCGTCTTTCGTAGCTCGAAGTAATTTCGAAACCGCTAGCATAAACAATGCAGTCGACTTCGTATTCCTTTCCATTAGCTATTATCCCTTTTTCATTTATAGCTTCTACACCCTGGGTGGAGCTTACATCGACAAGTTCGACGTTTGACCGATTGAAGGTATCAAGATAAAAGTCATTAAAAGTCGGTCGTTTGCAGAACTGATTATAGTAAGCTTTTAACTTGCTTGCGACTTGAGGATTTTTGACGGTATCGTCAACAATACCTCTGATTTCCTCCATTGTTTTGAAATCGGCGAGTTGCATAAGGTCATTGATTTTTCCGTCGGCCTTGTTAGTCAAATCAAGTAAATTGCGTGTTAATCGTGTCCAGCCATCGTCTATGAAAGCCGGATCGATCGAGCCGCCTAAAAAGGCCTCACCAAATTTCTTTTGTCGTTCTTTCTGCCATCCGGGTTTAAGATTGGCCGCCCATTTCAGATCTGTCTTCGCATTATTGCGAACATCCACAGAGGATGGTGTACGTTGAAAAACAAAAAGCTGCTTTGCCCACTCACCTAAGGCAGGAATGCATTGTACTGCTGTCGCGCCGGTCCCAATAATTCCAACAGTTTTGTCAGTCAAACCTTCGAGCCCACCCTCAGAGTTTCCGCCTGTGTATTTATAGTCCCAACGACATGTATGAAATGAATGACCTTTATATTTTTCAACGCCAGGTATTCCTGGTAAACGCGGTCGGTTCACCGGTCCTGTGCCAAGGCAAACATGACGAGCGCGCATTTTATCCCCTCGATTAGTTGAAACTAGCCACATTGAATCGTCTTCAAGCCAGCGTAACTCCGTTACCCAGGTTTGAAACACCGCGTCTTTGTAAAGATTGAAATGTTTGCCTATGCGTTGCGCGTGCTCAAATATTTCCGGAGCATACGAGAATCTAAGCTTAGGTATGTACCCCGTCTCTTCTAAAAGCGGCAGATAACTATAAGACTCAATATCACATTGTGCTCCAGGATAACGATTCCAGTACCAGGTGCCACCAAAGTCACTACCACTCTCAATAATGCGAAAATCACGGACTCCATTTTCAATCAGCCTAGCAGCGGTTAACATACCAACCCAACCGCCTCCGACTATAATAATTTCTCGCTTATCCTTCATTGGGGCCCGTTCAACCTTTTTGCTGTAGGGATCTTCTTCTAAATATTTGTTGGAAAAAAGAGAATCATTTGATACCTGTAGGTATTGGGCCTCGGCGTCCGGACGAATACGCTTTTCTCGCTCCTTTTCGTAGCGCCGGCTCAGCTCATTGGGATCGAATCCTAGTACCGTTTCGGACAGGGGTTGATCGATTTTAGACATGTTTATTCCTCATTAAATATTTGTTGGTCACATACTTACTTAAAACATACACTGTTTATTTGCTTTTTGCGATAGATAGATACCAAGGGGTTCTTCTAAATTATTTGCGATTATTTTTCTGCGGTTTTTGTAAAGGGGATGAGTACTAAGAAACTCTATTTTTAGTCCGTCCTTTTGTTGTTCCATTTTTTTCCAGAAGTCCAGGCTAGCAAGTGGATTAAATCCAGCTTTTGCCATTAAACGAAGACCCTCTCTGTCTGCCTCAGTTTCTTGAAGACGTTCAAAAGGAAGATTTAATCCAAAGCTTGAAATTAATTTCGTCATTGTTTGGATAGATGCTTGACTATTTGGGTTCTCATCTCTCGTAGCAGCGGTAACTGCTGCTGCTCCTACACCAAGAATAATTTTTCTATTTACATCCTTTTTAGAGTGAGCTTTTGTAATGTGTGCAATCTCATGCCCTATAATTACAGCAAGTTCATCCTCATTCTTTATCAAATCAAATATACCCGTATAAACACCGATTTTCCCTCCAGCTAGAGCGAAGGCATTTGCATCCGGGTTGTCAAAAAGCTCGATATCCCAATCATAATCTATGAAAGGAGTTTCAAGCTGTCTTATAATTTGACGAGATACGCAAATGAGTTGGGATTTCTTTGTTAGATCACTTGAAACAGATAAATACTTTTTCATTTTTTGCCAGTTTTTTTCCGATAGAGATTGGACCATTGAGTCTCCAACTAAAAAGGAAAAGCATTTAATTGAAAAAATAAGAAAAATTGCTGAGCAAATTAGCCGAGCAGAAGGAAGTCTGATTGAAACACTTCCTATTTTAATCTTGAATAAATTTTTCAATTTTTACCAGCGTTCTTTGCCTGTCAGCCCATCTCTCATGTTCCCAGTACCGTTTTCTTTGATCCTTCAAAAAGACTTTCCATTTGCCGTTTTTGGTTTCATTGTTGTAACATCCTCGAGAATTGATATGGCAATCGCAAAGATTATTGATTTAGGGAAGAAGATGTGGCCAGGGACAGAATCGAACTGCCGACACAGGGATTTTCAGTCCCCTGCTCTAAAACTACCAAACCTATCTAAATCAATACTATATAAACGCCTTAGCTATATTGCTTATTTAATTGTAGATGATATCACGATAAGAGTTAAGTATTTTAGATACTAAGTTAAGCGTTTATTGATAACTAATCTTAAAACTTTTCCCGATAGGTCCTCCCCTTATTTCCTGAAGGGGTAGGAGGAGCTGGTTTGAAGAACGATAATCAGCATTAAATATTTAATTTATCGATTTTATTATCTTGGCTCGTTAGTTCATAAAGCAAACCTTCTCTCAGTGCATTCCGATTGATTTCCATTTTTTCAATTTTTAACTCATTGAACAGGGTGTATAAGATTGTTAATCCCCCGGCCAATATTTTTTTTCTTTCGTCAGATATCATTTTTAGATTTAGGTTATTGCAATGCCTTACCTTAATCAGTAAGTCTATAAGTTTCTCAAGACTATCTTTAATTATATATTGTTTGCCCCAGCCGTTCGCAGTTACTATTCTCTCTATAGCTAAAATGGTGCCTGAGCAACCGATGGCTTCATCCCAGCCCAATCTTTTAAAATTATGAGTAATAGGGCGAATCTCTTGCTCTGCTTTTAAGA
>JAYYOR010000011.1:0-105670 GCA_036130055.1 Pseudomonadota bacterium | reverse complement strand
GTTATCCGAGCCGCTTTTTTTGTTTGTGCAAATTTTTCCTCCGGTTTAATAGTTAGATCGGATGTAATTATTTCATACTCTTTATTACCGTAGTTATCAAGTTTCCAAATATAAACGTTACCATTTAAGAGGACTATGGTTCCGTCTGAATTAATCCATGCACTCTCCGAGACGACATTCCATGGTTTACCTTTTTTTTCATAAATTTTCATCCTTGGCGATTTTAATTCTAATGAATCGTCATGGGGAAAGTGTTTCACTAACTCCGACTCCAACTCGTTTTGTAGTTTGCCTTTTTTATCAAAAGAAAATCTCTCCATTTTTTCAACGAAGTAGTCTGGATTCATATCTGAATTAAATTCAGAATAATTTGTACTTCTATCTTCTACCAAAAATTTAACAAAAAAACTAATGGCTGTCATAAATAAAAAAATGAGAGGAAGAAAATTTCTGATTCTCATTTTATTCTAACCCAAATCCTAATAAATGATGAAAATTTATCGCGCCAACTAACTTTTCATTCTCATCTATAACTGGGAGCCCACTTATTTTATCGGACTTCATGATTTTTAATACCTGACTTGCCAAATGACGAGGATGGGTAGTTTTAAACTCAATTGTCATATACTTGGAAATTTTCTCATGCAAAATTTCAGTTGACTTTTCTAATAGTCTTCTTAGATCACCGTCGGTAAAAATTCCCAGTACTTTTTTATCTTGATTAGCTACTATAATGAAGCCCAAACCACATTGGCTAATAGTAATTATCGCAGATTTTAATAACGTGTTCGGATCGACCATGGGGATTTGATCTCCCGTGCACATTACGTCTCTAACTTCTAACAATAGACGGCGACCAAGGGCTCCTGCCGGGTGCGATTGAGCGAAATCAAGTTTACTGAATGCCCGCAATCTATAAACTGAAAAAGCCAGTGCATCTCCTAATGCCATCATTGCTGTGGTGCTTGAGGAAGGAGCTAGATTTAAAGGACAGGCTTCTTGTCCAATATGGATGATAATTTTATGATCGCAAAATTCTGAAAGGGTGCAGTTGCTTTTACCAGTTATAGCTATTGTCTCGACTGACATTCGATCTAAAAACGGAAAAAGATACTTAAGTTCAGGAGTTTCCCCTGAATTTGAAATTATAAGAACAATATCCCTTTTGCTTACCCTGCCAATATCCCCATGGTTAGCTTCTGCTGCATTTATGAAAAACGAAGGCGTTCCAGTGCTTGCAAATGTTGCTGAAATTTTTCTCCCGACATGACCCGATTTTCCCATGCCAACGATTATAAGATGTCCTTTCGTTTCAAAAATTGCTCTGACCGCTGAAGTGAACTCTTTGCCTAAGGAATTAATTTGCTGACTGATGGCGTCTGCTTCCTCGGTAAGCACCTGCTTAGCTAAAGTAAGAATCTCATCATCATTCGACAGGTTACTTTCATTTTTTTTCTTGTTATTCATAATTAAGCCTCCAAGATATCAAAATCAGGTTATCATTTGCGCCTGAAATAAAAGAAATTGGTAAAAACAGAAGCATGCTGCTAAAAAATAACCTCCATACCTGCCTATTGATAGCTTATTTTTTCCTACCAATAAAATTATGATTAGAAAAAAAGTCAGTAACCACATGGAAACAATGTCTCGACTTAAAGCTTCTGACTCAATAAGAAATTGATTCACCAACGCCGGCATCGCAGTAACAGCTAGCGCATTAAAGGTATTTGAACCAATTATATTTCCTATTGCGAGATCCACTTCTTTCTTTAGTGCCCCAGCAACCGAAGCAGCTAATTCAGGTAAACTTGTACCGACGGCCACGATTGTGAGCCCAATGAATAAATCTGATGCCCCAAAAAATTTTGCTATATCAATTGAACCCCTAACCAAAATCTCTGAAGCAAGCAACATCGTTAAAAAACCAACACTAGATAGAAAAATTGATTTTCTAAGGTTGATTTTGGATTCACCTTCTGTCTCTTTGGGAGTGGTAGCGTATTTGCCATTTAATTTAATCATTGCAAATAATATTATAAGTAAAGAAAAAATTAGGATTAAACCATCGATTCTGGTGATTTTTAAATCACTAACTAATAAAGTAAAAATTATAAGAGCTAGAATCATCAAACGAAACTCAACTTTAAAAGTATTACGGCTCAAATGAAGAGGAACAATAATCGATGTTATTCCGAGGACAAGTCCTATGTTAGCGATATTTGACCCTACCGCATTTCCTAAACTGAGGCTGGGATGACCGCTGAAGGCGGCAGTTACAGATACAATTAACTCGGGCGCCGAGGTAGCAAACCCAATAACCACTAACCCTATTATAAGCGTTGGAATTTTTAGATTTATTGATAAACCTACAGCTCCGTCAACAAATTTATCAGCAGCAAAAGTAAGCAAAACTAACCCTAAAATTACTAATATAATTGCCTCAATCATTTGTACCTCGAACGAATTAAAAATAAACTTTGCTGTAGGATATCATTATTTATAAACTTATTTCTTTAACGAGCAACTTTACCTATGAAAATTAAGGCAATGATTCTGGCCGCTGGGCTTGGTTCACGACTAAAACCAATAACAAACACGATTCCTAAACCGTTAATAAAAATTGGAAAAGAGACCATTTTAGAAAGACATTTACGGAATTTACAAAAAGCCGGGATTAATGATGTGGTCATAAATGTATCTTATTTGGCAGAAAAAATAATGAATGTAATAGGAAATGGATCTCGGTATAGATTAAATATAAAATACTCACATGAAAAAGAAGGAGCCCTTGAAACCTTAGGAGGAATTCTTAATGCGCTCGATCATTTTAAAAATAATAAGTATTTGCTACTGATAAATGCTGATATCTATTGTAATTTCAATTTTTTGAATATTGGGCTACCACGTAAAAATTATAAGGCACATTTAGTTTTAGTACCTAACAAAAATGCAGAAAAACCAGAAGGAGATTTTGGAATCACAAGGAACGTGATAAATGTAAATGCAAATAAGAAATATACCTACTCGGGAATATCATCGTTAAATTTAGAAAGTTTACGGAAGCTAAACGTAGATTATAATCAATTAGGTCGACTATATCGTGAATGGGCAACACAAGGCTTGCTCACTGGAGAGATATATAATGGTCTTTGGATCGACATAGGAACTCATCAAAGATTGACGCAAGCCAAGGACTTAATTAAAGAAAAACCTTAGTTGATATTACTTTTTAGTTTTTCCAATTTCACCAAGCCTAATCGCGCGGCAGTTGAATTAGGAAATTTTTCTTGTAAATCATTTAGAGCTTTAATTGCATCAGCTTTTTTCCCCAATTTTTCGTAGCAATAACCAATTTTTAACAAAGCATGAGAGCTTTTTTGGCTCTTAGGATAAATTTTTGTCAGCTCAGTGTATTCCTCAATCGCCTTATCAAAATCCTGTACCACCCAATATGCTTCACCGATCCAAAACATGGAATTGTCAGCAAACTTTCCCTGCGGAAACTTGCTTAGATATTCTCTAAAACCTGATATAGATTCCTCATAATCCGCAGCTTTCAACAAAGCAAAAGATTTTTTATATAGCTCTTCACCTGATAGAACTTTATTTACTTCAATTTGATTATCTGTTTTTACCTCATTGTCAATTTTACTTTGTAAAGATTCCAAAGAAAACTCGTCTTTTTCTTCAATGCCGGTGGATTCATCAATTGTTACCTCGTTCGTTTTCTCAACAAAAACGTCACTTGTTTCACTCTTATTAGATTGAAGTTTAAATTCAATCTCTTCAATTCTTCCTTGCAACGAGCGTTGGTCTTCTTTTAATTTATCTACATCACTTGATAGATTAAGCAAACCGTCCGTCCTTAATAGTTTTTCTATTTGGTCCAATCTTCGTTCAATCTGACCAGCATCATCAACCGACCAAACATCGAAACACAAAATCAATAAGGTGCTTATCAATACAAAATTGAACTTTTTTACTTTTATTTTTTTCATTTAGTAAATAATCTCCACACGCCTATTCAGAGCTAGAATATCATCTTCCAACCCAAGGGCTGAAGGATTTTCTTCTCCAAAACTCAAAGATTTCATCTGTGAAGTAGAAACTCCAAGAATATTAAGCTGCTTAAGTACAGAATTCGCCCTCTTTTCCCCTAGTGCTAAATTATATTCACGAGTCCCCCTTTCGTCTGTATGTCCTTCAAGCACGACTTTTTTTTGGGGATTTTTCATCAAGTAAGCACTAACTTTCAACAAAACGTCATCATACTCTTTGAGAACTATCGCACTATCGTAATCAAAATAGATAATATTTTCTTGCTGAAGATTTTCACTAGGTAAAACTGTTTTTTCTTCATATCCACTACTATCTGTGAACTTGCTGACCTTAGGCTTATATTTTGTACTTCGATCTTCTATCAAAGCTCCTTTATTCGAAATGTTGTTACTTGCACAACCGGATAGTAAAACACAAAAATAGATTAAGAAACGCATAAATTTGTCCTCAAAAAAATTTTTAAAACTATTCAAAATTCGGACTCCACGAAGGCTCTATTAAAGAACTATCAGGGAACGAAACCCGATGCTCCACATCAAGCCCTTCAACGGACTTCAGGATTAATTCAGAGCGAATTCCATTTTTAGCAGAAAAGACTATCATATCTCCATTTGGTGAGAAACTAGGAGACTCATCAAATTTTCCTCTGGACATTAGTCGAATTTGATTCTGCTCCAGATCAGAAACGACAATTTGGTATGAATTTAAAATTTTAGTTACATATGCAAACTTTTTTCCATCTAAAGAATGGACGGGATTAGCATTAAATTTTGATAATCCAAAGGTAACCCGTTCCGGAACGCTAAAGGGCTTATTTTCCATTCTAAAAATTTGCGTACCACCACTTTTATTCGAAGTGAATAGTATCTTTTTCCCAGATGGAGAAATAGAAGCCTCTGTCTCAATTGAATCGAGGTTTGTAAAGCGAGCAACAGAACCCGTCTCCATACTATACCTATAAAGGTCAATATTACCGGAGTTCGACGCAGTAAAAATAATCGAAGAACTATCAGGAGCAAACGCCGGGGCGCCTACTATGCCGTCACCGTATCGAATTTCCTTCCTAACTCCGGTCTTAAGACTTTGGATATAAATTGCTGATTGACCAGATTCGAAGGATACATAAGCTATTTTCTTGGCTTTGGGTGACCAAGCCAAAGAAAACAATGGAAAATCTGAATTCAATATTATTTTCTGGTTATAACCATCATAATCTGAAATTATAAGAGAGTAACTTCGACCTGAGCCGAGGTCGGAAACAGCAACATATGCTAATTTTGAATTAAATGAACCTAACCTGCCAATTAACTCTAAATAAATCATGTCACTAATCAAATGAGCAATTTTTCTTTCACCACCTTTATGAATGAGAAATTTTTCTTTTTTTACAATTATTTGCCTTAAAACATCAATAAGCTCAATCGTAAGCACATACTCTGAATTTGTACGCTCTATTGATCCGATCAAGATATTTTCAACTCCAAAAATACGCCAATTTTTAAAATTTACTTCTTTAAACCCAGTTGGCTGTGAACTAATATCTTCCTGATTAAATATATCAATCCGTCCAGTCAACTTGAGATCTTTTGCTACAATATCAAAAATTTTTATCAATTTATCATCATCCTTTGACACCATCGCCAAAGAAAGAGCTCGAACCGAACCTTCGTTTATCGTTATTGTAAGGGGCTGATCTCCTTTTATTTCTTTTAAAGAGCTAACAGACAGCAATATCAGCGAAAGAAAAAGAGTGACGCTTATCCTAAGGGGTAAAAACAATCGTAATTTCCTTCATTTTATTAAAGACCCTATCAGATTCTGGAACAGGGAATGGTGCTACAGAAAACACCGCATTTTCAGCCGCCCTGTCAAAAGAGGGGACGCCGCTAGATGCTAAAATACTAACTCCAATCACACTACCATCTCTCACCAAATTAATGCTTATTTTACAACTTAAGCCTTCCTGTCCAGGTAGAATTTTAAAATATGACTTTATCTTATTTTCGATTGTTTTAGCATACAAGTCGATTATTTGGGCATCCTCATCATTTTGACTCGAAACTTTCAGTGTTTCTTCTTCTAATTCTAGTTGTTTTAATAACTGTTGTTCTGCTAAATCTTTTTGCAGTTTTTTTGTTTCTTTTTCTAATTCTTTGTTTCTATTTTCGGCAGAAACTTTTTTTTGCTCTATAACCTCTAATGCTTTTTTTTCTTTCTTTCTTTTCTTTTCAAAATCAGCTATCTGTTTTTTCGTAGCCTCCTTTTTTTTAAGTAATTCCTGTTGATTGTCTTCCAATTTTTTTTTATCGAATTCCATCGCTCGCAGAGTTTTTTCTTGTGACCTAATTCTACTGGCCAACTTTCTTATTTCAGCTTCCTTAGCTAACCTTGACTGATTTTTTATGGATTTAATCCTTTCAAGCTCTGCTTCTATCTCGGATTCGGTAATTACAATGGCATTGACCGAATCTCCAGTAATTTTTTTCTCTTTTTTATTATCTACAGGGTTTGGCAACGAGACAGAAAGTACGATAATTAACATCAAATGTAATAAAATAGCTATGCCAAAATAATAATAAGAAAACATTTTAAAACCTTGGGTAACATTCTATTCACTATTAATGTAAGGCTCTGTAATCATCCCTACGTCGGATACACCCGCGTACTGTAACTTAGCCATTATCTCAACCACTTTGCCATACGTAACAAGCTCATCGGCTTTTAAAAAAATCTTTGTGGCGGGCTGATATCTTAGCACCGCTACAACTCTATTTACTAATTTTTCACTACTAATTGGCTCGTCCAATTTTTGACCGATATCCAAATAAATCAAGCCATTTTTATCTATCGATATTACCAGAGGTTCAACTGAGGTTGGCGGAATCACCTTTGAATTTATTTTCGGTAGAGAAATCAAAACTCCCTGTGTTAATAAAGGAGCGGTTACCATAAAAATAATTAGCAAAACTAACATTACATCGATGTAAGGGACTACATTAATTTCAGAAATTATTTTTCGTTTTCTCGCCATATTTATTTATTTATTTGACGACGTAATATCGCTAAAAACTCTTCTGCAAACGTTTCATATCGAGCAATTAAACGATCAATTTGATTAGCAAAACGATTATACGCAATCACAGCAGGTATCGCCGCGAATAAACCCATAGCAGTTGCAATAAGTGCTTCAGAAATACCGGGAGCTACCATTGCTAAAGTAGCCTGACTGACATTTCCAAGCGCCTGAAAGGAGTTCATTATTCCCCAAACCGTTCCAAACAAACCAATATATGGAGAGACGGAACCAATGGTAGCGAGGGTAGGGAGTGTATCTTCGTAAATCTCAATCTGCCTTGTTATACTCACCTTCATTGATCGCTGGCAACCATCCAACAAGTCCGCAGTATCCAAAATCTCTTTGTTTCTAAGCCTTAAAAACTCTTTAAATCCCGACTCAAAAACACACTCTATTCCATTAAGTTCAGCTTTTTGCTCAATTAAGGTAGAGTAATAAGCTCCGATATCATCACTTGACCAAAATTGATTTTCAAACAACAGAGTATTTTTTTTTATCTTTTTAATATTTTTAGCAAGAGAGAGAATTAAAGTCCACGAGACAAGTGAGCCCAATAAAAGTAGCAACATAACCAACTGAACTACTACGCTGGCTTCGGCAATTAAGTGAAATAGTGAAAACTCAACTGACATTCTTAATTACCTCTATAATTGTTTCCGGAATTTTGGTCGGAGCAAATGAGATGGACGAAACGCATGCAAGAAGGAATTCACCCTCGCAAATCTTGTGCTGATTTTCCAAAGAAATTTCCTGAAAAACAGTTAATGATGCTTTTTTAAATTGCAATCTATTTATATTTAAGACCAAATAGTCGTCTAGTCTAGCTGGTTTTATATAGTTTATCTTTGCTGATTTAACTACAAAGAAAACTTTATGGGTCTGCTTTAATCTTCGTTGACTAAACCCTAAAGAATTCAGCCATTCAGTTCTCGCTCTTTCCATAAACTTCAAGTAATTAGTGTGGTAGACAAATTCAGTACAGTCTGTATATTCATAATAAATACGTTCGTAGTGTTTCAATTTAATGACATTTTTGTCTATATGGTTCATTATCATTACTCGCCTTCGAATAAATCTTTGGAGTCTTTAGAGCTGATATTTGGACTTAAGCCCAAGTAATTCCACAACAAAAGTGTGGCCTCTCTTCCCCGTGGCGTCCTTTTGATGAACCCTTCTTGGATTAAAAATGGCTCAATAACATCTTCTATTGTGTCCCGCTCCTCACCCAATGCCGACGCTATTGTATCAACGCCAACAGGCCCGCCATCGAACTTTTCAGCGATGATCGAAAGAAATTTTCTATCTAAATAATCAAACCCATTCGAATCAATCTTAAGAAGATCAAGAGCAGCAGAAACCGCTTCGATATTCATACACTTTATTTCTTTTACATCAGAAAAATCTCTACACCTCCGTAAAAGACGATTAGCAATCCGAGGAGTACCTCTCGACCGTTTTGCAATTTCATAACAAGCTTCTTTATCTATTGAAAATGAGAGAATTTTTGCTGATCTTTCAATGATTCTTGAAAGATCGGACTTGGCATAAAACTCAAGTCTCTGTGTTATTCCAAATCTGTCTCTCAGGGGTGAAGATAGCAAACCAGCTCTAGTTGTAGCACCTATTAAAGTAAAAGGATTGATGGGCATAACTAAAGAACGAGCTGCTGGCCCCTCTCCTAAAACCATATCAACTACTTGATCCTCCATTGCGGGATAAAGTGTTTCTTCAACCACGGCGTTTAACCGATGAATCTCATCAATAAACAATACATCGTTAGGCTCTAGGTTCGTCAATAAGCCAACCAAATCCTTTTTTTTCTCCAGTACTGGGCCGGAGGTCTGAATAATTGAAGAGTTCAATTCATTCGCAATAATATTTGCTAAAGTTGTTTTTCCTAAACCAGGAGGGCCGTATATAAGGACATGATCAAGCGGTTCCTTTCTTTTTAAAGTGGCTTTTAAAAATACACTGAGCTGATCATGCACATTATCCTGGCCAATATAATCCTGTAACTTTTTTGGCCTAACGTTTCCTTCGAAATTCAAATCGTCCTCTCTAGCGGAAACAGTCAAATCACTATCATTTCTTGTCATAGGCTACCTCTTGACTATTTTGCAGTGGAAGACAATACATTTTTTAACACATGTCTAATTATTTCTTGACTAGTCACAATATCATGGTCAACTTGTTCCACAAACTTTATTGCCTCGCTTCTTTTATATCCCAAAGAAACAAGTCCTAAGATAGCGTCATTCTTGACAACGTCTTTATCATTATTTATTTCAAAAGTGTCACTAAACGAGTCTAAACGGTCGCGTACTTCAACTAAAATTCGTTCCGCTGTTTTTCTACCCACACCCGGCAAAGAGGTCAGTTGTTGCCATTGGTCGTTTTTAACAATACGAACGAACTCGCTCACACTAACACCTGACAGAATTGTTAGTGCCATCCTATTACCAACACCGTTAACCTTTGTTAAAATTCTAAATAGCTCTCTTTCTCTACTCGTTAAAAAACCAAACAAGAGATTTGCATCATCTCGAATGTGATGGTGAATTAGTAAAGTAATAGATGAACCTAATACGGGCAAATCGCAAATAGTACTCATCGGTGCTTCAACCTCGTAACCCACACCAAAACACTCTATAACGACCATTGGAGGCTGTTTTTCAACTAGTTTTCCATTCAATCTACCAATCATTTATTATCTTTCCGCACTCAACATCAGTTTTTTATATGTGTAATTATTAGCATGACACACAGCAACAGCTATTGCATCTGCTGCATCAACTTCGGGAGTCTTCTTCAATTTAAATATTTGTTTTGCCATAAATTGAATCTGTTCTTTTGAAGCATGACCAATGCCGGTTAATGCCTTTTTTATTTCATTAGGAGAATAGTCAAATTGTTCAACCTCTAATCTTTGACAGGTAAGCAAAATGACTCCCCTTACTTGTCCTAATTTAATCGCAGAAACTGCATTTTTCCCAATAAAAACTTTTTCTAATGCAAGCATATCTGGTTTAAATTTATTAATTATCATCGTCAAAAACTCAAATAATTTCTCTAATTTTTCGCCATCGACTTTTGCTGGAAGTTTTACACTCCCATAATCAATTAAATCTAACTTATTCCTATTTAGGTCCACCAGTGCATAGCCCGAAACCCGGGAGCCAGGATCGACTCCCAAAATACGAATTTTTTTATCAAGATTTTTTTTTTGATTATTAGAAGGTTTCTCAGAGAACCGCATTTGTATAAACCTTTTGAACATCATCAACCTCTTCTAAAAGATCAATCATTTTTTCTGTCTGCTCAAGGTATTTTTCATTTAATTTTTTTTCTTGGGTAGGAACCAAGGTTAATTCTGAGTTTGACAAATTTATATCTGAAGATTGTAATAAATCTTTAACGTTAAAATACGCTTCGGGTGAGCACACTACCTCGAATGATTCTGCGGTGATTTTTAGCACATCATCCACATCGCATTCCAAAACTTTTTCTAAAAATTTATCTTCATCATCTACATCAACTACAGTAATTAGCCCAACCTTTTTAAAAAGAAAAGCGACACATCCTTCGGTACCTAGTTTACCGCCAACTTTTGAGAAAGCATGCCGGACCTCAGCAACAGCCCGATTTTTATTATCCGTGACACAATCGACGATTATTGCCGCACCTCCTGGTGAATATCCTTCATAACGAATTTCTTCTAAATTTTGCGTCTCCTGATCACCGCTTCCTTTATTTATAGCGCGTTCGATTTTATCTTTTGGCATATTGGAATTGTTTGCGGCCTCAACCGCCGAGCGTAATCTAGGATTTGAGTTAATGTCTGCGCCGCCCAACTTGGCCGAAACCGTTATTTCTCTTATCAATCTTGTGAAAAGCTTTCCTCTAATTGCATCTTGCCTTCCTTTTCTATGCTTAATATTCGCCCATTTACTATGTCCCGCCAAAAAAAACCTCCATTCTCATGCGTCATTATTCCCAAAAATATCTTTTTTAGTATTTGAAGCAAACGTAAGTAACCTCTCAATGGGCTTTCTAGCCTCTGAAATGATTGCTGCAGACACTTCAACTTTATTTTTCTCTGAAATAATACTTTCTTTTAAAGAAGCCAAAGTATTCATTGACATCCATGGACACGCACCGCAACTTTTGCAAGTAGCACTTTCTCCTGAAGTAGGTGCCTCAATTAAGTTTTTATTTGGAGCAGCCTTTGCCATTTTATAAAAAATTCCTTTATCCGTCGCCACTATTAAATTTTTTGCATCTGAACTTTTTGCATAATTTATTAAGGCCGTAGTGGAACCAATAAAATTTGCTTGCTCAAGAACGCCATTGCTCGACTCAGGATGAGCAAGAACTTCGACATCAGACATTTGAAGGACTAACTGACTCAATTCCTTTGCTTTAAATTCTTCATGTACGATGCAGGAGCCATCCCACATAAGCATATCTGCTCCGGTCTGTCTTTGAACGAAATCGCCCAAATATTTATCAGGAGCCCACAAGATTTTCTTGCCTTGCTGATGCAGGTAAGCAACTAGTTCAACCGCTGTTCCGGATGTCACCATCCAATCCGCTTTAGCCTTAACGCTGGCGCTAGTATTAGCGTAAACAACGACTTCCCTTTCCTTATTAGCTTCACAAAAGATACCAAATTCTAAAGGTGGGCAACCTAAATCCAACGAACAATCCGCTTGTAGATCGGGCATCAAGATTGTTTTCTCAGGATTTAATATCTTTGCCGTTTCTCCCATAAAGCGAACTCCGGCAACCAATAAAGTTGGGGAAGAGCTGTTAGCTCCGAACCGAGCCATATCAAGTGAATCGGATACTATCCCACCAGTAGCTTCTGCTACTATCTGAATGTCGGTTGGAGTATAGTAATGAGCCACTAACGTGATGTTTTTTTTAACCAAAAGTTCTTTTATATCTTCAATCAAAGAGTGTCGATTAGTCTCGGATTCGTATTCCTCCGCTCTATTTAGCCTGTTTTCTAACAATGTATTGTATGACAAAATAAAAATTCCTCGCCGTTTCTAGAAGAAATTGCAGTCAAAATTAATTACTGCGATAATAATCATGCATATTAAAAAGTTAATATTTATTTTTTTATCAGCCGTCTATCAACTATTATGCAATGATTTCTAATAACATTTCCAATATTTTATAAACGGTAAAAATGTGCTGAAGATAACCCCCACTTTATTAGCTGTCGAAATATGTCCATGAAGTTTATTGATCTAGACAATCAGTTTAAAAGAATCGAGAACAATTTAAAGAAAAGATTCGACACAGTTTTCAACCATAAACAATTTATAAATGGACCGGAGATTACAGAACTAGAAGAAATCCTAGCGGAATACGTTGGAGTGAAATTCTGTATTACCACTGCAAACGGCTCAGATTCATTGTTTTTAAGCTTAATGGCTCTGGGTATTGGGAAAGGAGATCAAGTAATAACGAGCCCCTTTACCTATGTTGCAACTGCTGAAATGATCAAGTTGACCGGCGCGACTCCCGTGTTTGCAGACATTGATGAGAATACTTTTAATATCGATCCAGAAAAGATAAAAGCAAAAATAAATAAAAAAACAAAGGCAATATTACCTGTAAGCATTTTCGGGCAATGTGCAGATTTTAGTCGAATTAATGCGATTGCAAAAGAACACGCACTATTTGTTATCGAAGATGGTGCACAAAGTTTTGGTGCCACTCTAAACGGCAAAAGATCCTGTTCTTTTAGTGACATAGGCTGTACAAGTTTTTTTCCGACCAAACCTCTTGGTTGTTATGGAGATGGCGGAGCTATTTTCACTAATAATGTCAAGCTTAATAGTTTAATGAGAAGCCTGAAAGATCATGGACAAGTTTCAAAAAATAACTTTAAGTATCTTGGAGTAAATAGCAGGCTAGATTCGTTACAAGCCGCGGTGCTCCTAGAAAAAATAAAAACATTTAATGAAGAAATTAAGCTGCGCCAATATCTAGCAGATCGCTATACAAGGTTATTACAAGACGAAAAAAAGCTTTTACAAACTCCAAAAGTTATAGAGAATGGTACCAGTGTATGGGCTCAGTATACTGTGAAAGTAAAAAACCGCTCCACGATTATAAAGAACTTAAAAAAACATAAAGTGCCCTTTGCGATCTATTATGAACAACCTTTGTATGATTATCCGCCGTACTCTGACGAGAATAAAGAACCTAATTGTCAGACTACGAAAAAGATATGTAACGAAGTACTAAGCTTACCAATTCACCCTTGGTTAAAAAAAGAGGATCAGGATAGAGTAGCGGCAATAATCCGAAGTAAAACTTAATATATGGCATATCAATTTTTTTTGTTGTTTGCTTTTGAAGATAGATACAGCTCAGAAAGGTTTTGATCTGAGATTAAACTGGGCGCTCTTGTAAGTGGGCAAGTTGCCGTTTGAGTTTTTGGAAAGGCAATTACTTCCCTAATGGATTCTTCCTTTGCTAATAACATCACCAACCGATCAATTCCAAATGCAATGCCGCCATGCGGAGGACAACCATAGTCCAAAGCTTCAGTAAAAAAAGCAAACTTTTCCTCAGCCTCATTTGAGCTAAGACCGAGTAAATTAAAAATCCGTTTTTGAATTGCTGATTTATTTATTCTTATAGAGCCGCCACCAATCTCGTAACCATTAAGAACGAGATCATATGCCCTCGAGTTAGCATGTTCCGGATCTGACTCAACTTCTTCAATCTCCTGAATCGGGGCAGTAAATGGGTGATGAAGCGAAGAAAGTCCTCCCTTCTCATCCTTTTCAAATAAAGGAAAATCTGTAACCCAACATGGAGACCATTCTTCCCTAATTAATTTTAAATCTTCAGCTAAATTTTCTCGAAGAGCGGCCATAGATGCATTTACTGTTTTAGCTACGCCAGCACCGAAAAAAAGTAAATCACCGGAGGAAGCAGACGTTACTTCTAAAATTTTTTCCAATACTTCCTGTTCCAAAAACTTGATAATAGGCGACTGTAGGCCTTCACTACCGGAATTTACATCATTTATCTTTATATAGGCTAGACCTTTTGCACCGTGATTTGCCACAAGATCAGTGTAATCGTCCAATTGTTTCCGAGTAAGACTTCCACCCCCTGGCACCCTCATTACCACAACGCGACCTTTGGAATCTGCTGCAGGCTCTGAAAAGACTTTAAAGCTCGATTTTTTCGTGATATCTGTAATTTCAATTAAGTGTAAAGGATTTCTTAAATCGGGTCGGTCAGTACCATACCGATTCAAAGCTTCTTGATATGTTATCCTATTGAAGGATTTGGGTAAAACTATAGATTTGACCTCTAAAAACAAAGAACGCACCATTTCTTCCATTAAGGTGATTATTTCTTCTTCTGTTATAAAAGACATTTCAATATCCAGTTGAGTAAATTCCGGCTGTCTATCTGAACGAAGATCCTCGTCCCTGAAGCATTTTACAATTTGGAAATATCTATCAAAACCCGAGATCATTAAAAGCTGTTTAAAAAGCTGTGGTGATTGTGGTAATGCAAAGAAATGTCCAGGCTGAGTTCGGCTGGGTACTAGGTAGTCTCGAGCACCTTCTGGAGTGGCTTTTGTTAGGATCGGTGTTTCAATTTCAATAAAAACCCTTTCCTCCAGAAACCTTCTTAGATACTTACACACGTTTGCTCGAAGTTTTATATTATTTTTAATTCTTGAGCTTCTTAAGTCAATATATCTAAACCTCAGCCTAGTTTCAGAATTACTCTCGTCCGTGTCAACTGGAAAGGGTGGGGTATTAGCCTCATTTAATATATGCAACTCATCAACCAAGACCTCAACTTTTCCTGTGGGTAATTCATTGTTTACTGTCCCTTCAGGGCGGGCCCGCACAGTGCCCTTTACTCTTAACACGAATTCACTTCGGAGTCGCTCCGCGGCCTCGAACATCTGCTTTTTCTGAGGATCAAATACACATTGAACCTTTCCTTTAGTATCCCTTAAGTCAATAAAAATTACTCCGCCGTGGTCCCTTCTCGTATGTAACCATCCACATAGCCAGACTGATTCTCCAATATCGTTTTCAGATATATCTCCGCAAAAATTACTTCTCATAAAAAAACACTTCGCGTTAAGGACTTAGCCAATTCTGCCCTCATTTCACCTCTCCTGATGCAACAGGCTTCTTACTTTTTGAGGGCTCGTTTTTTACTTGCTTTGACTTTTTTTTCTCAGTGTTTGGCTTGGTGGTTTTCTCCTCTTTCCCTTCAATTTTCTTATCTTTAAAGTCAGTTTCATACCAACCAGTCCCTTTTAGCTTAAAACCCACTTTTGAAATAAGCTTCGTTAACTCATTATGTCCGCAGTACGGGCATTGATCCGGAGGTCCATCTGATATTTTTTGCATTACTTCAAAACTAGCTTTACAGCTGTTACATTGATATTCATAAATCGGCATAACTGTACCTAAACACTAAAATTAGTTGAAAATACATGGTAAAGTGTATCATATTCCTATGAATGTACATTAGTTCTTAAATTTCCTAGTATTACGGGAAACTGAATGACCAATGAAGAAATAACTTAACTGAATTAATTCGCATAAAAACCTTTCATTTTTAGTTAATATTTATCTGCATTTAAAAAAAATATAATGTTAAAATAAACGGTTTGTTTTAAAGGAAGAATTATGGAGTGGGTTTGATTTATAGATCACGAACTATACATCTTAATATGAACTCTTTCAGAGTCGTAATCGTAACCAAACGGGGCCGTTAGCTCAGCTGGTAGAGCACCGGACTTTTAATCCGTTGGTCGTAGGTTCGAACCCTACACGGCCCACCAACTAAAAATAAAATAATTACTTTTTACGCTCGTCAAGCCTGTCGGCCAGCTTCCCTTCTAATTGTTGAAGCCTAGCTGTGGCTTTCAATCTATGATAATTACTTAGCTTCCCTGAACCAGTTGCAATCCGCAACTGGGTAATTGCACTGGGAAGATCGCCCAATTCGAAAAAATACTCAGCCATAGATATATTAGATAATTCTGGTTGCCCTAAAGAAAACTCGATATCGGCCAAAGTTTTATGAAATTTTGGCCCGCGTCTAGAGTCAATCTCAAATTGTCTTATAATTTTCTTTGCTTCAAGTGGTAAGTTTAAGATCATTAAGCTTTCGATCAAGCTATAAGCGACCGCAAGATTATCAGGCTCTTTCGCATAGGCTATGTTAATTGTCTCCAAAGATCTTAGGAAATTACCCTCGTCTCTATCAATATCACTGGCTTCAATATATAACGGAATTAGGTTTGGGTTTGCAGAGAGCAATTTGGTAATGTCATTTCTAGCATCCTCAAATTTATTTAAACGCCGCTGGGTAATAACTCTTCCATATTGCGCACTGAGTTTTTTATTCCCTTGCATTTGCTCGACATTATCATTAAAAAACTCCAGGGTTTCTGCAGGATTTTTAGAAGTAATCGCTCTTAATCGCGCTAACATAAGATGATAGTTCAATGAAGTAAGTTTTTTTTTGGTTGGCTGCAAATCTTTGGCTCTTGAGGCTGCTTCGGAAATCCTATTAATTGTTAATGGATGTGTGCGCAAATATTCAGGAACCATCTTAGGATCGCTATATCGATTTGCTTTATACATTCTATTGAAAAAATTTGGCATCCCATCTGTATCGTATCCGGACTGACTCATCAACTTAATACCTATTGCATCCGCTTCTTTCTCATTTGAACGAGTGAAGTTTATTCGAAACTGAGTTCCAGCCGCTTGCGTAGCCATCAACGCCGCATACCCTGCTTGCGGATCTGCTACGGCTAGTGCCATAGCGGATAACATCGCAGCTATCATGGGGACCTTCATTCGAGAGGAGCTCTCGAACATTCGTGCCCCATGACGTTGGGTTATATGCGTTATTTCATGCGCCAGAACCGAAACTAGTTCCGCCTCATCCTGAGTCTCGAGGATTAAACCAGAATGAAAACAAATCAATCCCCCCGGCACCGCAAAAGCATTTATAGCATTTGATTCGAGCAAACACATCTCAAACTCACCTTCATAGTTAGTATGACGGGCAAGTTCATTAAGCAGGTCATTTAAATACTTTAATATTGTCTCATCTTCTATAAACGGAGCCCCTGCTTGTCTCATCTGACCTAATACAGCTTTTGAAATTTGACGTTCCTTCATTGGCGAAATTAGACTACCAGAAGAATCTCCTAAATCCGGCAACTCTACTGCAAAGACTGTAGCAGCCAGCAGGAGATTAATCGAAAGAAATATAGCTTTGAAAATCATTTTTTTTTACTTATGAGGCAGGCATTACTTTTCAAAAGAAATTAATCGTTTAAATTGTACAATAACTTTAAATCATTCTACACCTTACAGCCCTGTTTGAGTTATAATCATACTTTCTTATTTTTTTTAATTTAATAGATGAACAGTCAGAAAATCAAAAATGGCTTTTATGCTCAATCCGGTGGTGTAACTGCTGTAATAAATGCCTCAGCTTATGGGGTTTTAAAAAACGCGCGAGATAATGCTGACAAAATTAATAAAGTATTCGCAGGAGAAAACGGAATAATCGGCGCACTACAAGAAAATTTAATCGATACCTCTTTAAACAGCTCTCAAGAACTAGAAGGACTAAAAACAACACCAGCCGGTGCTTTTGGGTCTTGTAGATATAAATTAGGAGATTTAAAAAACAATCTTGAAAAGTATCAACGTATAGTTGAAGTGCTCGCAGCTCATGACATCGGTTATTTCTTTTATAATGGTGGTGGTGATTCACAAGACACCACAAAAAATTTAGCCGATTTCCTTAAGGAACAAGCCATAGATATCAAGTGTATAGGCATCCCAAAAACAATCGATAATGATCTACCTGAAACGGACTGTTGTCCTGGATTTGGCTCAGTTGCAAAGTATGTAGCAACCTCAATTTTAGAAGCAAGTCTAGATGTAGCTTCAATGGCAAGAACCTCAACAAAAGTTTTTGTACTCGAAGTAATGGGGCGACATGCAGGCTGGATCGCCTCTTCGGGAGGTTTGGCTCAAAAAAAACAAGATGATGCTCCCCACATTATTTTGTTTCCGGAGGTTCCTTTTCAGAGCAATAAATTCCTCCAAAAAGTAAAAGATACGGTAAAACGAGTGGGGTTTTGCTCCATTATAGTATCTGAGGGTGTTAGACAACAAAATGGAGATTTTCTGATAGAGAATAAGGGAAGGGATGCATTCGGGCACGCCCAGCTTGGTGGGGCGGCACTCTATATCGCTCGATTAATCGAAAAAGAACTTAAACTAAAAAATCATTGGGCAGTTGCAGACTACTTACAGAGATCAGCCAGGCATATTGCGTCTAAAACCGACGTAGAGCAAGCACAGGCAGTTGGCAAACATGCTGTTGACTTAGCCTTAATGGGAAAAACATCAGTCATGACAACCATTAAGCGGATGTCGAACAAGCCCTATACTTGGGGTTTAGATAGTGTGGAACTCGAAAAGGTAGCAAATCGTGAAAAAATGTTACCGTTAGAATACATCACACCTGATGGGTTTGGCATTACTAATCAATGCAGAGAATATTTAACGCCATTGATTGAAGGTGAGGATTATCCAGTTTATTTAAATGGAATACCTACTTACACAGTACTAAAAAGAAACTTGATGCAAAAAAAAATAAAAAATAATTTTTCTATTTAATTTACTCGAACAAAAAAGGAGAGGTAAATATATGACCGCCATTTCACCACTAATTTTCGCGATTATCTGCGGCCTAGGAGCCATCTTGTATGGAATATTCTCAATCAGGTGGATAATAGCTTTGCCTCAGGGTAACGAACAAATGCGAGAAATTGCAAACGCCGTTCAAGAAGGAGCCACTGCCTACCTTAATCGACAATACAGCACGATTTCTATTGTAGGACTGATTTTATTTGTTGCTTTGGGCTTTGCTTTGAGCTGGTACACTGCAATAGGATTTGCGATTGGAGCAATACTCTCAGGGCTTGCGGGTTACATAGGGATGAATGTTTCAGTGAGATCTAATTCACGTACAGCTGAAGCTGCGAACAAAGGAATTAATCATGCCTTACAAGTAGCGTTTAGAGGAGGGGCTGTAACCGGCTTATTAGTTGTAGGTCTAGGGCTGCTAGGCGTAGCTGGTTATTATCAGGTTCTTTTATATCTTGGTATTGACAGCCTTACTCCTTTAGTAGGCTTAGGATTCGGTGGCTCATTGATTTCAATATTTGCAAGACTTGGCGGCGGCATTTTTACAAAAGGAGCGGATGTTGGAGCTGATTTGGTAGGAAAAGTCGAAGCCGGCATACCAGAAGATGACCCAAGAAACCCTGCCGTTATAGCCGATAACGTTGGGGATAATGTTGGGGATTGCGCCGGCATGGCAGCTGACTTATTTGAAACCTATGCAGTAACAGTTATCGCGACAATGTTGCTGGGTGGTCTATTGATCAAATCCGGAGAAATCGGGGCAAATGCAATCGTTTATCCTCTGGCTCTGGGCGGAATATCAATTATTGCTTCTATAATTGGAACCTTCTTTGTTAAGGCCAGTGAAAATGGAAGTATAATGGGAGCCTTATATAAAGGGCTAATCGTAGCAGGTGTTCTAGCCTCGATTGCTTTTTACCCAGTAACAAAAATGCTAATGCCTGAAAATACACTTCCACTATTTTCTTGTGCAATCGTTGGGATAGTTCTGACTGCAGCAATGGTTATCATTACTGAATACTATACAGGGACAAATTATCGCCCAGTGAAAGATATTGCTGAAGCCTCGAAAACTGGGCACGCTACTAATATAATTTCTGGAATTGGCATATCTATGAAGGCTTGCGCGCTTCCAGTAATTGCAGTATGTATGAGTATTAAATTTTCATATGACCTTGCGGGACTCTATGGCTTAGCGATAGCAGCCACCTCTATGCTATCAATGACGGGGATCATCGTCGCATTAGATGCATTCGGTCCAATTACTGACAATGCCGGAGGGATAGCTGAGATGGCTAACCTTCCCGAGGAAATTAGAGGAATAACAGATCCATTAGATGCAGTTGGAAACACCACTAAAGCGGTAACGAAAGGATATGCAATCGGTTCAGCCGGACTTGCAGCCCTAGTCTTATTTGCTGATTACACACACGAATTAGAATATTATGGTGAATCGGTTACTTTTTTACTATCAGATCCTAGGGTTGTGATTGGGCTTTTCATTGGCGGGTTAGTTCCTTACCTTTTTGCAGCAATGGGGATGGAAGCTGTAGGAAGAGCCGCAGGCTCGGTTGTTATTGAAGTACGCAGGCAATTTAAAGAGATACCCGGCATAATGGACGGAACGGCAAAGCCAGATTACTCTACAGCCGTTGATTTATTAACGAAATCAGCGATTAAAGAAATGATCATTCCTTCATTATTGCCCGTTCTGGTACCGATTATAGTTGGTTTCACTCTTGGGAAAGAAGCACTCGGAGGCCTATTGCTTGGAACTATCGTCACCGGACTCTTTGTAGCTATCTCCATGACAACTGGTGGCGGGGCTTGGGACAATGCGAAGAAGTATATTGAAGACGGTAATTGCGGAGGAAAAGGCTCTGAAGCACATAAGGCAGCAGTTACAGGAGATACCGTTGGTGACCCCTATAAGGATACTGCCGGGCCGGCGGTTAATCCTTTAATAAAGATCATCAATATCGTTGCTTTATTGATCGTTCCTCTAATAGCCTGATATAAAAAAATAGTTAATTTTATTATTTATGGTACGGGTGGTTGGTTATAATTGAGGTTGTCCTATAAATCTGCTCAAGAAAAACTAATAAACACAAGGAATGCGGAAAAATTAATTTCGAAATGGACCAGGTGGATTGGGCGATTGTCTTTAGACTATCGTCCAATCCATCAGCTCCGCCAATTAGTACCTTAATGTTTAAACCGGTCGCTCTTAATTTTTGGAACTGATCAAGTAGCGTGGAATTATCCAATGGCAAGCCTGAGCTATCTAGTACAACTAAATGATCGTTGCTTTTTATTTTTTTTTGAATTTTTTGAGCTTCTTTTGATAACTTCGTAGCTTTGTCAAGCTTGTCTTTTACCGGAGAAATTAATATTACATTTACTGTCAACCATTTTGGAAGTCTCGTTAAATAAGTTTTGATACCATGCAATATCCAATCATTCTGTTTATTAGATATACATATAATATCAATAGTCATTTATGTTGGAGACTCTGTATAATTTTTAAATTGAACACCCCATAGACCTTCAAGATTATAGAAGTCTCTTGTAGCCTTTAGCATTATATGTATAATCACGTCTCCAAAATCTATTAGGACCCACTCCCCTGATTCAACTCCTTCTACACCAAGTGGTAATTCAACATTATCATTCTTTTCAGTAAGATACCTAACAAGGGACTTTACATGCCTACTAGAAGTTCCTGTAGCAATAATCATGTAATCGGTTATTGAGGTTAAAGACGCAACATCAAGGAGAATTATATCTTGAGCTTTACCATTTTCTAAAGCCTTAATGAGATAAAACTCTTTACTTCCCTCATTTATATTTTTATCCATTCTGATAAAGTCCCTTTTGTTTAATATAATCAGAAACTTTCTCGGGCAAAAGATAGTCTACGTTTAACCCTTGTTTAATTTTTTCTCTTATATCGGTTGAACCAACCATTATAGTTGGAGAATCGAAGAAGATTACTTGATTGTCCTGACTATAATTTGACAACTCCTTTAAATAACGATCTCTCAAACTAGAATCCATACCATCTCTTGCAAAAATCGCAAGATTGGTTAATTGTAATAGTTGCTGCCAACAAAACCAGTTTTTAAAAGATGCAAGTGAATCCTGCCCTATAATAAGAAAAATTTTAGCTTCGGGAAATTTTTGCCTCATCAATTTTACTGTATCGATTGTAAAACTTACGCCACCCCTTTTTATTTCGCAATCATCAACTTGAATTGGACTTTTTGTTACTTTTTGAAGCATTTCTACTCTCGCAATGGAACTAGCTTGTGGGACGTTACGATGACTTGGAATGTTAAGTGGAATAAGCTTAAGTTCGTTGAGCTTCAATCGCTCAAGGGCTTCTAAAGCCATTCTAAGATGGCCAATATGAGGTGGGTCGAACGTACCGCCCATTAATCCTAACCGAAACACGTTAGAGAATTTCTCTTTTTACGCACGTCATTTTCTAACGTCGCCGTTTCCAAATACGACCCATTTAACGGAGGTTAATCCTTCCAAGCCAACTGGTCCGCGTGCATGGAATTTATCAGTACTAATACCAATTTCAGCTCCAAGCCCATACTCGAACCCATCGGCAAATCTTGTCGATGCATTCACTATTACCGAACTTGAATCAACCTCTCTGATAAATTTATTTATATTTGAATAATCTTCAGAGACTATTGCGTCGGTATGGTTAGAACCGTACTTCGTGATATGGAATATCGCATCGTCGACATTTTCGACAATTTTTACAGCCAGTATCGGACCTAAATACTCCTCATACCAATCATTTTCGCAAGCTAATTTTAAATTAGGATATGATTCGAAGGTCTGAGAACAAACCCTTACTTCTATACCCGCGTTATCAAATCTATCAAATATAATTGGAAAGAATTCAGAAGCTATTTTTTTTCCTACTAGAAGTGTTTCCATTGTGTTGCAAGTTCCCAACCTTTGAGTTTTCGCGTTAATTGCAATAGCCAATGCCTTCTCAAGATCGGCGCGATCATCAACAAATACGTGACACACTCCATCTAAATGCTTTATTACAGGGATTCGGGCTTTTTCAGCAACTAAAGCTATCAGACTCTTGCCCCCTCTCGGGACTATAAGATCAACAAAAGCTTCCGCTTGAACAAGTTTATCGACAATCTTTCTATCAGTCGCACTAAGCAATTGAACACTATCAATTGGAATCAGACCCACCTTATTTATTCCAATGTTTATCGCTTCCATAATAGTTTTATTCGTCAGGGTCGCCTCTGACCCTCCTTTCAATAAAACGGCATTGCCCGACTTAATCGCTAAAGCAGCAACGTCGGCGGTAACACTTGGTCTAGCCTCATAAATCACGCCAATTACACCAATCGGGACACGCATTTTACCGACTTTTATTCCACTCGGTTGCTCTCGCATATCCTCAATATTACCAATTGGATCGGGCAAGGATGAAACATTGATGATTCCTTCGGCCACTGCGTCGACAACTGACGAAGTTAATTTCAGCCTGTCAGTCATAGAACTTGATAAATCTTTATTATGCTTTAGATCTTCTAAATTGGCGTCTAATATTTTATCTTTGAAACGTAAAAGCTCTGCTGAAATGGAAACTAAAGTTTGATTTCTTGCAAAAAGACTCGAACCCTTCATTTTTTTACTTGCCAATTTTGCTTTAGCCCCAGTCTCAGCGATGTATTTCTCTAAATTATCCAATTTTTGAAATCCCTTGCACCTCAGAACAATCAACTAAAACTAAATTAGGATCAACAATCTTAATTAAAATTAATTCTAACTTCGTCCAAAACGATAACGATGAACCAGTTTTAATTCCGATCAAGGCTTCGCTGATTTCCCGTAATAAATCAGACAACTGCTTTGAGTTTAGACGATTGACTGTGTTTTTAAAAGTATTTTGATTTCTCGACCAAATATTATAGGAAGAAAAAATGTCTCCAATCTGATCGCCTTTGAGAAGACGGAATTTAGCTTTTACTAAAGTTCGAAGCTCACTTTTAAGGAGCCAACAAATAACCACTGGTTCGACATTTTCTCTTTCCAAAGTTCTACAAACCTTTATTACCCGATCAACGGAATTTTGATAAATTGCATCTTTTAGATGGTAAACTGTATAAGTCGACCCTTCGGACACACGCTCGACTATTTTTCGCAATGTAATCTCAGTTGATTCGACAGTTAAAGCTAATTTGTCAACTTCATTAGCCGTCGCAATAAGGTTGCCTTCATTTTTTTCGCTTATAAATTCAGCTGCTTCCCTTGAAATTTTTTTTCCACTTTTTGCTAATCTTTTAAGTATCCAATGAGACGTCTGATTAATATTAAGTTGATGGCAGGGAAAAAATTCACCACCCTCAATTACTTCAGATAACCAAGAAGGATTTTTTTTATATCTAAACGAAATTCTGAAAAAGAAAACATCTTCTGATTCAGAAAGCTCTATGATTTCTGATAGTACCTGCTCTGCGGCCTTTAATGGTTTATTCTTTATGTTTATTTCGAATAAACGCTTCTCATTAAATAGAGAGGGAGAATTAACTCGACACTTTAAGGCATGCCAATCATCATTGGTGTTCGGCTCAAAAACACATCTTTCATATTCGTCATTCTGGCAAAATAGAACTTTAATTTTATTTGAAGCCTCTATCATTTGTACAGGCTCATCACCCATTGCACAATAAAATTTATTTTTTTTTACCATTTTGAATACTAATCGTTTTTGTTATTTTTTTTTAAACTTGTCACAGCACGATAGACTACCGCGAAAGCCCAATCCTTGGCTAAATCTCTTTCAATAATCTCGCTTCTCATAGTTGTAAATTCCGCAGCCAGTTCATCAAAAAAATAATCTCTTTGCAATCGTATAGTCTGCCTTGGCATAAGCAATCCATTTTTTTTTGACCTAACCACTACTTCACTTGATAATTCAATCTCTAATTCCTTGACCTTCCCACTGCCTGGATCGAGTGACAAGACTCGGCTTTTGAAATCACCACTTAATATACTCACCAAAATTTTAGCATCCTTTGAATTTGAGGTTACCGTGATACCCCGCGCTATGAAAGCTGCTCTTAAAGCGCTGGTTAGTGAAGGAACTCTCCTGCCATCAATGTAAGCACTCAACTTTTCTTCATCTAGACTATCAATTCCACGAAGCTGCCATCCACTACAACCGGTTAATGAAACAAAAATCATGAATGAACTTAAAATTTTTAAAAAGTAATTGTGCATCTAAACTACAAGGTTGACTAGCTTATTTGGAATAAAAATAATTTTTTTTATTTCTCTATTTTCAATATATTTTGATATATTTTTGTCTTCTTTGACGATCTTTATACATTCCTCTCTACCAAGATCTAACATGATTTCAACGCTTGATCTTTTTTTTCCATTAACCTGAATTATTATTTCAACCGATTCACTAATCAATATAGAGGAATCATAAGTGGGCCAATCATCGTCCACTAATGTCGTATTACCCAAATCCAGCCATAATCTTTCGGTGATATGCGGAGCAATTGGATGTAGTAACTTTATTATCGCACTTATGGCTTCATCCAATAAAAACTCGTCATTATCAGTGCTCGATTGAAACCTCGCCACTAGATTATAAAGCTCCATTATGGCTGCTATTGCTGTGTTAAATTTATATCTTCGAGAATAGTCATCTGTCACCTTTTTAATTGTCTGGTGAACTTTACGCTTAAGTTGCTTTTGACGATTATTAAGACAAGTATTTTGTACAATTTTCTTACCAGTTCTACTGTGAATGTGAGATTGCGTTAAATTCCAAATATTTCTTAAAAACTTAAAAGAACCTTCGACTGCGTTGTCAGACCATTCCAACATTTGCTCAGGAGGAGCAGCGAACATTGTATATAATCTAACGGTGTCTGCGCCATATTTTTCTATAAGACCCTCCGGGTCAACCCCATTTTTCTTTGATTTAGACATTTTTTCAATCGGCCCGATACTTACAGACTTTTTATCTTTTTTCAAATGTGCTTTTAATGTCGCACCTTTCTTATCTAATTCAGTCTCCACTTCATCGGGATAAAAATATTCTATTTTACTTCCTTTCTTCCTAAAATATGTTTCTTTACAAACCATGCCTTGAGTAAGTAGTTTTTTGAAAGGCTCATTTGATTTAAGCAATCCCTCGTCACGTAGTACTTTGTTAAAGAAACGAGCATAAAGGAGGTGCAAAACAGCGTGCTCAATCCCTCCAATGTAAACATCCACGGGAAGCCAATAATCAGCTCTTTCATCGAGCATTTTGTCTTTTGAATCATAACTACAGTATCTAGCAAAGTACCAACTAGATTCAAAAAATGTATCAAAGGTATCAGTCTCCCTGATGGAAATGCTCCCATCTAAGTTTTTTACAGTTTTAAATTCTTCATACTCGTCTAACGATTTTACTTTGCCCAACACCTCTTTACTGAGAGGAAGCTCAATAGGTAAATTACTTTCTTTTTCGACCTCAATTGCTTTATTTGCTAGATACAAAATAGGGATAGGACATCCCCAAAATCTTTGCCTTGAGACCAACCAATCTCGCAACCTAAATTGAGTTTCTTTTACACCAAGGCCATTTCCCTCCAGTTTTTTTAGTATTTTTTTTGACGCTTGTTCTGATGTCAAACCGTTAAAGTCATCACTATTTTTTAAGACTCCTTTTTTTTCAAAAGCGGATTTTTGAATATTTGAAATATGCGGGGGAATAGCTTCTATCACATCCACTATTGGAAGCTTATATTTTTTAGCAAATTCCCAATCCCTTTGGTCATGAGCAGGCACTGACATCACCGCCCCTGTTCCATAACCTGAGACCACAAAATTCGCCGCCCAAACATCGACCTCTCGTCCCGATATTGGGTTTACCGCTTTTGCGTCTAATTTAACCCCCTCTTTTTCTTGATTGCTAGTGTCAGCGCCTTTTTTATCATTTTTTTTCCAACAATCTAGCTGTTCCCTCAATTTTTTATTTGTCTTGGCCATCTTTTGTACTAGGTTATGATCTGGTGATAAAGCCAAAAACGTCGCGCCAAACAATGTATCTGGTCTAGTTGTAAACACCTCAATATGGATATCAGAATGCTTTAGTGCAAATTTTAACAACACTCCTTCAGATCGACCAATCCAGTTTCTCTGCATTGTTTTTACGGAATCTGGCCAGTCGTGTAAATTATCTATTTCAGATAATAATTCATCGGCATACTTAGTAATTTTCACAAACCACTGAGGAATTTTCTTTTTTTCCACCAAAGCCCCAGAGCGCCAACCTCTACCCTCGATAACTTGCTCGTTAGCCAACACTGTTTTATCGACAGGATCCCAATTCACTTCAGATTCTTTTTTTTCGACTAAGCCTTTTTCATAAAGTTTACAAAAAAACCACTGCTCCCACCTAAAATAACTAGGATCGCAAGTAGATAATTCACGATTCCAATCATATGCAAATCCGAGCCTGCAAAGTTGATTACGCATATCAGTGATATTTTCGTTCGTCCATTTTGAGGGTTGAGTGTTATTTTGAATTGCAGCATTTTCAGCAGGCAGTCCAAATGAATCCCATCCCATAGGCTGCAAAACATTGAACCCCTGCATTCGTTTAAAACGCGATATTACGTCCCCTATCGTGTAGTTGCGAACATGGCCCATGTGGAGCTTTCCACTCGGATAAGGAAACATAGAAAGACAATAAAATTTTTTTTTGCTTGAATTTTCGGTAACAGAAAATTTTGAGGTTCTATCCCAATTTTCTTGGATCTCTTTTTCAAGAAAATTAAAATTATATTCTTTAACAATCTGTTTTTTCATGATCATTCGAAAAACAAAGCTTCCTCAACGTAAATATAAAAAATTTCAAGTTTATTTGCGCGAAAATTGTTTACCCTAACGTATGATTTAAAAACAATATGGTATCATAAAAAATTATTTCATCTTATAAAATTTAAAAAATAGATAGGAACAATGACTCAACAAATTCTAGTGGTAGAAGATGACCCTAGTATAGCCAAGTTGATAAGCTTTGGCCTTGAACCTCAATTTTTAATCACAAAGGCGCGTGATATTGAAGAGGCTCTAGAACTAATTACCACAAAAAAATTTGACCTCATTTTATTGGACTGGATGCTCCCTGGCCTTTCGGGAATTGAGCTAATCAGAAAAATGAGAAGACTAAAATCAATTAAGGATATTCCAATTATAATGGTAACGGCCAAAGCAGAAGAACAAAATAAGCTGCAAGGATTTAAAGAAGGAGTCGATGATTATGTCACTAAACCATTTTCATTGGAAGAGTTGAGGTCAAGAGTTACCGCTGTTCTTCGTCGCACAAATCACAGTAAAATAACTACTAATGATTCAGATTTTCAAATACTCTCTGGTGAGAAAAAAATTTTATATAATGGGAACAATTTAAATCTTACAAAAAAAGAATTTCAAATTCTTTGTTATCTCTTAAAAGCTAGAAACCACGTATGTTCGCGCGCAGAGATTATTGAAGCTTGTTGGCAAAATGACGTTTTCGATCGTGTCGTAGATGTCAACATCAGGCGTATTCGAAAAAAAATAAGTATTTATAGCTCGGAGGATTTGATAATCAACACTCGTGGATTTGGATACATGATTTCTGAAACTAAATTGAGCAACGATGAAAAGTGATATAAAAAGACTCGCTATTATTTTTATCTTCGCCGTTATGGTGGGATATACGTTAAATTTTATTGAAGAAATACTTTTAGTGACAAGTATTGGATACATAATTTATCTTCATAAAAGAGTCAGAAGAATATTGAAAGCAAGTAATAGCAGAAATATTATCAGCTCCAATTATACCGGAAATCAGCCTGACTCTTTGCACGAGCTAGAACGAAATATAATAAGATTTCGACAACAAGATCAAGCTCGGAAGAAAAGAAATAGAAAACTACTAAAAGAATTTCGAGAGGCCACAAAAGCCCTGCCTGATTCGATTATTGCTCTCGATCATCACGACCGTATTACTTGGACCAATAAATCAGCAATAACACAACTTGGAATTAAAACCCCTGATGATATTGGATTGAGAATGACTAATGTTCTTCGAGATCCTAAGATAAAGGAATTATTAGATGAAGGTCATCTGACGAATAACCAGGTCAACATAAACAACCCTCTTGACCCTAAGAAAATGTTTGAACTTACCCGTGTTAAATACGGGAATAATAATAAATTAATAGTAGGCAGAGATATAACTAATTTAGAAGATGCAGAAATTCAAAGAGCCAACTTCGTCGCTAATGTTTCCCATGAATTAAAAAGTCCTATTACTATTTTTAAAGGATATATAAAAGAGTTAAATCAAAAGCACGCAGAAGTGCCAAAGAAATGGCACATGCCCCTGCAGGAAATGGAAGAGCAAGCTAACAAAATGAACATATTAGTTGACGAACTACTCTTACTCAATAAACTTCAATCTGACAACACAAACCGAAAAATTGTATCCGTTAATATATGTAGTCTTATAAACCAAGCTGTTTCCAAAGCAAAACAGCTCAACACATCAAAAACACAACTTTATGTTCTTGAACTCGATAATTCAGTGTCAATTAAAGGTGTAGAAGAAGAAATTTATATCATTGTTTCAAATATCATTTTCAATGCGGCTCGATACACGCAAAATGAAGGAGTCATTAAAATCAAATGGTCGGAAAACGACAACGGCAAACATTTTCAAGTCGCCGATAACGGAATAGGAATTAGTGAAGAAAACATCCCACGTGTAACCGAACGCTTCTTCAGAGTAGATAGCTCGAAAGGTATGCATACAGATCAGGGGCAATTTAATAACACCGGTTTAGGGCTCGCATTAGTTAAGCACAGTATTATTAAATATCGTGGCACTTTAAAGGTCGAAAGTTCAATCAATGAGGGTAGTATCTTTACAATTACTTTTCCTAAACAAAATTAATAAAAAAATTTTATGTTAATTTGACTTATTGTTCAGGAGTTGTATTCCGGATATCTATACCTTCAACCAAATAAATAATATTTTCGCAAATATTCTTATTATGATCACCAATTCTCTCCAGGGCACGGGCGGCTAAGGTAGCATCAAGTACTGATGAAATAGCCTTAGAATCCTCGAGGGTGAACGTAATTAGTTGTCGCAAAACAACATCTAATCCGTCGTCAATCTCTTTATCGCTTTCTGCAATTTTCAAAGCAGCGGAAGAATCGGTTCTGGCAAAGGCATTTAAAGAATCTCGCAACATACTCCGCACTGCCCTAGCCATTGTAAGTATCCCCGCATAATACATATTAATAGCCTTTGGTGTTTTTAAATTCAGCACCAGCTTAGCTATTTTTTCAGTCTCATCACCAATCCTCTCCAAATCATTTATCGTTTTGAAAATAGATAATACCAGTCTAAGGTCGGAAGCTGCGGGGGCTCTTGTTAGTAAAATAGTCGAACAGATATGATCAATTTCAACCTCCATTGCGTTAACCCTATAATCACTCGTTGCCACTTCTTCGGCTCCTTCAAAATTACAAGAGCTTATCGTTTCTATAACCTTAGAAAGATGCTCTTCAACAAGCCCTCCCATAGAAAGAACTTTTGAGCGAAGTTCTTCTAGTTCATTATCGTATTGCTGTGATATATGAGTTGACTGATTCATAATTATTACTACCAATTTTATCCGTATCTGCCAGTTATATAATCTTCTGTCTGCTTCATTGCTGGCGTAGAGAATAACTTTGTCGTCTCGTCAAACTCTATTAAATCTCCTAGGTACATAAACGCTGTGTAATCAGAAACACGTGTCGCTTGTTGCATATTATGAGTTACAATCACGATCGTATAGTGTTTTTTTAACTCATTTATTAACTCTTCAATCTTCAAAGTAGAAATAGGGTCTAAGGCTGAAGCCGGTTCATCCAGTAGTAGAACTTCAGGTTTAATAGCAATTGCTCTTGCGATTACTAGACGCTGTTGTTGACCGCCAGAAAGACTTAGAGCATTCTCATGTAGTCTATCTTTGACCTCGTCCCAGAGCGCTGCGCCGCGCAATGCTTCTTCTACTGTTACGTTTAGAGTTGACCTACTATTCACCCCTTGAATCCTCAAACCATACGCAACGTTCTCATAGATAGATTTGGGGAAAGGGTTAGGCTTTTGAAAAACCATCCCAACTCGTTGCCTCAAATTTGAAACATTTATATCTGGAGAGAAGATTTCTTCACCTTTCAACCTAACGGAACCTTCAACACGAGTTCCCTCTATCAAGTCATTCATTCTATTGAAAATTCTAAGAAGTGTAGATTTACCACAGCCTGAGGGACCTATAAAAGCTGTGACTTTTTTTTCTGGTATAAGTAAATTAATTTTATTGAGTGCCTTAACATGTCCATAAAAAAAATCGAGTTCAGTGACAGTCAGTGCGGCTTCGTTCTCAAAAATCATTTCACTTGCCTCATCTTTGTTTATAGTAGAAGTATCTGCACTAGGGCGTATTTTTTTATTGGTTTCATCAGGCATCTGTTGCATTATATTTTTCCCTCAAGCGGTTTCGAGCGGTAATAGCTGTCATATTTAGCGTGATTATAATAACAATCAACAAAAAAGAAGTAGCATACACTAAAGGACGTGCCGCCTCTACATTTGGACTTTGGAATCCCACATCGTAAATATGAAATCCCATATGCATGAATTTTCTTTCCATATGGATAAACGGAAAAGTACCGTCAATTGGCAGCGAAGGTGCCAATTTTACTACACCAACCATCATTAAGGGTGCCACTTCTCCTGCTGCCCGTGCCACAGCCAAAATCAATCCTGTCATCATTGCGGGAGTGGCCATTGGCAAAACTGTTCTAATTAGTGTTTCTGCTTTTGTTGCTCCAAGAGCCAAACTACCTTCTCGTAAATTTCTTGGAATACGCCGCAGGCCTTCCTCTGTAGAAACAATCACAACGGGTACAGTGAGAATTGCTAACGTCAGAGAAGACCAAATTAATCCGGGCGTGCCAAATTTTGGAGCCGGGGCAAATTCTGGATAAAACAAATCATCTATTGAACCGCCAACAAAATAAACAAAAAACCCTAGTCCGAAAACTCCATAAACAACAGACGGTACACCAGCAAGATTATTCACAGCTACTCTTATTGCCCTAGTAAGTGCATTTTGGCCTGCATATTCATTCAAATAGACCGCGGCTACAACCCCAAAGGGGGTAACAAAAACCGACATTAGCAGCACCATTATAACAGTACCAAATATAGCTGGAAAAATACCACCCTCGGTATTCGCCTCTCGAGGTTCCTCACTTACAAATTCAATAACCTTTTGTATATAGTGAATAACTTTCTCTCCAAAAGTCATAGTGTTTGGCTGATATACTCTGACGATGTCTTTCATATCCAAGGTTGCCACAGCACCATTTGCTGTTAATAAGTCAATTTGATCGCGTTCAATCTCCTCGTACAGACTCGCCAGTTGTTGATTTAGTTCATCATATTTTTTATTAATAATTATCAGTTGGGCATCAATCTTTAAAAACTCCTCGCTCTGCTTAGGGATTTCTTTTAGCTCAAGCCGACGTGAACTTAATCGTAATTGTTCAACTTTTCCGTTAAGTTTCCTCATCTCTGAATTTTCTATTGACCTAATCTTGTCTGCAATCTCGTGTCTTCGTTCTAGCCGATTTTGTACCTCATCGATTATTGAATTTCCTAGTTCAAGACGTCGTCCATCTTCGTTAACACCTTCTAGAAATCCATAAAAGTTACCCCATTCCTCTCGTTCAATTACAGTAGCATTTGTAGGATTCTGCATCCCTGCAAGATAATCTACTTGGTTTATCCATTTGAAATCAATTCCGTTTAGTTTTCTATTTCCAATTTTTACCAAAATTCTTTCAACCGTTTGAATATTATCTGGAACAACAATTCCTGCCTCCTTAAGCAAAGTGGCACTAACAACCTCTTCACCCACTATTTCTCCCATTATCCTTTTTTCAGACATCCCCGGGACCATGTTTATCAACACAACAGGTTTCGGCCAAAAATGGACTGCTCCTCTTACAGTAATTAGCCCAATTACTCCAATAACTAAAATCATGCAGAACGCAACTGCGCCAGATGTCAACCAAACATAGGGTGCTCCAAGCGCTAAGGTTTTTTTTATTTTGTTTCTGTTGTTCATCTAATTAAAGCTATAAATTTGCGTACTTAACTCTAAGTCTCTGTCGAACTATCTCAGATACTGTATTCACGACAAAAGTAACAATAAAAAGAAAAAATGCTGCAAGAAATAAAATCCTATAATGGGTGCTGTTCACAGCCGACTCAGGCATCTCAACAGCTATATTTGCTGATAGTGCTCTAAAGCCTTCAAAAATATTCATATCCATAATTGGAGTATTTCCGGTGGCCATTAAAACAATCATTGTTTCACCGACCGCACGTCCCATGCCAATCATACAAGCAGAAAAAATACCAGGACTGGCGGTTAATAAAATAACTCTGTACACAGTTTGCCAAGGAGTGGCACCTAACGCTAACGAACCATTGGTTAAACTCTTCGGGACTCCGTAGACAGCATCTTCGCTTATTGAAAAAATTGTGGGAATAACCGCAAAACCAATAGCTATTCCAACTACCAGTGAGTTTCTTTGATCGTAACCTATATCGTAATTTATATTTAACCAATGAGGTAAGTTTCCATCGAAAAAACGAAGCTCTATGTGTGTACCTAAAGATAGAGCTATCCAAATAGATATACTTATGACGGGAATTAAAAAAAGTGATTCCCACCCTTCAGGAAAAAGTCGCTTCAAAAATCGTGGTGTTTTAGGCCAAACCATGGCCATTAGTATGGTGCTAAGCGGTATCGCAAGTATACTTAAAAAAAATCCGGCTAAATTCCTTTCTACAAAAGGAGCAAACCAAAGTCCGGCCAGAAACCCTAAGATTACAGTTGGCAAAGCTTCCATGATTTCTATAGTTGGTTTAACTACTCGTCGCATTCGGGGTGCCATGAAATATGCAGTATATACGGCTCCGAATATCGCCAAAGGAGCCGCAAAAATAAGAGAATAAATAGTAGCCTTTACGGTGCCAAAGATTAAAGGAGTAAGGCTGAACTTAGGCTCGAAGTCGCTGTTTGCAGCCGATGACTGCCAAATATATTCTGGTTTTTCCCTGCTCTCGTACCATACTTTGCCCCATAGTGCATTTAAAGACACTTCCGGATGTTCGTTTTTTATCGCGTACAAACTTATTCCACGGTTCCCATAGCCAACGAGAACGTTCTTGCTTCTTGGACAGATTGTGATGTCCACTGGATCAATGCCTATATTATCAATAAATGCAACCTGCTTATTTGCGGTAGCGTGATATCCTGCCATATTTCGGTCAGCATCTATAACAAAAAATCCTTTTCTATAATATTCTGGAGCAATTTTTATAATCCCGGATGGCATTGGCTCGAATACTCGAATTTGTTTGAGTGAATAAATATTATTTATGTCCCTCACAGCCGACCACTGAGCAATCTCTCCAGAAGAGCTTCCAACTATTAGAGAAATACCGCTACTAAGGAATTTTGTATCAGTCACCTCTTCCCCGGGTCCAACCACACTGGCTCTATCGATTAACTCAATCTCATCTGCTGTAGTAACGTCATACATAGACATGACCCCATCGGTTGTTACCACGATAAGGTTTCTTTGATTTACATCAAGTTCTAAAGAAGAAACGGAGCTAGTAAGTCTAGCCACCTCAACCGTTTCATAACTTACGTCAAGAGCGTCCGAAAAAAACGAACTTGATAGCACGACAAACGTCATTAACAATCGATTATCTTCTGTAACGGAGGCAACAGCTCCCTTATCCTCAAAGAATTGACCTGAAATTTTTTGAATTGGTGAATTAGCACTATCTATTTGTAATGGAATTTTACCGGTTGGGTATATTATTGATGGGATTATACTTCTTATATCATTAGGATAACTAATTTCATAATTTGTTTTTATTAAATATGCGGAACCATTACGCATCCCAATTGCAATTACTTGGCTGGCCGGGTCACCGCTTGAAACAGATGTTATTAGATTATTTGATTTTTCTACACCGGGTATAAATTCACTTAGTAATTGATTTTTTTTTCCGACTGAAGAAAAAACAAGATTTCCATTATCATGGACTGAAAAAACAACCTCAGAATACTCATCAATACTAGTAGCCAAAATCTTAGATTGTTCATCGACACTATAACTTGTGGAAAATTCAAACTTAGCGGACCCGAACAATGGAATAACTACATAACCTAAGTAAAAGAATATAAGAAGAATAGCAACAATAACGGAGACACCCCCTACACCCATGAATGCACCGAAGATCTTATCTTTTAATATTCTAGATTTTTCTCGAGACGAGTATCCAGCATTTTTATTATCGCCTCGTTTAAATTGAATAACGCTCATTACCTTAATTGAAGCCTTTTTAAAAAATTTAGCTAAACATTTTTTTGTTACATTTTCGTATCAGTACAAAAAAATATTGGAAATTTATTTAAATAATTAACTCATAAAAGTGCAACAATATAACCAATCCAAGCAGTTTCATGTTCAACTTTTTCTACGATTTTAAATTCAGACTTAGCCTCGTTCTTTTCGTCATCCCATTCTTGCCAATAGACGTAATTCTGGGAGAAACCTGAATCTACCAGCAACTCCCTCAACTCACGTATCGACCAAAAACGCCAGCTGTAAGTAAATGCTCTTTCTATTTTTGAACCGTCAGAAAACCTAAAATGAATATAACACAATTGCATATTATTAATAGGATTAAAATCAGCCTGGTCCCAAATATAGGTAAAATCCTTATATTGGGTCTCTTCTTGTAATTTTTTTGTGGCATCAAGACCACCATAAAAATCTAAAATCAGTGCCCCATCGGGATTGAGGCTCTGTCTAACACTCTTAAAATATTGAGATAGTAGGGATCTTTCAGTAAAATGCCAATAACTAAAATTTGTTGCGCATATAACGTCCTGCTTACACGTACTCACACTTAATACATCAGAGTTAACTAACTTTACCCTAGCTTTTTTATTTTTTGAAAGATGAGAGAAATGTTTTTTAAATCCCCAATCTAGCACGGTTTGGTCATTATCTACACCAACAGCACGATTCTTACTATTTCTATCAATCCATTCTCGACAAACCTTCGCAGATCCACAAAAGTCTTCTCTAAGAAATCGGGCAGGGCGACCTCGAAGCTCAAAAAACTGTTCTTCAATGAAATCAACCTCGGCTTCTGAACATTGTACTGATTCTTCGTATAGGTCATACTTATCAAAGGTATCGGCTAGTTTGGCTTTTATTTCATTATTTTTTTTTGGCATACCCAATTCTTTTTAAATTAATCTATGAAACAATGGATAAAGAATATAAAAAATTATTGATTATTTCTAATTCACGAAGCGGTTCAACAAATAAACTCTGTGCAGAAGCCTTAGTTGATATAAAAAATTCAAACGATTTCAATATTATAACATACTCAAAAGATTCTTTAACGGCAAATGCCCAAGATGTCATTAACATTGATGCGATTATTTTAGGTTCGTCCGAGAATTTTGGTTATATGTCAGGAGCAATGAAAGTCTTTTTGGAAAATATTTACTATGAAGTGATTGAAAGAAAAAGAGGGTTGCCTTTTGGAATCATTATTAAAGCTGGCACCAGTGGTATAGGTGCTTATAATGGCATTAAAAAAATAACAGATGCTATGGGTTGGAAAGAAGCACTTGAGCCGCTAATAGTCGTAGGCAAAATAACGGAAATACACTTGAAGGAAGCTCGTCTGTTTGGTCAAACATTAGCAGCAGGGTTAGACCTTGGTATTTATTGATGACCTAATAGTTCACCCAGTCTTCAACTGCGAGAAATTCATTCAAAAGCTTTTTCTCATATTTTTGGTTTGTTTCTTTAGCTGAGTAAGGCCAAGACACCATAGGAGGAAGCGAAGCTAGAATTGACTGAATTCTCCCACCGAACTGAAGTCCAAAGAGTGTTCCTCTATCATAAACCAGATTAAACTCAACATACCGCCCCCGACGATACAACTGAAAATTTTTTTCGTTCTTGTCATACTTAGTTGCTGAGCGCTTTTGGAAGATCTCGAAATACTCTGTAGAAAAACATTTATTAACAGATTTAATAAAATCAAAACAAACGTCGAAGGGCCAACCGTTTAAGTCATCAAAAAATATCCCACCAATTCCTCTTCTTTCATCTCGATGCCGAATAAAAAAATACTCGTCGCAATTGCGTTTAAATTCTTTGTATACAGAAGGATCAAATTCATCACAAACTTTTTTTGCCGACTGGTGCCATTTTTTACAATCTTCTTTAAACCCAAAATATGGCGTTAGATCAAAACCACCTCCAAACCACCACACGTCATTTCCATTTAACTCCGAATTAAAAAATCTCAAGTTCTCGTGGGCAGTAGGAACAAACGGATTCGCCGGATGATAAACAATTGATAGTCCGACAGCACGAAAAGGCTTGCCAGAAAGGTCTGGCCTTTTATCTGTAGCAGAGGGTGGCAGTTTATCACCTTTTATACTAGAAAAATTGACCGCAAATTTTTCGACAAGCTTCCCCTTCTCAAATATCAGAGTTCTACCATAACTCCCGCGGTCCGAACTCCATTTATCATCGTCAATTGTCGTGGTTTTATCCAGGTCCAATATGATGTCAAGGAATTCTTCTTGGGCACTAGATAACCACCGCTCAACTCTCTCAAATTTATCTAACATAATAATTTTTCAACTAAATTTTTTAGGTTTCTGTATAATTAGTTATTATACTATGAAATTAATTTATTAACTTCAGCAAGGTAAAAACGATGCGAACAGCCGACATCAAACGAAACACAAATGAAACCAAAATTAATGTCTTGATTAATTTAGATGGCTCTGGCTCTTCCCAGCTAAAAACTGGCTTACCATTTCTTGAGCATATGCTAGACCAAGTGACAAAGCACGGGAACTTTGATTTAAAAGTGATTGCAGAAGGCGACTTGGAAATCGACGCGCATCACACTGTAGAAGATATAGGGATAACTCTCGGACAAGCGGTCAATTCTGCTCTTGGTGAAAAAATACAAATCACAAGATTTGGCAACTCTTATGTTCCACTCGACGAAGCCCTTTCTCGTGTAGTAATAGACTTCTCGGGTCGGCCGGGTTTAGAATTTAATGTGAATTTTCCACGTAGCTACGTTGGTGATTTTGATGTTGAACTTTTCTATGAGTTTTTTCAAGGCTTTGTTAATCACGCAAATTGTACGTTACATATTGACAATCTAAGAGGCAAGAATACTCACCACATTATTGAAACTATATTCAAGAGCTTTGGTCGAGCACTACGCATGGCTGTCAAAGTTGACTCCGAACTAAAACCTGTAACTCCGTCTACCAAAGGTGTTCTCTAATTGATACGCATATCTATCATTGATTATGGTAGTGGTAACTTACTAAGCGTCTACAAGGCGCTAAAATTTGTTTCAAACAAAAATTATTTGATTAGCGTAACCGACGACCATAAGGACATCCTAAAGTCAGATAGAATTGTATTTCCGGGACAAGGTGCCATCAACGATTGCATGAAAAATCTGAAAAAACATAATTTGGATCAAGCAATCTCTCAACTATGCAAAACCAGACCATTTTTAGGTATATGCCTTGGCCTACAATCATTAATGGAGTATAGCGATGAGGGAGGAGGGGTAAAATGCTTAGGGCTTATTAGTGGAAAAGTTAATCGTTTTAAACGAAACCATGCTGTACCAAAAGAAACCGAAAAACTAAAAATTCCACACATGGGATGGAACAAAGTAACTTTCACTAGAAAACATCCCTTAATAAATGGACTTGATAATAACAGCTATTTTTACTTTGTACACAGCTTTTTCGTGAATCCTGTAGACCAAAACCTCGTTCTTGGGAAAACTAACTATTTAGGAAATTTTACGTCTATTTTGCAGAAAGATTATATTTTCGCGACACAATTTCATCCTGAGAAAAGCTCGGAAGCTGGACTTATTTTATTAAAAAACTTCTTGAACTGGTGAAACTTTAATTTTTTTTAAGGCCTTTCTCTCCGATATCCAATCGATAGAAAAGGTCCTTAATTTTTAAATCATCTATAGCTTTATAAACAATTGCACGTGCGGTTTTCAAATCTTTAGATAAGGAGGAAACATTAAGAACTCTACCTCCATTTGAAAGTACCTCATCATTTTTAATATAAGTCCCAGCATGAAAAATCTTGATGTTTGTACCGCTATTGTTTTTATTATCCGCATTAATAGGGATCTTAATATTTTTGAGAAATTTACCAGGGTAACCCTTGGCCGCTAAAACTACCGTTAAGGCGGTTCCTGCGTCAAAATCCAGTTTGCTTATATTATTTTTGTTTTCTAGCATGTCAAGGCAAGCATTAAAGAGATTAGTCTTCAAACGCATTAGAACTGGTTGTGCTTCGGGATCACCAAATCTACAGTTAAATTCCAAAACCTTAATTTGTTTGTTTTCATCAATCATCAACCCAGCATAGAGAAACCCTGTATAGTTCAAACCGTCCTTTTTTATTCCTTTTAAAGTTGGGATAATGACAGTATCTACTATCTTTTTTTCTAAGCTTTTATTCATCAGAACCGCTGGTGAATAGGCTCCCATGCCGCCGGTATTTGGACCTTTATCCCCGTCATCTCTAGCTTTATGATCTTGAGACGAAGCGAACGACAAATAACTTGACTGATTTATCATACAGATATAACTAAGTTCCTCTCCGGGGATGAACTCCTCAACAACAATTCTCGAACCAGCAAGCCCGAAAACTTTCTTATTGAAAATATCATCCAAAATTTGCTCACACTCTATGATATTTTTAACGATTGTTACACCTTTGCCAGCGGCTAGCCCATCTACTTTAATAACTGCCGGAAAATCATATCGCTTTAAAAAATTTAAAGCTGAATCATGGTCAGAAAAGACTCTATATGAAGCTGAGGGAATTCCATGTCTCGTAAAAAATTCTTTGGCAAAAACCTTTGAACCCTCTAATTGAGCTGCCTTCTTTGATGGACCAAAACATTTCTGTCCTGCAGCACTAAATTTATCAACAATTCCTTCTACCAATGGTCCTTCAGGACCAACAACAGTAAGATCAATTTTTTCTTTTATTGCAAAATCAAGAAGTTTTCTAATATCAGATGGTTCGATATAAATGTTTTCAACTTTCTCTTCTTTGCCAGTACCCGGATTACCTGGCACACAATATACTTTTTCTACCAAATCGTAACTTGCAAATTTCCACGCTAAAGCATGCTCCCTTCCTCCCTTACCAATTATCATTACTCTTTTGTTCATCACTAATATCCTCACATCTTAATGTTTAAAATGTCGAACTCCCGTGAAAGCCATCACTATTTGGTGTTTATTTGCCTCCATTATCACTTCATCATCTCTAATAGAACCGCCAGGCTGAATAATGGCCTTAACGCCATGGTGTGCTGCCTCCGACACTCCATCCTTAAAAGGAAAAAAACCATCCGACGCCAAACTACAACCTTGTAAGTTAAAGTTAGCCTTGCTTGCTTTCCTTACTGCTAGCTCGACACTATCTATCCGACTCATTTGACCAGCGCCAATCCCAATGGTTCGCTGGCCAGAAGCTAAAACGATTGCGTTACTCTTTACATGCGAAACAACGTTCCAAGCAAACAACAAACTATCTTTTTGGGCTTTAGTCGGATCTTTATCAGAAACAATTTGAAGTTCCGAAATTTTAACAAAATCTTTTTCTTGAACAAGCAGCCCATTAGATACTGTCTTCCACTCAAAGTTATTCGAATCATCGCGTCCTTTCTTTTTAGCCTTTAAAAAACGAAGATTTTTACTTAATTCCTTTATATTTAGGCAATCAGAATCGAAGTTAGGTGCCACTATTATTTCGACAAATTGATTTTTAATAACTTTTTGGATTAATTTCTTTGTGACAATTTGATTAAAAGCAATGACACCGCCAAAAGCTGAGGTTTTATCGCCTTCAAATGCTAAATAATAAGCTTGCTCGAGACTATCCGACTGTGCAACACCGCAGGGGTTTGCATGCTTAACAATACAACAAGCAGGATGCTTAAACGTCATCACGCAATCCAAAGCTGAATCAGCATCAACAAAGTTGTTGAAGGAGAGCTCCTTGCCTCGTAGAATCTCTAATTCTTTTCCGCTACTAAGACTGGGTTCAAGCTCATACATCCAAGCTTTTTGATGCGGATTTTCTCCATAGCGTAGTGAAACTTTTTTTTGTAACTTAAAAGTTTTGACAGACTCCTTTTCTTTTTTTTGTTTTGGTTCTGATTGGCTGTGTAACAAATAATTGGCAATTGTGGCATCAAATCTGGCTGTGTGCTCAAAAACTTTTGCTGCCAATCTGAAGCGGGTTGTTCTTGTGACTTCTTTTTTCTCTTTTAGTTCTGATATGATTAACCGATAATCTTTCGGATCACAAATTGAGGTAACTCGTTCATAGTTTTTTGCAGCAGACCTCAACATAGCCGGCCCCCCTATATCGATATTTTCAACTGCATCGACTAACAGAGTATCATTTTTTTCAATCGTACGCTCGAACGGATATAGATTTACTACTACGTAATCTATAGGCTCAATACCTGCTCCACGCATAATATCGAGATCCCTATCTATGCGGCCTAATATTCCACCGTGAATCTTTGGGTGTAACGTCTTTACTCGACCATTCATGATTTCAGGCTGACCACTGTAGGTTGAAACTTCCATAACCTCAAGACCCGACTCCACTAGTACGGCATACGTTCCTCCGGTAGATATAATTTTCAATCCTAAGTTAACGAGTTCCGTTGCTAATTCGACAACTCCTGTCTTATCGGAAACACTAATCAAAGCGTAGCGCTGCATGTTAAATTTCCTTTAATATTTCATCTTATATTTTTTTAATTTAGCTCTTAGAGTCGCTCTATTTATACCAAGAACATTGGAAGCCTTCGATAGGTTTCCGTTTGAATACCTTAACACTACTTCAAAAAGCGGCTTCTCCACTTGGGATAAGGTCAACCCATAAAGATTAGTAGGTTTCTCTCCTTGTAGATCACCGATATAAGTCTCTATATTATTTCTAATTAGTTCATGTAAAAGTGGATCTGGTTTTTTTTTCATATTTTTATCAGGCTAGTTTCTTTCTGATTTTTTTCAAAAATTCCAATTGAGCTAAGTTGTTACCTAATTTATTAAATTCTGTCAATTCTGTATAACGCTTTAAATCGCTTTTTTGCAAAAACCAATTAACATGCTTACGAGCAATCAAATGCCCTCGAACCGAACCATAAAAACTATAAAGCGAATCGATATAGTTTTCTAGTAGATCTAAAACTGTAATATCAGTAGGTGGTATATATCGTAGATTATTTAAGTATGAGTTAATCTTTAGGAAGACCCAGGGATTTCCACAAGCACCTCTTCCAATCATAATTCCATCAGCTCCCGACTTAGTAATTGCCAGAGCAGCGGTTTCCCCGCAGGTAATGTCACCATTTACCAATATCGGGATTTTAACTGCTTCTTTTACAGCCCTTACCGTAGAGTACTCAGCAGGCTCTTTATAAGAACAGCTTTTAGTTCTGCCATGAATTGTAATTGCTTGAACCCCACATTTCTCAAATTCTTGCGCCAACGAAACAGCATTTATTTTTTGTTTAGAAATTCCAGTCCGCATTTTAACAGTCACTGGACAATCAACTGAATCAACAACCGCTTCTACTATCTGTTTTGCTATTTTCGGATCGCCCATCAAAGCGGAACCAGCGTTTTTTTTAGCAACTTTTTTTGCCGGGCAACCCATATTTATGTCAATAATCTCAGCGCCTAAATCACGCACATATTTTGCAAAATAAGCCATTTCTGCAGGGTCTGAACCAAGCAATTGAATTACTCTAGGGGAATCTCCCTCGAAGGAAGTTAGCCGTAAATTTTTAGATAACTTTTCGCGCAAACTTGTTCGGGCGGCAACCATCTCACTCAAACTAAAAGACGCACCAAGAGAATGGCATATTTTCCGGTAGGGGGAATCAGTCACTCCGGACATTGGTGCTAGTATGAGTGGTTGTTCAATATGAAATGATCCTATTTTCATTTTAACTTTACTTACCCTCTAGAATTACTAAGGACCAATCATTCATCTTTTTTATTGAAACTAAATTAAATGGCGAGCCATACTCAGAAAGCAGATCTTGCACTTGGCTATTCAAAATACCTGATAGTAGGATAAGTCCTCCAGGTCGAATCCATCGAGCAAAAAGCATTCTAGAGTCAAGTAAAGTATTTAAGCAAATATTTGCCACTATCACATCAAAAAAATGCTCTTCAAAATCTTTAGGGGGTAGAACATGAAAATTTTCTTTATTTATCTTATTAATTATTCTATTTTTTTCGGCTATTTCCAATGCAATTGGATCATCATCAACATTAAAAACTTTGTTAAAGCCAATAAGATGGGCTGCAATACCGAGAATACCCGTGCCACAACCAAAGTCCAAAATAACGCCTTTTTCTCTTCCTCTCAAATCAAAGATTCCTTTAAGACATAAATAGGTAGTCTCGTGGGAACCTGTGCCAAAGGCTTGACCCGGATCAAGTTTAATAATGAAATCACTTCTAGGACTAGAGTTCCACCAGGTAGGAATTATAGCCAAACCAAAATTATAGACTATTGGTTTAATTGCAGATTTCCACCTTAGGTGCCAATTTTGATTTAAAATTTTATCATATTTTATAATCGAAGAATTAGGAACAAGTAAAGTTAAATCTTCCAATATACTTGAAAAAGAACATGATTCATCAAAAATCGCAGATACTAAAACAATATTTGAAGATGTCTCATAATTATTATTGAACAACTTATATGAAATTGAATCAGCGTCTATAGAACAAAGTAAGTCATCTAAAGCATTTAATTGCCTTTCATCTATTCTTAGCGATAATTTCCACAAATTAATTTATCTTTTTGATTTTGCTTTCTAAGTAATTTATGTCATGTTCACCAGAAATAAAATTAGCATCACTAACCAAATCAGAAAGCATATTTATATTTGTATTTATTCCTTCGATTACAAACTCCGTTAAAGCATTTTCGGTTCGCTGTATCGCCTCTTCTCTTGTTTCCGCATGACAAATTAATTTACCGATTAACGAATCGTAAAAAGGGGGTACAACATAACCGTTATAGAGGTGGGAATCTACCCTGATACCCGGACCTGCAGCAGCGTGATAGTGAGTAACTAAACCAGGAGATGGCCTAAACGTTCGCGAATCTTCAGCATTTATCCTACATTCAACAGCGTGTCCCTTAAAATAAATATCTTTCTGCTTAATTAAAAGCTTTTCACCCGCCGCAATCCGCAGCTGTTCCTTAACCAAATCTACACCTGTAACAACCTCGGTTACCGGATGCTCGACTTGAACTCTAGTATTCATTTCAATGAAGAAAAATTCATCATTCTCATACAAAAACTCGAACGTCCCCAAGCCAATGTAACCCATATTTTTGGCTGCACTGACACACATGCTGCCCAGTTTTTCTCTCACTTTAGGGCTTATACCCTTGGCAGGACATTCCTCAATCACTTTCTGATGTCTTCTCTGTAATGAACAATCTCTCTCTCCAAAATGAACTCCGTTTCCGTGGCTATCTGTCAAAACCTGAAATTCAATATGTCTCGGGTTTTGAAGAAACTTCTCCATATAGATTCTATCATCATTAAAGGCTCCAGCAGCCTCCTGTTGAGTAAGACTTATTGAGCTCTTCAACGAAGCTTCTGTCTGTACGACTCTCATACCTCTACCTCCGCCCCCGCCGGCAGCCTTTAGGATGATAGGATACCCTATGAATCTTGCTAACTCTCTCGATTCCTCATGATTTAGACCTAATGGTTTATCAGAACTTGGCAAACATGGGATTCCCTCTTTACGCATTCTTGAGATAGCAGATAACTTATCACCCATTATTTTTATAACCTCAGGAGGCGGCCCAATAAATACAAAACCACTTTTCAGTACTTTCTCTGCAAACTCTGCATTTTCAGATAGAAATCCGTAACCGGGATGTATGGCAACCGCGTCTACTACCTCAGCGGCTGCGATGATTGCTGGTATATTTAAATAACTTTCTTTTGGAGAGGAAGGCCCAATGCATATTGATTCATCTGCGAGCTTAACATGCATGAGATTTCTGTCCGCATCAGAATGCACCGCCACAGTTTTTATACCCAAGTCCCTACATGCTCTCAAAATTCTAAGCGCAATTTCGCCTCTATTGGCGATTAGTACTTTTGAAAACATGTTGACTACTCAATCACAAATAGAGGTTGGTCAAATTCAACTGGAGACCCGTTATCAACCAGAATGGCTTTAATTTTGCCCGAAACATCAGCTTCAATAGGGTTCATAGTTTTCATTGCTTCTATTATACAAAGCGGGTCTCCTTCCTTGACAGACTGGCCGATTTTTACAAAAGGAAGTGCCTCAGGAGATGGAGCCGCATAAAAGGTTCCAACCATTGGTGATTTCACAGTTATTCCATCTTGTTCAATGGAAGCCTTTTTTGTATCAGAGATTATTTCCTCGGGCTTATCCGAAATATTCGTTTGGATATTCTTTCCTTGGTCTACCGCTAGTCGAGATACAGTACCTCTCGTTACTCTAACGGATTCTTCACCCTCTTTTATTTCTATCTCTGAGACTTCTGATTCCTCGATTAGTTCTATTAACTTTTTTACTTTTCTTATATCCAAAATATTCTCCTGCTCTCTAGCTCGCTTTTGTCAAATGGTTGAATAAAGCTTGCAAGCCTAAAGTGTATGAGTAGGAACCGAACCCTGAAACAACTCCAATCGCAATATCGGACAATAAAGTCCGACGACGAAATTCCTCTCGAGAAAAAATATTAGAGATGTGAATTTCGACAAACGGCAAACTAACTGCAAGAAAAGCGTCTCTAAGACCAACGCTTGTATGTCCGTAAGCACCTGGATTAATAATTAAACCTTCTGTCTCATCATCAAGGGAGAGTTGAATCCAATTAATAAGTTCAGTTTCTGAATTTGATTGGAGCGATTTCAAAGTAAAGCCATTCTTATTAGATAGTTTTGAACAATTGGACACTATTTCATCCAGAGTGCAGTTGCCATATTTATCAGGCTCCCTTACACCAAGTAAATTTAAGTTAGGCCCATTAAGCATAGTGACTTTTTTCAATTAGCCTCTCCACTTCTATTAGTCTCTCCAAAAAGTGATAGGAGAAGATATCATATTTTGCGAACGAAAATAAAGAACTTAAACACTTTTGGACAATTTTAGTGTCTTTTTGGCTACTTTTATGGGTATTTTTTATTCAATTTAAAAGAACGCAACAAAAAAACGTAATTTTTGGTATATTTTTTTCTCATTTATGTATTAATAACCACTTATCGCTTCTTTTCGATTAAAATACGTGCATCTGCTATTACTTCTGAAAGCCTGCGGTCAGATACCTCACCGACAACACTGGTCAAATATTTACCGTTTTCGTCAGTTATCACAGTGAAGGGCAAAACACCAAACGAATTGCCGTAATAGTCCATCAATTCACTAACCCTTTCTTGGCCGAAAAAAATCGGATAATCAATGGATTGCCTGGCCAAAAAATCCAATATCTGCTCCTTTTCATCCATTGCGACCCCAATTACACCGATACCTTTTGAGAATTCTAATTGAAATTTTTCATTAAAAACCGGTATCTCTTTCTTACAAGGGGGGCACCAAGTCGCCCAAAAATTTATTACATTGATTAAATTGTTTTGCAGGGGTAATGCAGTTTTTTTGGAATTAAGGGTCTGAAATTCATATTCGACTGGATTGTTAGTCAACTGCACTTCATTAGCGTTAAGAGGTTTTTTTGAGATCTCTGCTCTTTTAAGCTCCCCAAAAAAGTAACCTAAAACTAATGACGAGACTATCATCGTAGTAATCAGTATTTTTTTAATCAAATTGCAACCTTTGAGATAGAGATTAATGTTTTACCAGTTCTAAAAAATCCATAAGCTGTTCCTTGTTGATAGAACCTATAGATTTTCTGACGAAATCTAAATTTTTTCCTTTTAAGACTATAAAAGCTGGAGGCCCATAAAGAGAGTACTCTTTCAATAATTTTTTATGTTCCTTGATCATTTCAGTAACGTCTACATTTATCAAGGTGAAGTGATTTAATTTTTTAATAACTTCTTCGTCCGTTAAAATATTATTTTCGATATGCTTACATTCTATACACCAATCTGCATAGAATTTAATCAATACGAACTCGTTTTTGTTATCCTGACTTTTTACGTAATCTGCTATTTCTTCTATGCTGGCCTTGGTTAACCATAGAGAACCCTTAAATACTCTGTCTTCATGTGCGTTCAAAACTTTTGCGTTATTCGAGTCGAAAAAAGCAATTCCATAGTTTAGTAGCAGAATGATAAAGGCTAAAGTTGGCACCAACCGACTGGCCAAATTATTATTATGCCTCAAATATCTATAAGCAAAAAAGCTTATTGAGACAACTGTAAAGACCGACCAGAATATTAAGATTTGAAATTGCGAAACTAATCTTTCTGCGAACCAAATGGCTGTTCCCAAAAGCAAAAAGGCTAATAAAAATTTTATTTCTAACATCCATTGTCCTGTTTTGGGAATCAAAAAATTGAAAGAACTACCCACTATCATAAGCGGTGCCCCCATACCAAGTCCTAAAAAGAATAAAGTTACAAAACCAAGTGTCATTGAATTTGTTTGTAGTATGAAGGCAAGGGCAGCAGCAAGGGGTGGAGTGACACAAGGAGTGGCGACAAAGGCCGAAATGCTCCCCATGCCGGCGGCCGTCAAGAATGGACCAGACCACCGGGCTTTCGAATACTCTATCATCCTATTATTAAATTTATTTAAGGAGGAAAAGCTAAAATCCAGTAACGTAATTACTGACATTAAGACCAAAAATAGAATTAAAAATAATATTATAAGTTCTTGACTTATTATAGATTGGACGCCCTCTCCAACCGTCGCAACTATGGCGCCGAAAATAGCATATGTTAGAGCCATTGAAACAACGTAGATTGCACTCAAAAAAACCGGACTTATCCTGACTGACTCACGATTCAAACCTAATATGACAGAAGACAAAATAGGCAACATTGGAAGAACACACGGAGTAAAAGAAAGTAGAACTCCAAACATAAAAAAGGTTCCAGCTAACATCAAAATATTTTTATTATCGTAAATACTATTTTCGTCAGAGCCTTCGGATGCCGTATTAATTATCAAAAAATTTTTCTTCTGAGGTGGATAACAAAGTCCCTTCTTGGCACAACCTTGGTATCCGACCTCTATTTCAATGTCTGCGGCGTCTGACGCTTTACCTATTTCTAAAAAAACTGTCAAATTATCTTCAAAAACCTGAACGGTTCCAAAAAGCGGGTCCTCTACGGTTGATCCAACAGGAATATTTGTCGTTTGAATGTCAAAATTCTTTGACCTACTTTTGAAAACAAGTTGATCTTTGTAAAGATAATAGCCAGGTTCAATGAGCCAACCAATTATTATGGTGTCATTTTTGAGAATTGGATTTTGAATTTGGAATGCAGTATCAACCGGTAAAAATTCTGATTTTTTATCATCAAAAATCGTCTGAGCTTTGACAGCAAGCGAGAGACAAATGCACACAATAAAAAATACTGGCCTCAAGACAGGCATTTCTCTACCCATTTTATATATCGAGGGTTCGCTTTTTCAACACTAAGAGCTACTATTTCGGGAATGTCGTAATCGTGGTTTTCAGATATATAGTGCTCAAGTTCCTCAAATTTTGATTCAAGTGTTTTTATAACCATCAAACTTTCAGATTCCTTAACAATTTCACCTTCCCAAAGATAAACGGAGGTTTCGTTAGGGATGACTTTGACACAAGCAGCCAAAGAGTTTTCAATGATATTTTCAGATAAAGTAATAGCGGATAGCTCACTGGGGCAACTAGTAAAAACTACAATTATTTTTGATGGAGGGGTAGCAATCATCTTTAATATTAACCATAATTTTATTTTATTGACACGAGTACAAAATGCTCCATAGAATTCTTGCCTTAGCTCTTTTTTTGCCGATTATTGAAATTTTCGTATTTATTTTTGCAAGTAATTTTCTATCGTTTTCTGTAATTATAATTATTATACTAGTTTCAGGGATAATTGGTTTTTACAGTTTGTCTCTCGCTAAATTTAAAGCGTTGGCGGCAATTGAACTTGTCTTAAATCCAGATTTAGATGGTCAAAATCAGATGCTTAGATCATTGATGTACTTTATTTCTGGTGTTTTACTTCTCATTCCTGGACTCTTCTCTGATCTAATTGGGTTGATTTTAATGTTTTATGCAACGATTACAAAAAAAAGTGATTCTTATAAAGTCGAACAAAAAAAAGCCGACGGCACTACAATTGAAGGCGAATATAAAAATGAAGGATAAAAAAAATTAATGTTTACACTAGCTTTTTGATAAACTAGACCGTACCAAAATCAACTATACCAGGGATTTTCTATAAGGTAGGAGAACAGAAATGAGTTATGCTGATCGAGATGGATATATTTGGATGGATGGAAAAGAAGTTCCATGGAGAGATGCAAATATTCATATACTTACTCATTCTTTACATTATGGTGTGGCAGCCTTCGAGGGAATGAGAGCTTACGAGACAAAAAAAGGTACGGCAATTTTTAGACTGAAGGAACATGTCCAGCGACTTTTTTCAACTGCACACATTCTAGGAATGAGTATTCCATTTAGTCCTGAAGAAATAGAAAAAGCCTCCATTCAATCTGTGAAAAGTAACAAGCTGAAGTCGGCTTATATTAGACCTCTAGTTTTTTACGGATCGGAGGGAATGGGCCTTCATGCTACAAATCTTTCTGTTCATGTTTCTATTGCATCCTGGACCTGGGGCGCATACCTGGGAGATGAAGCTCTCTCTAAAGGGATATCAGTCAAAACATCATCGTTCACAAGACATATGGTAAATAGTGTAATGTGCCGGGCAAAAGCCACCGGTGGATACATTAATTCAGTGATGGCACTCCAGGAAGTTGCAAGAGATGGTTATGATGAAGCTCTTCTTCTGGATGCAGAAGGGATGGTTGCTGAAGGTACAGGAGAAAATATTTTTATCGTAAAGAACGGTGAGCTATATACGCCTGTACTTACCTCGGCGTTGGAGGGCATTACAAGAGAAACTATCATTATACTCGCAAAAAAACTCGGCATTAAAATCTCAGAGAAAAAAATTACAAGGGACGAAGTATACATCTCAGATGAAGCTTTTTTTACGGGGACAGCAGCAGAAGTAACACCCATTAGAGAGTTAGATGGGAGGCAAATTGGGAGAGGAAGCATAGGAGAAATCACCTCCAATCTTCAAACAGCATACTTAGACGCGGTAACAGGGGTCAACACTTATGGAGAGGACTGGCTTACCTTTGTGTCCTAATTCGAAATATTGGTAAATAGTTCAAAGAATTTCGTGATTTGGCAAGTTTCAGACGGAAAACCGGGTCACGAGCGTCAAACCTTGGGGCTTTCAAATGCCCTAACTAGCATTCACAAAAAAAAAGAAATAAAGTTACATAAGCTCAATGGGGGGCTTTTCAAATCTCTGAGGCGAATCTATCTAGAAAAAATTATTGTTGAAGGAAGACCTAATTTTATAATTGGGGCTGGACACAAAACTCATTTTGTTTTGCTCATTCTAGGCAAACTATTCGGAGCAAAGACTATATGTATAATGAAGCCTACTCTTCCTATTTCACTTTTTGATTTGTGTATAATTCCAAAACACGACGAAAAAACAGGTTTTAACGTTATTCAAACTCAAGGTCCTCTGAACCCACACAAAATTAAAAATAACAAAAAAAACGGCGGACTAATCTTAGTAGGAGGTTCATCAAAGCATTTTTATTTTACCGAACAAAATGTCTTTCAATCGATCATCAAGATAATTAAAAATTCACCATCAATTGATTGGTCAGTTGCTAGTTCTAGAAGAAGTTCTTCAAAAATGAAAAAATTACTAAACGAATTGAGTTCGAATTCCGTGAAATTTTTTGATAACGAAACTACTAGCTCCGAATTGATAGACGAGAAGTTACAACAAGCTGAATATGTTTGGATCACCTGTGATAGCCTAGCCATGATTTATGAGTCCTTAACTGTGGGCGCAAAAGTTGGAATCATAAAGCTACCACCAAAAACAAATAGCAAACTTGTCAAACATGTTCAGAAACTAATTAAAGAAACTGATTTGAAACCAAAAAAAGTAAAAGACTCCGTACTGTTACAATATCAAATCTGTGAATCAGAAATTGTAGCAAACAAGATTAAAACTATCTTTCCAGATGAATTCGAGAAATAAAATAACCGTTGCCCAAGTTTTACCCGCCTTGACTACTGGAGGTGTTGAGCGTGGGGCAATTGATATATCCAAGGAAATGATCAAAAAAGGTTTCCGACCAATCATTATATCCGGCGGAGGAGAGCTTGAGTCAGAAATAAAAGACTCAGGTATTGAGCATATAAAATTAAATATTGGAGAAAAAAATCTATCGACTCTTTTGTTAGTAAAAGAGCTTTCTCAAATTTTTATCACGAAAAGAGTAGACATTATTCATGCACGTTCCAGACTACCGGCGTGGATCAGTAGTTTCGCCTTAAGAATGATAAAAACTGCTAATAAAATTTCCTGGTTAACAACTGTTCATGGGCCTTATACAGTCAATTATTATAGTAAAATCATGGTATCGGGAGATAAGGTAATCGCTGTATCTGATTTCATCAAAAAATATATACTTAAAAATTATAATGTTGAACCAAGAAAAATCATTACTATACCTAGAGGTGTCGACACTGAAAAGTACCATCCTGAATTTAAACCTGACAAACGTTGGCTAGATAGAACCCGCCAAGTAGAAGAGTGGTTGAGTGATAGGCCTATTCTTAGTTTGCCGGGACGACTCACTAGCTGGAAGGGTCAAGCCGAGTTTATTGATTTACTTTTTTATCTAAAAAAAAATGACATATTATTTCACGGTCTCATTATTGGCGGGATCCACGCCAATAAAAAAAACTACCACAGGTTTCTAAACAAAAAAATCACAAACTTGGGGCTATCTGATAACGTTACTTTACTAGGTAATCGCCATGATCTAAGACAAATAATGTCAATATCAAGCATAACTTTTTCCTTGACATCCAAGCCAGAGGCCTTTGGAAGAACTACCGCTGAATCACTGAGTCTTGGAACCCCTGTGATAGGATATGATTACGGAGGAACTGGTGAAATCCTAAAAAAATGGTTCCCAATAGGTTTAATCGAACCATTTAATATGAAGGAAGCAGTAGAGAGGGTGAAACTATTCTTAACTAGCCCCCCAAAGGTGCCGATTGAGAATCCGTTCCCGCTTCAAAACATGCTTGATGAAACAATTCAGTTATACCAGAAAACTTTTGAAATTAAAAAGTAACGGGACCGATATTGAGAGATAAAATCCTAATTATTAAACTTGGAGCCCTAGGTGATTTGGTAATCTCTACTCCGTTTATAGAAGCAATCAAGGAAAAACATAAACAAGATAAAATCGTTATATTAACTCGAAAAAAATATGCTTTTTTTTTTAAAAACCACAAAAATATATCATTGATGACGATAAATGACCCCACCTTGAAAACGAGCCTCTCAATCGTAATTGAGCTCCGAAGAACATTATGGAGCAAAATTTACGATCTCCAAGGCAATAATAGGTCTCGTGCTCTCACTTTTTTTTCTAGGGCAAACTGTAAGATAGGCAATCACAAATTTCCAAACACTATTTATCCATCTGAAAAATGGAAAAAACAAATTCATATTTTTTATAGAATGAAAACCTTACTTGAGGAGGTTGGACTAAAAAACATCAAAGAAAAGCCCGTCGTAACTTATAATAAAATTGAACTAGAGAAAGTAAAACAATGGATAAATAAAAAAGTCGGAAGTCAAAAATTTGTGATTTTACATGCTGGCAGCAGTCACAGAAGAAAAGACAAAAGGTGGCCCTTTTTTAAAGAGTTAGCCAAAAAATTGGAGAAAATAGGCTATAAGACCCTTTGGATAGGTGGTAGTGAAGATCAAGAAATCAATCGTTTAATGTCAAAGAACATTGGGATAGATGCGACTAATGCATTTAACATTCATGAGCTCGCCTGCTTGGGGAATTTTGCACAATTCGCTGTAACGAATGATTCTGCTCCGATGCACGTTTTGTCCTCTTGCAATATCCCGGTAATTGGACTTTTCGGCCCAACAGACAAAAAACTTCATCATGCAATTGGAAATCTTCCACTGGCAATATCAACTAAGAAATCAAATGAAAATATGGCAACGATCAGCATTGCTGAAGTAATGGGAAAATTACAACGAGAAAACTTAATATGAGAGCAATTCACTGTACAGCTTACGATACATGGGTATCACGGCTTCAGAGGAATATTTATTTTTAAATTCCTTATTCGCCTTAATAGCTTTAGAAAACCTTGTTGGGTCTCTCATTACTTTTTTAATTTGTCTAGCGATCTCAACGCAGTCAGGTGTCTCCAAAAAGTATGCTAATTCGTTATTCAAGACCTCCAGAGGTCCTTGTGTTTTAGTGGCCAAAATTGGAATACACATAGACATAGCGTCCAAAATTACGAGCCCAAAAGGCTCTTCTAATGAAGATAGCACAAAAAGATCTGCATCATTCAGGTACGTATTTATATCGTCAATCCAATTCATTATGGTGATTTCCTTGGAATGTCCACTACCATCAATAAGACGTTGTAAGGCATTTTTTTCCGGGCCTGCCCCGGCCAGACTTAAGGAGACTGCAACACCCTCATTTCGGAGATTTACTATTGCCTTTATTAGATTGTCAAAGCCTTTTTTTTTCACAAATCGTCCCAAACTTTTTACAACAAAATGATCACCACTAGGTTTTTTCTTCCCAATTATATTTTTGTTCTCAATGTTTTTAGACGATTGAAAATTAGGAATTTTAACTAAGTGATCCTCTTGAAATCCATTGTCAATCATATGCTTTCTTTGAGCATCGGTTGTTACTATAATTTTTGTCGTGTTTCGATAATATTTAGGATTCACCAAATTATGAGTTTTCGATACAACGGGGATTGATAAAACTTTTCCAGCCAAACTACCAAATTTTGTTGCTCGAGCTAGATGACAATGTATTAAATTCGGATTGAAAGTTTTTAAATGATAAAGTATTTGTACAACTGCTGAATAATCATAAGAGTTCAGACATAAAATATTTTTTACACATATGTTTTCCTTTCCGAGAAAATATTGCTCTGCTCTACCACCTCTAATACCGATTGTTAGGATCTTAAATTGTTGGAGAGCCAGACATCTTACTATTTCGATATAAGATTTTTCGGCTCCACCTAAATCACTCGATAACATTATTTGGGCTACTCGCATCTACAAATACCTTTTAATTTATCAATAACACGAACCACTTCCAAATTTTCCAGGTTAGATTCAGGAGATAATAAAATTGTTCCATCTAAATGCCAAGGCTTATATCGACTGTGATTACCTGGACCGAATAAAGTCAAGGTTTTACAACCAACACCGGCGGCCATATGCCCAAGCCCACTGTCATTACCAATAAACAATTTTGCCTTACTCATTAGATATGCCGCTTCTGATAATTTCGTCTTTCCTCTCAAATCAAATATTCTAGGATCAGCAATCTCTATACCTAATTCTATTTCTGCATCAATATCGTTGCCCAAAATAAAAATATAGCTAACGAGTTTCTGTTTCAGAATAGAACTGATTAAATGGCCATAATTTAGCCCTGGCCACATTTTTTTTGACCAATTTGCGCCTGGCGCTATTACAAAAAAATCTGACGGCGGATTTGTTTGTTTAACTATTTTTAAGATAGGCCCGAAGGGCTCTAAAAGGTACAACTTACAAGGGGGTGGTTCTTTTAGGTCAGGTATAATTTTTTCTAGTATACTAAAGTGCTGATAAACCGCATGTTGATCAGATTTAGCTTTTTTCCATTTTATAAGCCTTTTTTTTCCTTTTAATAAAAAAGGCATAAAAGGGGTTCTTAAATCTACAATCAGATCGTAATTAACGGACCGTAATAACTTTAATAAACCAAATTGCTCTCGTGTATTAGCCTTTTTGTTTTTATTATAAATTTTGTCAATATATGGAAAAGGCTCTAATAAAGAGGAAGACCTTTCATCACCTAATGCATGAATCCTCATATCTGGGAAGTATTGATTTATAGCTTCAAAAACAGGTGTCGTCATAACCAAGTCACCAATGTTACTTAGAGTAATTAACAAACAACGTTTCAAATCAAACCACCAACTTTATTTTCCAATACAAAACTTACTAAAAATATCACCTAACAAATCTTCTGTACAATATTCACCCGTTATTCTTGATAAATATTTTATTGAGCTTTTATAATGTTCTGATAATAGTTCAGGGTTTGCGAAAGGAAGCGAGGAGGATATATTTGACAGTTCTTCTAGAGCACATTCCAAAGCCACTATATGTCGGCTCCTGGCCATAAATTCAGTCTCAGCCTCATCTTCCGCTATCAATATCGAGCCTATCTTTTCCATAAGCGATTCCACCCCATCGCCCGTCATAGCTGAAACTCCGGTAAAATTTTGTTGTGTTCTCAAAATGTCTATCCTATCTTTAAGTCTATCAATTTTGTTAAGAATCAAGAATATTTTACTTTCGTATTTTGTAAGCTCTAATTTAGATAACAAATTTTGATAGTTGTTTAAATCTCTTTGATTATCAACAACAAACAAAACAACATCTGAAAAATGGATGGCATCCTTTGTTCTAGCAATCCCCTCTCGCTCAATTTCATCAGCATCCTCCCGGATACCGGCTGTATCAATTAGTTTAATTGGGTTCCCTTTTATCTCTATAGATACTTCGATTGTGTCCCTTGTGGTTCCTGGTTGCTGATTTACTATTGCTCTGTTTGATGAGGAAATGATATTAAGCAAACTCGATTTGCCAACATTTGGTTTACCAGCTAGCACAACCTGCAAACCCATTGATAATTTATTTCCGTTTTTTGCAACTGTAATTAATTTTTTTAATGCTTTTCTCTGATTTTTTATCTGTTCATTTAATGAGGATTCAAAATAATTTTCTGTTTCATCGCTAAAGTCTATCGCAGCTTCAAGCTCTACAAGCGAATTTTTTAATGAAGCAGAAATCTGATTTACCCGCGTCGAAAAACTTCCAGAAAGGGACCGCTGTGCGCTTTTCACAGCTCTTAAACTTTGGCTATTTATCAAATCTGCAACAGCCTCAGCTTTTTCTAGAGTCATTTTTCCGTTTCTAAAAGCTCGTTCCGTAAATTCTCCTGGGTTGGCAGGTCGGGCTCCGCGTTTGCAACACAACGACATTACTTCATTTAAAATTACTGGATTTCCATGACATTGAATTTCAATCAGGTCGTCACCAGTATATGACTTCGGTGCCTGGTATAAAACAACAATAGCTTCGTCAATAGTTTGTTTATTCTCATCTTTGATAGAACAAAGTTTCGGGACCTTAACTTGGAGTTTTTTTCCTGTGACACCAAAAGCTATTGATTTGGCGTTCTGTCCTGAGAGCCGTATTACCCCTATGCCGGATCTACCGCTTGGAGTAGATATAGCTACAATTGTATCGTTTTGCATAAAATCTTAACTTTGTTCGATCTGTTTCGTAATTCTCCATTGCTGTAGTATCGACAAAACGTTATTAGCCAACCAATATAGAACAAGACCAGACGGAAAAAAGGCGAAAAAAGCTGTAAACATAATTGGCAAGAATTGCATAACCTTTGCCTGGATTGGGTCAACCGGCGGTGGATTTAACTTTTGCTGGAGCCACATGCTTAATCCCATTAAAACCGGCAAAACAAAAAAGGGATCTTTTGCTGATAAATCAACGATCCAGCCAATAAAAGGAGCCTGCCGCATTTCGACGCTTTCGAGAAGAACCCAATACAAAGCTATGAATACAGGAATTTGAATTAATATGGGAAAACAGCCGCCTAAAGGGTTTATTTTTTCGTCTTTATACAATTTCATCATTGCTTGGTTCATTTGAGTCTTATCACCAGAATATCGTTCTTTAATCGCCATCATCTTCGGCTGAACAGTTTTTAACTTAGCCATCGAGCGATAACCTGCGGCTGATAATGGATAAAATATTACTTTTATTAAAATAGTCAGTAACACAATCGCCCATCCCCAATTTTTTACGAGATCGTTTATAAAACTTAAAGTAATAAATAATGGCTTAGACAGGAACCATAAAATTCCATAATCGACTGTTAAGTCTAGCCCGGGTGCAATTTTCTCAAGAACTGGCTGAATCTTAGGGCCAATGTAAACAGCTGAACTCAACTTTAAAGATTCGTTTGGTCGTAAACTATTACCATCGCTAACAAAGCCCACTGTATATTCATTTGTATTATTATGGGTTTTCGAATAAAAGTTAAAAACGCTATCGATGGGGGGTATCAAAGCTGCGACAAAATAATGTTGCATGTTTCCTATCCAACTATTTGGGGATTTTTCTTTAATTGGTTTTTCTAACAAGTCATCGAAATCATATTTTTCAAATCGCTTGTTCGGGGTAGAAAATACAGCCCCAGCATACGTATAAATTAATCCGTTTCTAGAAGACATTGTCTTACGTTTAAGCTGTTCATAATTATGAACAGCTATTGGATTACTTGAGTTATTTTCAACCAAATACTCGATATTTATTAAATAACTATCAGCTTGTAAGTGATAGGTTTTTGTAACCTTTATATCGTTTTCAATGTGACTGAAAACAACATTCAAAGAAGGCTCCCGACCACCTTGTGTATTCTTTCTGTCAATTCCCTCGAATTTATATAGAGAATTGTGATTTGGAAGGTTTTCGTTTCCCGCTAAGCCGTTTTGATAAGCAAAATAGGTTAAAGCGGAATCATTCAGCATCTCAACATAGTCAAAGGGGGTTTTTAGTGAAGTCGGATAGTTTTTTAAAAGAAGCTCAGTAATTTTACCTCCTTTAGGATTTACTCCTAACCTAAAAACCTCTGTTTCTAAATATTTAATTTCTGGTAATTCAGATTCCTTTAAATTTGAAACAATATTTTCTGTGGCTGTTTTGGGCGGGATTGGGACATCTACTTCGTTGCTAGATAGGATTGGGCTATTATCAGAACTTATTTTATTAATTTCGGTTTTAGTAGTGCTTTGCTGATATCGATCTTGCCAGGCTTGCCACAACAGCAATCCCAAGAAAATCAAAGTTATCATCAAAAAAGGCCTAATTCGTTCCATTTATCTTCCTTAGAAAATTAGAATTTTAATCCGTTAAAATCGGAGAAATTTTATTTAGTTGAGCGACGAAAGAGGTTCTAATTTCTTTGTTAGAACAAACTCCCAATTGGCGTCTACACACAATTAGATAATCGAATACTAAAAGTGTGTCTAATCTATTTCTAAATATCTCCCTAATTACCCTTTTTAACCGATTCCGTAAAACCGCTCCACGTAGTTCCTTTTTCGGGACTCGAACGGCTAATCTTGGAAAGTCGAAATTGTTTGTTTTCCAGTATAATCGGTAATTCGGTGAATTTAAGATTTTTCCAGCTATTAAAAATTCATTAAAAACCCAATTTTCTGAAATTCTATACTTAGAAGGAAATCGCATAAATTATCTTTAATCTGCAGCTAAAACGTAGCGGCCTTTAGATCTACGGGCTTTGATAATTCTCCGACCAGCTTTAGTCTTCATTCTGGCCCTAAATCCATGCTTTTTCGAACGTTTGAGTCGGTTTGGTTGAAAAGTTCTTTTCATTTCTATTCACCAATTTAAGTATTTTATGTTAGTGTTACGGTTACGGTGTAAGGGTCGCGATATTATTATTTTTTGATTGGTTTAGCAATACTCTTACAGTAAAAACTGTTTCCGATTTGTCTATCATAATATTTTGGAAAGACCCTGTCACTTTAATAAAGAGATATGTATTGAAAACATCTATCAAGTGGAATGATTGTCTGGAAAACTTAAAGAACAATTTATCCGCAAAGGAATATAACACCTGGATAAAACCGCTTCAGTACGAGGAAATTGATAACTGCATTAAAATTCTTGCTCCAAATAGTTTCGTTTTTGACATATTAGTTGAAAAGTATGCAGAAATAATGGAACTAGCTATAAAAACTTATTTCCGAGACGATGTTCAGGTAACCTTTGAAATTGGAAGCAACCGATATGCAAATCACAACAAAATCAAAAAGAAACCTCATCAATCGAAATTTAGAAAATCTGGTTTACAAGACTTTACTTTTGAATCATTCATAAGTGGTAAATCTAACCAAATTGCAAGAGCAGCAGCAATTCAGGTTTCAGAAAGCCCTGGTAAAACCTATAACCCTCTGTTCATTTCAGGGGGTGTAGGACTAGGAAAAACACACCTTATGCATGCTGTAGGAAATTTAATTAAAAAATTAGATAAAACCAAAAAACCTGTTTATGTGCATTCGGAGGCCTTTGTTCAAGATATGGTTAGAGCTCTTCAACACAATAAGATTAATGATTTTAAGAAATTTTATCGCTCTGTCGATGCCCTTTTAATAGATGACATACAATTTTTTGGTGGTAAAGAGAGATCTCAAGAAGAGTTTTTTCACACTTTTAATAACCTTTTAGAAAGTAAGCATCAAATTGTATTAACTTGTGACTCCTATCCAAAAGAAGTAACAGGGGTCGAAGAAAGATTGAAATCACGTTTTGGGTGGGGTTTAAGTGTCAATATAGAGCCACCAGAGTTAGAAACAAGGGTTGCTATACTTATGTCAAAAGCTCAGCTTATGGGAGTGAATTTACCTGATGAAGTTGCTTTTTTAATTGGTAAAAGATTCCGCGCGAATGTAAGAGAGCTCGAAGGAGCCTTGCACAGAGTGGTTGCTAATTCAAACTTTACTGGTCACCCAATTACTTTAGATTTTGCGAAAGAAGCCCTTAAAGATTTACTAGCACTTCAAGATAAGACAATTACCTTACAAAATATCCAAAAAACCGTAGCTGAATATTATAAAATAAGATTGGCGGACATCCTATCAAAACGTCGCAATCGGTCTATAGCTAGACCACGTCAGATTGCAATGGCCTTATCAAAAGAGCTAACAACTCATTCTTTGCCAGAAATTGGTGATGCCTTTGGCGGGCGAGACCATACAACTGTTATACATGCATGCAAGAAAATTTCTGAATTGAAAATTACCGACGCTAGGGTTCAAGAAGATTACTCAAATTTAGATAGAATTCTTTCTAGCTAACCTGTTGGTAACTTATTAATTTTCCCATCCAGAAATTTTTAATTTAATTCTATACATATTTATCAATAACGTTTCCACAAAAAAAAAACAATGTTATATTTTGATTGTTTACCCTAATACCATGATTTACAATTAATTTTTTACTTATCCACTAATCCACAGACATAATAAATATAATGAATATTAATATAAAAAGAGAATTATTATTACCAGCCCTTCAAAGAGCTAATGGCGTAATTGAGAAAAGACAAGCCATCCCTATACTGTCGAATGTATTGTTTCAATGCGAGGCCCAACAATTAATTATCACAGCTACTGATACTGAGGTCGAGGTGAACACTACGATATCAATAGGTACTCAAGACCAAACTAAAGTAGCTTTGCCAGCGAGAAAATTATTTGATATTTGTAAAGAGCTTCCTGAAAATGCAGATATAAAAATTGATATTTCCGAAAAACAAGCAAAAATAAAATCAGGAAAGAGTAGATTTACATTAGCTCTTAGTTCAGCCCAAGAGTTTCCCAAGATTGGTGATTTTGACACTTTATGCGAATTTGATTTGGATGTAGGCCTATTGAAAGACCTAATTGACAAAACAGAGTTTGCAATGGCTTTGCAAGACGTCAGGCATTATTTAAATGGGCTATTACTCGAGGTATCTTCTGAAACAATTAAAACCGTTGCTACAGATGGTCACAGATTGGCTATGGCTGAAAAGCGCATTAAGGTTAATCCAAGAGAATTGATTCAATCTATCATTCCACGTAAGGGTATTTTAGAGATAAGCAGGTTATTATCATCTTTTGATAAATCTTCAAAAGTTAATTTAATGATTGGAACAAATCATTTTAAAGTTATGGTAAAGAACGAGGTGTCGTTAACTACAAAATTACTTGAAGGTTCTTTTCCTAATTATAAAAAAGTCATCCCAATGCAAACATCTACTCCGTTATTCATAGGTAAGGAGATACTCAAGGGCGGCTTAAATCGGGCAGCGGTTTTGGCATCAGACAGAAACCCTCTGGTTAAAATGAATATTACCGAAGAACTAGTTATGGTTACCGGTAGCAATCACGAACAAGAAGAAGCAGTAGAAGAATTAGAGGCTGAATATAGCGGCCAATCAATGGAGGTCGGTTTCAACGCTTCTTATTTACAAGATATACTTCAAGCTATATCTAGCGATTCTGTTAGGATTGACTTACAAGGTGCCGATGCGAGTTGCCTTGTTTCTGTACCAAATAATGAAGACTTAACCTATGTCGTGATGCCAATGAGGATCTAGTAATTTTTTTTTAGGAGATCAAGTGTTTTAAATGCATTTAAGTGACTTTACCATCAAAAACATAAGGTGTATAAGTCATGCGTCGGTCAAATTACATAAGAATATAAACTTGATTGTTGGCCACAACGGGTCGGGCAAAACATCCTTTCTAGAAGGAGTTTATCTTTTGTCTTGTGGCAAAACTTTCGGGTTATCGCGGTGGCGCGATTTAATTCATGATGGTTGCGAAAGCATGTCTGTTGCGGGATCTTTTTGGTTTTCCTCGAAGACAGAAATTGATGTTAGTTTGGAAAAAGGACTATCAACTGCAAACTATACCCTACAGGGAGATTCGGTAAACAAGACGTCTGACGTCGCATCAAAAATACCCGTATTAGTTGGGAATTCCAGGGCCGCTGACTTGCTTACTGAATCACCTAAAGCACGGAGAGACCTCTTGGATAGAGCTGTGTTCCACGTGAAACCATCTTTCATTAACCTCTGGAAAGATTTACGAAAAGCGCTAGGACACAGGAATAATTTGCTGAAATCTGGGTTTTCCCGGAGCGAGTTAAGTTTCTGGAATCAAGTGGTTTGCGAGAGAAGCATTCAAATGGATTTGCATCGTAGGGCGATTGTAAAGGAAATAAATTTTTTCTTGGCCGAAAGCATACTCAATGAAGAGTTAGGTGAGATTGCCATAGATTATTTTAGTGGTTGGGATTCCAAAAAAACTCTTATGGAGCAATTAGAAAGTAATAGAGAATCAGAATCAAGAATAGGCTATACTTTAAATGGTGCTCACAGAGCAGATCTGCGTGTTAAGGTCTCAGGTAAGCTAGGTGCGAAACGTTTATCAAAAGGACAGTTAAAAGTTATAGCTTTTGAATCATTATTAGCAATACACGATTATATAAGCTGCAATGGTTCAGTAGCGCCGATTTTTTTAATTGATGATTTAGGATCAGAATTAGACCCCTTAAAACTAGGCGGTTTAGCCGAAAAGATTACGAAAACAAAAGGGCAAAAAATCATCAGCAGCATACAGTCGAATTTTTTAGAGTTCTTAGACTCTACCGACTCTAAGGTGTTTCACGTGGAACAAGGCATAATAAAACAACCGAAAAGGATAAAGAATAATGAGTTACGATTCTAAAAGCATTAAAGTTTTAAAAGGGCTTGATGCCGTTAAGAAGCGTCCCGGGATGTATATTGGTGATACAGATGACGGTACGGGTCTCCATCATATGGTTTTTGAGGTGGTCGACAATTCAGTAGATGAGTCTTTGGCAGGGTTCTGTAGTTCTATAAATGTTGAAGTTCATCCTGATAACTCAGTTTCTGTTTCTGATGATGGCAGAGGAATCCCAGTAGATATCCACGAAGAAGAAAAGGTTTCAGCCGCAGAGGTAATTATGACCACCCTCCATTCTGGGGGTAAGTTTGATGACAATACATACAAGGTTGCAGGCGGATTACACGGCGTGGGCGTCTCCGTTGTTAATGCTTTATCCGAAAAGTTAGAACTGGAAATATCCCGCGATGGTAAAATCTGGAGACAAATTTACAATGATGGTGCCCCAAACGGCCCTATAGAGCCTGTTTCAGACACAGATAAAAGTGGTACAAAGATAAAATTCTTTCCAAGTCCAACAACCTTTAGAAATAGAAAATTTAATATTGATATCTTAGCAAAACGTCTGCGAGAGTTGGCCTTCCTAAATTCAGGGTTATCTATTTCTTTAGCTGACTTAGGCAGCAACACGAAACAAGAGTTTTGTTATTCGGGAGGAATTTCATCATATGTTCAGCATTTGAATAAAACTAAAAACCCACTGCACCAAGAGATCATTCATTTAGTTTCTTCCAAATCGAATATTGAGGTGGAATTATCTCTTCAGTGGACTGATTCATACCATGAAACTTGTTTTTGCTACACCAATAATATTCCGCAAAGAGATGGTGGTTCACATTTATCAGGCTTTAGAGCTGGATTGACAAGAACATTTAATCAATTCATAGAAAAAGAATTGTCTTCAATAAAATCCAAACCGAATATTACAGGCGATGACATTAGAGAGGGATTAACATCAATCGTAAGTGTTAAAGTGCCCGATCCAAAATTTTCATCTCAAACTAAAGATAAACTTGTTTCTAGCGAGGTTAAGCCAGTTGTTGAGCAGGTAATCTCAGAGCAATTAGAGAATTTCTTACTTGAGAAACCCAGTGAAGCAAAAACTATTATTAACAAAACTATTGAAGCGGCCAGAGCAAGGGAGGCCGCTAGAAAAGCTAGGGAGCTTACAAGAAGGAAATCTGCTCTTGATGTAGGAGGGCTCCCTGGCAAGTTAGCTGATTGTCAGGAAAAAGACCCAGCCGCTTCCGAATTGTTTATTGTAGAGGGTGACTCGGCGGGGGGGTCGGCAAAACAAGGTAGAGACAGGAAATTCCAAGCCATTCTGCCTTTAAAAGGAAAAATCTTGAATGTTGAAAAGGCTCGACCCGACCGAATCCTATCTTCGCAAGAGGTGGCAAGCCTGGTAACAGCGTTGGGGTGCGGTATAAAAAGCGATTATGATCGTGATTCTTTACGCTATCACAGGGTTATTATTATGACTGACGCGGATGTTGATGGTTCGCATATTAGGACTCTTTTGTTAACCTTTTTTTACAGGGAGATGTTTGATTTAGTGAGAGCGAATCATATTTACATTGCTCAGCCACCACTTTATAAAGTAAAAAAGGGGAAGGTCGAAAAATATATTGGTAGCGATGATCAATTAAGAGCCTTTTATCTCAATACAGCATTAACCAATTTAGAATTATTTTCAGATAATAAATTAATTCCAGAGTCGGATTTGCAAAAAGTAGGTGAAGAATACCTTGAGTTTGAAAGTTGCAAGGCTGTTTTAGAATCTAAACTTCCCGCATTCTTGATGCCTGCCCTGGTAGAAACGACTGAATTTCCAATTGAACCATCAAAATCCTCGCTTGAGACATTCTTTGATGCCCTAGTTGTTCGCCTAGAACAATCTGAGTCCTTAGTAGTATCCCGAAAAAGCATTATATATGATACTCAAACTGTTTGGAGGTTTGAGATGGAGTATGAGTACAAAGGAATTTCTGGGAGTGTAGTAATAACATCCGTTTTTTTCATATCAGACGATTTTAGTAAATACAGAGAGTTATATAATAATCTTTACTCTGGCCAGGCCATCCAAATTAAACAAAAAAATGAAGCCATCATAAAGTTCAATAATCTTGGTTCGGCAATCGAGTTTTGTATACAAAATTCAAAAAAAGGCTCCACAGTTCAACGATATAAAGGACTTGGGGAAATGAATCCAGAACAACTATGGGAAACTACAATGAACCCTGAGACCCGAAATTTGTTACAAGTTGACATAAAAGATGAAGAAAAGGCAACAACTATCTTTTCTACCTTGATGGGTGATCAAGTGGAGCCACGAAGGGATTTTATACAACAGAATGCATTGGCTGCTTCCAACGTGGATATTTAACCATTTTTGTTGTAAACTATTTAAAAATTTTTTTGTTTACGGCAAATCATGACAATAGAATTAAACACTTCGAAGACAAGGCAAACCGCCACTTTGAAAGACTTCCCGTCATTCACAAAGTCGCAGATAAAAGATCTTTATAATTTGCCTTTCAATGATTTACTTTTTAAAGCTCATTCCGCTCATATCCAGAATTTTATTCCTAATACGATCCAACTTAGCACACTAGTAAATATAAAAAGTGGGGCTTGCCCGGAAGACTGTAGTTACTGTCCGCAAAGTATTCGCTATAAAACCAATGTGGTTAGCACTGATTTAATGGGGCTAGAAGATATTTTAGAAAAAGCTAGACAGGCAAAGAAATCAGGCGCGGGGCGATTCTGTATGGGTGCGGCATGGAGATCACCAAAAGATAAAGACTTAACAAAACTCTTTCCTTTATTAAAAGAATTAAAAAAAATGGGTTTGGAAACTTGCATGACACTAGGCATGCTCACAGAATCTCAAGCAGCTAAACTAAAAGACGCAGGCTTGGACTACTATAACCATAATTTGGACACTTCAGAGAAATTTTATCCTAAGATTATCTCTACGCGGACTTATGCTAACAGACTAGAAACTATAGCAAATGTTCAAAAAAGCGGGATGAAAGTTTGTTGTGGTGGTATTTTAGGTTTGGGTGAAACAATAAACGACCGAATTGAATTGTTGAGAGTTTTGGCAAACATGGATCCGCAACCCGAATCTGTGCCAATAAATACTTTAGTGAAAGTAATAGGAACCCCGCTAGAGGGGCAGGAAGATATCGACTCAATTGAGTTAGTGAAAGTTATAGCTACAGCTCGAGTGATTATGCCAAAAACATACATTAGATTGTCAGCGGGGAGAACGTCCATGTCTGATGAGTTGCAAGCTCTTTGTTTTTTTGCTGGTGCAAATTCAATTTTTTATGGAGATGAACTGCTCACAACAAAAAATCCACAAATATCTAAAGATAAGGAGCTTTTGGATAAGCTTGGAATAAAACCTGAGTGAGGTGGATCTATTAATCACTGGGCATCACTTTTAGATTTGGGCATATCGGAAAAAAAGAAAAAGAATCAATTCCGCAAACTTGAAAATATTCAAAAAATCGACAGGCCAATTGTACAAATTGGAGACAAAAAACTTATCAACTTTTGTAGCAATGATTATTTGGGCATGGCTATGAATCCTCGAGTCTTGTCTCGAGTAGAGAGAGAATTGGTTAAATCTGGTTTTGGAGCGGGAAGTGCGGCTTTGTTGGGGGGAAGAAGCCAAGTGCATCAGGATTTAGAAAACCGGATTTCGAAATTTGCTGGCTTCGAATCAGCCCTCTTATTTTCATCCGGTTATTTGGCTAATATAGGCACTTTACGTTGTTTACTGACAAGAAAAGATAGGGTATTTCACGATAAATTAAATCATGCGTCGTTGATAGATGGAGTTCTATCAATTGGTTGTAAGCACAAAAGATACCCCCATCTAGGTTGTCCAGATTTATATCCCCTAGCTACTGGTGAAAAATCAGCGATTGTGACGGAAAGCATTTTTAGTATGGACGGAGACGCCGCAGATATACCTAAACTTTGGGCAATTGCGAATAAAGAGAACAGTTTACTTTATGTTGATGATGCACATGGTTTTGGTGTTGTTAATAATCATCGAGGGGCAACAGTAAATTTTGATAATGAATCGGCTAACGATAATTTAATTGTAATGATAACTTTAGGTAAAGCCTTAGGTTCCTTCGGCGGGATGATATTGTCATCCTTAAGAATGAGAGAATATCTTATCAACCATAATAGAACCTTTATATATGATACGGCCATTCCAGCGGTCGCAGCAGCGGCTGCGATAGAGGCTTTAGATTTAATGATTGCTGATAGTACACCTTATGTAACGCTTCACAAAAATATTAGATATTTTAAGGCGCTTGCAAAAGAAGCTAATATAACATTAAAAGAAACTAATTCTCCTATTCAACCAGTCCTATATTATTCAGAAAATGTAGCGATAGAAAAAGAGAAATGGTTGCGAAAAAATGGATTTTATGTGAAGGCAATCAGACCTCCAACGGTTCCGCCCGGAACGGCTCGATTACGAGTTGTTGTGACTGCGCTTCATTCATTTAATCAACTAGAACATTTAATCGAGCTATTGGCGGTGAGGCATTGAATGAGTGAACGTGAGAATTTGTTTTTAGACAAAGAACGGGTAAGAGCTACGTTTAATAAGGCTGCTTTAAGATACGAAAATTTTGATTTTCTACAAAGAGAGGTAGCCCTTCGCTTATTGGATAAGCTTGAAAGTTGTCCAAATAATTTAAAAACCATTGTTGATTTAGGGTGTGGTACGGGCCGAACAATTCCTAAAATCCAAGAAAGATTTAATAGGGCAAGACTGGTTTGTGTTGACATTGCTGAGACGATGTTGGCCGTGGCAAAAAAAGCCAACTCCCCCTTGTTCAGGAAAAAAAATTTTTTTTTGTGCGCCGATGCTGAAAATATTCCTCTGAAGTCTGAAACAGTAGATTTGGTCTATTCAAATTTATCTATACAATGGTGTCCAAAACCGTTTGATGTGTTTGTCAATGTTAACAATATCCTCAAAAGTTCTGGCGTATTTGTATTCAGCACCTTAGGCCCTGATACATTAAAAGAATTGAGAGAGTCTTTTGAAGGTTATTCTTCATTCTCGCATACTAGCCAGTTTTTAGATATGCATCAAATAGGGGATTATCTTGCAAATGTTGGGATGAAAAACGTTGTAATTGAGCGTGAAACTTTAGTAGTTAACTACGATGAGCCTCTGAAACTTATGAAGGACCTAAAAGGACTTGGGGCAACGAACGCTTCATCAAAAAGAAATAAAAATTTAACTGCTCCGGATACCATTAGAAAAGTAATTAATTCCTATAATAAGAAGAAGATTGATGGAAAGATACCAGCAACTTACGAAGTAATATATGGGTATGCAAGTGCTAATTTAAATGAAGCCCGTAAGCCTGATATCGAGAAAGTGATTTCTTGGAGAAAGAAATGAAGGCAGGTTTATTTTTAACTGGTACAGATACTGGTTGTGGTAAAACATATGTTTCCTGCCAAATCTTGAAGTATCTTGACTTCATCGGATTAAGTGTAGTTGGACTTAAGCCAATCGCGTCCGGGGCTGACACGAGCTCTGGGCGATTAGTAAATGAGGACGTCAGCCTTTTACACCAATATTCAAATGTTAACTTGAATCAACTTGAAAATTGTCGGTATATTTTTCCTGAACCTTGCTCACCTCATATTGCTGCGCACTTAAATGGTGAAAAGATAAATTTAAATAATATTTGTCAATTCGTCGATAAATTTAAAGCCATTTCTGATATAATCTTAGTCGAAGGGATAGGCGGATGGCATGTTCCGATAAACAGCGAAGCCAGGGTTTGTGAGCTTGCAGAAAAGCTCAATCTTCCTGTTTTGCTAGTTGTTTCGAATAAGCTCGGTTGCTTAAATCATGCCTCATTGACCTTCGATGCTATCTCGACGGCTAACGTTAATTTCTGTGGTTGGATATTGAATCGGATTGAGACTAATTTAGTTGCACCTAGTGCCGTTGAAACGAGCTTGGAAAAAATCTTCGGGTGTGCGCCAACTCTAACCGTTGACTTTGAAAATGAAGATTTTGATTTAACCCAGTTTGAAGCTTTTCAAAATGTTATAGGAGCTGTTTAAGATTGATTAATTCATTATCAAACAAACCTTTTGGTTGGGAATTAAGGCCCACAATGTCATTGAAGTGGGAGCACTGCAAAATTCTAATATTTGCTGTGGCCGGCGTAGGTTTTATGATAGGCATGATCGGGCTTATATTAGGCTATCCGCTTATCTTGCCATTTTGTGGAATCGAAGTATTGGCATTCGCTGTTGCGTTTTATCTTGTACAACTTGACGGAAAAACCCGCGAAGTTGTGAGGTTTGAAGGAGACATGCTTGTTATTGAGCAGCATTCAAAAGGTCGAACTAGTTGCCACAAAGCGAATAAAAGATGGGTCATAGTGCAGCTTAAGCGACCAAGAACACCTTTGGAAGTATTAAAACTCTACATTTCATATTCTGGCATCAAAATAGAGTTAGGAAGCTTCCTTAATGAATCTGAGAAATCCAGATTTGCAAAGTTATTAAGGAACGCGTTGTTATAAAATTTTGTTAACCTAGGCGTAGATACATGATAAAATGTGATTTTTTTGTAAAACAGCTACGTATAACAATCGTTAGTTAAGTAATAAACTGAAACAAAGGAAAAAAATATTATCCGGATCGGGGATTAGGGAGAAACGGATAATGATATTCAATTATTTGGAACGAATAAAGATGATACTAATTAAAAGACTAATCACCGCTCTTGTAATGATGATGCCGCTTTCTGTTTTGGCCTCTCAAATCGAAAATGTTAATGATAATAAATGGGGCCTTAATCTTCCAAAAGGGGTGACCCCATTCAGTCAGGATATCTACGACCTTCACATGATCGTCTTGATTATAGTGACGATAATAGGAATTGGTGTGTTCGGAGCGATGTTTTACGCAATGTATGCATTTCGGAAATCAAAAGGAGCACAAGCTGAAGCTTGGCACGAAAATCATGTTGTGGAGGCTATCTGGACAGTCATACCACTTTTTATTTTAATAGGAATAGCTGTGCCAGCTACGGAAGCTCTTATAAAAATGGAGGACGTTTCTGGTTCTGAAATGACGGTAAAAGTCACTGGATATCAATGGATGTGGCAATATGAATATGTTGACAGCGGAGTTTCTATGTTTAGCAAGATCGCAGAATCTAGCAATTTCGCTAGGCAAAGAGGTTCGGGAGTAGACCCCTCGAGCATTGAAAATTATCTTCTGGATGTGGACCAGGTTGTAGTTTTGCCTGTTAACACAAAAATCAGATTTCTTACCACGGCAGCTGATGTCATTCATGCATGGTGGGTGCCGGCTTTAGGTTGGAAGCGAGACGCTATTCCGGGTTTCATAAACGAATCTTGGGCAAAAATTGAGAAAACCGGTATTTACAGGGGTCAATGCGCAGAACTTTGCGGAAAAGACCACGGTTTTATGCCTATTGTTATAAAGGTCGTTGAGAAGGATGAATTTGAGAAATGGGTAGCCTCGAGGACAGATGGGATTGAGGCCCCAAAAATTGCAAGAAATTAATGTAGTTGAACGTCGCAAATATTTTAACTTATAACTTAAAGGATATTGTCTAATGTCTGATTCCATGAATGTAGAATCTTCACATAATGAGCACCACGAGCATCATGCTCCGTCAGGGTGGACTAGATGGTTAACAACCACAAATCACAAAGATATCGGATCCATGTATTTGATATTCTCTTTAATAATGTTTTTTATTGGTGGTGCAATGGCGATGATAATCAGGTTAGAATTGTTTCAACCTGGACTTCAGTTTGTAGACCCTCAGTTTTACAACTCAATGGTCACCATGCATGCCTTGATCATGATATTCGGTGTGGTGATGCCAGCTTGGACGGGATTTGCTAATTGGTTAATTCCGATGATGATCGGAGCCCCAGACATGGCACTTCCTCGACTCAACAATTGGAGTTTCTGGATTCTGCCTTTTGCATTTTCATTGCTTTTACTTACTCTTTTCATACCGGGCGGAGCCCCTGCAGGTGGATGGACAATGTATCCACCCCTTGTCCTTCAGACAGGAGCCGCTTTCCCATTCTTAATCTTTGCAGTACACTTTTTAGGTGCCTCGTCAATAGGCGGTGCCATTAATGTGCTCGCAACAGTTTTTAACATGAGGGCACCTGGAATGACCTTGTTAAAACTGCCTTTATTCGTTTGGACTTGGATCATAACAGGGTTCCTGTTAATTGCCTCTCTTCCTGTGTTAGCTGGTGCGGTCACGATGCTACTAACAGATAAGTATTTCGGCACCTCATTTTTTAGTGCTGCAGGTGGCGGAGATCCAGTTATGTTTCAACATATCTTTTGGTTTTTCGGACACCCTGAGGTTTATATCTTAATTTTACCCGCTTTCGGAGTAATTTCAGCTATAATTCCGACATTCGCTAGGAAGCCACTTTTTGGTTATCAATCAATGGTTTATGCGGTAGCAGCCATCGCATTCTTGTCTTTTATTGTCTGGGCACATCATATGTTTACGGTAGGGATGCCGCTTGCCGGAGAATTATTTTTTATGTACACAACAATTCTAATTGCTGTTCCAACCGGGGTGAAAGTATTTAATTGGGTAGCCACAATGTGGAAAGGAGCTATGACTTTCGAGACTCCTATGCTGTTTGCGTTAGGATTTGTGATTCTGATTACAAAAGGAGGTTTTTCGGGACTAATGCTGGGAGTGACTCCGGTTGACTTCCAATATCACGATACATACTTTGTAGTTGCCCACTTTCATTATGTATTGGTTACGGGAGCCGTTTACTCTTTGATAGCAGCCACATATTTTTGGCTTCCCAAATGGACCGGCTATATGTATGATGAGACTCTGGGAAAATGGCACTTTTGGCTTTCAACCATCTCAGTGAATATTCTGTTTTTTCCTCAACATTTTTTGGGCCTAGCTGGAATGCCTCGAAGGATCCCCGACTACTCCGTTCAATTTGCCGAATTTAATATGATATCCAGTATCGGAGGATGGGTGTACGGGTTGAGCCAACTGCTTTTCGTATACATTATTATTAAATGCGTACGTGGAGGCAAGAAAGCCACCGACCGAGTTTGGGACGGTGCTCACGGGTTGGAATGGACTCTATCTTCTCCTGCTCCATATCACAGCTTTGATAACCCTCCAGATCCTTCAACTATTGAAGGTGGGGTAAGGTAGAAAATACAATGAGGGAAAAAACCGACCAAAATAACAGTTCAGATGGAAAAAAAAGAGCAATCAACGTCACAGTTGGCGTCCTAGCAATGGTTGTATTAATGGTTTATGCCATCACGGTGTTATCTCGGTTGTAAATGTCTATGGAAAAGAACACACCTGAACGGCGAAACATCAACCGGACGGTTATCAAACTTGCAATTGCGGTTTTTATTATGTTTGGCTTCGGGTTCAGTCTTGCCCCTCTGTACGACGTACTATGCGAGGTGACCGGCCTCAACGGAAAAACCGGCGTAATTACTGAAGAAAAAGCAATGTTAGCGGAACAAGCGGAAGAGGACCGAATTGTTAGGGTTCAATTTGTTACAAATGTTGCGACCGGGTTGCCTTGGAGATTTGAAGCGCTCGAACGGGAGATTTACGTGAAACCGGGGAAACTGACATTTACAAATTTTGAAGCTACAAATTTAAGCCAAACCAGTATCACGGGAAGCGCTGTTCCCAGTGTAGCACCTTCTGTAGCTTCCCGTTATTTCAACAAAACGGATTGTTTTTGTTTTGTTGCTCAAAATCTCAGACCTAAACAAACTAAAATAATGCCAGTTGCATTTATCGTCGATGCAAAAATTCCAGATACTGTGGATGTAGTTACGTTGTCTTATACCTTTTTTAAGACCGAAGAAAAAATTTAGAGGAGTGCATATGTCAAGTGTTTCTGATCCAAACAAATACTACGTGCCGGAGGGCTCGTGGTGGCCATTGATTTCAACTATTGCCCTTTTCGTTATTTTTCTTGGAGCTGCCTTAACCTTTAATTTCGGGCCAAGTGGTTCTCCTATTTTAATCTTGGGATTCATACTTCTCCTAATTGTATTTATAGGTTGGTTTGGTGTTGTTATAAAAGAATCCGAGAACGGTATGTACAATTCCCAGGTTGACGTGAGCTTTAGGATGGGCATGTCATGGTTTATTTTTTCTGAGGTGATGTTTTTTGCGGCCTTTTTTGGAGCTCTTTATTATGCAAGAATTTACTCCGTTCCTTGGATTGGTGGAGAGGGCTCGGGAGAGGCAACGAAGGAGTTTCTATGGCCTGACTTCCAAGCGTCGTGGCCTTTGTTGGCCCCACCATCCGATTATGGTTTTACGCAGTTCAAAGAAACTATAGGGGCCTGGGGAGTTCCTTTTTGGAATACGATGATTCTTTTGACTAGCGGGGGTACAGTGACTTGGGCACACTGGGGCTTAATTAAAGAAGACAGAAAACAGCTCATTATAGGTTTAACGCTTACGGTTTTGCTTGGAATTATTTTTGTAATCTTGCAGGCAGAAGAGTACATGCATGCTTACGGAGATCTCGGCTTAACTTTAAATTCGGGTATTTACGGAGCCACTTTTTTTATGTTGACAGGCTTCCACGGATTTCATGTGTCTATGGGAACTCTCATGTTAGCAGTTATCTTATTTAGGGCTATCAAAGGCCATTTCACGCCAAGAAATCATTTTGCTTTTGAAGCAGTAGCATGGTATTGGCATTTTGTAGATGTAGTCTGGATTGGGCTTTTTATATTCGTTTATTGGGTTTGAAGGGAAAAGGTCTATTAGCTCATCGGGCCTATCAAGTCTAGAAAGTAAAAAATAGAAATTATTGCTATTAATGTAAAAGATAGTATAACTCGAATAGTTAACGCTTTAACGGTTTTTGTAGACTTATGCTTACCACCCTCCCTTATCAGGTTTCGGAATCCAAAAAATAGTGCGCCAATTATTGCAAGAAAAACTATGATTATTATTGTTTTATAAATAGACAATTTAATTTTCCATTAAAATTCAAAATAAATACCGGTACTTTTTATGACTAAGACAACATCTCTCGTATTTTATGGTTTTATTCTTTTGATTGGAGTAAGTTTACTGGCTAAGTTGGGTTTTTGGCAAATTGAGCGCGGAAAACAAAAAGAAATAATCTTCGCGGCTTATGGCGAAAAAGACAATATTGTTTCTCAATCCCTAGTTAAGACCCTTAGCGAGGGCGGAGAATTGGCTTGGAAAAAGGTTCATGTCACGGGGAAGTTCATTGAGCCAAATATCTTTATAGATAATTCTATTTATAAAAAACAAGTTGGATATCAGGTTGTTACGCCTTTTGTTTTCGGGGATGCAGCAGTTCTTGTGGTTCGGGGATGGGTAAAAGGCCCCCCAATCAGGTCGTTACTTCCGAACATTGTTACTTCCTATAAAAATAAAAAAATAATTGGTTATTTAAACAAACCTCCGTTTACGGGGATATCCGGTGTCTTTGACAAGAGTGCGCTTGAATTATTTGGTAAAGATAAGATCAGAATCCAAAAAATTGATCGTATACAGATAGAAGAAATCATCAAAACAAAGCTGATCAATGAGGTATTATACTTAAAGCAAGGCGAGCCAGATTCTTATTTGGTGCAACATGAAAACTTAACGAAGAAACACAAGCATTTTGCGTACGCTGCTCAATGGTTCGGCATGGCATTCGTCCTTTTTGCGATAGGATTAATAAATATAAAGAAAAAATTTTTCGATGACTCAAATTAAACAAAAAAAAAACAAACGGCTAATGCTATTTTTGTTGGTCGCAGTATTCGTATTACCAATACTTTTGGCTAAAATAATGATCGATTCAGGGCTAGCTAGGGCATTGCCGACTGAAAAGTATGGAATTTCAATCGAGCCTCCGTTTGATCTCAGCTCGAATGAGAAGTTGCGCCCACTAGCCGAAAATGGATTGCTTCCTAGTGAGTGGCTAGGTTTATACTTTAACGTGGGTTCTTGTGAAAAAGTATGCCGTGAGAGGGTAACCGCTCTGCAAAGTATCAAAAAAGTTCTCGGCAAAGATTATGATCGATTTAAGGTCGGATTATTCTCCTCACAGATGAGTACATCGCGAGAATTAGGTGAGTTAGTTGCTTTAGTAGGCGGCATTAGCGAAGTTAAAGAATTAATTAAAGTCTTAGACAATCGAATCGATATCAAAGAAGGCCAAACTCTTGATAACGGTGTAGTTTTAATTGATTGGCGTGGATATATGATGCTCTATTATCCAGAACTAGACCTTAATGGATTTAAAAAAGACATTTCAAAATTATTGCGAGGCTCAAGAATAAGATGACACAAGGAGCACTTGGAAGATTATCACTTGTCGGACTTGCTTTTATTGTAATTCTTTACGGTGCTTACGTACGGCTAACAGACGCCGGATTGGGTTGCCCTGATTGGCCAGGTTGTTATGGCAAGTTGGTGGTAAGTGATTTAAATAGTCCTAATTTTAATTTTGCTCCAGGTATGGATTATGGTAAAGCTTATCGAGAAATGGTCCATCGATATTTAGCGGGCCTTCTTGGTTTTGGTATTTTAGTCCTGTTTAGCTGTTATTGGATAAATGGACATAGTAGAAAATTTTTTTCAGCTGAAACAATGTTGCTGCCCATGATTATGTTTCAAGCGTTTTTGGGTCTATTGACGGTTACCTTGCTGTTAAAGCCTCTTATCGTAACTGGCCATCTTATTGGTGGATTTGTAACATTGAGCCTTCTCTGGTGGTCGTTTTTACGAAATAGGTTTAGCCCTGTGAAAACGGTATCTTTACCAGCGTTTTATCGACCGTTCATTATTTTTTGTTTAATTATATTATCTATTCAAATTTTTTTAGGGGGTTGGACAAGTACCAACTATGCAGCTCTTGCATGCACTGATCTACCAAATTGCCAGGGAGTACTAATTCCCAATTTAGACTTTAAGCAGGCCTTTACATTGTGGAGGGGGATTGGTCAGAATTTTGAATATGGCGTGTTAGATTCTATAGCTAGAACTACTATACATTTTACTCATAGGGTGTGGGCGATAGTGACAGCAATAGCTATCGTTGGTCTAGTGGTCTATACTTTGATAGCTTGTGATAAAAAACTTAAGATAATGGCATCTATTGTTTGTGGGATTCTAATAGCTCAAGTTCTGCTGGGGGTGACAAACGTGTTGGCTAATCTGCCTATTTATATTGCAGTCGCGCATAATGGAGTTGCTGCTTTGTTGGTTCTAGGACTGTTGACAATGTTTTTCATGACAATAAAAGCAGATACCAAAGAGAGCGTTGAAAATGTTTGCTAATGTGATTGGAATTAATAAAGTAGGCTTGGCTAGAGACTTACTAGAATTATGTAAAATTAGAGTTGTCCTGTTGATTGTGCTCACTGCTGTTGTTGGAATGTTTCTGGCCCCTCGTTCGTTAATAGAAATATCAACAGTCCTTTTCGCAACTGTTGGCATTTTTTTAAATGCCGCGTCAGCGGCTGCCTTCAACCACGTAGCGGAGTACAGGATTGACGCTCTGATGGACCGAACAAGCCAAAGACCCTTAGCGAGAGGTGAGTTGACGAAGGGAGTTGCCTTACTTTTTGCGTTTTCGTTATGCGGAGCTGGTTCGGCCATTTTATTTTTGTCGGTGAACCCATTAACCGCTATTTTGACATTTTGCTCGCTAGTCGGCTATGCGGTTGTGTACACTATCTTTTTAAAACATGCTACGCCTCAAAATATAGTAATAGGAGGAGCCGCGGGAGCCGCGCCTCCTGTCTTAGGTTGGACAGCAATAACGGGTTACATAGACCCGAATTCATTAATCTTGTTTCTAATTATCTTTGCTTGGACTCCCCCTCATTTCTGGGCTCTAGCAATCGCTAGAAGAAATGAATATAAAAAGGCTAATATACCTATGCTTCCTATCACTCATGGGGTGGATTACACACTTAAGCAAATTCTTTTATATACAATATTATTATTTGGAGTATCACTCCTTCCTTTTGCTGTACGTATGTCTGGGTGGGTTTATTTAATTGGTGCAGTTGCTTTAAATGGATATTTTTTATACCTTGTAGTCACGCTAAAATTTAAACCATCGAATGAATTAGCAATGTCAACTTTCAGATATTCTATTATCTATCTTACCGCTTTATTTATTCTTTTACTATTAGACAGATTTATAATCTAAACACTTTAAGAAAGAGAAGAAGTTAAATAAATTTTCAGTTTATCCAAAGCTAATTTTTCAAGTTGGCGAACTCTCTCACTAGAAATATTAAATTTATTACCTAGCGAATTTAAAGTATTCTTCTCGTTGGATAACCATCTTTTTACTATTATGTAGCGATCTCTCTTCTCCAATTTCCAGAGTGCCTTAATTAACTTATCTTTTTTAAATTTATTAAATTCTAAGTTTTGCAGAATGAGAAGAGGGTCATTCGAATCGGTAAGTTGTGGTGTAGGCTTTTTGGACTCTTCAGAAGTATGAGGGAGAGTGTCAACAGATTTATCAGGTGCACTGAATACTTCCTCCATTTTGATGACATCTTTCTTTTTTACCTCTAATGTCTCGGAGATGAAATCTATATCATTTTCTTTTAGGGTAGCATCAGATTGTCTCAGGCTCCTAAGTTTGAAAAATAACTTTCTTTGTGCTTTCGTGGTAGCTATTTTTACAATTCGCCAATTTTTTAAGATGAACTCATGAATTTCGGCTTTAATCCAATGCATGGCGAAAGTAACCAATCTTACTCCTTTTTCGGGGTCGAACCGTTTTACCGCTTTCATAAGCCCTATGTTTCCCTCTTGTATCAAGTCGCTTTCCTGAAGCCCATAGCCTCGATACTTTCTCGCTACGCTTGATACGAGGCGCAAATGGCTAACAATAAGTTGTCTAGCGGAATCTAAATTACCGTTAGTTCTAAAATCAATTGCAAGATTTCTTTCTTCCCTTTCCGATAGAATTGGAATCCTATTTATAAATCTATAGTAAGATTCTAGGCATCCCACTGAAAGAGATGGCATGTTAACTGTATTGTTATTCACTATATTTCCTTTTACCATTAGACTTGGCACTCCAACTAATGAGTGCTAATATTAGCACTCTAATTGAAAGAGTGCTACTATTTTTTCGTAAAATGAATGTTTTTAGATCATTCTATCAATACTTCGATTTTAATTTGACGTGCGGCGGCTATTGCGCCAAGCGTATATGAACAAAGTGTTAGAGTAATTAATGATAATAATTCATTAACATAACTCTCTAAACCATTTCAATTAAACTTATAAAAGCTTATATACTCTAGAATCAATTCGCTCGATTTTTCCGTGAGAATGATAGCCGTCGTGTACAAAAACGTCGCCAAAATAGCACCGTTTAGTAAGCCGCAAAATATAATGGGTTGCCTAACAAAATTTTTGCCTAGCCCGCAGAGCATGAGTCCTTTAATTTCATCGTTGTATAATAGGAGCATGCTTTTTGACGAAACGTACGAAACTAGAAAGCAAAAAATTATCGTTATCACACAGGTAATGTACAAAAATCCAAACAAGCTTTTTTCAAGTAACCTTGCTGTTAAAATAAATTGTTCGTTTGACTCTGAGCTCTGAACTAGCTTATGCCTCTTCACAAAGTCATGGTCTTTTTTAAATTTCGCCAGTTCTGTTTTTTTCGAGTAGACAATTTCGACTGAATAAGGGAATTCAACGGCACTCTCGAGGCTCTCGAGCCCTATAGATTGATAAAATCGTTCTTTTGTTTCTTTGGGTGTAATGATCTTTGACTCTATATTTTTTAAATACTTTAAATGTTCGATAAATTCCGCTATTTCATATTGCGTGGTTCCTTGTTTTAAGATCAGGTAACTATATGGTCGAGTCTCAGAGACAATGTATTCCTTAAATCCGCTTGAAATCAAAACTAGGGTGGAAGGGGCTATAATAATGCAAAAAACTGTTGAAATGGATATAAAATTTCCTAACTTTCGCTTTTTAAGTAAGTAAAAAGACGTTTCGATTATGAGCTGGCGTACTTTTAAATATTTTAAAACATTTCCCCGCATAGCTAAAACACATCCTTAGTCTGAGGACAGCTCTCCCCGCCATAATGTTAGGTACCTTGCATTTTCTATTCTAAATATCCTTGTAATGTCCGTAGCGATCACAATAGTAGTGCCGCCCTCACTCAACGTCAATAACAGCTCACTTGTTGCATCTCTTTCTTTTGGATTCAAATGAAAAAAAAGATCATTAGCTAAAATTGCTTTTGGCTTTAAAGCAACGCATCTCGCTATGCAAATTTTCTGTAAGATTCCGGCGGACAAATTTCTTGGGCTTGCGTACTCAAGATGCCGTATTTCAAGTAGCTTTAAAGCATTTCCCACTCTCTTATTAATTTCAGAGCTCTGTAGTCCCCTTATTCTCAGCGGTAAGGCTATGTTTTGAAAAACATTTAAGCGTTTTAAGAGTTCTGGGTTTTTTGCTAGGAATAGGATGTTTTCTTGGTGCGCTTTGAGTTCTTTATTATTGAATTTCGTTAAGGATCGTTCATCAATGAAAATTGAACCTTCCGAACATTTAACTATTCCATAGACTAAATATAGCAGATAATCTCTTCCCGATTTATCATCCCCCGAGATTATGTTTAAGGACCCTGATCGAAGTGTTAGATTAATATCGCTCAAGGTAGTATATCCTAGCGCATCCTTCGCATGACATTTTACAAATTCGATCCTCATATTATCTCGCTTCTGATGAATTGCTCGGCAAAGGCCTTCGAATCGAAATTTTTTATGTCGCTAATATTTTCCCCGTTGCAAATAAAGTTTATAGTTTTTTTTGTAGAACAAACCGTCTCTAGGATAAATCCGGCTTTTGTTGAACCATCTAATTTTGTTATTATAAGCCCATCAATATTAAGAGCTTCATTAAATTTAATTACTTGTTTTATTCCGTTTCGACCAGAAGTCCCATCGAGGACTAACAAAATGACAGGTGGCCTGTTATCAGAAAGCTTTTGGATAGTGTTTTTAATTTTTACAAGTTCAGCCATCAGATCTTTTTGCGTGTGTAGTCTGCCTGCTGTATCGACTATAATTAAATCTGTAAGCTCATCTTTTGCCTCCTGTAAGGCATCATATACTATGGCTGAAGGATCGTTGTGTTTGAAAGATGTTGAGACTTTAATCCCGAGAGGCTTAAGTAAAAGAATAAGTTGCTCCCTGGCAGCAGCTCTAAAAGAATCAGCGCCAACTATTGTTATGCGATTGTCCTTCTTTAATAATGCTGCTAATTTAGCGGTGGTAGAAGTCTTGCCAACACCATTCGCCCCTACCATCATGATTGTTTGAATTCCTTCTTTTGATAATGTTAATTTTTTTTCCATTGGCTGGAGGATGTTAATTATATTCTGTTTCAAACACTCTAAAGGGTTGTCTTTGCAATTTGAGAGATTTTCAACAATTAGACGGCTGGTTTTTGGCCCAACATCATTTTTAATTAATATTCTGACTAAATCCGTGATAACAGAAGAATCTATTGGCCCTTGTTTTTTAAAGAAACTAATTAAATTTTTTATCATCCTATGTTCACTACAGTTTCGTATATTATTTAAATTTTAATATTTTTGGTATTATTTGTCTTAACAAAATTATATTAAAGTGATTTATGAAGAATTTGAAATTTACTAAAGATGTATTGGTTGGCTTAATATTGATTGCTGGGTTGTCTTTTTTAATTTCCGGGTGTGGCAACTCTACTACTGATACCGCGAGAGAATATAAACTTGAGAACGGGTTAAAACTAATAGTGCAACCTGACAGGCGTAGCCCCGTAATAATAAATCAAATTTGGTACAAAGTTGGATCAATCCATGAAAGGGTCGGACAAACAGGTATATCACATTTTCTGGAACATTTGATGTTCAAGGCAACAAAAAATTTAAAAGATGGAGAGTTTTCAAAAACTGTCGCTATTGGCGGTGGGCAAGAAAATGCTTTCACTTCATACGATTATACAGGCTATTACCAAAAGTGGGGAAATGAAAATCTTGATACGAGTCTTCGACTTGAAGCGGAGAGAATGAAAAATTTGCTTTTTTCCAACGATTCGGTGGAAAAGGAAAGGCAAGTCGTATTGGAAGAAAGGACTTTAAGGGTGGACGATGATCCAAAAGGAATGGCCTTTGAACAGTTGAATCTATTAGCTTATTCAGGAACCCCTTATGGGAACCCAATAATCGGTTCTATAGAGGACATTTCCTCAATATCAATTTCTGACCTAAAAAAATGGTACGTAAAATATTACCATCCTAGTAACGCTACCATCGTAATAGTAGGCGACATCGACCCGGAGGTTGCCTTTAAGTTAGTTAAAAAACATTTTGAAAAAATACCTGCGAGAAAGGAGAATATTGAATTTATTCCAGAAATTAATATTAACAATAGGCCCCCACGAAGAGACTTAACAATTGAGTCTGAAAAAGCGACGACCCCTTTTCTAATCATGGGATATATGGTTCCTGGTATTTTACAGCAAAAAGCGGAAAAAACGATTTATGAATGGGAGCCCTATGCCCTAGATGTGCTGGCCTCGATTCTCGATGGTTATCAGGGTGCTCGTTTAGAATCTAACATCATAAGGGGAAGAAACCTAGCGACTGCAGCGTCAGCCTCATATTCAATGACAAGATTAATACCTAGCCTGTTTACTATATCTGCAACACCGAAGGCGGGAATTGATCTTGGCAATCTAAAAAACGGTTTGATTGACGAAATAGAACGAATAAAGAAAACTCCACCCACTGAGATGGAATTAAAGAAGGTAATTGCTCAAACCCTGGCTAATTCTGTTTTTCAAAAAGATTCTGTTGCTTATCAAGGAATTATTTTGGGAAGCTTAGATGCGGTCGGATTAGATTGGCGTTTAAATGATCAGTATTTTAAAAAAATAAATAATATAACGCCCGATAACGTGACTTACGTAGCAAATAAATATCTCGGAGATGATTTCCTGACTACCGTAATGCTTAAGCCAAAAATTTGATATTATGAAAATAAAAAAATTAATTGAATTTTTTACTTTTTTCAGCTTGCCGTTATTTTGGCTCTTTGTCCTCCAGGCTAATGCGCTAGAAATAGAATCCTGGGAGACGAGCAATGGCTCTCGTGTAATGTTTTACCATGCGCCAGAAATTCCTATGGTAGACATCAGGTTAGTTTTTGCTGCTGGAAGTGTAAGAGACGGAGAAAGATTTGGCTTATCCCGAATGGCAAACAAACTTCTTTTGGAGGGTTCCGGAGGCTCTAATGCCAAAGAGTTTAAAGATAGGCTCTCGGAAACTGGTGCAAGATTATATGCCGGATCTCTCAGGGAGATGGCATTTATAAATCTACGCACACTAGCTGAAAAAAATTATTTCAATACCGCTGTCGAGTTATTGGTTGACGCAGTAAGTTCACCTAACTATGATGGGTCTGAGCTAGACAAAATGATAGAAGAAATGCTGTTTGAACTATCTTTAAGGGACGAATCGCCTAATGAGATAGCGCAAGAAGCTATTTGGTCAAAAATTTATGAGGATCACCCTTACTCTAATTATCCTGGCGGCACAAAATCCACTGTTCCTACTATCTCTTCTTCTCACTTAAGAGAATTTCATTCGAAGTACTATGTTGCTAATAATATGACGATTGCTATAGTTGGTTCCCTTAAGAAGTCAGAAGCTAAAGATGTGGCAAATAGAATATCTTCTTCGTTATCACGGGGTGAGAGGGCGACCAAGATACCCGAATTTTCCAATTTTAAATCTTCAGAATCTTATATAGAAACAAATTCAAGGCAAACCCATATAAGAATTGGCACTTTAGGTATTAGTCGAAGTGATGAAGACTACTTTCCAATGATAGTGGGTAATCATATTTTGGGTGGAAGTTCTTTGGTGTCTTTGTTGTTCGACGAGATAAGAACCAAGCGAGGTCTTTCATATTCGGTTTATAGCTACTTTATACCAACCGAAATAAAAGGGCCTTTCATTTTAGGTTTGCAAACAAACGGAGATAAACAATATACTGCGTTAAGGGAATCTTTGAGGGTACTTAATGATTTTGTTTCTAACGGTCCTTCTAAAGAACAATTTGAGCTAGCTAAAAAAAATTTGATAAGCGGTTTTATAAACAGAATCGACAGCAATGATAAAATGATTGGCTATATTTCCATGATGGGTTTTTACAACCTTCCGCTAAATTATTTACAAACATTTACGGCCAAAGTCAAATCTGTTTCGATTGTAGACGTGAAGGACTGTTTTCAAAGAAGATTTCAACAGAATTTTTCTATTGTGCTTGTAGGTAGTGAAAAGAACGCCTTTGGAAATAATGAAAGATAAAAAAATTAATATTATAGGGGGCTATCTTAAGGGAAGAAAGCTTGAGGTAAAGAGCCGGGATGGTTTGCGTCCTACCAGTTCAAGAACAAGAGAAACCTTATTTAATTGGCTTCAAACGGTAATTTTGAATAAAAACTGTTTGGACTTATTTGCTGGAACTGGTGCTTTAGGCTTTGAATGTATTTCTAGAGGCGCAAAACGTTGCGTTTTCGTGGAGAACAATCTTTCAATTAGTAATCAAATAAAAAAAAAAAGGATCAATTCTCTTGTGTCAACGCAGAAGTGAAAAACAGTGACGCAATAAATTTCTTGATGAATAACGATGAATTATTCGATATAGTCTTCCTAGATCCTCCTTTTGGTACAACTTTGCTGACTAGGACACTTAAAATCATGACAAACAGTACGCTTAAAAAAAATGCGATGGTATATGTTGAGGCGGAGCAGGGAACGAAGGTTTCGGATGATTGGTTAATATTAAAAAAATCTAACAGCAAAAACGTTAAATTCATGTTGTTAGGTAAAAAAACATAATAGTTGCGTAAATGACTAACGAAAAAATTGCAATTTATCCTGGAACTTTTGACCCAATTACTAATGGCCACGTGGATGTGGTCGCAAGAGCCGCGCCATTATTCGACAAGTTGATTTTAGGTATAGCGGAGAGCACGTCTAAAGCCACTACTTTTTCTCTCGAGCAACGAATAGAGCTAGCAAAGATTGTACTCGCAAGCATTCCAAATGTAGAAGTAATTCAGTTCAAGGGACTCATGGTGGATTTTGCCCAAGCCAGTAAAGCTTCGGTTGTGTTGCGTGGCTTAAGAGCGGTAAGCGACTTCGAATATGAGTTTCAGTTAGCTGGGATGAACAGAAAACTTCTCCCAAAGGTAGAAACCGTGTTTCTTCCAACTTCAGAAAGTTATACTTATATCTCCTCCTCGTTGGTCAGAGAAATCGCTCGTTACAAAGGAGATGTTAGTTCCTTCGTGCATCCGGTCGTAAGTGATGCTCTTAAAGACAAGTTTAAACAAATCTAATAAATATGCTTGAGGGTGTTGTAAAATGGCCTTAATGATTACAGATGAATGCATAAATTGTGATGTTTGCGAGCCTGTTTGTCCAAATAAAGCTATATATGAAAAAACCGATCGTTATTATATAAAAACTGAGTTATGCACCGAGTGTGTTGGACACTTTGATGAGCCACAATGTGTTGCAATCTGCCCAGTAGCATGTATACCTCAAGACCCTCAAAAAATAGAATCCAGAGATGTATTGTTTAAAAAATTTCTCTCAATCAAAGCTTAGAGCTACAACAAGAACATCCTGTTATATTGTTTTCTTGTTTCTATTAACTTTAAACATTTGTTACTCCAAAAATCAATCCGGGATAGCTTCTGCTCACCCCATGGCAACAATGGCTGGTATTAACGTTCTTGAAAAGGGGGGAAATGCTTTTGATGCCGCCATTGCTGTGGCCTCTACTTTGGCTGTTGTGGAGCCATTCGGATCTGGTATAGGTGGAGGAGGATTTTTTTTATTTTATAAGGCAAGTGAAGACAAATATACTTTCATAGATGCGAGAGAAACAGCTCCTGCATTTTCAAATAGTAAAATGTTTAACGATGACACTGGAAACTATTCGCGAAAAAAAGCTTTGGATAGTCCTTTGAGTGCGGCTATTCCTGGTTTGCCTGCGGCGCTTGGTTACATTGCTGAGTTTTATGGAAGGTTGGATTTAACTTCGTCAATGGCTGAATCTATAAACATCGCCAAAAAGGGATTTCTGGTTACTGAACGTTACAGAAGAATGGCTGGTTTTAGATTGGAGTGCTTGAACCAATTCGATAAATCTTCCGATATTTTTCTGGATAAAATGAAAGTACCGCAAATAGGATTTAAGATTAAACAGCCCGAATTGGCTAACACTTTATCTCTAATTTCAAAAGATAGTTCCAAGTTTTATAACGGAAGAATTGCAGAGGACCTGGTAGCCGGAGTTATTGAAGGGGGCGGTCTTTGGCAACTAACTGATCTTAGTAACTACTCTATTAAAGAAAGACAACCAGTTGTTGAAGATTTTAACGAGATACGTTTAATATCAGCCCCTCCACCTTCTTCTGGAGGACTGATACTGATTCAAGCATTAAAAATATTAGAAAATTTTGAATTGCCAAATTATTCGCAGGGTGACAGAGTTCATCTTATCGTGGAATCGATGAAAAAAGGCTTTAGGGATAGGGCTAAATTTCTTGGTGATCCCGACTTTAATAATATAGATGTCGATGGACTTATTTCGACTGAATACATTGAAAGATTGCGACAGGAAATATCTATCAACTCCGCGTCTTCGAGTGAAAATATAGTAGAAACTAAAACTTTGGAAGGAGATCAAACAACCCATTTTTCAATAATAGATCATGAGGGAAATATCGCTTCTGTTACTTTGAGTATAAACTATCCATTTGGCTCTTGCTTCGTGGCCGGCAAAACAGGGGTGCTTTTAAATAATGAAATGGACGATTTCTCGATATCTCCAGCGACTCCTAATGCTTACGGCTTAGTAGGGTTAAAACCAAATTCTATAGAAGCCAATAAAAGACCGTTATCAAGCATGACCCCTACTATTTTAGATAGTGTCACGAACACAGCAGTTCTTGGAACGCCGGGCGGAAGTAGAATTATATCAATGGTTTTACTCTCGATTTTAGAATATATAAATGGAAAGACGCCTGACGCTTGGGTTTCTGCCCCAAGATATCATCATCAGTTTATTCCGAATAAAATTCAATTTGAGAAAGGGGCTTTTTCTGCCGAGCTTAGAAAAGCACTGATTAAAAAAGGACACGAGCTAAAAGAGATAAATAGGCTTTACGGTAATATGCAAGCACTATTGTTAGAAAAAGAGGATGGAAAAGTTACTGTTGCAAGCGACCCCAGAGGTGAGGGCGCTTCACTCGTATTGGAATAATCTCAGGTTTGACAATGAGAACAATAAAAAGATGAACGTTGTCCTATTATCATTCTTTTAATTTTGTTTTTACAACGTCTGCATGATTCATTTTTCCTTCCGTAGACATAAAGTTTATTTTTAAAATAACCCGGTTCACCTGAAGGAGAAAAGTAGTCTTTTATGGTTGTTCCCCCAGACCGTATGGCTTTAGCCAGGACCCTTTTAATGGAATAAGCTAATTCATCACACCTTTTCAGACTGATATTACAAGTTTTTCGTTTCGGGTGTATACCAGCTAAATACAGAGCCTCATTTGCATATATGTTCCCTACTCCCACAACAACTTTATTGTTCATAATAAAATTCTTAATTGTTGTTTCACTTTTTCTTCCTTTCCTGTGAAGATAGTCTCCTGAAAAAGTCTTACTGAACGGCTCTTTACCTAGATTAATGAGAAGGGCATGTTGCAATGGGTCATTGTTTGTCCAAATTAGACAACCAAATCTCCTTGGGTCATTGTATCTCAGGTTCATATTACCTATTTTAAATTCGAAGTGATCGTGTTTTTTTAATGGGTCTTGAGGATTTGCAAAATATAATTTGCCTGTCATCCCTAAATGTATAATGAGGGCCCCTTTGACAAGTTTAATAATTATGTATTTTCCTCGCCTGTTTATTTTTACAATGGTTTGACCATCTATTTTTTCTACCCAATTATGCTTAAAAGGATACCTCAATCTCGATTCATGTACTTCGAGAGAATCTATTTTTTGTGTGAGTAGTTTGTTTGAAATCGCCTGGACAGTTGTCTCAACCTCTGGCAATTCGGGCATAAGTATACCTTTAGAAGGCTATTTAGGATTTAATCTTAGATTCTTTGTAGTTAACATGCTTTCTTATTACTGGGTCATACTTTTTCATTTCAAATTTTTCGGGATGAGTGCGCTTATTCTTACTTGTAGTATAGTAATGACCTGTACCAGCGCTTGAAACTAATTTTATCTTTTCCTGCATTTGATTATGACCTCAGATTATTTAAAACTGATTCGATCCCATTTTTGTCGATTATTCTCAACCCTTTAGTGCTTACTCTTAGACGGACCCATCTTTTCTCACTTTCAATCCAAAATTTTCTGGTCTGTAAATTTGGCAAAAAGCGTCTTTTGGTCTTATTGTGAGCATGAGAGACGTTGTTTCCAGCCATTGGTCGTTTGCCTGTTACTTGACAAATTCTCGACATTGTATTTTCCTAATTGATTTTTATTGTCGATTTTCGCACTTTTCTTTTTCTGTTACAACTTAAAATCTTTATGTCTTGCTGAAAAAATATTTTTTCGTTTATTTAAATGTTAATATTCTGAGAAAATAAAAATATTTTTGTAAATATGCTAACAAACAGAAAAATAATCATAATAGTTTCCGGAGGAATTGCGGCGTATAAGTCACCAGAAGTTGTAAGAGTATTCAAGTTAGCTGGTGCGGATGTCAGGGTGGTGATGACTAAGTCTGCCTCCGAATTCACAACACCTCTTGCTTTACAAGCTGTTTCCGGCAGCACCGTCCATACTGATTTGTTTCATGATGAATTAAGTTCTGGCATGGGGCATATTGAGCTTGCTAGATGGGCGGATGCTATCGTAATTGCTCCAGCTACGGCTAATTTTATTGCTAAATTAGCGGCAGGACAGGCAGATGATCTTGCGACCAGTATTTGCCTCGCTACAAGGAAAGAGATATTGGTCGCTCCTGCAATGAATGTTCAGATGTGGAACAACCCAGCTACAAGAAAAAATATTGAATTGCTAAGGACTCGCGCTTTCCAATTTCATGGGCCTAGTGCTGGTGAACTTGCATGTGGAGAATCCGGTCTGGGCAGGATGATGGATCCAGAAACCTTTATCAGTGCGGTACATGGGATGTTGAAGAAGGGAATCTGGCAGAATAAGAAAGTGATTGTGACCGCCGGACCTACTATTGAGCCGATTGACCCTGTTCGTTTTATATCTAATCATAGTTCCGGAGCTATGGGTTATGAGATTGCTCGAAGATCAGTCGAGGTTGGCGCTGATGTACTTTTAATTTCAGGCCCTTCAGCGATACCGCCACCTCCTGATTGCGAAGTTTCTCGTGTGACCACCGCAGATGAAATGTTTGAAGAGACCTTTAAATATATAAACGCAAAGTCTATTGATATTGTTTTTTGTGTTGCAGCAGTCTGTGATTACAAGCCTGCGTCGTATTCCAATAAAAAAATAAAAAAACAATCCGAATCTATAAATTTTAAATTAACTAAGAATAAAGATATATTAGCTGAAATATCTAACATTAAAGACCGCCCTTTTGTCATTGGTTTTGCTGCCGAAACCAATGACTTGCAGACTAATGGATTTCAAAAATTACGTGAAAAAGGGTGCGATGTGTTAGCTGCTAATGACGTAAGCAATAAAAACCTAGGTTTTAATTCTGAGTACAATGAATTGCTAGTCTTATCACAAAAAAAACAGATGTTGATCGAGAAAGCACCTAAATATGAAGTGGCCAAACAACTAATAGACTTTGTTCATAGTGAGATGAACTTATAAAATAAAATGGGGTTAAATGACACAATTATACCAACCAAATAATAAATCTATTCAAACTACAGTGGGTAATATCCCTTTAAACATTTTTCGGGCATATGATATTCGGGGAAAGTCGGATACAGAATTAACCGACGAACTTTCCTATTTGATTGGAAAGGCTGTTGCTAAAGAACTGATCGCGATGGGAGGAAACACTGTGGTTATTGGAAGAGATTGTCGCGTGTCAAGCCCTGGTATTTTAAATTCAACGGCCCAAGGTTTAATTGATTCCGGAAACACTGTTGTCGATATTGGCGAAGTACCAACACCAGTTTTATACTTTGCAATGCATTATCTAAAGTGTGATGCTGGAATCATGGTAACGGGAAGCCATAATCCAAAAGAGTACAATGGATTGAAGTTGTCATTGATGGGCAAGCCCTTCTATGGTTCCCAAATAATAAAGTTAAAAGATCATATTGAAAAAAATGACTTTGTGTCCGCCGTAGGTATTTATTCAAAAAAAAATGTAGTAAAAGAATACATGTCTAAAGTGTTAGAAAATATACATCACCCAACAAGAAAATTAAAAGTAGTGATCGATAGCGGTAATGGTATGGCTGGAGAAATTGCTCCAAGGATTGCTGCTGCTTTGCAACACGATGTGATCGAAATGTTCTGTCAGGTCGATGGTAATTTCCCAAATCATCATCCCGATCCGTCAAAACCCAGCAACCTAAAAGAATTAATAGATACGGTAAAAAAAGAAAAAGCCGACATAGGATTAGCTTTCGACGGAGATGCAGATCGCTTGGGGGTTGTAGACGCTTATGGAAGAATAGTTTGGCCTGATAGGCAGCTCATATTATTTGCAAAAAACATACTCGAAAATCGTCCTGGTGCTTCAATTGTATATGACGTTAAGTGCACAGGGAGTCTTCCTTCGACAATCAGGAAGTTAGGCGGAAATCCATTTATTTGTAGGACGGGACATTCTTTCATAAAAGAGATGATGATTACAAAAAAAGCCGAATTAGGTGGTGAGATGAGCGGCCATATCTTTTTTAAAGACAGGTGGTACGGTTTTGATGATGCTATTTATGCTTCAGCTCGTATGTTGGAAATGTTGAGTTTGGCACCGGACCCCCGCGGCTTCTTTGATGCAGTTTCATCCGGATATTCAACTCCTGAAATAAATATTGAGCTTAATGAGGGTGAAGCCCAATATTTAGTCGACAAAGTAATGTTGAAGAAGGACTCAATAAAAGGACAGGTCATTACTGTCGATGGTTTAAGGATAGAAACAACTAACTCTTGGGGTTTAATGCGAGCGTCTAATACCACCCCAAGCCTGGTTCTTCGATTTGAAGGTGATTCAGAAAAGTCATTGCGTCAAATCCAAGACATTTTTAGAGATCTGATATTATCATCAGAATCAAACATTAAACTTCCTTTTTAAGTGACGAATAAAAATGAATAAAAATTTAGTTAACACAGCAGAGCTTCTAGCCGCGGCGCTCCCCTATATAAAGAAGTATCAAGAGAAGTACGTCGTTGTAAAATATGGTGGAAATGCAATGACTGGGGGAGAAGTTAACACGAGCTTTGCACGAGATATCGTTCTTATGAAATTGGTTGGTATAAACCCAATAGTTGTTCATGGAGGAGGGCCTCAAATTGCTGAGGTATTGAATAAAATCGGAAAAAAAAGTCATTTCGTTGCCGGTATGCGAGTGACTGATGATGAAACTATGGAAATAGTGGAAATGGTTTTGGGTGGTTTGGTTAATAAGGAATTAGTTAATCTGATAAATATAAATGGCGGTCGGGCTATAGGGTTAACCGGGAAAGACGGCAAATTACTGACTGCAAAAAAATTAGCCTTAAATTATGAAGAGTCAAGCGCTACTGATGTCGTGGATCTAGGAAGGGTGGGAGAAATTGCTACGGTCGATACAAACTTGTTACAGTTTTTAAAAAATGGGGATTTCGTACCTGTTATTGCTCCAATCGGCTTGGGGGATGATAATAAGTCATATAATATAAATGCGGATTTAGTAGCCGGTAAAATTGCTGAGTCTGTAAACGCTGAAAAATTAATTTTAATGACCAACATCGAAGGAATAAAAGATGGAGAAGGCAATCTCGTTTCTGTAGCGGATCGCATACTTATGGAACAGTTGCTAAAGAACAAAGTTATTAGTGAAGGAATGATTCCAAAAGTAAATAGCGCATTGAGTGCTGTTGAAAATGGTGTTCCAAGAGCTCATATTATAGATGGAAGGTTGCCACACTCTCTTTTATTAGAACTGTTTACTGATGCGGGAATAGGAACTCTTATTGAGCGTTAGTTAACGATTAGTCTGTAGTTCGATAAATCTTTCGGAGTCTTTTTTATACTTTTGCAAAACCAAGCTAAGTTCATTTTCTTTTTCTAAAATGAATTGATTACTTTTTTCAATCTGAACTTCAGTTGAAATTAAATCGTTCTTTAATCTTGCGATTCGGTCTTTGCCATCTGGGTTTGATTTCTCAATCACAGATTCAATTTTTAACTTATTTTCAATTAATTTTTGCATTCTGGTTTCAATTAGTCTGATCTCTTGATTAATTTGCTCTATTTTTTTATCACGAGCTGAATAAATTTCAGAGACGTTACTAAACATATTTATCAGTAATTGATCAGCTTTCTCCTTATTGGCTTGTGCATTGGCAAGCTTGTTGTCCTGGTTAACTTGATCAATTTTTTTTGCTTTAGGGTTTTTCTTTAAAAGGATTCCACCATCGGAAAATTCTTCTGAAGCTTCTTGAGCGTACTGAGGCGGAATGCGATCGCCACATTCCTTGATGCCCTCTTTATTTGTCCAGCATTTTATCTTAGCCTGGACTACTATAGGAGCAATAAAAGTTAGAAAGATAATCGCAAAGTTCTTTTTATATAGACTAATTAATTCCATATTTTTCATGATATCTAACCAATGATTCTGTATAGCGTTTTAATTTTGAATCGCTTTTGACAAAGTCCAAAATATCAAAAAAGTTAATTATACTAAAAACTGGAATATTTCCTATGATAGATGAAGGATTTTCTCCATTAGTAGCGCTTTCTTTTCGTTCTTTCCGATCAAGAGCTACCAATATGGAAGCAATATTGCCTCCATTTTCTATGATTGTGTTTATTGATTGTGCGATTGAAATACCGGATGATATAACATCATCAATAATTAACACGTTGCTCTTTATTTTTGCACCTACTAGAGAACCTTTTTCCCCATGCATCTTTTTTTCTTTTCTGTTAAACGAAAATGCAACTGTTTGATTTTTTCTCTGATATATAATCTGAGCAATGGCAGTGATCAGAGGAATCCCTTTATAGGCTGGACCGAATAACATGTCGAATTCGATTTGATTATGCATAATACTCTCACAATATGCATTTGCAATTGCATTGATCGATTTACCGTCGGCAAATAAGCCTGTATTAAAAAAGAATGGACTAAGTCTTCCTGAGTTTAATATAAACTCACCGAAACGCAATGCACCACATTCATAGGCGTTTTGTATAAATATGCTTTTGTAGCCTTGCATTTTTCAGTAAAAGATTAACCATATTGGAATAATACGATAAAATAAATGCTATGGAAATGAAAGTTATTTCGTTAAATTTGAATGGCATCCGTTCAGCGGTGAAAAAAGGGGTTTTTGAATGGTTAGAAAGTCAGAAGCCAGATTTGGTCTGTTTTCAGGAGACAAAAGCGCAAGTCGTTCAGTTGGATCAATCAATAATAAATCCCGATGGTTGGAGTACTGGTTTTTCAGATGCGAAGAAAAAAGGATATAGCGGTGTTGCCATTTATTCAAAAAAAAATCCGTTAAACGTGTCTAAGTCGTTTGGATTTGAGGAAGCTGATAATGAGGGCAGGTTCATTCAATTTGATTTTGAGAACTTTTCAATAGTTTCAGTGTATTTTCCTTCAGGCTCCTCGAGTCCAGAAAGACAATTGGCAAAGTATCAATTTATGGATAAATTTGAAGACTGGTTATTGAGTAAGAAGCAGCAATTGAAAAATTTTATCATTTGTGGGGATTGGAACATAGCTCACAATGAGATTGATCTAAAAAACTGGAAAGGAAATAAAAAAAACTCGGGCTTTCTTCCTGAAGAGCGGGCTTGGCTAGATAAGATTTTTAAAAAATTTGATTTATGCGATGCATATCGATTGAGAAATCCAGATAAAGTGGAATATACCTGGTGGTCAAATAGGGGCAGAGCTTGGGAAAATAATGTCGGCTGGAGGATTGACTATCAAATAGTGGGTTCAAGTTTTGCTTCACGAATTCAAAGTTCAGAGACATACAAAACTACTCGTTTTTCAGACCACGCTCCAGTAATAATTAATTATAAGTTCTAATTTTTTAAAATCGTGCCGCCTTGCAAGTTCTGTATATTGCTACTTCACCAAAAAAATTAGGAAAGACTTGCATCGTTTTTACAGGCTTATGAGTTGAATCGAGGACCGCTCTCTCGATAATATTTATTCCCAGTAATGTACATAGTTTTTCAAAATCGTTGATAGTACAGATATGAATGTTTGGCGTTTCGTACCAGCTGTTTGGCAGTGGTGCGCTTACTGGGGTATTGCCCTTAAATAATCTCAATCTATGTTTCCAATGACCTAGGTTAGGGAAAGTGACGATGACTTCCCGCCCTATTCGAAGCATTTCATTGATCACTTTGTGAGGGAACCTCATGGCTTGGATGGTTTGAGTCATAACTACATAATCAAAAGAGTTTGCATCAAAGCCGCTCAAACCTTCGTCTAGATTAGCTTGAATTACCTTAACATTCTTTGATATGCAGTCTACAATATTGTCTGGATCAATCTCGATTCCGTATCCGGTTACTTTTTTCTCGCTTTGTAAAGCAGCAAGAAAATCTCCGTTACCACATCCAAGATCCAAAATTCTTGCACCGGGAGTTATCCAATTGGCAATAATTTGATGTTCAGATCTTAATTCTTTAATCTTCATGTTAGAATCACTTTTTTTAAGTAAGTCGATATAATTCGATGATATTGAGGAATAGGGAGTAGAAAAGAATCATGGCCAAGTTCAGAATCGATTTCAGAATAAACAACGTTTTTATCGTTCTCGAGTAGGGCTCGTACTATTTCCATAGATCTAGCAGGAGAAAATCTCCAGTCGCTTGAAAAGGATATTACTAAAAAATTTGATTTACATTTTTTTAAAGCTTCACTTAATTTTCCTTGATATTTTTCCGCTGGATCAAAATAATCTAGAGTCTTTGTCATCAGGAGATAGCTATTTGGGTCGAATCTTTGCCCAATAAAGGATTCCCCCTGATACTTGAGATATGACTCGATTTCAAACTCAACATCAAATCCGAATTCGATTTTTCCTTTTTTCAATTCTCTTCCGAATTTTGTGTGCAAAATGTCATCTGATAAATAAGTCAGATGACCCACCATCCTGGCAAGTTTAAGGCCATGCTCTTGAAAAGATTTTTTATCAGCATAAAGGCCATTATGATAATTAGGATCTGACCTAATCGCTTGCCGTGCTATTTCATTAAAAGCAATGTTCTGAGTTGATAGTTTTGGAGCTGCCGCAATAATCAATGCATGTCTTACCCTCTCTGGATAATCGATCGCCCACTGTATCGCTTGCATACCACCTAAACTTCCACCCATTACCGCAGCCCACGATTCAATTCCTAATTTGTCAGTTAGTTGTTTTTGACTTTCAACCCAATCCCTTACTGTTATGATGGGGAAATCAGGCCCGTAAGGTTTGCCAGTTCTTGGATTTTGAGACAGCGGCCCCGTTGACCCCCCGCAGCCGCCTAAATTATTCGGACAAACCACGAAAAATTTTGTTGTGTCAACCGGTTTGCCGGGACCGATCATGTTGTCCCACCAACCGGGTTTCTTTTCTTTATAGTTGTTAAAACCCGCAGCATGTTGATCGCCGGTCAGGGCATGACATACTAAAACCGCGTTATTTCTTTTCCCATTTAGTTCCCCATAGGTTTCATAGCGGAGATTATAATTCTCAAGTGTCGTACCGCTATCTAATTTTAGAGCGGTATTGAATTTTTGGTTTTTTGAAGTTACTAAACCTACCGAACTATCATAGGCCTTATCAATTTGCGTGTTAATTTTTTTCATGTTCTCTTATTTTATTGCTGAGATACCTAAATCTTGAAATGGCAGTATAACTAACATCATAAATATCTGAAGCATTATTATTAAGATGAGAGGAGAAAAATCAAGTCCACCAAGCGGAGGCAGAAAACTTCTTATTTTGTTTAAATAACCTTTAGTTATATCATCAACTATTTCGAGAAGAGGATGATGTTTTTGGCTACTGAACCAGCTAAAAATAACAAGAATTAAAACCGACCAGGTTATAAGGTTGATAATTTTTTCGAAAATTGAAGCCAGACTAAATATTCCAATTGCAAGAGCGCCATAATTGGTTTTGGACAAACTTGACAGAATCAAGAAAAATAAACATTCAATTATAAACAAAACAATGGTAGCCGCGTAGTCTATTTTTTTACCAGTAGGTAATAGTCGTCTTAGCCAAACCAAGAATATATCGCTTAATTTGACCACTGATTGGCACAAAGGATTGAAAAAATTTACGTTAAAAAATTGAAAAAAAATTCTTAGAAGCAAAAAATAAGAAGCCAAATCAAAAATTGTTGTAATCAAAAAAACGGTGGTATTTGAAAAATATGACATTAAAACTTAACCTTTTGATAATTCGAGGGACTTTTTATAAGCATCTTTAATTGCTTGGTTGACTAACATTTGAAAATCTCCTTCAAAAAAGCTATTGATTGCGGCTTCAGTAGTCCCTCCTTTTGAAGTTACGTTTTTTCTTAATTTTATAAAAGACAGCTCAGAAATTTCATTCAGTGTAGCTGAACCAATGAACGTTTGGTTTACTAATTCGGTCGCCAATTTTTTTGATAGCCCAAGGTCGATCGCCGCATTTATGATATTTTCACAAAATAAATAAAAGTATGCAGGACCACTCCCGGAGACAGCCGTTGCTATATCAATATGACCTTCATTATTGACCCAGAAGGCTTTTCCAACATTAGAAAAAATACCATCTACTTTATTCTTAATTTCTTCATTTAAAGCTATTTGATTTGAAATTAAGGCCGTTGCACCCTTTTTGACTAAACAAGGTGTATTTGGCATTGCGCGAATTATGACAATCCCTTTTGGCAAAAACTTAGATATGGTTTTTAAAGTAATCCCCGCGGCAACTGATATAATAATTTCATCACTGAGTCCTTTATCGGCGAGTGCGTTACATACTTTTGAAATTTTGTTGGGTTTTACAGCTAAAATAACTATTTTATTTGAGCAAATTTTTGGCTCAAAATGTTTAGCAATTTTCAAATTGAATTCTTCTTTAAGTTTCTTTTGAATTGTTTTATTTGGATCTATAACGGTAATTGTTTTATTAGACTTCCCTGAATCCAACAAGCCTTTGATAAGGGCTTGGGCCATATTTCCTCCTCCAAAAAAAATAAATTCTTCTTTATCTTTTTTCATAAACTGAAATCCTATTTTAAATGTTTTATTTTATAGGCTTTTTACGAGAGCCAAATAATTCGGTCCCAATGCGGACCATTGTCGCGCCAGATAATATAGCGAGAGGATAGTCATCAGAAGTGCCCATTGATAACGTATCACCGTTTTTAATTGCGGTTAATAAACCCGCTACTTTGCTATAATCGCTTAGAGAATCTTGTTCGGACTTACCAATATCGGGAAAGTACATTAAACCTCTTAGTTTTAAATTATCAAATTTCTCAATTGAATTAATGAATTCGTAACTTTCCTCTAAAGTAACTCCATTTTTTTTACTCTGATCGTCCTTCACTTGAATCAGGATATTAAGCTGCTCTTTTTTACGATCGCGTTGTGCGTTTAATTTTGATGCGATTTTAATTCTATTTATGCTGTGAATAAAGCTAAAGTTTTCCGCAATTTCACGAGTTTTGTTTGATTGAATTGCGCCAACAAAATGCCATTCTATATCCAGATTCTCTAGTTTGTGTTTTTTTTGGAGTGCCTCTTGCAAATAATTTTCTCCAAATCGCATTTGACCTAGATTAAATAGCGTTTTAATAGCATCTGAATCTTGTCCCTTAGAAATCGCCAATATTTTTACTTCATTTGGATTTCTATCAGCTTTTTTTGCAGCTTGGTTAATTTTGACTTGTAACTTTTTTAAACGATTCAGAAAATCGGTATCCATAAGGTGGTTTTATTCTCTGGTTATTTTATTAACTTGTCGTGCAATACTGGATAAGGCTATTATGTTAAATGAGAGGAAGCAAGTAAATCGGTAAATAAAAATTGAGGAGTCTGTGATGGATATAGGAGAGTTACTAGCATTTGGAGTAAAAAACGGCGCTTCAGACATGCACCTATCAGCCGGAATGCCACCGATGATTCGTGTTGATGGTGACATGAGAAAAATTGATGTGCCCGCCATGGATAATTCAACCGTCAGAGACTTAATTTACGATATTATGAATGATAAACAACAAAAGGAATATGAGGAGTTCTTTGAGTGTGATTTTTCGTTTGAAATCCCCGGGCTTGCCAGATTCAGAGTTAATGCTTTAAATCAGAATAGAGGAGCAGGAGCAGTTTTTAGGACTATCCCTTCAGATATTCTTAGCCTAGAGCAGATCAATGCACCAGAGATATTTAAAACTATCGCGGATTATCCAAGGGGTGTTGTTTTAGTGACTGGGCCCACCGGATCTGGTAAATCTACCACATTAGCAGCGATGATCGATCATAAGAATGAAACAGAATATGGCCATATTCTGACCATCGAGGACCCGATCGAGTTTGTTCATCAAAGTAAAAAGTGCCTTATTACTCAGAGAGAGGTTCACAGGGATACGCTTGGCTTTGAAGAATCCCTTCGCTCAGCCCTTCGGGAGGATCCTGATGTAATTTTAGTGGGAGAAATGCGTGATTTAGAAACGATAAGGTTAGCCCTATCTGCGGCAGAGACCGGTCACTTAGTGTTTGGGACTTTACACACAAGTTCTGCAGCAAAGACCATTGACCGGATTGTCGATGTGTTTCCTGCTGAAGAGAAGGATATGGTTCGTGCAATGCTTTCTGAATCGCTTCGAGCGGTGATTTCGCAGGTCTTATGTAAGAAAGTTGGTGGAGGACGGGTAGCTGCGCATGAAATAATGATTGGGACGCCGGCAATAAGAAATCTAATAAGAGAGAACAAATTGGCTCAGATGTACTCAGCCATTCAGACTGGCCAGCAATTTGGAATGCAAACACTCGATCAAAATCTTAAACTACTGCTCAATAAGAATTTGATTACAAAAAATGATGCTAGGTCTAAAGCAGCAAATAAAGATGACTTTTAATAGATAAGGAGTACAAAATGGAGCGAGATGCCGCGATTAAGGAGATGCGTGAGCTACTAAAACTAATGATTGAGAAAAAAAGTTCGGATATGTTCATCACATTCAATTATCCTCCCGCAATGAAAATCGATGGCTTAATTACTCCGATAAAAGACGACCCACTGGACTTAGAGGCTACTAAAGCTATGAGCTATGCAATTATGAATGACCGTCAGGTCAAAGAATTTGAGGCCACTAAGGAATGCAATTTTGCAATATCGCCAGCTGGTATAGGAAGATTCAGAGTAAATGCTTTTGTGCAGCAGGGTGCCGTGGGGCTCGTGATACGGGCCATAGAAACCGAAGTCCCAAATATCGAAAAGCTTGGGTTGCCAGAAGTAATGAAAGACATAATTATGACAAAACGTGGTTTGATGATAATGGTTGGAGGGACTGGTTCCGGCAAATCAACTTCATTAGCGGCAATGATTGATCATCGTAACGCTAATTCAAAAGGGCACATAATAACAATTGAGGACCCAATCGAATATGTTCATCCACATAAAGGTTGTATAGTTATGCAAAGGGAAGTAGGGGTAGATACGGATGACTGGGATATTGCCCTAAAAAATACACTCAGGCAGGCCCCGGATGTGATACTGCTCGGTGAAATTAGAGATAAAGAAACCATGGAATTTGCAGTAGCTTTTGCCGAAACAGGGCATCTTGCTGTTGCTACTCTCCATGCTAATAGCGCCAACCAAGCTTTAGATAGGATAATAAATTTTTTTCCTGAAGAACGAAAAGCACAGCTCCTTCAGGATTTGTCATTAAATCTGAAATCTGTTGTCTCTCAAAGGCTGTTAAGGAGGCCAGATGGTAAGGGACGAGTGGCCGCAATCGAAATTCTGTTGAATAGCCCGCTTGTATCTGACCTTATTATGAAGGGGGAGGTTCACGGTCTAAAAGAAATAATGGCGAAATCAAATGACCTGGGCATGAAGACGTTTGACCAGGCACTATTTGAACTTCACGAGGAGAAAAAAATTAATTATGAGGAAGCAATGAAAAATGCCGACTCACAGAACGAGTTGAGGCTAAGGATAAAGCTAGAAAGTAAACTATCGGATGATAAGGACATCATGTCTCAATTAGGAGGTTTGGCCTTGAAAGAAAAAGAAGATAACTGATGCAACTTTTAAAATATTTGAACAAAATTATTGAACTTAAAGGTTCAGATCTTTTTTTAAGTGCTGGCTCTAAACCTAGAATAAAAGTTGAAGGGAGATTGGAAGAAGTCGAAGTCGAGACGCTATCTGCTGAAATGGTTGAGCTGATGGCTAAGGAAATAATGTCGGAAAATAATTGGGAAAAATTCACAAAAGAATTAGAATTAGATTTTGCTATTGAAGAAAAAGGGATGGATGCAAGATTTAGAGTAAATGTTTTCCGTCAATGCGGTGCAATAGCTCTCGTTTTAAGAAAAGTGCCAAAAGAGATTCCTAGCCTAAAAAAGTTAAAGACCCCGCCTGTTTTGAGCAATCTGATTATGAAAAAAAGAGGTCTAATATTAATGGTTGGCGGCACGGGGTCCGGCAAATCAACAACTTTGTCAGCAATGATTAATCATAGGAACACACAATCGCGTGGCCATATTCTTACAATCGAGGATCCTATTGAATTTATTCATTCAGACATGTCTTGTCTTGTAAATCAGCGCGAGATTGGCGTGGACAGCCTAAGCTATGCTGCTGCTCTTAAGTCAGCCATGCGGGAGTCTCCTGACGTAGTTATGGTTGGAGAAATAAGGGATAGAGTGACGATGGAGGCTGTAATGGAACTTTGTAATACAGGCCATCTAGTAGTCTCGACACTTCATTCTAATAATGCTAATCAAGCATTGGATCGGATTGTAAATTTGTTTCCCCGAGGCAATCGAGATCAAGTCTTAATGGATTTATCGTTGAATCTTGTTGGGATCATTTCTCAAAGACTTGTTATGGGAGCGAGTGAAACTCGGGTTGCCGCCATGGAAATTTTGATTATGACTCCTCATATTCGGGAATTAGTTTTATCTGGGCAGCTCACGGAAATCAAAGCTGCTATGGAGGGTAGTGCACAGGCTGGCATGCAAACGTTTGATGCAGCATTATTCTCACTTTATTCTGAGCACTTGATTTCTTTGGACGTGGCTCTAGATAATGCAGATTCTAGGACTAATCTTGAGACAAAAATCAATTTTGGATAAGGAAATCTATATTATGACAAACAAATTAGTTTCTGCTATTGCCTCGAAGCAACTAGAAACAAATTGCGTTAGGGTAACAAGGTGGGATTTTCTTCCCTTTACCGAGACAGGCTGGCACGTACATGAATTCGATTATATTGTAGTTCCAATAATTTCTGGGGAACTAACGATCACTGATCCTAGCGGTTCAGTGCTGACGTTTCAAATTAAACAAGGTATTTCCTACAATAGAAAAGCTGGAGTTGAGCATAATGTACAAAATCTAACAAAACTTGAAACTTCTTTTTTAGAAATTGAATTCAAAAACGGCATTGAATGAAAAAAAATTACGTATTTTTTCCTAGGATGTTGTTTTTGGTCTGCTTAATTTTTGTTTTAAAAGGATGTGGCCCAGGACCCCAAACCCTTTTTAGCGAAAAAAATTCTCCAAATAATCAATTTACCTTTCAGGTAAGTGTAGCAGAGCCGAAAAAAATAATTGGCTGTGAGTTTTGCAGGCGGCCTTTTTTTATATATGGCACTCTTAAAGATAATTCTAATTTTAAAAAGTGGACGGTTTTTCAAACTAGATTGGAGAACGATGGGATTCCTTTTGATAAGCGGAATATATCATTGAGATGGGTTTCCGAAAATAAGTTAATTGTCTGTTTAAGGGCCTCTGATTTGCCTAAGAAAGGTTACCATGTATCATTTTCTGATGATCTAATAGTCTCAGACCTAAATGACTGTTAGCTTTAGCACCACTATTATTTTTCGATACTAATTTGAACAAACAATGACCTGATACAGTGTATTTCTTTTCATGCAACGAAATTGGGGGGGCGGGTAAGAATTCTTTAAAAGTGATTTCATTATTTGTCAATAATTTTAAGGCGCTGTATGCTTCTTCGCCGTAAATTTTCCAATTGGTCCTTATTTCTAAATATTTTGTTATACAGGTGAGATATTTAAAAGCAGGATGGGCATGCCACCTCCTTCTTAAGTGTTTTGATTTTGGCCATGGGTTCGGATAGAGTAAAAAAGATTTTGATATTTCGATTTCTCTTTCCCATAGCAACTTCCATAACTGTGCTAGTTCCGCCCTTGCAAAGATAAGATTTGGGGGCAATTTGTTACTAACAAATCTTTTTGCACGGTCAACACCAAAAATAATAGCTTGTGGGTTTTTATTAGCTAGCCAAAAAGAGCTAAAACCGTTCCCACACCCATTATCTAAAATTATAGGAATTTGTTGATCTTTAAAATATTGAATTTGGTCACAGAGCTTAATGGTTGAGCTATTTATTCTCGGAGTGAAATTTTTCTGAAGATTTTTTTTCAGACAATAGTTTAATTTAATATTTTGCCTGTTCTGATTTGACCGTGTTATTCTCGAATAACTTTTCAATATCTTTTCCTGTTATTTTGATTAGTTTGCTATCGTAAAAAATTATTTTTCCTTCAGAAATGGTTGCTGTTACCTTTCCAGTCATGTCCTGATCTAAGAAGGGTGAATTTTTTCCAGTACTTTGAAATGTGTTAGGATGACTCGACCATTTGTGTTCTGGATTAAATATGCAAATATCTGCGGGATTGTTTTTGCTTAATCTCCCCGTATTAAGGCCTAAAACTTGTGATGGTTGATTTGTAATATAGTCAATTGCTTCAACTAGAGAAATTTTTAAATTTTTTCTGAGTTTCAATAAAAGGGGCAAGAACGTCTCAAACGATGTTGCTCCAGGCACGCTTCCCTCAAAAGCCCCTTCCTTTGCGGCCTGGCTTCTCGGCCGATGTAGACTACTCAAAACTTTTATTGATTTTTTAAATAACGCTTTTTGCAGGAAGTCTCTATCTCTTTCCGAACCAAGGGGTGGCTTTATGTGAAATGAACTATTCATCCAATCTATTTCATTTTCAGCTACAAGGGCGTGAAATATACTTACGTCAAAAGTGATTTTATTTTTAAGTCGATCTAGCTCTTTGACTGATTTTTCACTTGTTATTGCCTTTAAATGGGCTTTTACGCCTGTTTCTTTAATTAATACTATATTTCTGTGTAACTCAATTAATTCACTGGACTGTGGATTAGAAGGAAGCCCTTTTTCTAGGCTGGTCGATCCTTCACTTATTACCGCATTATCGCTTAACCATTTATCTTGGGAGCTTAAAAAAACTTTTAAATCGAAGGTGTGAGCGTAAAGCAGCGCGTTTCTAAACACCGCTGTATTTGAAATCGAGTTATCTCCATTTGACAGACCCAGACAACCTGCTCTTTTTAGATTAAACATCTCTGTTAGCTGCTCTCCCTTTAGGTCTACTGTAAGAGCGCCCAAACAGAAGACTTTCGGGCCCTTATATTGTTTGGCGGATTGGTTTATTTGATTAATTGAAGCCACGGTGTCAAGTGGTCTTTCCTCGGAGGGTGTAAGACAAATAGTAGTGAATCCGCCCTTTCCTGCAGCCCTCAATTCCTTTTCGAAATTTTCCTCAAACCTTTCTTTTGTTGGATTTAACTCAGCATTGATCTCAACAAAACCGGGACAAACTATTTGATTGCTTGCATCGATTACAAGACTAGGTTTAAACCCGCTGGGCTTACGCCCAATTGCTATTATTTTATCATTTTTAATAAATAGATTTTTTCGTTTTTCTGTTTTGGTCTGGGGATCTATTATGGTTCCTTTGCTAATTTCAATATTCATCTAAATTCGCGCCCCACTCACCATAGCCAGGATCGCCATCCTTATTGCAATGCCATTCCCGGCTTGTTCAAGAATTTTTGATTTGCAACCATCGGCTACTGACGATTCAATTTCTACACCCCTATTTATAGGGCCAGGATGCATCACAATTACTTTTTTGTGGGCTGCGACAAGTTTTTTTTCAGTTAAACCAAAGGTCTCGAAGTACTCTGAAGCACTTGGAAGTAACGCTTTGTTCATTCTTTCCGTTTGTAATCTCAGTGTGATAATGACGTCACAGTCTTTGATTCCCTCACGAAGATTATGAAACGCTTTTACTCCTAAACGGTCTATATTTGAGGGTATTAATGTTTTGGGCCCTATTACTCTAATGTCTCTAACGCCAACTTTTTTTAATGCAAAAATCTCGGACCGTGCCACTCTAGAGTGTAAAACGTCGCCAACGATAGCAATTTTTAGACTCGAAAAATTCCCTTTATTTCTCCTTATTGTAAATAAATCGAGTAGTGCTTGTGTTGGGTGTTCATGACTCCCATCTCCGGCATTAATCACGCTTACTTGCTCACCTGTAAGATCGGCTATGAAAGCTGGTGCCCCACTTTGACTATGACGGACAACGAAAATATCGGTTTTGATTGCTGCCAACGTTTTTAGTGTATCTGACAAACTTTCTCCTTTCCTTGTCGCACTTGAGTCAATATTAATATTTATCACATCTGCAGACAGCCGAGTAGCAGCTAACTCGAAAGTGGTTTTGGTTCTGGTGCTAGGTTCAAAGAAGAGATTGGCTATCGTTTTGCCTCTGAGAATGGGGATATTCTTAATAGCTTTGCTACCTACAGGAAAAAAACTTTCTGCGCGGTCTAGAATAGAGAATATTAAACCAGTACTAAGGCTATTTATTGAGAGGAAATGCTTTAAATTATCGCTCTTCATAGTGAGGAACTATTTTTTTTAGCATTATAAATTACTTTAATCAGGTTGTATATTAACGTTTAGTGTCAAATAACTCAAGCTTGAGAGGTGGTCCACTTAACTTTATATTTTTTTCTGTCGGAGCGAAAATTTTGATTCCAAGGATATCCGGGCTGATGGGCAATTCCCTTTGCCCACGGTCAATTAGATTAACGAGGGTAATACTCTTTGGCCTACCAAAATCAAATATCTCATTCATTGCTGCCCTTGCGGTGCGACCAGTGTGTATTACATCGTCTACCAATAGAACATGAGCATTCTCTATATTAAAGTCAAGTTTCGAAGGTTCGACTCTTGGATGTAGGCCAATTTTATTGAAGTCGTCTCTGTAATAGGTAATATTAAGTTGGCCTGGCGGTTCTTTATGTTTAAGCAATTTTGAAATTTCGTTTGCGACTAATACTCCGCCTGACTTAATCCCGACGATTTTAATTTCTTTCCAATTGTTTTCATCTAATTTTTTTAGGATTTCCTTAACGATTATATCGATTAATTCTTCTACAATTATTTCATTGATATTCATAGTATTTCTCAATCTGTAGGAGTTGTTCTATCTGTTAGCCATGTGTCTAAAATTAGGCTTGCGGCAATGGCATCTAGGGACATATTTTTAGGATATAGCCTTTTCATTTTATAAGCCTCGTGGCTTGTGAGCCTTTCGTTTATTAATGTGACAGGCCTATCATATCGGTTTTCGAGTCCTAATTTAAAATTTTTAATTAAAGTTTTTAAAGGATGATGGCTTTTATCCTCCAATTCAGGCATTCCTATAACAAACATAAACGGTTTCCATTCCTCAACGATATCATCAAGTTTTCTAAACATACGTTCTTGTTTTATTGGTTCTAGATTAAAAAGAGGAGTTGTGATTTTGGTAAATATATTTCCTACGGCAACTCCAATTTTTTTTGTTCCATAATCAAAGCCAACCACAAATTCTTTTTTTTTACTTATCACCTTTCTTATAACCGTCCTAATAAAATTTCTTTTATTATTTTTTTCTAAATTCAAGTTTTATTCATTTCGATTTGAAAACTTCCAGGTTCTTGTTATGTGTAATATGTCGGTCTCCGCAATTATTTGGTCAGGTAGCGGTGAAAAGGGAGCCGCTAGTTTTACGATATTTATCGCAGCCTCATCGAGCTCTGAACTACCTGATGACCGCAGAATTGAAATATTTTGAACCATTCCGTTTCTATCAATTGCCGCGTCTAGTAGTAAATCACCGGAAATTTGCTTTGATGTTAATTTTTCTGGATAGTATAGATTTCCTATAATCTCAACTCTTCGCCTCCACTCTTCAACGTATTCAGCGTATATTGGATCTTTTGTTTCTGAAGATACTATACGTCGTCGCGTAGAATTATTATTTTTAATATTCTCTAAATCTTCTTTTTCAGATTTTTTGAAAGTAAAGGCGTTACTTTGTTCTTGCTTTAATTTTTTTTTATAA
>JAYYOR010000010.1:0-27989 GCA_036130055.1 Pseudomonadota bacterium | reverse complement strand
ACATGATTTAATTTACCGAACCAAGTGTCTAAAAATGCTAGTCAAACTAATGATTTTTCGGCATAGTCCAAATTAATCTTTTGAGTGGAACATAATTGAATTTAACTATTTAAAAAACATAGAGTGGTGGAAGAGAAAACTCAGGCACTTATAAAAACGGTAAAAAAATTAGCGACTAACTTTCTTCCGTCTATGTTTCTCATGGAAATACCCCCTATTTACTCCACCCTGAATCTGTGTTAACAAGAAACTATGAAACTTAATTACATAGAGTGGGAAAAAAGGCAAATAGAATGGTGGAAGAAAAAACTTGGTGTTTCTGACTACGGCATAGCTTGGATATCTTTTGTCAAAGGAATCCTAATTGGGTTAGCAATTTACCACTTCTTTATCGATAAGTGAATGTGTACTGTGGGCATGCCGATTGAGAAAGATTGTTGGTGTTAGAGACAAATGTTGGTTCAATATTAAAAATATAAGGAGGATTGACAATGAAAAAAATTCTATTAGGATTAACTATGTTCTCTCTTGGTTATGTCGTAAAAGAGTTATGTCGCAAGCAATGTTGTAAAAGAGATAAATCTAAACTGGAATCAACTAAGGCAATAAGTAGAACTACTGAGAAGAGTTGAGAACCAAAGTCAATTATAACGATTAATTTCGACATTGAACTTAAACCTTCAAGTGACAGTGCTGATGGTCTCCAACCCTAAAGGGAGCATCTGATGGTCATCCCCTGCTCCAATCACACTGATGGGCATATTTTTTGTATATCTTCCCAAATCCTTGTTCAACAATAAATTCTTGGATATTTATTTCGCCCTTGAATAACTCAGCAACTGTACGCCCATACCTATCTTTGGTAATTCTTCTAATAGAAACTTCTTTTTTGGCAACTAAATCATTCAAAAAATCTCTAGCTAACTTTGCTGGGATAGGATTTGCATATTTTCCTTTTAACTCTGGCGTGTCTATGCAGGCAAGTCTAATCTTTTCACCTTTAAAACTGGTGCAAGTATCGCCATCATAACAATACTTAATTGAGACGGTCGGTAGTAACTCTGGTGTCGACCAACTGAAATTAGGCAAGGATAATATCATCGCTACAAACATTATTTGAAAATACATAAAATGCAAATTAACCTTAAATTCTTTTTAAGACATAACGACTGGCCATAGCCCGTTACCAAATAGATTTCATTATTTATAACAGAATCAATTAAAAAAATTAATATTTTTTTTGGCAGTATATTTGACGGTATATTGGAAAACCCAAAACTAGGTTTATTTAATTAAAACATTAGCTTAGCTAAAATTTTGCTAGCCTGCTCAGGGGGCAGCTCGAAAACTTTTAAAAATTATAAAGCTTGCTAATCAGATGAAATTATTAGATCTTCTCGACTTATATTCAAAAAGTCATTTCGATCTATCGCATGAGAGCTGATTAAAACTTTTTATCATTTCAAATGGAAAATCCGTAAAAATTCCATCAACTCCGAGATTAAAGCATCTCTTTAAATTATGTAACTCGTTTATAGTATAGACAAGAACCTTTATGTTATTGTGATGGGCTTCGTTTATTAGTTGCTCGTCGACTACCTCAAAACTAACATGAAGTTGTAAACAGTCCAATAAAAGACAACGTTGGACCAAATTTGATTTTTTCCTTTTTACTACCAACGCTTTATTGATAGCTCGATAGTCTTTTAAAGATTCGAGTATTGATTCATTGAAAGAGGATAAAAAAATTTTTCTTTTCTGTTTTGGTTTTTTACGTAAAATCGGCCAGAGAGCGCCGAATACATCTGACTCTTTTATTTCTAAATAAATATTTTCGACTTTGAGTAAAAGAGGCATCACCTCCTCTAAAGTAGGGATCGTTTGACCATTTTTACAAATAAGCTGTCGCAAGGAGTCATAAGAATAATTCTTATACCCACCTCGCCCATTTGTTGTACGCGTAACCGTTCCATCATGTAAAAGGATTACTCGCCCATCTAATAGTCGAAGATCAACCTCAATCCCATCAACTCCTGCATTTATAGCTGCGGATATACCGGCTATCGTATTTTCTCCTTTCTCGTAAGCACAACCGCGATGACCAATAATTAGCATAGTACTTCTATACCTTTTATTAAATTTAACAATATAAATGAATCAGACACTTCTAAGATTTCAGACTCTCAAGAAACCGAAGAGCATCATCAAGCAAATCGTCAGGTAAATCTTTATAACTACATTTAAAATGTTCTCGTAAACAACTTGCCACATGTGCATAGGGATTTCGGCCACTGGGATGTCTTGGATCCTCAGGAAGTCTTCCTTTCAACTCATCCCCGGTTTGCTGGATGGCACCCCACAAATATTTCTTGTTTCTTTGGTTCATTTTTTAACTAGGTACAAAATTTTTTTATTTTGCCGCAAAAAGTTTAAAATCAAAATCAGGATTTTCTAAATCTTTTATGGTTAGCCTTGAGCCGTTTGCCAAAATTTTTTTTGTTATAAAAATATCCGCAGGTCTATTTATTGAAAAAGTAGCAATGTGTATCCCATTTTTAAAACAAAAGGTAGACAAAGATTTAGGTGTATATTGAACTGTTTTAGTCATATCAAATCGAGTGCTAGTGGCAGCAATCTGCAGCTTTAGGTCATATTGATCTGACCAAAACCACGGGACCGAATCATATGCCGTAAGGTTTCCCAAAATATTTTCCGCAACTACCTTTGCAGTATCAACGCTGTGTTGAACAGATTCTGGTCTTATAAAGCTCTGTAATAAAACATTATAAAAATTGGCGCAATCCCCTACTGCAAAGATATTCTCATTGCTTGCGAATCCGCTTTCGTCAACCTTTATACCATTATCACAGACCAATCCGAGTTTTTCAGCCAACGAAATATTCGGACTCACCCCGATGCCAGCCAATAGTAAATCACTTTGAAGTCTTTGTCCGTTATTGAGAGTTAAATCGTAACCATTTTGTAATTTATCGATTTTTTTTATAGACGAATCAGTAACGATTTTTACTCCTTTATCCTCATGATATTTTTTGTAAAATTTTGAGATATCCCCTGGAACAGCACGTTTCATAAGTCTATCCTCCTTTTCCACAACACAAACCTCAAGACCACGTTTAATACAAACAGAAGCTATTTCTAGTCCGATAAAACCCCCACCTATGATGATAATTCTCTTTGCTTTCAAAAGTTTTTCAGCTAAATAGGTGCCCTCTTTCAAACTTCCCAGATAATTAATTTCAACATCTTGATTGCGGTTTTCAATTTTTCGTAACCCTGCGCCGGTAGCTATTACTAACTTATCAAAATTGATAATTGTCCTATTCGAAAGATAAGCCTCTTTGGCATCCAAATTAACATCTTCTACTCGTTGTCCACAAATCAATTCTATCCCATTATCTTGATAGTATTCTTTCGGACGAAAGAAAATTCTATCTTTCTCTAATTCTCCTAACAAATAACTTTTTGATAACGGGGGGCGCTGATAGGGTGAAAAATTTTCCTTATCTACCAAAAATAATTTTCCTTGAAAATCTTTTCTGACCAATGATTCGCATACTTGAAAACCAGCCTGACCTCCACCAATAACACAAACTTTCATTTTGTCCCTCATTTTAAAAAATCTGGATCGAAGGGCGTTTCTTTTCCTAGATTCCCTTCTATAATTTCCGCAGCATAAAGGCAATGATGGTCTTTAAACATATCAGCATAAATTTGAATGCCAGTTGGAATGCCTTTGTAACTTTCGTGAGGCATCGCGATAGCTGGAATTCCCAAGCAATTACCAGGTGCGATAAAAATCGAGCTTTGTTTAAGAACCCAATCACCTTTCACCGGATCTAAATCGGTATCAATAGGCCAAGGACTGGTACACCATGTTGGCCCGATTAATACAGTATAATTTTTAAAGAAATCAGACCAAAGGCGTCGCAGCATACGTCTTTTTAAAAGCGCACCTGCCAAATCATAAGGCGGGGGTTCTTTCGTTACGCGTCTAAGATACCTTGCTGTTTTATCTGAAAAAAGTTCAATTGGCAACGAGTCTAGAAGAGGTCTCAAAATAGAAATCCACACATCAAAAATTAAATTTATCTCTGGAGGGCTAACCTCACTAATCTGCCAGCCATTCTTTTCCAATTGCAAAGCGGATTCCTCAATACGACGTAATGTTACCTCAGGAATTTTAAAACCATTTAATTCCATAACAAAACCCGCTTTTGGTTTTCTGGGTAACGATTCCTGAGATAAAATATCCAAGGAATCGGGGTCAAAAATACTTCGACCCTGCATTATTTTCAATCCTACTTTCAAGTCAGAAATAGTCCTTGCCATCGGACCATTTGTAAGCATTATATTCGGGATACCTAAATCAATTGGGTCAATTGAAGGCGACCAAGGAACAAGTCCTTGAGATGGCTTTAGTGCGCTTATGCCACAACAGTAGGCTGGGTTGCGAAGTGAACCGCCTATGTCATTTCCTATTCCAAATGGTGTCATACCAGTAGCCAAAGCAACAGCTTCCCCTCCACTTGAGCCTCCGGAAGTAATCTCTTGATTCCAGGGGTTTAAGGTGCGGCCAAAAAGGGGATTATCGGTATCAAGTCGCATTCCCATTTCCGGCATATTCGTTTTTCCTATTGGAATTCCACCTGCAGCAATTAATCTAGTTACTATTGGATCGCTTCGACTTGGAAAGGAGTCCTTAAAAGCTGGCATTCCTTTGGTAGTAGGAATGCCGTAAAAATCAATATTTTCTTTTATTGTAAATGGAACTCCGTGGAATACTTCCCTTTTTTCATCTTTTTTTTTCTTATCTAACTTACTTGCTAACCGTCTTGCAGGTTCAGTAAAGATAGCGGTAAGTGCATTAGATTTATGGTTAATTTTTTCTATTCGTTCAAAAAAAATCTCAACTACCTCTCCGCAAGATACTTCTCCTTCTTTTATCATTTGTGCTATCTGTTTTGCATCTAACCGAAATATTTCTGACGTCAAGAGAAAAGCCTTTGCCTGTATTGATCAATTAAGTTAAAAATTTTTAAATCTTCTCCATTATTTAGGTCTTATCACTTTCATTACCTGGAATCCATTGTGTGCCAGCAAGAGGTACTCTAGCCATCGCCGCAGCTTCAACTGTTAGTGCGCAAAGATCCTCTGGTTCTAAATTTTTTAAATGACTTTTACCCGAGGCCCTAGCTATAGTTTGAGCCTCTAAAGTCATAACTTTTAAATAGTTTGCAAGCCGTTCGCCAGCTCTTATAGGATCAACCCTTTTCATAAGTTCTGGGTCTTGAGTCGTAATACCAGCAGGATCGTTTCCGAGATGCCAATCATCGAATGCACCGGCGGTGCTTCCAAGCTCATTATATTCAGCCTCCCATTTTGGATCATTATCTCCAATGGCAATTAAAGCAGCAGAACCAATTGAAACCGCATCTGCCCCAAGTGCCAAGGCCTTGGCCACATCAGCACCCGATCTAATGCCGCCCGATATGATTAATTGGACTTTTTTGTACATGCCTAAATCATTCAAAGCTTCAACCGCGGGACGAATACAGGCCAAAGTAGGAAGACCGACATGATCTATAAAAACATCTTGGCTAGCCGCTGTCCCACCTTGCATGCCGTCTAATACCACAACATCTGCGCCCGCTTTTATAGCCAAAGAGGTATCAAAATAAGGACGCGCGCCACCGACTTTAATGAAGATAGGTTTTTCCCAGTTAGTAATTTCTCTCAGTTCTAATATCTTTATTTCTAAGTCATCCGGGCCAGTCCAATCTGGATGCCTACACGGAGACCTTTGGTCTATCCCTTCTGGAAGACACCGCATCCCAGCCACCCGGTCGCTAATTTTTTGTCCCAAAAGCATACCCCCGCCTCCTGGTTTTGCTCCTTGGCCAACTACTACTTCTATAGCATCGGATCTTCTTAAGTCGGTTGGGTTCATACCGTATCTTGATGGTAAATATTGATAAACTAATTGTTTGGAATGATTTCTCTCCTCATCTGTCATCCCCCCATCTCCCGTTGTGGTGCAAGTACCCGCGATGGTCGCGCCTCTTCCAAGCGCTTCTTTAGCAGGCCCAGATAGTGCCCCAAAACTCATGCCGGCAATCGTTATTGGTATATCTAACTCAATTGGTCTTTTTGCAAATCTAGCTCCAAGCACAACCCCGGTATCACATCTTTCTCTATATCCCTCTAAAGGATACCGTGACATGGAAGCACCAGGAAATACAAGGTCATCGAAATGCGGCAAGGCTCTTTTTGTCCCCCCTCCTCTGATACTATATATGCCAGTTGTTGCTGCCCGCCTAATCTCAGCATTTACATCATCGTTAAAGTAAGATGATTTCTGGGGCGGAGTTTGTCTCTTATTCTTTTTCATGCTCTAACTCTCAGTATAGGTCAACATTTTTTATATCGAAATGATATAATTTTCTCGCAGAACCATAACGTTTAAATCGTCGCGGTTCATCAGTTATTTCAGCATCATTCAATAGTTTCTCTAATAAGTTTAAATGCTCCTGCCGCATTTCTTTTTCTATGCAATCAGCTCCTAAGTCACCCACACTACCGGCGACAAATATATTTGCCTCATAAATAGAATCACCCAAACCATTTCCAGCATTACCGAGAACTACCAGGTTACCTGCCTGAGCCATAAATGCCGATGAATGTCCTATATCTCCACCAACTACTATATTAATCCCTTTCATTGAAATCCCGCATCTAGACGAAGCATTGCCCCTTATTACTAATAAACCACCATGTCCCGTTGCTCCCGCATATTGACTCGCATTTCCATGCACTATTACCCGTCCTGACATCATATTTTCAGCTATTCCTGGACCGGCAGAACCCTTTATGACTACTTCAGCCAGTGTATTCATTCCCGCGCAGTAGTACCCTACAGAACCTTCTATTTCAACTTTTATATCACTAAACAAGCCAACGGCTACGGCATGGGCTCCGAACGGATTACGAACTTTAAACTTCGGACTCTCCGATTCTGAAGCCTGATTTTGCAAATAGGAATTTAATTCCCTTATTGATATTTTCGATAAATCAAATTCAGGCATTCAACTACCCCAAAAATAAGGTATACCGGGTTCAGGTTCCCAAACCCGAGCATTTTCTATACCAGGCAACTGAGCGAGGGCTCGGAACTCAGAGCCGAAGGCAACAAATTGATTCGTTTGGGCCATAACTGCGGGCTTGCACGCAATTGGATCTCTTAGGACACCAAACCCATTTTCCGTTCCAACAACAAAAGTATAAAAACCATCAAGCGCCTTTACACTTTTTTCAAGAGCAGCCTCCAGATTGTGACCCTTTTTCATCATCTGAGTGAGATAAGCTGCAGCAACTTCACTGTCATTTTCAGTTTCAAATACAAATCCCGATCGCTCTATTTGCCGGCGCAGATGGTTGTGATTCGATAGAGAACCATTATGAACCAAACACTGATCGAGCCCTGTAGAAAATGGATGGGCTCCTAAGGTTGTAACCTTAGACTCGGTCGCCATTCTAGTATGTCCAATCCCATGAGTTCCCCTCATATTCGAAATTTTAAACCGCTGTAGCACTTGTTTTGGCAAGCCAACTTCCTTGTAGATTTCGATTTTTGTCCCTAAGCTCATTAGTCTAATTTTAGTATGCTTTGTCAGATAACTACTTACAATCGATTCATCACGCTCATCGACTATTATAACGGCATGGCTATCAACTAGATTTACTATGACATTTTTCCCGGTATTGATTTTTATATTTTCAGCAAGTTTAGAAAAATCAAGGTCAGGATTATCTGATTGGACAGTGATTTTTATCGTCCCTGCTACGCCCTCACTGTAAATGGCGATCCCTGCACTATCAGGTCCCCTGTCGCTTAGAGGTTCCAACATTATTGTCAAAAGTTCACCCAAAGATGGACCAAGTTCTTCATCTATTAAGAAAATACCAGCAATGCCACACATGTTCAAAATCCACGTCTAAAGAGTTAGAATGGGAAAATAAGAAGAAATTCATAGTAACCGCTATCATCACTTAAAGCAAGAATAGGGATTTACTTGAACAAATGAACCACCTCTTAAATGGCTACACGCAACGGTGTATCGGCGACTGATTTAAAAGAGCCTCTCTGAGCTGTCTGGCTCCCTCTATTAATCTCAATGTTGGCCTACTAAAATAAAAATCAGAATCAAATGCGTAAATATTCTTTTTAGAAAACGCTTTTAGGTTATTAATATCAGCATTTTGATAAAGTTGTTCAGCAATTGCTCTGTTTTCTTTAAGACCAAATCCACAACAAACGACTACAATATAATCCGGATTAATATCTCTTATTATAGTAGCTGAAATCTCTTTGGATTTCTGACCAGACTTTCCAAGGGCGCTCCTAAAGCCTGCCAGTCTGATTTGTTCAGGAATCCAGTGGCCAGGACTAAAGAAAGGATCGACCCATTCTAACAACAATACAGACTTCTCAATTCGGGGCTTATCCAACATCTCCCGCATAGTTTTTTTTGCTTCTGCCAATATTTTCTCGGCTTTTTCCATTTTACCAAATTCGTGACCCAATCGTCGTATATCATCCATCACTTGCAGTATAGAACCTCCAGACAATGATATGATTTTGGGATCCACGCGAAAATCTTTTGTTAATATTTTTAACGTATTTTTAACGTCAATTTCACTTACAGCACATACTTCGCATAATCCTTGCGTAAGGATATAATCTGGTTTAACTTGCGCCAAAATATTTTGGTCGATTTCATAAAGATTTATGCCAGCTTCTTTAGAGCTTTTTACAAAGCTATCAATCTGATTTAATGCTAATCCGGGTTTCATCTTCGAAAACGTAATCTTTAGTTTTTCCTCCACTTCTAATGGAAAGTTACACTCATGACTGCATGCTACCAAATTCTCAAGCAAATCTAGGCTTGCAAGGAGTTCTGTCCCGCTTGGGGTTAAACTTACAATTTTCATAAGCTACACAAAATTTAGTCTAAAATAAATTTTTAGAACCACTGTTTTATTTTTACAAGTTCAATAATGTATACTATTAAAATATTTCTTCAAATACTACATTACATCTATGGGCAAAATAATCTTAATAATATTTGTCGCAATAATTTTACTTTTAATTATTTCTAAGCTGATAAGTTCAAATCAGATTGAATCAAAATATAAAAGAAACAGAACGAATATTTTGCTCACACTATTAGTTATTGCTGTCATCATATTCTTTGTCTCAAGGACGGGTATTAATCCAGTCTTATTACTCCAAAAAATCTTTCAATTCCTCCCAGCTATTCGAGGGATTCTTCCATTCTGAAGTTTGCTTTTTGCGCAAGCTTTATACCTGGTTAATTCTAATTGAACGTTAAGATTTAAGTAAAAGCGATTCTTTGCTTGTAAAAAAAAAGTTTTTTAGAAATTATTTAGTTAGACCTTTCCTGTAAAGCCACATTCGAATAATTTGCCATCCAGATAATCCTTGTGTCCATTTTTCAATCTCGCCTTGTGCTTAACTTTACTGCGAATAATCTGATTCGAGAGAAGATAACCCTCGGGGTAAGATTGGAAAATATCTGATTTGATTTTATTGAATTCTTTAAAACTATCAAGATCCTGTTTGCCATATGCTACGTCAGCCGCTAATTCCAATATAGCGATACAGTTGATATCTTTTAAATGTCTATCACCATTTTTCTTTTCTATAAATGATGAAGCAAATAAGCCAACTAAAACTAGAAATAACAATGATTTAATATTTTGCTTCACGACCAAACCTCTACTTTATTACCCATAATATTAGTGACTAATGGATTACGATTCGTAGTAGGATTTTGTCCACTATTTTGGTTTTATTACTCCACAACCAATTCTCGGGCCAGCGGCACCCGATGGCTGAGTTTTGTAATCATCAGGCCCTTCGTGAATTATAAAAGCCCTGTTAAGAATGCTATCCGGATCTTCATTTATCAAATTAATTTTTGTATTTAATATTTCTACTTTTAACCGTCCATTGTCTCCTATATGAATGTTAGGCATATCACCCGCATGACCTTCTACGAATAGTCCGTGCTTCTCGCCCGAAGGATTGAAATGAGCGCCTGTACTCTTAAAATCTCCTTCACAAATTCCAAATTCATGTATATGAAAAGCATGAGCTCCGGGAGATAGGTTTTTAAAATTTGCGAATAATAAAACCCCTTGAGGAACTGCTCGAACATTAACAGTTCCCAAGGATTCTTGCGACCTACCAAAGATCGCAACATCAAAACTTTGCACAGCGGCATTGGCTGCAAACGCAGAAACAATCGAAGTAATAGTTATCAAGAAGGTAATTATTTTGTTCATATTAATTATGGATCCCTATTTGTTAAAGGTTTTAAAAGCAGAGCAAATTTTATCGGAAATCTCAAAAATCTGATCTCGTGTCGTAATTAGAGGGGGGGCAATCAGTAAACTTCCGTTTACAGGGCGAGTAATTAATCCATGATCAATCAATTCCTGATAAATTTTATTACAGGGTACTGTGGGATCCACTTCAACCAGTTTATCGTCTTCATCGCGAATTCTAAAATCGATAGCCGCAGCAAGCCCATGGCATCGAATATCCCCAACCATAGGGTGTTCTCCTAAAGGCCTCAATTCGGCTTCAAGTAACCGCCCCATCTCTGCTGAATGTTCCAGTAATTTTTCTCGTTTTATTATCTCTAATGTCTTAAGAGCAGCTGCCGCTCCGACTGGATGAGCGGCGTATGTCGCAGCATGAGCAAAAGAACCTATATTTTTTGATTTGGCTTTCATTTTATCATATAAAGATTTACCAATAGCAATGGCCGATAGGGGGAAATATCCACTAGTAATGCCTTTGCCCATCGTTGAATGATCAGGAGCGAAATTGACCGACTCACTACCCCACATTTTACCGGTTCGGCCAAATCCCGTTACAACTTCATCTGCAATTAAATCAATTTCATAATAAGAGAGCAGTTCTTTTAAATGGTTAAAATAATTTTTTGGGGGAACATGGAGACCCGCAGAAAAACTCACGGGCTCAGCAAAAAAAGCAGCTATTGAGTTTGGATCTTCTCTAACAATTAAATTTTCTACTTCTGATATTAGCCTTTTACAAAATTCTTCTTCTGTTTCTCCAGAGAATCTGTCGCCATGAAAGTCTGGTTGGGATACATGACAAAAGCCTGATAACGGCAGACCAAATTCAGAATGATGTCCACCCGTTAAACTGGCGGAAGCTAAAGTCCCGCCATGGTAACTTTGCCATCTTGAAACAAACTTCATTTTAGTTGACTGGTTATCACTACTAGCTCCATATTTGAACATTTTAATTAGAAAATCGTTAGCTTCAGACCCCGTCGCTGCGAATAAAATAGCTGGATCATCGATCACCGATATTGACGCTAATTTCTCCGACAATTCAATAGAGGTGTCAGTTGTTCTGTGCATGCCAGATACTAGAAATGGAAGCTTACGATATTGCTTTTCAATTGATGATATTAACTCTTCATTTTGAAAACCTAAGGCGGCAACCCAAAAAGACGAGGTTGCTTCTATAAATTTCTTTCCACTAGAATCGTAGAGGTAGATTCCGTCACCTCGTACTATTGTCTTAACATGATTTCGATTGTTGTGAGAAAGTGGTTGGAAGCCAACAATAAGCGGGAATTCAGACATAAATTTAGTACCATTTTAGGTTTTCGACATACTGTTCCTTAACTCATGGGTTTTTTCAGTGTTAACCCGTAAATCTTCTTCTTCAACTGAACCGTCAAAAACGACACCATAAACATGTTTAGCCCTATCGATAGAAACATATCCCTCTAAAACATCGTGGAGTACACGGATTGTCTCTCTTTTCAAAGGACAACCATAACCACCACCAGACGTATCTTTACCCCTTAACCACATTCCTTTGTTAAGAACAAGTTCTCCAACACTAGGAGCTTGGGTTTCATTACCCAAAGGATCGATCACATGCATTTCTCCAGGATTGCCATCCTGCCCTCCTCGCACACCTTTTGCCGGATTAACCTGCGCATCAGCCGCAAAAACTACCGTCATTGGGTTTTCACTTGGGCCGTATGTCAGTAGCACTCCGGGAGCTCCTCGATTGTACCCAGCCCCTTCTTCATCTTGGGTGAGTCTCACTTCTTTAACGTGTATCGGATAACTTAACTCATCGATTTCTATACTATCTCGGTACATTAACCCAGCTACAACAGGGATACCATAAGTCACCCAACCATCACAATCAGGGGACGCTGGGCCACCGTTTTCTCCAAAAAAAAGCTGGTTTACATACGGATGATCATTGTGTCGAGCATCTTTGCCAGATATCACTGAAAAGCCGGCGCCCATTCCCAGACCACCTTCCGCTAATCCATACCCATCACCTAATTCCGCCATTGCTGCCTGTACATTATTCAATAATCTTTCCGATACATTAGTTGTCGCTACTGAACAGCTATGAGGGAATTTTGGTATACCGATGGCTGCTCCCTCTCGCATTTTCATTTTTATACATCTATAAGAACCACCATTTCGGGGGATATCAGCGGGAAGACAATTGTAGACTCCTGCAACAGCATTACTTATCGAACATGCTTCAGAGAGGTTAAGTCCATTATCCATGTTATCAATATTTGAGGTAAGGTCAATTTCGATCTCGCCTTTGTCAGGCATCACCGATAATTTTACCCGAACTGGTATCCCATCGGGCAAAAGAGGCGGCATCGGGTCGTGAAAGCTTTCTCTTTCGATCGTTGCTTCTGGGAGAACCGATATTGCTTGTTTCATGCGACGCTCACTGTAATCAAACCACTCTGAAACAAATTGTTTTACTGTTTCTCTCCCATATTTTTTGAAAATATCATGTATTCTATTTTCACCAGTCCTCGCTGAACCTAGCATCGAGAGAAAGTCACCATACCAGAAATCTGGCACCCTTATCCGTCGCTGGCACATTCTAATAATATCGTCATTAGTTATGTGGTCCCGTTGAACCCTGACGGCAGGAAAGATCAAAGCACCTTCCTCGTAAATATCTTTTGCCGAGGCATGATAAGTGGAAGGAATTGAATTGCCTATATCTGCCTGATGAGCTTTCGCACATACATTGAAAAGATGTTCATTCTCCCAAAAAACGGGAACTATAATGGTATGGTCCGCGGGGTGCGAATTACCACTGTATGGATCATTATGAAGGTAAGCATCTCCCTCTTTGATATCACGATGATATTTACACATCGCTTCTGATTGAAGATTTAAGCCATATGTATGTGCAGGAAGACCTTCAGCAGTTGCAAAAAGCTCGTTAGATGCGGTGGTTATCCCGCATGAAAAATCCCTGGCACTATTGATGACGGCTGACCGGCCCGTTTTTAACATAGTGTTAGTCATCTCTCTAACTACGCCGTCAAACCTGTTGGCTAAGACGGCTAAAAGCATGGGAGACAATTTTGCGGATTTATGATTAACCATATTGCTATTTTATTTCTTAATTTTTTCCATATTAGTCATAATAGAGCTGATAAATCAACAATGTAACTTCCCAAACGACTATAAGTGGCTTTAGCTTTCGGAGGAATCACTATGGTGGTGTTGGGCTCCTCGATAATGGCCGGACCCTCGATCTGAGCTTCAGTTGATATACTTAAACCTTTGTAAATTTTTGTCTTAACCGATTTCTCTATTCCAAAGTAAGTTTCTCTTTGTTGGATGGGAGAATTAATTGTAGTATGCTCCAAGAATGAATCTTTTTTTGGCAGCTCAATAATTAATGTGCCGGTCCAATTTAGAAAATCAATAGGGCTCTCTCTATCATCAACGCTATAAATCCTTTTATGATTTTTATGAAAATTTTCAGTCAATTCCGTAATATCGTCCTTAGAATTAATTGATTTTGAGTTCAATTCAACGCTTATATCCCAAACCTGAGCTGCGTAGTGGGCATCTACCCTAAAAATAATCTTGCGATTCTTAAAGCCTTTTTTTTCAAGTCTTTCAGCAAACTTATTGAGATGTCGCTCTATCTCAATTAAACAGCTATTAACCCCGTCGAGGTCAAATTGATCCGAGCGAGTAGGAAATGTTGCTGAGTGCTCAAAACTAATATTTGAAAATTGCATACCACTGGCGGAAAGTACACTCGCTGTTCGCGGAATAATCACCCGTTCACATTTTAACTCCTCAGCAATAGGTATTATTCCTAAACCAGCAGCCCCGCCTCCTGCAACAATTACAGCTTCAGACGGATCTATACCTTCACTGACTGTAATATCCTTAATAGCATTTATCATTGTTTCGTTAGACACTGTATAAATAGAGTAAGCAGCCTCGTAAATTGAAATGCCCAAAGGCTCTGAAATCGTTTTGATCGCTTCTTGGGCAGCATCTTGATTCAAAATCATCCTGCCTCCAAGAAAAAAATTAGGGTCGATATAGCCCAACAACAAAGCAGCATCTGTTACAGTTGGAAGCTCTCCTCCCAAATCGTAACAGGCTGGACCTGGGCTGGCACCAGCGCTTTGTGGACCTACTTTTAATAAACCAGCACTATCAATCCAAGCAATTGAGCCTCCCCCAGCCCCAACACTACGTGCATCTACGGCTGGTATACCCAACATGTCACCGGTAAACCTGCCTCCCAGCCAGGTTTCTTGGGTAATTGAAATTTTATCATCAACTACAAGACTAACGTCAAACGTCGTTCCACCAGTATCCACAACTAAAACGGGACTCTCTTGATTTTCTAGCTTAGCATATTGTTTTCCTGCAACTGGTCCCATTGCCGGTCCTGAGCGAACAGTGTGAATAGGTCGTTGGATTACATTTTCGATATCCATACAGCCGCCAATAGTTGTGCTGATTAATAGCTCTCCTGAATAACCGTTCTGCCTCAAGTCGGTCTGTAGCTGTGCGAAGTGGCTTTGCATTAATGGCTTAATGGAAGCATCGATTACCGTAGAAGATGCTCGTCGGTACTCCCTCATAATCGGATTTAACTCATGACTGAGTGTGTAAGGAACGTTTGGTAAATGCGTTTCAAGCAACTCTCCTACTTTTTTTTCATGAACTGCATTTCGAATTGACCATAGAAAACTTACACCGACAGCTTCATAACCTTTTAATTCTAGACGCTTTATTATGTCAACCACTTGGTCTTCATTTAAATCTTGATAAATTTGGCCACTGGACTCAATTCTTTCATCTATCTCAAAAGTATTCCTTCGTGGCACATAAGGTTTCGGAAATGGTACAGAGAATTCATGGGGATCAAATTTACCTCCCTCTCGCAAAACCAAAACATCAGGGAACCCTTTAGTAGTTAGAAAAGCTGTCTTCGCAATTTTACGCGTTACAATAGCATTTGTCGCTCGTGTTGTGCCGTAGATAAATAGTTCTGTTTTTTTAAAGACTTCTGCGACTGACAAATCTAATTGATTTGCAGCATCTTCAACTGCATTCCTCAAACCAGTGAATATACGGTCTGGTGTGGTCAAGGCTTTACCTAATGTAAATTTTCCATTTTCATCGGCAACAACCACGTCAGTAAACGTACCTCCGGTATCAACTGTGATGCACCATTTACCATTCAAATAATTTCCCCTTTAATTTTCTGTTGATAATTCTCATAAGTCAGGCATCAAATATCTAGCGTATTCTTTCGCTCCCATTCCGATAAAAAGTTTGAATAGTCATTCCATTCTTTCTCTTTTAGTTTAAGAAACCCATCGACTAGTTCTTCACCTAAATATTGTCTTATAATTTTGTTGCTTTTCAATAACCTTAATGCATCCAATAGGTTCAACGGTAAGGTTTTTACATTCTTCAATTTATGACCCTCTTCGTACATATTAATGTTATACTTTTTCCCAGGTGTAAGTTTATTTTCTATGCCGTCCAAACCTGCTGCGGCAACAACTGCTTGTAATAAATACGGATTTACAGCTCCATCAGCCAACCTAAGCTCAAAGCGTCCATTATCCGGCACTCTCACCATATGAGTTCGATTGTTTCCAGTCCAAGTAACAGTATTAGGGGACCATGTTGCACCTGATTTTGTGACTGGAGCATTGATTCTTTTATAACTGTTTACCGTAGGATTTGTGATCGCTGTCATAGACGGCGCATTTTTAAGTACACCAGCTAAAAAATTTAAACCAAATTCTGAAAGCCCATCTGCGCTATTTCTATCCTCAAATAGATTTTTTCCATTCTGCCAAACGGAAATGTGAAGATGACAGCCATTACCAGTTAAATGCGAAAATGGCTTCGGCATGAAAGTGGCTCTGAGTCCATGTTTTTCTGCAACCGACTTCACCATGAATTTAAAAAATGAATGTTTATCGGCTGTTCTCATTGACTCATCATAACCCCAGTTCATTTCGTACTGACCATTAGCGTCCTCATGATCATTTTGATATGGTTGCCAACCAAGAGATAACATATAATCACAAATTTCTGCTATAACATCGTATCTTCGCATAATAATTTGTTGGTCATAGCATGGTTTTTCGGCATGGTCAAAAACGTCAGAAACACTCGTTCCATCTTCCGATAATAAAAAAAATTCTGCTTCAACGCCCGTTTTTATCTCAAAGCCAAGTGTTTTTGCTCGGTCTACCACTTTTTTTAATACATTGCGTGGTGCTTGAGCAACACTTGAATCGTCCATAAAACAATTTGCCGGTACCCAAGCAACTTCTGGTTTCCAAGGAAGCTGAACAACCTCGCTACTATCCGGAATAGCCAACATATCAGAATCTGCCGGGGACATGTCGAGCCAGGAGGCAAAGCCCGCGAAACCTGCTCCGCTAGTTTCCATTTCACTAATTGCCTGAGTAGGCACTATTTTAGCTCTTTGACATCCGAAGAGATCTGTAAACGAAATCATAAAATATTGAATCTTGTTCACTTCAGCAAAAGATTTGAGAGTTGTTGGCATTTCTGATTAATTCTCCTTAAAACATTAAAGTCTGTAGTCTGACAGCTATCTAAACATAAACACAACCAGTTAGCTTGTTAATATTGGATAGAACGGCAAAGGTCCATCAAAGCTATTGAAACCATAAATTGCTTAGTACAAAATAGAGTAACCTGAACTGCCAACTCTTTCAAATTGGGTCAGTAAACCGCTGTGATTTGTATTTTTAAACACGGGTGTCTAGTGACAACCGAAAAAGAATAATTAAACTAATTTTTAAAGTTAAGAATTTATTGAAAAACAAGTAAATGAAATAAATGGTTAAAAAAATTGAATAACATCACGAATTATCCCAAAAGCAGTTTCAATCCGGACGAATTTACAGAAAAAGTCTTCATAATGACTAAGGAATTATCTAATTGTTTAAATTGGCCAACAAAAAGAACATGGAGATGTGTTAAGTTTAAATGGGAGTCGATTCAAACCGAACATTTAAAATTAGTTGAATGGTTAAATTTCCATTGCGCTGTCCAATCAAACTATTTTAATCAAGATACTATGGTCACAGTCTTACTGTCCAAGTCAGAAGCTGACAATAAAAATATCTTATTATTAAACCGAGACAAAAAGGCCATATTAAAAGCATCGGCATACTTTTTAAAGACACGGGTCATTGAAATCCAGACGTATTTAAAGAAAGATAGTAAAAGGGACAGAATGCTGGAACACCTTGTTAATGCAGCATTTACAAAAATAAACACCTTAAGCGCAATGTCATATCTCGCCAAAGAAATATCAGTTATCGAGCTTCAAGATTTAGTAATTAAAAGTATCAACCTTAATTAAGCACTAAAACCAAAAAGGTTAAATATTTTAGTCTCTATTAGAAGTTTAGACTCATGGAAAGTAAATTGGAATTAACATTAGAACTAGAGCTTCAACGAATAATTTCTCTTCAACGAACTGCTATCAAAAATGAAGACGTAAATTCCTCAAAAATTAGAGAGGACAGGATAGAACGGGCAATCCAATTAATTACTTCAAACAAACTCAAAATTATGAAAGCTTTGAGTGATGATTTTGGGAGTAAAAGCAAAGGCGAGGTTCTTCTCACTGAAATTTTTAGCACAGTCAATACACTTAAGTATTCAAAAAAAAATACCAAAAAATGGATGCGGCGATATCCGCGCCAATCTCTCAATCCGATGAATTTATTTGGAAGCAAAACATTCGTAATCTGTCAACCGCTGGGTTCAATTGGTAATATAGTTCCCTGGAATTTCCCGATCAACCTTTGCTTTGGACCACTGGGCAGTATTTTCGCAGCTGGGAATAGGGTAATTATTAAACCCTCCGAAATCACACCTGTAAGCGGAAGTCTCGTCAAACAATTGATTGCGGAATATTTCGATGAAGATGAAGCTAAGGTGATTACCGGCGATTCAAGCGTTGCAGAAATTTTCTGTCGTCAACGCTTCGATCATTTACTATTCACTGGTTCCTCAAAAAATGCAGTCAAAGTCATGAAAGCAGCAGCCGACAATTTGGTGCCACTGACATTAGAACTTGGAGGAAAGTCACCCGTGATTATTTCAAAGAGTGCAAACTTAGAAAAAACCGCCATGAGAATCTTAACAGGTAAAATTCTAAACGCTGGCCAGGTTTGCCTATCACCCGACTATGTTTTGATTGACAAAAGTTCAGAATCGGAGTTTATAGCGAAACTAATTAGTCTTACTTCCAGCTTAATACCACTTGCAGAATACCCGAATATTACCGCGATAATTAATAAAGCCCATAAGGAACGTCTTAATAATATTCTCAAAGATGCAAAAGATAAGGGCGGAAAAATTGTTGAACTGATAGAAACCAAAAAACAAAATGGCGAGCAGATGGCTCCAACATTAATTCTGAATGCAACGGAGGATATGATCGCACTAAAAGAAGAAATTTTTGGACCAATACTTCCTATTGTCGGCTACCACAACTTAGAAGAAGCAATTGATTTCGTCAACAGGAGACCAAATCCACTCGGATTATACTGGTTTGGCAAAGATAGGCGTGAAGAGGATATTATAATAGATAGCACAAAGTCTGGGGGTGTAACCGTCAATGATGTCATTGCGCATGTTGCTCAAGATGATGCTCCTTTTGGTGGAGTAGGTTGGTCAGGAATGGGAGCTTATCACGGTAAAGAAGGTTTTTTAAACTTTAGTCATGCAAAAACTGTCCACAGGCAAACCAATTTGGAATGGCCTCTGAGTTTTATCAGGCCGCCCTACAGTCGCAGGTTCTTTTCAGTCTTAAATTACTTGACAAAATCAAAAAGTTAGTCGCTACTTTTGCGACTCAAGAGTTATCCACTCTGAAGACCTCGTAGTCCACCCTTCCAGGCTGTAGTTTACCTCGTCCCAAACATACTATGTTGTTGACCCATTCATAATCTGGATGACCGGTTTGCATACGAGGACTCGTAAAAAAATATTGGTCTCCATATTGGGTGTTTCCATCACCTTGAAGTGCGCTAAGCACAGACCCTGTTAATTCTAACTTTCCGGTATATTCTACGAATATAAAAGCCCCATCAACTGTCTCAAAAGTAACTCTAACATCTAGATGGCCAAATTTTTCTGTCAATGTTAACCAATCTGCACCAGCTGCGGACCTTATTTTACCTTTTAGGCTTGGACCTTCGAATTCGCCACCATCAACTTCGACGATCAACCGGTTACCAAATGGTCCGGAGCCAACTTCGAGACTGCTAGTTAGGTTGGCGTAATATGTAAAAAATGGAATAAGTTTCATCAAGATTTCCCCGAATGTGAATGTTAAAAATTTTACCAGGAATCTATATGCAAAAAATCATTTAGATCCTTCCGTGGAGCCTCTTTGAATTTTACGCCTTTTGAAAAAGCGACTGGTATCATAGCAACCTGAGTGAATCTTTCAAAAGGAACATCTAGAAGTTCTGCAGCTTCCTTCTCAAACATTATATGCAAAGTTGTCCAACATGTACCTAGTCCTCGTTCTCGAGCGGCTAACATAAAACTCCAAACTGATGGAAGAATCGACCCATAAACCGAGGCACATTCTAAAGAAGTATTATAACGGCCTACCATAACTGGAATTAAAAGCCATGGAACTTTATGCATATTGGCGGCCAGATATTGGGCAGAACCTACCATACGCTCTGCTGATTCCTGGTCTGGGTGATGTGTTTCTATTTTTTTCTTTTGTTTTTGATAGATTTCGAAAGCTTTGCGGTATAGCAGTGCTATCTTCTTTTTCTTAACCGGATCCCCAATGAGTACATAATGGGTCAGCGCTTGACCTGATGCGGTAGGAGATTGAAGTGATAACTGTAGACACTCCTTTAATAATTTTATTGGTACGTTTTTTTCAAAATCAAGTCGCTTGCGAACAGCTCGGGTAGTTTTTAAGGCTTCATCTACTGGTAATTGGAGCTTCATGGTCATAATTCAAATTTTTATGTCAGGAATCATAACAAATCCAAGCATCCGATTACAGCATCAGGTCAAAATATATCAAACTCGTATGTCAATCGAGCCATCTGTAGTGGCTGAATTAATTTCCACTGCAGGCTCTTCAGCCTTTGGGGCAAGCTCTTCTACTTTGTCTGACGACTGAGGTTGTTGTTTTGGTGCAAGGGGTGTTATGGACCCGTATCCAATTCCGTCAACTGGCATCTTGTTTCCTTTTAAAGTAAAAGATTACAATTTACTAGCCATAGCTATTGCAGTGCAACAATTTTTTTTTAATATGGATATAACATAAAATTATAATTGTTTTCTTTAAATTTTTTTTATCTGAACCTTAACGTTAGTGAAGGCTTGCCCTTGTAAAAATAACAAGTTTCTTTTATTCCAGATGGGTGAGTATATGTACCCCAACCGTGTCTTACTCCATCTTTAAAACTGCCAATATAAAAATTACCGCCCGGCCAAGTTTGCTTGCCCTTGCCGTTTGGTATGCCGCAATTGTGCTCACCAACATAACGCTCTCCGTTTTTACGAATAGTACGTAACAAATTATCAGAATCAATCAATTTCTCGATATAGATCTCTTCAAATTCGTCGTTATTGTGCTTCTTAACCATGAGCACCATAAACAGCTGAAATCAACTGAGTTATTTCTTTTATCATAATTTTGTTCTGCTCCAACGGCTCCAATACCTGCTTCTCAACAAATATGAAACTACCGATATTTTCTGCACTGTAAGATTCAATCTCCGATAATGACTCTGTGTTACTGACGTTAGGCTCAAGCCTAAATGCTCTACGAATTATTCCAATTACGGATTCAAAATCAAGTTTTAAAGCATAATTTAAAATGTCATCATTACTATGCCTATTGGTCTCTCCTAATCTTGGTAAACTACAAATAAGCATAAGACTGTTACTTACCAGAGCAATCCTAATGGAGTGAAGTAAATCTAGTTGTAGTCTTTCGTCACCCTTGGGCCTGACACTTTTTAATCCTAGTTTTTCTACAAGCCTATAAAGGTCAACTAAATCATCTCTAAGGTTCCAAACAGTCTTTTGAATACTCTGATAGTTTGTACCTCTACGTAATAACTGCGATACACTTCGCAAACCCCGCTGATTTTTTTCCTGTTTTCCGTGATAAGCTTTATTCACCCAAAAACCCGGATCTAAAAGTCGGGAATAAGCTAAAACAGTATTTAAAGAGCCCATCTCTTTGGCCCTCAAGACATAATTCAAACATTGCCTTAATCTATTCGACTTGGTAAATATCTCTACAAACTCATCGATATCAAGGGTAGCTGCGCAACCCATGCCAGAAACTACATTCGCTAGAAACCCGAGTTGTTGCAGAATCGCATTATGGGTTATTGCCCTAATCTTCGATGGTCCACGTCGCTCATTACCAGAGCCAACTACTCTACGAGTTGGGCGTGACCCAGTTACAGGTAACAAATTATTGTCGAATATATCTATTAAGTCTGAATAACTTGGATCATTCAAAAGTTTTTCATGCCAGTCCTTCAATCCCGAAAAAAGGTCTAGAGAAAAATCTGTCTGCTGGTAAAAAGCATCTGTTTTATCAACTTGGTTTGCCAAGTTTATTTCTGCAATGAAAATATTCTTAATTGTTGAAATAGCAACCTCCAAAGAACCAAATAAGCGATATCCGTCACCTCCCTGAAAACTTGACTGATGATAGAGTTTTATTCCGTTTTCTTTCGCATGATTCCTTACAAATGGCGTCATGATGTAAGACTGCCTGTCACTCATGTTTGATTGTATTCCACCTCTTCCAAAAGACTCGCCGTGAGTATTAAATATCAAAAGATCAACGGCTTTGCCTACTCGGTTTTTCAAACAATTAATGATTTTAGTTTGTAATCTTTCGATAGCCATGTTGGCTGCGATTTGACCAATAAATCTGCCGGCATCTGAAAATCCTGTTTGAATAGTAAGAACTTTTCTCTCCCTCAAATATTTCACGAACACTTCTTGTTGAAGAAGTTGATCAATCAATTTTTCACCATGCTCCAACCCATAACTTGTTTCAAAAAGAGGAGAAATATCAAGAGAGTCGGCAATTCCAAATTTGTGAGCTAAATATAGAGCTGACATTATCGTTAATGGTCGTTCGCATTCCGCTATTAAAAGCTTTACTTTTTGGTCGCTGTCTATATGCTTTATTATTTGACGAGCTAACATCATCTGTCTTCTAGCCAAAGCAGTTTCTTGGTCTAAATTTTTGAAGTTAGTTGACCAACAACTTTCCGTCTTAATTCTCATAGCTAAACGTTCGACTAAAAGTCTTGCCGAATTTTCCCCATCAGTAACTGACAAAGTTCTTCCATCTACAGGTCTCATGGCGTTCCTAATCTGCGCCGCATTTATGCGTAAATGAATTTCGCCCATTCCAAACCCATGTACATCTAAATCGGCAGCTACGGTCATAAGTTCAAATTTCGCTTCTAATGACTCGGTTTTTTTTGCAATATGGTGAAGCTGAAGTGCAAGCTTTTTACTTGATATTAATCTTTCGTTATCATCAGTAATTAGATTCATCACTTCATTGAAGTCATTTTTATTTTTTTTCAGATTCTCGAACCTATCGAAAATTTTTTCGTTTCTAATTAATTCTTTCTCAATTTTTAATTTTATTTTACTAACCTCTGGATGGGATACTTTTTCGAGAGCATCTTTGTAATTTTTTAATGACTCGATTTTTTCATAAAGACGAAAACTAAAACTATCAATCCAGCTTATATCGGTACGACCGTCAAGATCATAACCAACCCAAGTTGCAACCCCTAAAACTCTTGGTAGTTCATCATGCCAAGATTCAGGTTTGCTCTTGGAGTTTTGATTAATGATCAATTTGTTAATCTGGTTTACCGCCATTCTTCCATTTCGTAATGCGACCATTGCTTCGCGGTGTTCTTCTTCAAGACTTATCGATTCTCTGGAAGAGAAAGCGTCTGATGGCTTGGACGTCTCTTCAGTTACCGCATCATAAACCAAGGCCTGCGACGTTTCTTTTTTTAACGCGAATGTGGGATGTGCAGTAAAAACTGCTCTATAAAGCGGCTGGGTTATATCGAGACCGGCAATAGAGAATTGTTTGTCATTAGGATTATTCAGACCTGCTTGAGAACGCAAATCTGATATTTTATGTTGCCAAAGTTCATTCGAAATATCTTTTAAAACTAACTGAATTTCTTTTCTTGAGACTCTTCCTTCATAAACATTATCGTCGATCATTTCAGCCAGCGCTGAAACTGGATTTATATCAGTGGTAGACATTCCTTGGTGTCGAAGAGTTTTTAATTTTTCTTGCCATTGTTTTCGTAAATCCATTTTTAAAGCCCGTAAATTTTAATTTAATTTTAACCTTTTTTTTCTTTTGTTGGCCCCCGTTCATATTAGTCCAGTTGGAATCATTTTACTAATTTGCAGCTATTCAAAATTTCGTGATATTTTTACAATATTCGAACCATCGGGATAAATTGCATAAGCTACCTCGCCCTGTGATAATTCTATAGTTTTACCACCCGTAAACGAGCCAAATGCTGGTAAAATCAGCGCTTCTTTAGAACACCAGAAGATTGGCATTCTCAATGATTCTTGCGATGTTCGAAAATTTAAATAAGGATGTATATGACCCGATATATAGGACGACCCTATAGCGCTTTCTGGATCATGCACTAGCTCAGTAGATTGAATCGCATACCGCTCATAAATCTCTAGGTTGTTTAGGCAATAATGCCTCAAATTGACGTCGTGATTCCCCTGAATGAGTATGACAGAGAGATGATTGTGTACTTTTCTCCATGTCTTAAAAAGTTTAAAAAAAATGTCGCCTTCAGATAAAGCGCCATGCACAAAATCTCCTATTACAAACAACCTTTTTACCTGATAATCTTTTATTAGACTGGTCATAGTTATAAGTGTCTTTTCATCGCTTCCCTCAGGAATTTGTAAACCGAACCTTCTAAATATTGAACTCTTGCCAAAATGAGTATCGGAAATCAATATTGATTCTTCAGATGGCCAAAATAGAGCTCTTCTTGGATCCAACACCAAATCCTGTTCAAAAATTCTTATTTTGGTACTTTTCATTTTAGCTTAGCTTTTTCTCTATCTGACTGATCATCCGGTTTAAGCGAGCCTCCCAGGTTTCAGAACTTACTGTTTGAGACCGTATTCTTTCCGACCAAATTGGAAAGGCAAGCGGTGAAAAATTTGAAGTCTCCATAATCTTAATACTTTTCTTTGAGATTTCCATTAAGCAATTTTTCAGCCGCTTATATTCGAATTCACTTATAAGAACTTCTTCTAAAGCCTGTTTAATCAAAAGATTTTGTTTGTCAAAATCTTGTAACACGTCATAAATTATGCCGCTTGATGCTTGTAGATGTCGAGTCAATTTACTACGTCCTGGGTAGCCCACAAAGACGAGCCCGGATATCTGAGCAATTTCCCTGAAATGTCTTTTACTTGTCTCAGTACTGTTTACACTCTCAATTAAGTCTTCTAACAAAGACTCAACACGAAGAACTTGTATCAATTCTGTAATACTGACTACTTTCCTACCAAGCGAGAGAATTTCAAGTCCATAATCATTCGCCCACACTTTGAATGTATCTTTTCGAGAACGAGACAAACGCCACGCGATTAAAATAGCAAGACCTTCATTAACGCGTCTGCCCGCAAAACAAAAAATAAATAAATGCTGGCCTTCTCTAGAAGAACAGCTTTCAACTAATAATTCACTCTGTGCAGGTAAAGCGGAGATTTTTTTTTGAGTATTTATAATATTTGTTAAAGCTTTAATTTCTTTAATTTTAAAATTAACTGGTTCGCTTAATAAAGCTTGCGTAAATGAAGATAACTCTGTAGACAAAGGCGCTCGTCCCCCTAACCACCTAGGAACGAACCTTCCTTTGCTCTCAGCTTTTTTCACATAAGCCGTCATCTCTTTAACACGAACTAATTGGACATATTTTCCGTTAAATAAAAAACAATCATTTTTTTTTAGTTTACTAATAAAACTTTCTTCAATAGAACCTATTTTGATTCCACGGACCCATTTCAAAACCATTAGCGAATCGCCGACAATAGTGCCTATTGACATTCTATGTAACCTAGCGGATTTTGGATTTTTAATTTTATATAAATTATTCTTTTTATATACTTTTTCAAAATCAGGATAGTTGCTTAAAGCTATCCCTCCATTAGTAATAAAGTTAAGCACCCAACTCCATTGTTTTTTTGTCAATTGAGCAAAAGCATGCGTTTTTTTTATCTCGGAAAATAACTGACTGTCTTCAAAGCCAGACCCAGTAGCCAACGTAACGCAGTGCTGTGTTAACACATCAAGGCATAAGCGCATTGGGACACGATTTTCAATTACTTTTTTATCGAATGCGCAGCGCGCTGCTGCGATTTCAGCCAATTCAAGGGCATTAGTGGGGGCACAAATAATTTTGCTTGTTACTCCTGGTCGATGTCCCGAACGACCTGCCCTTTGCAGCAGTCTAGCAATTCCTTTTGGAGACCCTATCTGAATTACCTGCTCTACAGGGCTGAAATCAACTCCCAAGTCGAGAGAAGAAGTACAGACTACACAATTAAATTCCCCTAATTTCAAACCTTCTTCTACACGTTGTCTAATTTTTTTATCTAGAGAGCCGTGATGCAGAGCAATACGACCTATTAAGCTAGGTTGCGTTTTTAATAGTGCCTCAAACCATAATTCTGCTTGAGATCTTGTATTTGTAAATATTAAAGTGCTTTTTACAGAATCTAACCTCGAAAGTATATCGGGAAGCAATCGCAACCCAAGATGGCCAGCCCAGGGGAAGCGCTCAATTTTTTTTGGGATTAAAGAAATAATGTCAATTTTTTTAAATTTAGCACAAGTTATTATTGTTTTTTGTTTTTCTTGCTGGATGCCCAGAAGCACATCCGAGGCTTCTTTTACGTTCCCAATAGTCGCAGATAAACCCCAGGTTCTTACTCCTTTATTTAGCCCTCTGATCCGCGACAGACATAATTCAAGCTGTACTCCTCGTTTAGAACCCAATAATTCATGCCACTCGTCAACTATAACGCATTGTACGGTTTTAAGTCGTGACTCAAAATCTTCATAGCTGAGCATCAAAGAAAAAGATTCAGGGGTGGTAATCAGTAATTGCGGAGGATTTTTTCTTATTTTCTGCCGATCTGCACTCGTGGTGTCCCCAGTCCTTCTTTTTATTTCCCAAGGAAGCCCGATTCCTTCGCATATTTCACGCAAAGATTTTTCAGTGTCTCTAGCTAGTGCTCGCATCGGCGTTATCCATAAAACAATAAGACCGGTTTTATATAATGAACAATCATTTAGACTTTCTATAAATGGACCTAGAGAAACTGCTAAGGTTTTTCCAGTCCCGGTCGGCGCATGAATCAAACCAGAATAACCTTTAAGATAAGCACTCCAAGCTTTTTTTTGAAATAAAGATGGTTTCCATTTTTTTTGTAAAAAAAAATCTTCCACGCTTTCGGGCAAGTTAACATTCATGATTGATAGGTAGAAAAAATATCATTCACAGATTTAATCGAATCCGCATCTTCTAACCGTTTATCTTTTCTCCAACGGGAAATCCTAGGGAATCGAAGAGCAAAGCCGCTTTTGTGTCTTGATGAACGGGAAATTGCATCAAATGACAGTTCAAAAACCTGATAAGGTCTAACCGAACGGACTGGTCCAAATTTCTCTATAGTATTTTTACGTATCCATTTATCAAGTTCTTCAATCTCAGTTTGAGAAAGACCGGAGTAAGCTTTTGCAATCGGAAGTAGAGCGTTTTTTTGTGTTTCTCTGTTTAGAACGGCAAATGTATAATCGGTAAAAAGGGACGCCCTTCTACCACTACCAGCTTGCGCATAAATCATAACTGCATCTATCGTGAGAGGATCGACTTTCCATTTCCACCAAAATCCTTTTTTTCTACCCGTCAAATATGGAGACAGCTTGTCTTTAACCATAACTCCTTCTACATTTCTTGACCTGGATTTAGCACGAGCCTTAGCAACGTCGCTCCAATTTGAGGCTTTTACTTTAGGTGACAGTACTACACAACTCAAATTAATTTGATTAATAATTTCTTGCAATTTCCTTCTTCTACGCTCATATGACTCTTGGCGAATATCAATTCCCTTAAATTCTAAGCAATCAAATGCTAAAAATTTCACGGGAATTTCATCTAAAACTTTTTTTGTTATTTTTTTTCTACCTAACCTTCGTTGTAGTTCTGAAAAAGGAAGTATGTTTTTGCCCCAAGCAACGATCTCGCCATCAAGCACACAATCTTCAAGTTTCAAAACCTCGGCTAACACTTCAGGATATTGATCTGTAATAATTTCTTCACCTCTTGACCAAATTATAATCGATTCGCTTCGCTTTATAATTTGTGCTCTTATCCCGTCCCACTTCCATTCAACTGAAAAATTTTTGAAAGAACCCAGTT
>JAYYOR010000009.1:0-14503 GCA_036130055.1 Pseudomonadota bacterium | reverse complement strand
CTCTGAAGTGTTATACCCTCTCAGATTTGACAGGATGGCTTTATACGCTGGGGTAAGATTTTCATAGGCGAGATACATATTAGAAAACAGAGTGTCTCCTCCTACCGGAGGAATTTCCACTGCGTAGAGCATTGAACTAGCTGGGGGCTCCGGTAAATAACTGGTATCTGTATGCCAAAGTCCTCCAAAATTAATTTTTTCATCTTTCTTTTTTCGTACTTCGACGATCTCAGGAAAATCATTCATGCCTTTTACAAAAGGATAGACGCCCAATTCGCCGAAGTGTCTAGCAAATCTTATAAACTGTTTTGGGCTAATATTTTGTTTTTCAATAAAAATTACCAAGTTCTCGTAAAAAGTTTCCTTTATTTTTTCAATCAGGTCAGCAGTTACTTTCTCATTGAGATTGATTCCTCGAATGACTGCCCCTATCTGTGGTGTTAATTTTTCTATTTTCATCTGATTGGAGTTTCTATGAATTAAATAAGGGGCTTAATTGATTTCTCAAGTTTTTCGATTATTTCTCGATAGTGTGCCACGGTTTCATACCCTTGCGTATGCACAAGTTGAGTTGCGCCCGCGTCTTTATAGGCAACGGCCATTTTTTGAGCGGAGTCAAGATCATCAAGAGGTAGGGTTTTCATCGCGATAACTTCTAGTTTTTCTCTTCCTGCGGCTTTGGCCTGCTTCATTAGCTCCTTAATTTTGGGAGCCAACTGTTCTGGGGTCGCACTAACTGGCATCCACCCTTTTGCATAACGAATGGTTCTGTCAAAAGCAATTTTCGCCATTTGGCCAATATAGATGGGAGGCAATGATAATTTTGGTTCTAACAATATTTCCTGTTCATTACTCATAATTTTTGTATTTTTAGAAGCTTTGATTAGGAAATCGAGTGTTTCGTTTGTAATTTTCCCTCGTTTTTTAATGTCAACTCCTAAAGCTTTGAACTCCTCTTCTAAATAGCCAGGGCCGACTCCAAGAAGGAAACGATTATTTGACAATTGTTGAATTGAGCTAATCATTTTGGTTGTTAATATTTTTTCTCTATAGGGTAGAACTAGCACGGCGGTTCCGAAGCGTATTCGTTTTGTAATTCCGGCTATATAAGAAGCTAAACTAAGTGGATCCACGATACTTCCCATCTCATCGGGAACATTATAAAAATTATCCGCAATTGCAGGGGGGAAACAAAGATGGTCATTAAACCATAAGGCATCAAGGCTTGATTTATCAGCTATTAAAACGCTATCGTGTATAAATTTTACAGTTGCTGTCGGTCCCCAATTTCTCACGTTTATTGCCAATTCCATATATTTTCCTCAATTTAAATTTAATTTGATAGTAATTAGTAACTGCAATTTAAATTGGAGTATAGCAAATGTCGAGTGTTACGGGATCCTATTTGTGCGGGGCAATAGAATATAACATGAACGCTGAACCATTATTAACGGCAATTTGTCATTGTAGAGACTGTCAGAAATAAACCGGAATCAGTTTTTCATTAGTCTTAGGAATACCGAAAGACTTATTTGTGATATCAGGAGATTTGAGCACTTATGAGACAACAGGGATTTTCGGCTTAAAAGTGAAAAGAATGTTTTGTGATAACTGTGGTTCTCTATTGTATTCTAATGCTGCAGCGTTTGAAGGGCTTAGATTTGTGAAAAGTGGAACTACGGATGACCCATCTGGATTGATTCCCACAATGGAGGTTTTTTGTGACGATGCTCAAGATTGGTGTAAATTTGGGGCTCAACTTGACCGTGTGGCCAAAAATCCGCCATTTGCCTAATAGTTTTCGGTCTCTTTTGAGTTAGTTTGTGTTCGACCTAAGACATGATACAATTCAATAAGAAAATTTGACAAGCTGGGGGTGCATTTTTTAAAAGTGCTGAGAATAGACCCTTTGAACCTGACTTGATACATGAGACAGGGAAGCGAAAGGCCTCTGCTTGATTTATAAACGTTAAATAACCAGAGGAATAATGTATGTCGGACTCTAAGCTCGTAAGTATCAAAACCAAGAAAACCTCACTTAAGGACGTAAATCAGTCTTTCCCTAACTCGAAAAAAATATACATTACAGGTAGCAGGAGCGATATTAGGGTTCCCATGAGGGAGATATCTCAAAGTGATACATTAGTAGACGAAAAAAGGGTAAAAAATTCTAGTTTCCAAGTCTACGATACCTCTGGTTTTTACTCTGATACTGATGTCCCTGTGGACGTAAACTCAGGATTAAAACATATCAGAGACTCTTGGATAATCGAAAGAAAAGATACAATAAAGCTCGAAGAGCATTCCTCTGACTACAGTAAAAAATTAAAAACTGAGCCTGCAAATTTTTCTACGTTCAAAGCCAAGTCTCTTCCTCGTAGAGCAAAGAGGAGTAAAAATGTTTCTCAAATGCATTATGCGAAAAGTGGGATAATCACCCCTGAGATGGAGTTTGTTGCGATAAGGGAAAACGAAAACTTGAAAGAAAATGAAGAGTGTTTTATAACTGCCAAGCATAAAGGCGAATCCTTTGGCGCCTCAATACCAAAAATTATAACACCAGAGTTTGTGCGAGAAGAGATCGCTCGTGGCAGGGCAGTTCTCCCTGCCAATATCAATCACCCAGAACTCGAACCCATGATCATAGGCAGAAATTTTCTTGTAAAAATTAACGCAAATATTGGTAATTCTGCAGTTTCGTCTTCTGTAGAGGAAGAAGTAGAAAAAATGACATGGGCAACGCGGTGGGGCGCTGATACCATCATGGACCTTTCAACAGGAAAAAATATTCACCAAACCAGGGAATGGATTTTGAGAAACTCACCAGTGCCTGTTGGTACTGTTCCAATTTATCAGGCCCTAGAGAAAGTGGATGGCATCGCAGAAAATCTTTCTTGGGATATATTCAAGGATACCTTAATCGAACAGGCTGAGCAGGGTGTGGACTATTTCACAATTCATGCCGGCTTGAGGTTACCTTTTATACCAATGACCACAAAAAGGACTACGGGCATTGTTTCTCGTGGAGGCTCAATAATGGCCAAATGGTGCTTGACGCATCATAAAGAAAACTTTTTGTATACTCATTTCGAAGAAATATGCGAAATTATGAAAATCTATGACGTTACATTTTCACTTGGAGATGGCCTAAGACCTGGCAGCATTGCAGATGCTAATGATGAAGCGCAATTCGCTGAATTAAAAACACTTGGAGAACTCACGAAGCTGGCATGGAAACATGATGTTCAGACAATGATAGAGGGCCCCGGACATGTACCTATGCAACTTATTAAAGAAAACATGGACCTACAGCTTGAGCATTGTGGAGAGGCTCCGTTTTATACTTTGGGGCCGCTTACAACCGATATAGCACCTGGTTACGATCATATTACTTCTGGTATTGGTGCGGCTATGATCGGGTGGTATGGAACGGCTATGTTATGTTATGTAACCCCAAAGGAACACTTAGGCTTACCAGATAAAGACGATGTGAAAGAGGGAATAATCACATATAAACTGGCCGCTCATGCGGCTGATCTTGCGAAAGGTCACCCAAGTGCGCAAAGGAGAGATGATGCTCTTTCTAAAGCTCGATTTGAGTTTAGATGGGAGGACCAATTTAACCTTAGCCTCGATCCGGAAAGGGCCCGTTCGTTTCATGATCAAACTCTTCCAAAAGAAGGTCATAAAGCAGCTCATTTTTGTTCGATGTGTGGACCCAAATTTTGCTCTATGAAAATTACGCAGGAAGTTCGAGATTATGCTGAAAAAAATAATCTTAGTGATGAATCGGTTGTTAAAGTTGGAATGAAAAATAAAGCAGAGGAATATAAGAAAACCAAACGCGAAATTGGATAAACCATGGAAAAACAAGAAAAAATTGCTTTAATTACTGGTGCAGGACGTGGGCTCGGATATGAAATTTGTCTTCAACTTGGCAAACTTGGATACAAAATAATTCTTGGAGTGCGTGACCCCAGCAGAATAAAGAAAAAATTGGATCGATTGAAAGATAATCAAATAGAATGTACCACTCTGAAATTAGATATGGGTGAAATTTCGAGTATCGAGTTGGCAGTTGAAAATTTAAAAAAAGAAATTAGTTGTTTGGATGTCTTAGTAAATAATGCAGGTACCTTCGAAGAAGACTGGGGAACATTGCCTAGTGAATTAGATTTTACAGATCTAAAGCGTACTTTTGATGTTAACTTTTTTGGCCCTTACAGACTTACTCAGCTTCTGGTTCCTTTGATAAAAAATAGCCCTCGAGGTCGGATAGTTAATATCTCAAGTGACATGGGGTCCCTAGAAGGAATAAATGATCCAAAGTCTCTGGTTTATGAAGTAATGGGTCCAGCCTATCAGGCATCCAAGGTTTCGATAAACTCCATCACCGCGCTTTTTGCGAAAGAGCTGAGGGACACTAATTGTAAAGTTAACTCTGCGTCTCCAGGTTGGTGTCAAACTGATATGGGAACAGATAGCGCACCACTAACGGTTGAAGAAGGCGCAGCCACTCCAGTTTGGCTCGCTACTTTGCCAGATGACGGTCCGACGGGAAAATTCTTCTCATCTACCCGTGATAAAGGAAGAATGGAATGGTAAAAAATAAGATTAAGAGGTAATACTATGGTGAAATTCGGAGCTAGGATTTTTGCGACTGATAAATGCATCCCGGCTGTCGATTTGGCGGTAGAGTTGGAGAGGCGTGGGTTGGATTCATTTTTTGTGCCGGAACATACCCATATTCCTAATGATACGAGTTCACCTTTCTTCGAAGGTATGCCGCCGGAGTTTTATTTAAGAACGTTCGATCCTTTTGTAGTACTAGGCCAGTGCGCTGCTGTCACGAAGAAGATCCTTCTTGGAACTGGAATATGTTTGGTCTCACAGCGCCATCCGATTACTCTTGCAAAGGAAGTTGCGACTATTGATAGATTAAGCGGGGGGCGATTTGTTTTTGGAATAGGAGCTGGATGGAATAAGCCAGAGGTTGAAAATCACGGTGCACCTTTTGCGAAACGTTGGCAAATTACCAGAGAGCGGATTCTAGCTATGAAAGAAATATGGACAAAAGACGAGGCAGAATTTCATGGGGAGTATGTAAGCTTTGATAAAATGTGGTCTTACCCTAAACCAATCCAAAAAGGTGGCCCACCTATCTGGATTGGTGCAAACGCAAAATTTGTAGAAGAGAGGGTAGCAGAGTATGGAGACGGTTGGATTCCTATTGGTGGAAGAAAAGGGGGTGCAACCGTAGAGGGTTTAAAACAAGCATGTGAAGCAGTTGGTCGTGATATTACGGAAATCACACTAGCTTATTTTTTTGCGCCACTCAATCAAGATGAAATCCAAGCTAATATTGATAAAGGGTTTACCCATTTCATTTTTAATCTTCCGAGTGAAGGTAAGGACGTGGTCATGCCCGCACTCGATAAAATCGCAAAAATCATCGAAAAATTTAAAACCTGTTAATTAGAGGAGTATTAAATGACTTTAGTGGGCTATTTTCCATGTACCCAGGATCCACCTGATGGGAAAAACATTTCTAATCTAATTGATGAGCTAGTGGAACAGGCTGTTTTATGTGAAGAAGTCGGATTCGATGGATTCTATTTTACAGAACATCACCAGCAATCTGATGGATATTTACCATGCCCGGTTTTATTATCGGGGATGATCGGAATGAAAACTAACCGTTTGAAAGTTGGCACATGTGTTTTGTTGTCTCCTCTTTATCATCCAATACGCTTGGCTGAGGATGTCGCGGTTGTTGACCAAGCGACAAAGGGAAGAATGGTTGCAGCGATGGGTATAGGTTATCAACCAGACGATTTTGATGCTTTTGGTATTTCAATTAAAGAAAGGGCCGCCAGAACTGAGGAAAGTGTTGAAATTTTAAAGAAGGCCTGGACTGGTAAAAGATTCTCTTATCCAAGTAAATTTCATAAAATAGAGAATGTCCGTGTTACACCAAGCGCCTACCAAGCAGGGGGACCACCTATCTGGCTTGCCGGCTGGGTGCCGGCTGGACTCAAACGTGCGGCAAAGATGGGGGATGGCTGGATAGCCGATCCCATTCAATCAATGGAGGTGATTCGTGATTATGCTGATCAATACAGAGATGAAGCAAAAGCACAAAACAAAAAACCTTTTGTGGTTTTGATGAGAGATTGCGTGATCGGAAAGAATTGGAAATCGGTTGTTTCGAAAAGCGGACCAACGATGGCTACCCATAAGTGGTACTTCCATTATGGTGCATATGTAAAAGATAAACATATCAAAAACATAGTGTCTGAAAATGAGCTTGATTTTGAAACTATTGCAAAAGAACGATTAATTGCTGGTACTCCTGAACAGTGTCTAGAGCAATTGAAATTTTGGAAGGAGGAAATTAAGCCTGATTACATTATGCTAAGAATGCGACAACCGGGGGGACCAAGCCAAACTGAAGCTCTAGAAGACATAAGGTTATTTGGCGAGAAAGTAATAGTAAATTTATAAGGAGTTAATATTGGATTATTACGAAGACAATTCATTATCTATAGGAAAAACACCTCTCGTAAAACTAAATAAAATCGTCAACCCAAAAACTCTTGTACTCGCAAAAATAGAAGGGAGAAATCCCGCTTATTCAGTAAAATGTCGAATCGGAGCCTCTATGATATGGGAGGCAGAAAAACAAGGTGTTTTAAAAGAGGGTATAGAAATTGTCGAGCCTACAAGTGGTAACACCGGTATTGCGCTGGCTTTCGTATGTGCGTCGAAGGGATATAAGCTTACCTTAACCATGCCTGAAACGATGTCAATTGAAAGAAGAAAAGTCTTAAAAGCGTTTGGTGCTAATTTAGTTTTGACAGATGGTTTAAAGGGGATGAAAGGTGCTATAGCCGAAGCTGAGAATATAGTGAGTGAAAATAAGAAAAAAGTTTTTATGCCTCAACAGTTCTCGAACAGTGCCAACCCTTTGATACACGAAAAAACGACTGGCCCTGAAATTTGGAAACAAACCGATGGTAAGATCGATGCATTTGTCGCTGGTATTGGTACTGGGGGCACCATTACTGGGGTATCTAGGTATATCAAACATATTGTTGGCAAGTCAATTATTTCTATAGGTGTCGAGCCGAAAGAAAGCCCTGTCATTACACAAACTTTGAATAAAGACGAATTAAAACCATCCCCCCATAAAATACAGGGAATTGGCCCAGGCTTCGTGCCTGCCAATCTTGACCTAAATTTAGTTGATCGCGTTGAATGTGTAAGTGGGGAAGAGGCTATTGAAATGGGTAGAAGGCTTGCTAAGGAAGAAGGTATTTTTGCAGGAATTTCATGTGGTGCTGCTGCTAGTATTGCTTCAAAGATATCTTTTGATAAAAAGTTTGAGGGAAAGACAATCGTTGTAGTTTTACCTGATGCTGGTGAGAGGTATTTGTCCAGTTCTCTTTTCGAAAATTGAGGCATATCAATATTTTTGTACGGTAATTGGTGGCATTGTTATTTATAACATTTTTAAAAAATTTATTTTTATTTAAAAGCATGAGAATCCTAATTGTTGAAGATGACACTGAAACAATCTCTTTTATTAAAAGAGGTTTCGAGCAGGACGGTTATTTAGTTGATACCGCTGTTAATGGTGAGGATGGTCTGCTAATGGCAAGCACGTCAGATTACGATGTAATCATTTTGGATAGGATGTTACCGCGGATAGATGGTCTATCTGTTGTTAGAACTTTGCGGGCAAATAAAAATAACACACCTATCCTAATCTTAAGCGCTATGTCAGAGGTTGATCAACGAGTAGAGGGATTGGAGGCGGGTTGTGATGACTATTTGGTGAAGCCGTTTGCTTACAGTGAGCTTAAAGCGCGGACAATAATACTAGCAAAAAGGAGGGATAATCGTCTTATATCAAGCCAACTAATTGTTGGTAAATTAAGGCTAGATCAACATAAAAGAAATGTTTTTTTGAACGGGAAAGAAATAGTTTTGAAACCACGAGAATTTAAGTTGTTGGAGTATTTAATGCTACATCCTGGGGAGGTCGTGACACGAACAATGTTGTTAGAGCATGTTTGGGATTACCATTTTGATCCGCAAACTAATATTATAGATGTACACATTAGTCGCTTGAGAACAAAAATTGACCAGCAACAAAGTGTTTCTATGATTGAGACTGTGCGCGGCGCAGGGTATAGAATCGTTGGTTAGGCATGTTTTATCGTAATCTAAAAAGTATTTTTCGCAGTTTGTCTTTTAGGCTTACAATTTCTTTCAGTTTGTTTATGGGCTTGTCTCTTTCGGTTTTACTTTATTTTTTATATTGGTCCAGTATTGGACTCTTAGTAAAAGAAACTGACGCAACCTTGGATGCCGAAATAAAATCCTTAGCCAGTCAATACAATGAGCGTGGGATCCAGCGGCTTGTTCTTGTTATAGGTGCAAAAGTTAGACGAAATAAAGATCAAGATATGCTGTATCTATTACAGAGTTCATCAGGGAAAAATATTGTTGGTAATCTGACTCAATGGCCAAATATATCAAAACAAAATCAAGAAAAATTTGAATTCTCAGTCGACGCGGATAACGAAAAAATCAAGGCGCGAGCACAGACGTTTCAGTTAGAAAGAGGTTTAAATCTCCTGGTTGGAAGAAATATAAAAAAAATTAATGAGCTGCGAATAATATTTCAAGGCGCTGCGATTTTTTCGTTATTTCTAATCATAATTTTTGCGATTGGTAACGCCCTTTACATCAGCCGTCGTGCCGCCTCAAGGATAACAGAATTCACAAGCGTTACCTCTCGGATAGTCGAGGGAAACCTAACCGAAAGAGTGATAGTGTCAACGAACGATGATGAATTTGATGTATTAGCTAGACACTTAAATGAAATGCTCGACCGACTTGAAAAACTAGTTTCAGGAGTAAAACACGTGTCTGATAATATCGCACATGATTTGAGAACTCCTTTAACTAGATTACGAAATAGGATCGAAAGTCTTTCTAATAATTTAGCCGATGAAAAAAATGTTGAATTGGGAATTTGTCTTAAAGAAGCAGATGACCTACTTAAGGTTTTTTCAAGTTTACTAAGGATATCACGCATTGAATCCGGTAGTTATGCTGGCAGTATTGAAACGCTAAATATAAACTCAATTATTAATGATGCCGTTGATTTGTACCAAGCAGCAGCAGAGGAAAAATTCGTTACCATTGTTGTAGAACTCGATGAAAAGATGAGTATTAACGGAGATAGAAATCTATGGTTCCAAATGGTTGCAAATCTTTTAGATAATGCAATTAAGTACAGTCCTCAACATAGCTCAATAGCGCTTCATGGTGAAAATCTTGGTAAGAAGATTATTTTTTCCGTGGCAGATAAAGGTCCGGGTGTTGCCCCTTCAGAACACGATAAAATGATAGAGAGATTTACAAGGCTTGACCCCAGCAGAAGTTATCCTGGCAGCGGACTGGGTTTAAGTTTAGTCAAAGTTGTTGTTGATTTTCATAAGGGAGTTTTAAAATTCTTCGATAACGAGCCAGGACTTAAAGTTCAAGTCGAGCTTCCAATTTTCTAGAAAGGTTAAATAATAGTGGTCTAAAATGTTTACAGGATATCAGAACGACACCTTTAGGTTCCTCCAAGATTTGAAACTAAATAATAACCGTATTTGGTTTAATAACCATAAAAATAAATACGAGGATTTTGTCAGGACTCCGTCTTTGAGGCTTATTCATGACTTTAAGGTAGAATTGGAAACCATATCACCAAATTTTGTAGCTATACCAAAAAAAGTTGGCGGGTCTTTAATGAGAATTCAAAGAGATGTTCGATTTTCTAAGGATAAATCTCCCTATAAGAGCAACATTGGCATACATTTTAGACATATCTTGGGTAAAGATATTCATGCGCCTGGTTTCTATTTACATATTTCTCCGCAGAGCAACCATCTAGGTGTGGGCATTTGGCGACCTGATTCAAAAGCTTTGAAAAAGATAAGAATGTTTATTGCAGATAATCCACACACATGGTCAACCATAACAAGCTCGTTTAAAGAAAATAAAAAAAGGTTTGGGTGGCGATTAGTTGGTTCTTCACTAAAAAGAGCACCACTAGGGTTCGATAAGAACCATCCGGTCATAGAAGATTTAAAAAGAATTGACTTTCTACTACAAAAAAAAATTAATAAAGAAGAGATTATGAAACGAGATTTCCCTGTTTTGTTGAGAAAGGCATATAAAGAAACCATTGATTTTGTAGAGTATCTTTGTTTTGCGTTGGGTGTTGATTTTTAAGTGTTCAATTTTTGACCGAGTATCCGGATATCTAATTCTGTAATACTTATCTTTCCTTGTTCCAGGGCAGCCACATCTGAATCATTGTGATGTTCTATCCTAGTTTTTGCCAAGGCAAATTCATATCCATTTCTCTTGTTAATGAAACAATCTTCATAATAAGCTTTACTTAGTATAGTGCTTTTTAGCGTAAAATCATCTTTATCCGAATTTTTCGGAAAATTAACATTCCAAGTTATTGGTTGTTTTGAGCATTTGTTTTTAATGAAATCCCAAACTTTGATTATTGACAATCTTAGCTTAGGAAGAACCACGTTCCTTGTAGTCTCACTAAAACTACGATTGCGATCCCAATATTTAAAATCTTCGGGAAAAAACTCTTGAGAGAGCGCAATAGCGGGAATACCTGCAATGTTTGCCTCAAAACAAGCGCCTATGGTTCCAGAGGCTAATGAAAAACCGACTCCAATATTTTTCCCAATATTGACGCCTGAAACAATGAAATCTGGCTTTTTATAAGCGATATTGTGAATAGCGATGTTAGCACAATCCGCAGGAGTTCCGTCAACCGCCCAACATTTGGTGTCGCCAATATAGATCTCTTTTGACTTCAAAACCCCGCGTCGTGTCATTGATTTACCCTTCCAACTTTGCTCTTGAGCCGGGGCTACTATGAGCAAATCGTTATCATTTTTTAAAACGTCAATTAGGATTGCAAGCAATGGTGAGTCAACACTGTCATCATTCGTTACGACGACATAAGGTTTAGCAGGTTGAGCGGTTTTAACCATAAGTGATTTAAAACGATTTTTTTAACTAGAGACAAGGTTATCATTTTTACAATGATTCATCTACTTGGCTATTTCTATTTAATCGTATATTGTTATACTAAGTTTAGTTTCAATGATTTTTACATTCACTTTCGCAAAAAATTTGGTAGAAAAGTCAAAGGACCGAACACACAGGATTTATTATGAAATTAGGGCTGATTCAATGTGATTATGTTCCAATTCCACTTCAGTCAACATTTGGTGACTATCCTGAAATGTTTAAAGAAGCGTTTGGTTATTCTGGTGTAAGTTTAGATTGGGTCGTTATCGATATTTGTTCTAATGGATATGATTTAGACCTTACTGATTTTGATGGATTTATCATTAGTGGGAGTCGCTCTTCAGTGAACGATAAAAAGCCATGGATCGAAAAGTTGGAGACATTAATTAGACAGATTGTGAAACTCGAAGTTCCCTTGGTCGGACTTTGTTTCGGGCATCAAGCAATAGCAAAAGCTCTTGGAGGTCGAGTTTCAAAATCTAGGTCCGGATGGAATATTGGAAGCGTTGCGGTAGAGTTAAACTCCAACGGACAGTCTATTTTGGACGTCTCAGCAAGCACTTATTTTTATGCTTTTCATCAAGACTGCGTTGAAATTTTGCCGAACAATGCATCTTGTCTGGGTTCAACTTCTTTATGTGAAAATTTTATTGTGGAATTTCAAAAAGGTGTCTTTGGGTTTCAAGGGCATCCAGAGTTTGACGTTGCTTACATGCGTGGATTACTTGATATCAATATAGCGGGTTTGGATAATAATCGTTTAGCTCTTATTGAATCTAGTCTAGATAAAACGCCGAATAGTGGTGCTGTTCGGCGTTTTATTCTGAGTTACCTTATGAGGCATAATCGGAAGATTAGTTAAATTCCGGCATTATTTCTGTTGCTACCTGTTCAACAACTTCTCTTGTTGGCCTGATTGGCTGAATTGCAACTTGGTCTACACCCGCCTGCTTCATTTTACCTATCATCTCGATCACCTCAGACTTCGTGCCAGTCAGAGTAGTAGCTTGTATTATTTTCTTACTCATGATTGCTTCGTGTTCGTCTTTCAACTGTTGAAGGTAGCCCGAATAAAGTTTTAGGTGCCTTGTTTCAACGGGTTCATCTGGCTCTTTGTAGACACCGGTAAATTTTACTATTTCATTACGGAATTCCTCAGGCAACAAGGTCGGATCGTGGTGGCAAGACAATGCGAATATATTACTGCTCGAGGCTACCATGGGCCCAACCGCTTCTTTGACCGGCCTAGATGCAATTTCTTCATCCGTCTTGGTAAGATAAAAAGCTGTCATTGAAACCACGTACACATCCTTTGGGTCACGTCCTGCTTCCACAGCACCTTTACGAACATTATCTACCATCCATCCGATTATTACGGGGTCAACGGCACCAAATAAGATTACTCCGTCGGCTATTCGGCCTGCCATTTGCGCTACTTTTGGTCCGCTTGCGGCAATATAAACCGGTATTTTATCATCTATGTTTATGTAGTCCGTATCAGGATTAAGAAATTTGATCTTTCGGCGTCTTTCTCCCTCTTGATAGTCGACAATTTCGTCTCGTTTAAAAAGTCCTTTACAAACATTAATATGATTTTCCAGCTCAGCAACTTTGGCTGCAGGCATCCCCATTGTTCTTCGTGTGGTATTTCCGGTGCCAATTCCTAAGATAACTCTTCCTGGAGCGATTGAATTTATTGTAGCCATCCCACACGCTGTGAGGGGTGCTATTCTAGATTTTGGATTAGTAACCCCCGGTCCTAGTTTAATTTTACTTGTTTCATGTGCACAAAGAGCTAAGGACGCATACACCTCACTTCCTAACATTTGGGAATCATAAAGCCAGCCATGAGAAAAACCATGATCTTCTGCATACTTCACGTCACCGTGGACATTTATATCTCCCATAAAAACAAAACCAAACTCCATAACCTTCCTCCTAAAACGTAAATATTATTTTAAATCTAAATCGGAGAAAATAGTGTTGATCCATTTTCCGATTTGTTCGCATTGGGGCAAAATGACCTGATGCTGCATCTCATATTCAGTATACTTTACTTTATGGCCTTTTGCCTCAAAATAATCTCGGGCTTCTATCCCTAAAGTTCGTGGTACTACCTCATCATATTTTCCGTGGCAAATTAGTATCTCTGTTTCCTGATTAGCGGGATGATGGTCTAATTCAAGTGTATTCGGAAGATAGGTAGATAGCCCGATAACACCAGCCAGCTTGGAGGCATAAGAGATTGCTGTACCATATGCAATTACTCCGCCTTGTGAGAATCCAGCTAAAAGTATGTGATCGGAAGGTACTATTTTCTCTATTTGGTTTATAAGTTTTTGTATCGCCTTAATTGATCTGAATATTCCCTTCTTATCAACTTCCCGATTAACATTTAACTCGAAAATATCGTACCAAGCCGGCATTGGCATAAAGTTATTGACGGTTACTTTAATAGTTGGTGCGTTTGGAAATACAAACCATGGACGAATTGTTCGATCTATTTTTAGATGGGGAATAATTGGCTCGAAATCATGGCCATTTGCGCCTAAACCGTGTAACCAAATGATGCAAATATTTGGATTATCTTCTGGTTGAACTTGAACACATTGACTAAGTAGCATAAATTCCATTACTTTTTATGGTAAAACATAAATATACCTAAAAAGCTATAAGCTGTCATCGCACGATTGTGCCGTTATTTGATATAGTTGGACGGTATGGTTTTAAACAAAGAACAATTTTTCGGGGATATCTTATTTTTAATTCAATTGTTTGCGGCGATTTTTTTCAGTATTGCTCAAATCAATGTTTTTCTAACTAATATTGAAGGTGCCAGTATAACTTGGATCTTATTTTGGTGGGGATTCGTCGCGATTAATTTAATTTTATCTACTCAAGCTTTTTTAACCACCAATGACAGAATAATTAAGCAAACTATCATAAATTATGCTGCTTGGACAATTTCAATAGGAATTACATTAGGGGTTTTAATGTGGCAGGGAGCTAGCTGGTCCAGAGTTGACTCTATTACCTCATTAATAGTGGGTATAGGATTTTTAGGTTTGTTTATCATCAAGGTGAGAAAAAATCTTCAATTTAACCATCCTAGACTCAAAGCGGGAACAGCTATTCTGTTGAAGGCGATACCTCAGCTAATGCTAGCGTACAATATTATTCTTTTTGGAGGTGATGGTATTGCAACTTATACCATTATAATCGGTCATATAATGATTAATCTTAGGATTCTGCAAGTATACCTTTCAGCTAAAATTGCGGGTTGGGATGAGAATAGGAAAAGTATAGTTTTTGGTGAACTTGGTAATGAACTTAGTTGGGTAGTTGCAACTATAGTCTGGATGTTTTTTCGTTAAAT
>JAYYOR010000008.1:0-9525 GCA_036130055.1 Pseudomonadota bacterium | reverse complement strand
TGTTTTTTACCGTGTTGTACAAGGACGTAATCTATCTCAGGATTAATAGCAATTGCGACGTTGCTTGGCAAAGTCCAAGGCGTAGTTGTCCAAATTAATAAAAATTTATTTTCTGAATTTTTTATTTTTACTAGAACATATACACTTGGGTCCGTAACTTCTTTGTATCCTAGTGACACTTCATGGGACGACAAGACCGTCCCGCTTCCAGGGCTATACCACTGAATTTTATAACCTTTATAAAGCAGTTCCTTTTTATGTAGCTCTTTAATAAGCCACCAAACTGATTCTATGTATTTATTGTCAAAGGTCACATATGGATTTTTTAGATCAACCCAGTAACCAATTTTTCTTGTTAGGTCGTCCCAATCATTTTTATATTTTAAAACACTGTTTTTACACTCTTGATTAAATCTTTTAATACCATAGGTTTCGATTTCTAATTTATTTTTTATCCCTAATTTTTTTTCAATCTCAATTTCAACCGGAAGTCCGTGAGTATCCCAACCACCTTTTCTTTCAACATAAAATCCTTTGAGCGCCCGAAATCGGCAGAAAACATCTTTTATTGTCCTTCCCAAAACGTGATGAATTCCCGGTTTTCCGTTAGCAGTGGGTGGGCCTTCATAAAAGTTAAATACATCGCACCCAGCCCTTTGCATGATACTTTTTTTAAAAGTATCTTCTTCATCCCAAAAGGCAAGTACTTTATTCTCAATTTGGGAAAGATCTACTTTCCTTATCTCCTCGAATGTAGCCAAACTATTCTCTCTTATTTATAGAAATATATAGTTTACTTTATTTTTTCGCTAAAAGGGCGTTAGAGGCGGTTGTTTGGATATGAGAAACCAATGCTGCCAGGCCATTGCTTCTTGTAGGTGACAGATGACTGCTAAGCTCGATTTCTTCCAAAAAATCAGGAGGATTTTTCAATATTTCTTCTGGAGTCCTCGATGAGTAGACGCTTAATAAAAGAGCTATCAATCCTCTAACTATCGTGGAATCGCTGGTTGCCTGGAATTTAATGATTTTGCCGTCAAACACACTATGCACCCATACCTGTGATTGGCATCCCTCTATTTTATTAGCAGGAGTCTTTAAATTATCCGGAAAGTTACCAAGGTTCTTCCCAAGATCAATTATATGCTCATATCTAGTAGCCCAGTCATCGAGATAGCCAAAAGTATCAACGACTTCAGACACGGCTTCCTTGAAAGTATTACTACCCCTCATTGGTATGTTGCTCTAAATTTTGAGCATTGGTCCAATGACATCTGGCTAAACAAATTTCAGTATCTGTAATAGTCTGGCTTGAATGGCCCATTTTTGGGAACATTTATATACTTTGCCTGTTTGCTGTTAAGTTGATCCAACCTAATATTAAGTTTTTTAAGGTGCAGGTGCGCAACCTTTTCGTCTAAAATTTTCGGAAGAACATAAACGTCTATTGGGTAGCGCTCCGGATGATTAAACATTTCAATCTGTGCAATAACCTGGTTCGTGAAGCTGGCAGACATTACGAAGCTAGGATGCCCCGTCGCGCAGCCTAAGTTAACAAGCCGCCCTTCAGCCAGAAGAATGATGTTTTGGTTAGGCTTTATCTTTATTTTGTGGACTTGTGGCTTTATTTCTTCCCACTCATATTTTCGCATTTTCCCAACTTGAATCTCGCTGTCGAAATGCCCTATGTTACATACGAGTGCTAAATCTTTCATTTTTTTCATGTGTTTTTCGGTAATAACGTCTAAACAGCCTGTTGTAGTGACAAATATATCACCAAGCGGCGCTGCCTCTTCCATAGTCATAACCTCATAACCTTCCATTGCAGCTTGAAGTGCACAGATTGGGTCTATTTCAGTAACAATTACCCTCGCTCCTTGGCCTTTCAAAGATTGACAGCTACCTTTCCCTACATCCCCGTACCCAGCAACCACTGCAACCTTCCCTGAAATCATTACGTCCGTTGCTCGATTAATTGCATCAACCAATGAATGCCGACAACCATACAGATTGTCAAATTTTGATTTAGTTACCGAATCGTTGACGTTCATAGCGGGGAAACATAGCTGATTGGTCTGGAGCAGCTGATATAATTTGTGTATACCGGTAGTTGTTTCCTCTGTTACACCAATTATCTTAGGCACTATCCTGCTGAAACGTTTTGGATCGCGTCTAAGCGATTTTTTCAGTTGATTATATAACGCTTCCTCTTCTTCGTTGTCAGGCTTAACGTCGAGTATACTTGGATCCTTTTCAGCAGCCAGGCCGGTCAACACAAACGTAGTAGCGTCCCCTCCGTCATCCAAGATCATATTAGGCCCTTTTCCATTTCCCCAATCGAGAATTTTGTCAGTATAATTCCAGTAATCTGTTATCGATTCTCCTTTTACTGCGAAGACAGGGGTTCCATTGGCGGCGATAGCAGCTGCTGCATGGTCTTGAGTAGAGAAAATGTTACAACTGGCCCATCTGACTTCTGCACCTAGAAATTCTAGGGTTTCAATAAGGACAGCAGTCTGAATTGTCATGTGAAGAGACCCTGTTATTCGGGCACCTTTTAAGGGCTTTTCTTTCCCATACTCTTCTCTCATTGCCATCAAGCCAGGCATTTCATGCTCAGCTAAAGCAATTTCTTTCCGACCGAATTCCGCGTCATTTATATCCTTTACCGCATAATCACGATTTTTTAAAACGCTTTTTCTCGCGGCGGTTAGAGTTTTTTGGGCCATTTGTTAGTTTCCTTTTAAAATTTTAATGAATACGTTAATTAGTGATAATCAGTTTTTTTAAAGTAAGCGTTGTTTAAACTTTTGCGCCAGGTCAGTCTTTTCCCAAGAGAATCCCCCGTCTTTTTCTGGAGGTCTCCCGAAATGCCCGTACGCCGCAGTTCTTTCATAAATAGCCTTATTCAACTCCAAGTGTTCTCTGATACCTCTTGGGCTTAAGTCTATATTCTCCTCGATAACCTCAATTAACGCACTTTCATTACACTCTCCAGTCCCATGTAAATCTATATATAATGATAGTGGTTTAGAAACGCCGATTGCATAAGCAAGTTGAATAGTACATCGGTTAGCAAGTTCAGCCGCAACAACATTTTTTGCCAAATACCGTGCTGCATATGCCGCTGACCTATCAACTTTTGTTGGATCTTTACCAGAAAAAGCCCCGCCACCGTGAGGGGCTGAGCCCCCATAAGTATCGACAATAATTTTTCTACCTGTAAGTCCCGCATCACCGTCCGGTCCACCTATAACAAATCTACCCGTTGGATTTATGTATAACTCGTCTTCTGGACACATCCACCCATTTGGTAAAGTATCTTCTATGAAAGGTAAGACTATATCTCTAACTTGATGTTGTTCAAGTTGCGGCTGATGCTGAGTAGAAACAACTATTGATTTAGCGCCAACTGGTTTTCCTTCTTCATAACGTAAGGTAACTTGGCTTTTTGAATCTGGACCTAATCCGCTTATTTTACCCGCACGTCTGGCAGCCGCCATTTTTTCAAGTATTCGGTGACTATAATGAATCGCCGCAGGCATTAACACATCGGTCTCTCTACAAGCATATCCGAACATGATGCCTTGATCCCCAGCCCCTTGGTCTTTATCTGCTGAAATATCCACCCCCTGCGCAATATCAGCCGATTGTTGATGCACATACACCGAAACTTCAGCATTCTTCCAATGAAACCCATCTTGTTCATAACCAATATCTTTAACCACTCTTCTGGCTAATCTCTCTATCGAAGATGCATTTATTGAATCCGGACCTCTTACTTCTCCTGCTATAACAATCCGATTTGTAGTTGTTAGGGTTTCAACGGCAACCCTCGCATTCGGTTCTAGTCTGAGATACTCATCTACCACAGCATCTGAAATCCGATCGCAGACTTTATCTGGGTGACCTTCGGACACCGATTCACTTGTAAATAGATAATTTTTTTTCAATTCGCAACTCCGTCAAGTTTTATCAATTATAAGACATATTTTCCCGTTATGCTCTCGGGATTCCATATAGTTGTGCGCATTTTTTACATCAGACAATTCAAATTTACGATCAACGTATATTTTAAATTTTTCGCTTTCAATATGCGGCCATAAAAAATTTTTGACCCCATTGGCAATCGACGATTTCACGACAGAATTTTGTGGCCTTAAAGTAGAGCCGGTGACTATGATTTGATGGGTCATTAATTTTCCTATATCCAATTTTACGTTTTGGCCACTGAGATAGGCAATTGATATGTGGCGACCTCTCCTATTAAGTAAAGAAAGATTGTGTTCAAAAGAACTCCCGCCCAAGATATCTAGAATAATATCAAATCCACTAATGTCAGACTCCTTAATCTTATCAAAAAAAGACTCTCGCCGATAATCGAATACATAATCAGCACCAAGTTCGCGGCAAAAGTTACAATGCTGTTCAGAACCTGCTGTAGCTGCCACTATTTCTGCTCCCGCCAATTTCGCCATTTGTATTGCAGCTGACCCAATACCACCGCTACCTCCATGTATTAAAACTTTGTCCCCAGCCTTAAGCCCTCCAATTTGAAAAAGATTAAAATAAACAGTAAAGGTTGTTTCAGGTAGGCAAGCTGCCTGGTAAAAGTCTAAATTTGAGGGTATAGGGAGACAATGCTGATAATTGACAGCGCAATATTCTGCATAACCACCCCCATGTGTTAAGGCCAAGACTGCCTGTCCAACTAAATCAACGGGCACTTGCTTGCCAGTCGCGACGATTTCACCACTTATTTCAAGTCCCAAAATTGGACTGGCATCCTCCGGTGGCTTATATAGGCCTAAACGTTGCAGAATGTCAGGCCTATTAACGCCAGCTGCCTTGATTTTTATCAAAACTTGATCCCTTTTAGGCGTTGGGATTTTTTCCTCTATGATCTCCAGTTGATCTGAAGACCCGGGTGCCTTAATGTTTACTGCCTTCATAAGTTGCATTTAAGTTTTTGCCTTATCACGCAGTTTTCTATATTCTTTTTCTAACAACTGGCTTAGATCATTTTTAAAATTCTTTCGGTGGACGGGAATCGATTTTTGTAGTTCATACAAAATAACGTTATCCTCTACACCATTCCAAATCTTGATATAAGTCCCTTCCTTGTAGCCTTTATCTTGTCGAAAATGGTTCAAGACGTTTTTGCAAATGTAGCTTCTGTAAATGTCCTCGAAAGTGAGGCCTAATGTATCAACAGCAGACTTAAAAGCTTCAATTGAAAATTTCTTTTTTAATAATGCCGTTAAAGCCAATGTTTCTACTGATTTATAAAAGTCGCCAGTCGGTTGACAATTTTCCCAAGTTTCATAAATATGTGATGCTGCTGACTCCAACGCTCCATGTTCTGATATTTTACTGCTCAATCCAAAGTGCCAAATGTCAACTAACTCAAGCAGAATTTGTCCGAGGTCTTTTTCGCTTTTTTTCCACCATTTCCAGCCGCCATAATGTTCCATGAGTTCACCACATTCAATCCAAATAGCTCTGTACCACTCTCGATTTTTTTTGATCCAGTCAATATCAACTTTTTTATTCATTTCATCCTGCATTTCTAACATTTCAAAAACACGTTCTTTCATTTTGACTTGGGAAAAAATTTTAAGATTTTAATATCATAACATATTTATCTCTTAACTATAACTTGCGTAAAAGATGCTTTTTCCATAATCTTTAGGGTTTACCGTCCGAGGAAAATCATGGACCAAGCTTCTTTAATAGCATCGATTATACTTCTTACTATCTCGGCGCTTTTTATAGTTAAGCAAAATGTAACTCTGGTGATTTGGCTAGGGGTGACTGCTATCTTGACGTTGCCGCTTTATGTTGATTCTTTTGGTGAACCGATCATTCAATTTGAACAAGCGTTAAATGTCCTAATGAATAAAGGTCTCCTAACTATAATCGCCCTTTTAGTCGTAGCTTCCGGTTTAAAACGAACAGGGGCTTTAGCTTTTTTACTTAATCGATTGATTTCAGCCTCCGACTCAAAATCTACTTTGAGATTAAAATTAATTTCATCGACTGCAACTTTAAGTGGTTTCTTCAATAATACCCCGCTGGTTGCTGCGTTGGTTCCCTATATTAATCAATTCAGCTATGAGCATAGCTTTAATAAGAGTCATTTAATGATGCCTGTATCCTTTGCCGCAATTCTAGGTGGATCATGCACATTAATCGGAACTAATACAAATTTAATTCTAGATGGTTGGCTAGTAAAAAATGGGTATCATGACGGCTTCCGTATTTTTGAATTTACTCCAATTGTTCTCCCGATTATTTTTATAGCTTTAATTTTTTTGTTTTTTTTAACTCCATTATTAATCCCAAAAAGAAAGACATTGATCAAAAGAGGAAGAGGCTTAAGCGGAAACATTAAATTGATGAAAATCTCTGAACAAAGTACGTTAATTGGCAAAACAATTTTACAGGCAGGCCTACGTGGCTTAGAGACGGTTTACCTTTTCGAAATTAAAAGAGGCGATCAATACCTTACAGCCGTATCCTCAAACGTGATATTGAATTCGGGTGATATTTTAGTTTTTGTTGGTGATGCCGACTCTGAAAATATCCCCAAAAATTTTAATGGACTTGTTCCCCTAGATAACAACGACTACCCTTTTAATGATAAAAATAATAGAATTTTTGCAGAAGCTGTAATTACAGAAAAATTCTCCTTATTAGGCAAATCAATAAAAGACAGCAGATTTAGAACGTTCTTTGGCGCCGCTATTGTTGCAGTTGCGAGGGAGGGCCACAAACTAGATGGGAAACTTGGTGAAATTATTTTTAGACCGGGTGACATACTTCTACTAATAGCTCGAAAGGATTTTTTGATTAGGACTGAATCTTTAAATGGCTTTTTAACAATCTCAAAAAATCCATTTTTCTATTTTCCAAATCGTTCAAAAACAGGATTAACTTGGCTGATTACAATCTGGATGTTCGTCAGTGTACTGTTAAATTGGATTGATTTATTTTCCGCCAGCTTAATCGCTGCAGCTACTATGGTTTTTACAGGCTGTTGTGATAGAAGGTCGTTATTTAGCGAAATTGACTGGAGTATTATCGCTACACTAGGTGGCCTACTCATCATGGGCGAGGCGGTGATATTGAGTGGTTTATCTGATGAATTAGCTCGAATAATTATCGACACAATGCCTTCGCAAAATTCTTATACTTACATAGCCATGTTTTTTTTATTGAGTTCATTAGCATCCAATATATTATCGGCAAAAGCGGGCGTATTGTTAATTTTACCTGTGGCTGTTAGTATTACAGAGCTGGCTGGTTTAAACCTAATCCCAATTGTTCTTACTATTATGATCGCTGGGTCAACAGCACTGTGTACGCCGCTTTCTTATCCGACAAATTTAATGGTTTTTGGACCTGGCTCCTATTTTTTTTCAGACTATATTCGTCTTGGGTTACCTATTACCATCGTTACAGGAATAGTTTCTACATTCGTTATACCGTTAGTGTTTTTAATTCGACTCTAATAAATCTTTAATTGATTAAAGCTTTCTACTTGATGCAGAACAGCCAATAATCTTTCTATTCCCATAGCCGCACCCGAATATGGCCCACAATTATTTTTTTTTAAAATATTTATAAATTCTTGATTTAAAGCTGCTGTAGGAAAGCCCCGTTCTTTTCGAAATTTATTTTCTTCTTTGAAGCATAATTCCTGAATCTCTGAGTCTACAATCTCTTGGTAGCCATTTACAATTTCTATGCCTTGTATGTAAAGCTCGAATCTTTTTGCGTATCGGGGGTCGTCGCAAAGTTCCGAGTATCCACGTAGTTCGGCCGGAAAATCATACACAAAAATCGCGTTTTCTTTAAAAAGTTTTGTTTTCATTAAAACAATATTTAAACAATCAAAAAGTTCGCCCCTGCCAATCAAAAGGGTCTCATTTACCTCCAAATTTTTTCTTATTAGGTCTCTCAAGTCTGAATCTGTCGCTGTATGCGGTTCAATATCGAATGCATCTTCAAAAACTTTTTTATAACTTAAACACAAAGTTTTATAATTTATTCCTATAAACTCAAGTAAGCTAGATATTTCCTCCATCAGATCGATATAAGACTTTTCGCGCCGATACCATTCCAACATCCGAAATTCCTCAAGATGTATTGAACCAGATTCATTCGCTCTGAACACGTGTCCTATTTCAAAAACGTCGATATTCTTCTCAATGAGAATTTTTTTTAGTTCAAATTCACTAGAGGTACGTAAATATTTGTTTCTTTTCTCAATTTTAAAGTTACTTATTGTTGGTTCTGAAGTTGGTAGGTCGAGCAAAATTGGAGTTATCACTTCCATCGCATCTGATTTTAAAAGATATTCTCGCAATTTTGATATTAATTGGGTAAGCCTAAGGATCGTATGTGTCAACTACAAGTCCTTAACTCTAGAAATATATTCACCACTTCTAGTATCAATTTTTAATAACTCGTTTATCTCAATAAACAAAGGAACTTTAACTATAGCTCCGGTTTCTAAAGTCGCAGGCTTTGACCCACCCGTTGCTGTATCACCTTTAAAGCCCGGATCAGTTTCAACAACTTTTAGATTAACGAAGTTAGGCGGCATCACTGAAATAGGGGAATTATTCCAAAGCGTAACCTGACACATTTCCTGAGGCTTCAGCCATTTGACTGTATCCCCCAAAATATCAAGACTTGTTACGATTTGTTCAAAATTATCAGGATTCATAAAAACCCATTCTGAACCATTATTATATGAATATTGTAATTCTATTTCGGTGACATCGGCGAGCTCTAAACTTTCACCTGATTTATAGGTTTTTTCGACCACTCTATTGTTTTTGAGATTACGCAATTTTACTCTGTTAAAAGCCTGGCCTTTACCAGGTTTGACAAATTCATTTTCGATAATATTATAGGGGTCACCGTCTATTAACAGCTTAACACCCTGTTTAAATTGATTGGTAGTAATGGAACCCATACTTCACCTTGCGAACTAAAATTAAAATAAAGATAAAGAAAACTATGGCCTCTAGTCAAGACTCTTGGATAAAAGATTATCAGTCATCAATCCTTAGCTTAGATGAATTTCTAAAATTGGTAGAATTAGAAGATTTAAAGGTAGATATTCAAAAAAATAAAAAAAAAGAGTTCCCATTCAAAGTAACCAGACAATTTGCGAAAAGGATAAAAAAACGAGATCCTAATGACCCATTATTTCTTCAAATCGTCTCGAAGAATTTTAGAGCTGCTAGGAATCCAGATTTTTCAAATGATCCTCTGTTAGAAAATAATTTAAATACAGGTTTGCCCCTGCTTAAGAAATATGAAGGTAGAGCACTACTATTGCTAACCGGAAGCTGTGCAATACATTGTCGTTATTGTTTTAGACAAAAATTTTCATATTCCTCAAGGATAGGATCAAAAAAATTATTCGAGTCAATAAAAAAAATAAAGCGTGATCACAGTATAAAAGAAGTAATTCTAAGTGGAGGTGAACCTTTAACACTAACCGATCAA
>JAYYOR010000007.1:0-26857 GCA_036130055.1 Pseudomonadota bacterium | reverse complement strand
CCTAAATATAGCAGTGATGGTTTGGTAATTCTTGAAATTTTCGAAAAGTTCACCGACCAAACAAAAGCAATGAAACAAGAGCTGATAGACCGAACAAGCCGAGGGCTTGAAAACTCATTTCTTTCCAAAAGATTATTAGCCGTCGGAATAAGCCTATCTGTTATATTAGTCGCCTTAATTTTTCCATTTTCCTATTTAGAAAAAAAAGAGCAAAGTACCCTAAAAGATGTATCTAATCATATCCTGATGCCTGGTTCTTTAAGTATCCATCATTCTGAATTCAGTTCTGATTGCACTAACTGCCATGAGGGCGCTTTTGATTCTAATCTAACTGAGGCATGTAAATCTTGTCATGAAGGAAATATGGATCATGCCGGAAGCGCACATGTATCTTTTAATTTAGAAATGGAATCAATGGAATGTACATCATGTCATTGGGAACATCACAATACCGAAACCAACGCTATTAGTCGACAGGACGAAGGCTTCTGCGCTGATTGTCACGGCGCCGAGATTGCAAATTCTGAACTTTTAGTTGTAAAAAGATTCAAAAAACATCCGCAATTCAGAGTTCCTTACAAAAAACGCCAAGGTGGAGATGGATATGACCTTGTATCCATATCTAATTATCAACAAAATTCCGAGCTATCAATGATTAGGTTCCCACATTCCTCGCACTTAGATAATAAATTACAAAATAATTTAGGCCAAGAGACTGAACTAGAATGCAACTATTGCCATGTCTCAGATGCTGCAGGCGAAATGAATAAAGTTAGTTATGAGGAGCACTGTGACAGCTGTCACCAGATAGAGCTTACAAACAATAGTTCAGAGAAATTAGTACTTCCTCATAAATATCTGCGAGAAGTGGTAACCAAAGTAAATGAGTTCTATAAAGATGAATCTAATTTTGATGCAACCTCTTCGACCATTAATGATAGGTCCTTAGTTATTCCAGGGTCACAAAGAGGGCCTGTAACAAATGAGGTTAGAAACTCAAATTTTCAAAATCTTGCGGATGCCAAACTACAAGAAATTGTGTTTTATACCGGTTGCAACACTTGCCATAATGTCGTACCCGACTTTGAGCAAACAAACTTCCCTTGGAAAATTCAATCGGTTGATCCCGTCAATTGGTACAGTAAGGCATTATTCAATCACAAGGCACATGAGGATCAAGGATGTGCCGAATGTCATAAGGGTATTGAAGAATCTACTAGCAGTCTTGATATAAATCTTCCTAACGTTGAATATTGTCAAAGTTGTCATTTGGGTGGCTGGGGCTCTCCATTAAAGACTGCATCGACTTGTGTTACCTGTCACATTTTTCATATTGATCCGGTTACAGTAGAACCTGAACAAAATGAACCTTATCAAGAAACTCGCGCGCACTAATATATTTCTTTTCGGCAATCGCTTCACTAAAAGCTTTAGTTTAAAAACAACGCGATAAAGCTATTCTTTAAATTCCTGAACAATAAGGATTAGGAATCTGCTGTTAAATATCAGCCAATTCCGTTATCTAGTCTTGGTGAACACCAATTTTTGAAACCCCTGAAGAACGGGATACATTAATACAAAAATTTTTTATAACAACATAAATGCATAGAATACCAAAACTTGGTGCTAGTCGGACCAGATAATAAGTTTATAATTCAAATTGCCTGCTTGGCAAAAATTTACCGCACATGCCAACCAATGCTCGCAAATCTCGATTTCAATTAAGGCAGCGGATCTAAAAGATAATTGTCCCCTTCCCTCATATCATTTTCTAACCATTTAGATGCACTTGGACCCATAGGTTGTATGAGAGGTAGTTCCCCTTGTTTTTTCTTCAAGGCTTGTCTATTCTTTTCAGTCGCGTCGGTATCTAGAACGAAAGTCTCTTCGTTAAAAATAACTCCATAAATGTTCTTCGCTGTATCTCCACTGATGATGCCGTCTCTAACGTGCTCAACGACCAAGATTGGGTCTCTCTCGAGTGGGTCACCGAATCCGCCGCCGCCTGAAGATACTCCAACCCATGCTTCACCCTTGCTAATCTTGAGATAACCCTTGCTTGAGCAATAATCCCTATGTCCCGTGTCTAGATTTTCTCTGTAATTTCCACCCCCTATTCCGGGTGTTCCACCTTGAAGACCGAAAGGAGGGTTTGCGGCACCGTCTCCTGTATTATGACAATCCATAGGCGTATCATACGGACTTACTCTGATCCTGATTCCTGTTCCACCCATTGTGCGGCCGTGTCCCATCGAATCTTTTTCAATCTCATGGTAGTCGATCAGGATTGGATAGAGAAGTTCTGTTAACTCAGCGCTAATAATTTTCAGTCCACCCATCCCAGATGAAGTCATTATTAGAGGCCAGCCATCAGCCCCATAGGAGGCTCCTCCTGCAGGCCCACCATTGAAAAACATAGCTGACCAGCCTTTAGATTCGCCTTCTCTTTCGTCTACGCCGGAAATGGTAGGTATACAATGAAAGTGGCCATATCCAGCCGAAGAACGTTCTGGGCAGGCTTGGGCCAATGCTTTCCAGACAACTTCCTGCTCTTGCCCTGCTGGGCACAATGTTGCCATTGCGGTGGCGGCCGGGTACTTCGCTTTCACAATGGTCCCTTCTGGAGAGTAACAAGTAATGTGCCGCAAACACCCATCATTATGTGGTATTTCAGCGTCAATTGCGCAAAGGATTGGAATTCCCGCAGACGCTTCCATAACACCCTGTGTGCCATTGGTTCCACCGCTCCCCTGGGGAGCACTTCCAGTAAAATCAGCGTGAATTTTATCATCATTGATGTTTAAGGTCACAGCGACTTTGAGGTCTGTATTACCAGCTCCGTCTGTGTCGACATAACCTTCTGCGTAATATTTTCCGTCCGGCATCGTACGTATCTCATCAGCGGTCCTTCGATCAGCATAGTCCAAAATGGCTTCAACGTACCGCATTGTTTCTTCTGGCCCATACTCATCAACTAGTTCAATCATCCTTCTCTTACCATTCCAAATTGAACCTAACTGAGCTTTCAAATCTCCTGACAGAAGCTCTTGATATCTAACATTAGCCAAATAAAGGTCTATGACATCTTGCCTAGGCTCTCCTTTCTCATAAAATTTAATAGGTGGTATCTGCAAGGCTTCTTGCCATACGTCTTTTGCACTTGGAGCGACGCTTGTCGCTTCATATGCCCCACAATCTAACTGATGGCCTTTAGTAACTGACCAGAACATATGTTTCCCTTGGTAAAACACAGGAGTAGCAGTAACAAAATCGCCAACATGAGTGTTTCCAGCATAAGGGTAGTTGCTAACTATGACATCTCCATCGTAAACATTCCCATCGAAAGCTTTCACCATTGATTTTAGAATTACATGGAGCGAGTTTGTATGTATCGGCAGTGCATCTTCCATACACACTTGTCTGGGTTGAGCATCATATATAGCGCACGAGAAATCCCTTGCGACAGCTAATATGGATGTCCACGAGGTATATTCCAAAGTTAGAGTCATTTCTCGAGCTATTGTGCTAAATCGATTTAAGATAACAGAAAATGTTATCGGGTCTATATCTAACTCAGCTAGAAACGATCTCTTTACTTCGTCTACACTTTTATCATTTGCTGGGGCCAAACTACTCATGTGAACTCCTTAAATTGAATTAGCTTTCTAAATTTAACACGAAGTCGCCGAAACGATTAACCGTGAGATTTTGTCCTGGGAAGATTACGATTGTTGTCGTAGTCTCTTCTACCACGGCCGGCCCTTTTATGACCATCCCATGCCGGATTCTAGAGCCATCATATATCTGCGTGCTTCTGTAATCATTTATATCTCCAAAGTATACGTCTCTTGTTCCCTTCCTTGCAACTTCGATTGCATCCGAACTCAAATCCATAGTTTGAGAATTAGGTTCTTTAACACTTCTATATGCGACCACACGCCAATGAAAGATATCTACTGAGCTTTCTCTTACACTGTAAGTAAACATTTGCTCATGCAAATCATGAAAGGAATTTTCCAGAATTTTAATATCCGCCTCATCTAAAACTTTATCAGAAGGCACATCAACCGTTAATTCATGAATTTGCGCAGGGTATTTAGCGTCGGCAAAACGTTTAAGTATCACTTCTCCCTCTGGATAACCCTCCTCCACCATCTCATCTACAGCCTTTTTCTCAAGTTCTGCGATAACTTCATTTACCGCGGAAAGATCAAACTTTTCAGTGTTCGCAGTAAAAGCTTTAAGGTGATCATGTCTAACATCACTTACGATCATCCCAAAAGAGCAAAAGACCCCGCTATATCGCGGGATTAAAACCTGTTTCATACCGAGGGTGCTCCCTAACATTCCGGCGTGAATATTACCTGCTCCCCCACCAGAAACCAAAGAATAATGGCGAGGGTCGATCCCCCGCTCTACTGAAACAACCCTAATAGCGTCAACCATATTATTATTTATAATCCGAAAAATCCCATGGGCGGCCTCTGGCACAGTCAACCCAAGGGGATCAGCGATATGTTGCTTAATAGCTTTTTCTGAAAGACTAGTATCAACTGTTCTTCGACCTCCCAAAAAGAAATCCGGATTAATATATCCAAGGACTATGTTTGCATCAGTACAGGTAGGTTTTGTCCCACCTTGATTGTAAGCAGCAGGTCCTGGCTCCGCTCCTGCACTATGCGGTCCAACCATCAAAGCGCCTCCGGGATCAATCCAAGCAATGCTTCCCCCGCCCGCACCAATAGAATGAACATCTACGGCGGCCACTCCAACTGGATTTTCATGTATCTTCAAGTCTCTAGTCAAACTTGGTTCCCCTTTGGTTACCAAGGAAACATCGAAACTAGTTCCGCCCATATCAACAGTAATAACATTGTCGACATCCATTCGTTTTGATGCAAAAAGTCCAGCCATTGGTGCTGCTGCAGGACCCGACGCAATTGCATTTATTGATTTTTCTAGTAACTTGGAAACCGTAGACGTACCGCCGTTAAGCTGCATCACCAAGAGGGGATGCTTAAAACCGTTGGAGTGTAACCAATCTTCTAACTCGATCATGTATTGGGAGATGCCTGGCAGCACGTAGGCACTTAGTATGGTGCATGTTGTTCTTTCCCATTCCCTTATAATAGGAAGAGCGTCCGAACTTGCAACCACTGGTACACCAGGTAGCTCTGATTTTAATATTTCTTTTACACGACGCTCATGGGAAGCATTCACAACCGACCAAAGGAATGATACTGCAACTGCTTCGACTTTTTCTTTTTTTAATATTTTGATTGCTTCAAAAACCGATTCTTCGTCAAGTGTCTTTAGAATATCCCCTTTGTAGTTAATTCTTTCACCAACTGGAATCCGGAGATATCTAGGAACAAAATCTTTAGGTGGCTGAAGCTGAATATTATAACGTTGAGGCTTGAAACCGTCTCGGAAATGAATAACATCCCTGAATCCTTCAGTACAGAGAACCGCTGTTTTAGGACCATTTCTTTGGATAACGGTGTTCGTAGCGATCGTTTGTCCATGATCGAATAAATCCAGTCGGCCGAGAAAGTCAGACAAGGGTAGTTTCTCGTTCTCAGACATGGCATTCAGACCCTTGATTATTGCCTGTTTGCTGTCTTTAGGAGTGCTTGCCTCCTTCCATAAAGTAATTTTACCATCGGCATCTATTAGAGAAAAATCTGTAAAAGTGCCTCCAATATCTACACCTAGTGTGTATTGCAATTTTCTTCTCCGATTATTTTTAAAGTAAAGACATGTCTAGAATACGGCATAGAGGAATTAAAATAAACTATAAAGTAAAATTACATCTTTCGATTGCATTACCCATTATTCAGTCGAATATTCGATAAACAGCCGCATTCGCCTGACGAGTTGTTCCCATAATGTTTGCTGGGTCCACACAGTTGCCCACCAGAAATGATTGTTCTGCAATCCCCTGCCATTTCTCATAACTATCCAATTGGTTCTTGAACCCATTCGCTAAAACAATTTCCTCCGCCTCTATAAAAATTTCTTTATTATTATCATCTAAAGCGATTAATCCCTTATCGGTTATTTTTTTATAATCTAGGTTTGGTAAAATTTCGACTTCAAGCTTCCCTAAGAGCTCAAATAAAGAATTCCTCGTAAAAAACCCTACTGTACCGCCAATATTTTCCATTGAATTCTTTGAAACGATCTTCACTTTTTTCCCGGCGCTCGCAATATGCTGGGCGATATCACAGCCCATAAAACCTCCACCGAGAACCAAGCTATTTTTTGGAGCTTTTCCGTTTAAAAGATCCATTGTCGTACAGACAATCTCATTATCTAGTCCCTCTACATTTTTAGGAAATTTTGGTGTGTCTCCGTGTCCCGAAGCAACGATAACAACGTGAGGTGCTAGCTCAGAAACAAGCTCTGGAGTAGCTTCCGTTCTGAGCTTGATTTCGATTGGTAGTCGATCCATCTCTCGCAAATACCACTGAAAGAGTTTATCGAGATCGTGTTTTGTTGGAATCACGCAGGCGGGAATTAAGAGACCTCCAAGTTTTGGACCTTTTTCAACTATAGTTACATTGTGGCCTAATAAGCATGCGGTTCTGGCAGCCTCCATGCCGGCAGCTCCTCCTCCAATAACTACAACATTTTTGGTGTTTTTAACTGGGTTAAGATTATATGTAGATTCTCGACCTTCCAAGAAATTAACCCTACATCTCATAGGAGTTCCCGGCAAAATACTATCTAAACAGTCATTACATCTAATACATGGGCGGATTTCTTCTGCTCTTCCTGCCTCTGCTTTTTTTGGCCAGTCTGGATCTGCGGTTATCGCCCTACACATCGAGATAAAATCGGCTTTTTTTTCCTGAAGTATGCTCTCCGCTAGTTCGGGTTCATTGATTGCGCCTACAGCGATGATTGGAATAGAAACATGTGCTTTAATTTCTTCGGCAAGATGAACCAAGTTACCATAGGGGTAATGAGTTGGTGCGACAGTATGTTCCCATACCTCGCCGGTGCCCGCTGAAACCGCTATCGCATCAACTCCAGCTTCTTGTAACCATTTTGAAACAACTACCGACTCTTCCAAAGTAATCCCGTCCTTAACATATTCGTCAGCACTTATTTTATAAAGTAAGGGATAATCGTGACCGACTTTTTGTCGTGTTCTCCGAACTATTTCCAAACAAAACCTAGCACGATTTTCTAAGCTCCCTCCCCACCTATCAGTACGATGATTTGCTTCAGCTGAGAGAAATTCAGCTGGGAGATAGCCGTGCGCGCCATGAAATTCTATGCAATCAAATCCGGCTTTTTTTGCTCTGACAACTGCGTCGGCCCAATCTTCAATAATCCCGTCAATTTCTTCCTCTTTAAGAGCTCTTGGCTGAACTTGAAAATATCCATCTTTTTTTGGAGAGGGTGCAACAGGGATCGCCTCCTTAACAAGACACTGGCGACCTGCATGTATTAACTGAATACCGGCTTTGGCACCATTCATCTTAATCGTTTCTGAAAGATTCCAAAGTCCTCCGATGGCAAAGTCAGAATCAATATTAGGTTCCCCATATTGCAGTCTTGAATTTACGTTTGTCGAAGATGCTTCAACTAAACACAACCCCACTCCACCTGCCGCCTCTACAGCATAGTGGTCCAAGAGTAATTGGGTAACCGAACCATCCTTTGGAGACGCATAAAGCGTAGTATTAGCAGCACGAATTATTTTATTTTTCAGCCTCATCTTACCAATTCGTGCCGGGCTAAAAAGATTAGGGTACGGGTTTTTCTCCGTCGCTTCTCTAATGCGAGCGGTTACCTTGGTACGTGTTACCATTTTGTTGCTCCTGCTTTTTTTTTTAAGTTTAATATGTAATTTTATCTAATTTCAATCACAACTATCATTTCTGTGCAGCTTCTTTAGTAAAGGAAACAGAAACTCCCAAAAGGAGCCTATAAAAATTTAATCAAGTATGTTAGCGTTTAATAAATGAGGAGTCTAAGATTTGAAAAATAATACCTTACCAAAAGAGGCTAGTGTCGTTGTAATAGGTGGCGGGGTCATCGGCTGTTCAACAGCATACCATCTTGCTAAATATGGCTGGGAAAATGTAGTCCTAGTGGAAAAAAATCAAATAACTTCAGGTACAACATGGCATGCGGCTGGCTTAGTAACCACATTGAGAGATACTGAAAGCCAGACCAAGCTAGCGCAATACTCTCTCAAATTGTATGACGAACTAGAGAAGGAGACAGGTCAAGCCACCGGCTTCATTCAATGTGGTTCAATCCAACTCGCAACAAGCAAAGACAAAGCAGAGGAAATGCGAAGAGGCTGCGCAATGGCGCGTTCTTTTGGAGTGGAAAATAGTGAAGTTTCACCTAGCGAAGTAAAAGATTTATTTCCTCTTGCGTTTACGGATGATTTAGAGTCGGCTTTTTACTTTCCGGAAGATGGACGAGTCAATCCGGCAGACGTGACCCAGGCTCTTGCTAAAGGAGCAAGAAACCGAGGAGTTTTAATCAAAGAAAATACTGAATTTCTCGGATTTAAAAAAGCAGGCGATATTATCCAAGGAGTCCAGACCAGCAAAGGTTTTATAAAAACTGACCATGTAGTTCTTTGCCCAGGGATGTGGGGATACGAGCTGGGTCGAAAAGTTGGTGTCAATATTCCTTTACAAGCCGCAGAACACTACTATCTAATTTCAGAGCCCATTGATGGAGTAAGCAATAAATTGCCCATCCTAAGAGATCCGGGCAGATGTGCATACGCTAGAGAGGAAGCAGGCAAAATTCTTTTGGGATTTTTTGAACCGAACGCCGCTGCCTGGTCAACAAAAAAAATACCAGAAGATTTTTGTTTTGGTGAGATTCAACCTGATTGGGACAGAATGGAGAAACATATCGAAGTTGGAATGCAAAGGTTGCCGATACTTTTTGAAACCGGCATTCGCCAATTTTTTTGTGGTCCTGAATCATTTACTCCGGATCATAATTACCTCATGGGAAGAGCCCCAAACATAAGAAATCTTTTTGTCGGATGTGGATTTAATTCGCTAGGAATTCTATCGGGAGGTGGCGCGGGTCATGTTTTATCAAGATGGCTCACAGACCAAATACAGCCGATGGATATCTGGGACGTAGATATCAGACGAGTGCCCGAATGTTACAACAACAAATCATTCATTGTAGATAGGACCTCGGAATCGTTAGGTATAGCCTATCAAATGCATTGGCCGAACAGACAATGGGAGACCGGGAGAAACTTAAAAAAGTCAGTCCTTCACAATAGACTAGAAAAGATCGGAGGTGTTTTCGGGCAATCAGCTGGTTGGGAACGAGTAAACTGGTTCGCTGATTCAGATCAAAAAGCAAAATATGAGTATGATTTTTTTAAACAAAATTGGTTCGAAAATAACAGAAAAGAACACGAAGCCGTACGGGAGCATGTGGGGATTTTCGACCAATCATCATTTAGTAAATTTTTAGTTCAGGGGCATGATTCCGTTAGGGTTTTGAATAAACTGGCTACAACAGATTTAGACAAACCTGTTGGGAAGGTGATGTATACCCAGTTCTTGAACAACGTTGGGGGAGTTGAGGCGGACCTAACTATAACCCGATTATCGGAAACGGAATTTCTGGTAGTTACAGCTGCTTTCACAGCCACCCATGTTTTTTCTTGGATAAAAGAAAAAATAGAACATGGACAGTTCTGTGTAATAACAGATGTAAGCGGTGCGTATTCAATGCTTAATATACAGGGGCCTAAGTCTCGTCAACTCATATCTAGTTTGACAGATCCCTCAATAATGTCGAATGACCTCTTTCCATTTGGAACTAGTAAAACTCTAGAAATAGGATATCAAACAGCCTTAGCAGTGAGGATCTCCTACACTGGCGAATTAGGTTACGAATTGTATATTCCGACTGAAATGACAGAATACGTTTATGATCAGATCGTTGAGGAGGGCGCGAAATTTAATCTTAAACATTGCGGTTATCATGCCCTCAATTCTCTGAGAATCGAAAAAGCATATCGAGAATGGTCACATGACATGGGACCAAGAGATACAATAACTGAATGTGGACTTCAATTTACTTGCGACTGGTCAAAACCGGGAGGTTTTATTGGGAAAGACTATCTTGAAAAAAATAAACAAGATTTAGCCTCAAGAAAATTAATACAGTTCAAGCTAAAAGATTCGAATGCCCTACTTTTTCACAACGAACCGATTATTAGAAACGGGAAACAAGTCGGGTACATTGCTTCCGCTGGCTACGGATTTACTGTCGGCTCTAGCATTGGGTTAGGTTATGTGAACAATAAAGAAGGTGTAGACGACGACTTTATCTTAAATGGCGAATATTACATTGAACAAGCGGACAGAAGATACGATGCAGTACCATCAATTAAACCTTTTTACGATCCAAAGAGTGTAAGAACAAGAAGCTAAACAAATGGGGAGAAATTAAAAATGGCAAAATTAGATTTTGGACTACTTCTAGCTTTTAGAAACCCTCCAACTTGGAGACGACCTTGGGACGAAATTTATGAGGAACACATAAATCAAGCCAAAGTGGCGGAAGATTTAGGCTATGACACAGTGTGGTTAACTGAACATCATTTTTGGGAGGATGGCTGGTGCCCTGCTTTACTACCTACCGCTGCCGCAATAGCTGCAAGAACCAGGACAATTAGAATAGGGACTTTTGTGATTTTACTCCCATTGGGTAAACATCCTATTAATGTAGTTGAAGAAGCAACCGTGGTAGACATAATTTCAAAAGGTAGACTGGATCTAGGATTAGGTTTAGGATATCGAGTTCAAGAATTTGAAGGTTATGGAATACCAAGGACTGACCGGCCAAAACTTATGGACGAAGGTCTAGAAATAATTCGAAAAGCATGGACCGAAGATGTGTTTTCTTTTAAAGGGGAACATTTTAACTTGAAGAACGTCCATCTGGAACCCCAACCCATCCAGCAACCCCATCCTCCTATTTGGACTGCCGTAATGGGAAGAAAATCAGCCGCTAGGGCCGCAAAATTTGGATTTCACGTTGCTGGCACTGGCGGAGAAAATTTACAACAAATGTATGACGAAGAGTTAATTAAACATAACCGCGATCCAGCCAAACACAAAGTATCTCAACTTAGATTGGTTTCAGTAGCACCCACACGGGACGAGGCCTGGTCTAATTGCCAGCATCACGCCCATTACATGATGGACACTTATGACAAGTGGCTAAAGGAAGCGGCTGACGTCAAATGGTTTCAGGAAACAATGTCAGTATCTAAAATGCCGCCGCCGGAGAAATTGCGCGAAGATCCGAATTTAACTTTCTTTGAAGCGCCTTTAATGGTTGGCACTCCTGACGATATCATTGAAGAAATTGAAAGATATCAAAAATCAAGCAGAGTGACTCATTTGGTAATGTGGATGCAGCTTGCTGGAATGCCGCCACAAATTGCGGAAAAATCGATGAAACTTTTTGCGGAAGAAGTAATGCCACATTTCAGCAAATAATGAACCAAAAAATTTATATAGCCCTCTTGAAAGGAGAGACCTAGATTATGAATAATGCAGAGCAGAACATATTTGAAAAAGATCTACAAAAATCTGAGGCAAATTATGTTTCTCAATCACCGCTCAGCTGGATAAAACGAGCAGCAGATATTTTTCCAGAGATAACTGCAGTAATCCATGGTGACAAAAGTTTTAGTTGGAGAGAAACGTTTTCGAGATGCCGCAAACTAGCATCAGCGTTACACAAGATTGGAATAAATAAAGGAGATACTGTTGCAGTTATAGCTACCAATATACCTGCGTTTTATGAATCCTTATTCGCTATACCAGCATTAGGCGCTGTTATAAACCCAATCAATATTAGATTAGACTCAGATGCGATAAAGTTTATATTAGAGCACGGCGAAGCCAAAGCAATTCTAGTTGACACAGATTTCGCAGAGGTTACAAATGCCGCCGTAAAAGGGCTTAATAACAAGCCGTTCATCATAGATATTGCAGATCAATGTGCTCAAAATCATTCCCAAATTGGAGATATCGAATATGAAGAATTTTTGAAAGGCGGCGACGAAAATTTTGATTGGAATCTTCCCTCTAATGAGTGGGATCCCATTGCGCTTTGTTATACATCCGGAACAACCGGTAATCCCAAAGGTGTTGTTTATCACCACAGAGGCGCATACCTTAATGCTCTTGGTTGTGCACTGTCTTGGGATATGAAACAGCACCCTACCTACCTTTGGACACTTCCAATGTTTCATTGCTGTGGCTGGACATTTCCCTGGACAATCGCAGCGTTAGCAGGTACCAATGTTTGCCTACGATACATTAATGCAAAAGATATTTATACATCGATCCTAGCAAATGATGTGACCCATTTTTGTGGAGCGCCGATTGTATTGAATTTTATTGCTAATGCGAAAGACGAGGAAAAGAAATTGTTACCCCACCTAGTTGAAGTTATGACAGCCGGCGCGGCGCCTCCTGCAGCCGTCTTAAAAGCTATTGAATCTCAAGGCTTTAGGATTACTCACGCTTATGGACTGACAGAAACTTATGGTCCGGCTGTATTTAATGCTCCTCAAGAAAATTATAAAGATCTAAATGAGGATGACTATGCTGAGCGACTCACGAGACAAGGCGTCAGATTTCATGTTCTGGAGAGGCTTACAGTCATGAATCCCGAAACAATGGAACCAGTCCCTGCAGATGGAACAACTATTGGAGAAATAATGTTTGCAGGTAACGTAGTAATGAAAGGATACTTGAAAAACTCAAAAGCTACTCAAGAAGCTTTAAAAGGAGGGTATTTCCACTCTGGAGATTTGGCAGTAATGCATCCCGATGGATACATCCAAATAAAAGACCGCTCTAAAGATATAATTATATCGGGAGGCGAGAATATCTCGTCAATTGAAGTTGAAGAAGCACTATATAAACATCCAGACGTACTTGAGGCTGCGGTAGTGGCTCGTTCTGACGAAAAATGGGGTGAAACTCCATGCGCTTTTGTCACACTTAAACCAGGTAGCCCGGATTTAACTGAGGAGGATATTATAAACTATTGTAGAAATTCTATGGCTCATTTTAAAGCTCCTAAGAATGTAGTTTTTACAGAACTCCCTAAAACGTCAACTGGCAAAATCCAAAAATTTAAACTAAGAGATATTGCTGAAAACCTTTAAAATTAGACAAAACGCCACGGGTGCTTGTCGATGGCCATTTCTTCATAACGTCGAATGTCCTCTTTATAGTTTAATGTCAAACTAATATCGTCAGCTCCATCTAACAATCTTTGTTTGACACTAGCTTCAATCTTAAATTGGTAAGAACTTTTAGAATTTGTTTCGATGGTTTGATTCACCAAATCTATACTCGCTTTTAATGGTTTTTGCAAAGTTGCTAGCTGAAAAAGTTCCTGAATCGACATTTCACTAAGAGTCACCAGCAGCAACCCATTTTTTATCGAATTATTAAAAAAAATATCTGCAAAACTTGGAGCTATTAAAACTTTAAAACCAAAATCTCTTAAAGCCCACGGAGCATGTTCTCTTGATGAACCACAACCAAAATTCTCGCGGCAAAGTAAAATATTGGCACTCTGATACTTGTCCTGATTAAGAATGAATTCTGGATTTGGGTTTCTCTCAATTAATTTTTTCCCGGGAGTTCCTTTGTCTAAAAACCTCCATTCATCAAAAAGGTAATCTCCAAAACCAGTTTTTTTAATTGATTTGAGGAATTGCTTGGGTATGATAGCATCGGTATCAACATTCGGTCTGTCCAAAGGAACAACCATCCCTTCGAATCTTGTGAATTTTTCCATTACTAAAAGTCTCGATAATCTTTAAAACGGCCTTCTATAGCTGCCGTTGCTGCCATCACCGGAGAAACAAGATGTGTTCTTCCGCCCTGTCCTTGTCGACCCTCGAAGTTGCGATTTGAGGTGCTTGCGCACCTTTCGCCAGCACTCAATTGATCCTCGTTCATTCCAAGGCACATCGAGCAACCTGGGTTTCTCCATTCGAAACCAGCGTCACGAAAAATCTGATCTATCCCCTCACTTTCTGCTTGCTCTTTCACCAAACCCGAACCAGGTACTACCATCGCAAGTTTGACGCTTTTCGCTTTTTTTCGACCCTTGATTATCTCACTTGCGGCTCGTAAGTCTTCAATCCTAGAATTTGTGCATGAACCAATAAAAACTTTATCGATCGTAATATCACTGATTTTTTGACCTGGACTAAGACTCATATAATCCAATGCATTTTGCATGCCTATTCTTTTTACTTCAGACTCAAAATGAGCCGGATCCGGAACACACTCATCGACACCAACAACCATTTCGGGGGATGTGCCCCAGGACACCTGAGGAGCTATGTCTTTAGCTGAAATACTAATTTTCTTGTCGAATAATGCATCTTCATCTGAGTATAACTGGCGCCAATCTTTTACCGCTTTGGACCACTGAGCGCCTGACGGCGCAAAAGGTTTGTCTTTTAGGTATTCTTCCGTTACGTCATCAAAAGCTACCAAGCCAATTCTGCCTCCCGCCTCGATCGACATATTACAAATCGTCATCCGCTCTTCCATTGTCAAGCCTTTTATTACGTCTCCTTTATACTCGATCGCATGACCAGTGGCTCCGGCAGTTCCTATTTTACCAATGATATACAATATGACATCCTTTGCCGTTACTCCAAACCCTAGCTTTCCAGTAACAATGATCTCCATATTCTTTGATTTTTTCATGATAAGACACTGAGTCGCCATAACATGCTCAATCTCAGATGTTCCAATGCCCCAAGCCATGGCGGCGAGCGCGCCGTTAGTAGCTGTATGCGAGTCGCCACAAACAACAGTCGTTCCCGGTAGACACCAACCCAACTCTGGCCCAGTTACATGTACAATGCCTTGTTTTCGATCACCCATTTTTAGATGCAAAATATTATGTTCCTTGCAATTTTTATTGAGGGTTTCAAGCTGAATCTTCGCCGTTTGGTCATTTACTGTAAGGCTACTAGTAGTAGGTACATTATGATCGGACACCGCCTTAATTGAATCTTTTCGCCATAATTCTCTCCCTGCTAAATTTAACCCTTCAAATGCTTGAGGAGAAGTAACTTCATGGATTAGATGCCTATCTATGTAAATTAGTGAGTTGCCATCGGGTAACTCCTTTACCAAATGGTCGTCCCAAATTTTGTCATATAATGTTTTGCTTTTCATTGAATTTAACTGTACTGAAACATCTCCATAGTTTAACATTTAATTTAATTTTAAATAAATAACGAAGCATTAAATTAATCTTTATTATAGATTCAAATAAACAAACCAACAGAAAATGTCTCAAGATAATGAAATAGAAAAATTCGAGCCACTCGCAGAGCAATGGTTTGATAAAGACGGACCTCTTAAAACACTACATGATATCAACCCTATTCGACTAAATTATGTTGAAGAAATGATGGCTCTTAATGGGTGCAACATTGCTGATATAGGTTGTGGAGCAGGTATTTTTTCTGAATCTGCTTATCTTCGAGGTGCCGCTGTTAAAGCAATAGATTTAAACCGTAAATTAATTGAAGTAGGAAAAAAAAGAGCCGCTTCAAATAATTTTGAAATAGACTACGAACTTTGTTCTTCAAAAAAATTAGCAACAAATCGACCGGGTGAATTTGACCTCGTAGCTTGTTTTGAGCTAATCGAGCATGTGGAGGATGTCGAGGACTTGCTAAGTGACTGTGAAACCTTACTGAAGAACGATGGCGTCCTTATAGTTTCAACCATCAACAGAACATTGTCGTCTTTAATTTTCGGTATAATAGCCGCCGAAAAAATCTTAAAAATAGTTCCAAATGGCACCCATAGTCATGAGCAGTTCATACGACCAAATGAACTTACCAGTCTTGCAAGGAATGTAGGACTTTACTGTACCAATATAAACGGTTTTGTTTATAATCCATTTTTGAGAAAAGCAAAGTTAAGTAAATCTGTAGCTATAAACTATTTTGCTGTGTTTTCGAAATGAAAAAAATAATGCCTGATTGCATAAAAGGAGTTTTATTTGATCTAGATGGAACGTTAATCGATTCTGCCCCTGATCTTTTTTACTGCATAAATCAAGTTCTGACTATAAACAAAAGAGAGCCTGTTGAATTTTTAAAATTGCGGCAATTAATTTCTGGGGGAACAGACCAAATAATTAAAGGTTGCTTTGGTGATGGTCTCGATACTGAAAAAATAGTTGTCCTTCGGGAGCAATTTTGGCAATACTATGCGGCATCATTAACTAATCGAACAATAATTTTTCCGGGTATAAACGACCTAATTATGAGACTATCAAAAACAAAAACGCCATGGGGTATCGTTACAAATAAGGTAGGACGATTTGCAAAACCTATCATTAAACATTTCGGATGGGAAAATAAGGCCTCATCTTTAGTTTATGGCGATACGCTGAATGTTTCTAAACCTGATCCAAAGCCGCTACTTACAGCCTCGCAAGACCTGGGTGTTATGCCGGCTAATTGCGCGTATATTGGCGATACACAATTAGATATAAAAGCCGCAAAAGCAGCAGGAATGATAAGTATTGTTGTTGAGTACGGATATTCCGACATCGAGTTTGAGAACTTGGCTAAACTATCAGATTTTAGCGTATTCAAAGCCGAAGAACTTAACGCATTTATCGAAAAACGGAACTAAAAAGAATTATTGATCGTATTATCAAACAAATATTAACCAACTATGAAAAAAAATAAACAAATTACCTCACGAAAGACAAGTTCTAGTGACATTGCAAAAAAATCTACTTCTGATCAAATAAAAACTGAGCGGAAGAAAGACAAAATCTTGGAACATGGCGGCCCCAAAGGTTTGGAGCCAACCCGATATGGAGATTGGGAGAGAAAAGGTCGATGTATCGACTTTTGATGTGCTATGATCTCATAATAGAAGATACTCATAAACCGGTCATTAGGAATGCAAGAACAACCAACCTCGCCACATCTACAAATTTATCGGCCTCAACTTACTTCTATACTTTCTATTAGCCATCGAATGGCAGGCCTTTTTTTAGGAACATCCGGACTAGTCGCGTTTACATACTGGATAGTAGCTTTGGCTCAGGGTCCTGAAGCCTACAGTCTCGCAGTCAAAATTTTCACGACGCCCATTGTTCAACCAGTTTTATTCATGTGGACCGTGGCATTTTTCTACCATTTTTCAAATGGGGTCCGCCATTTACTGTGGGACCTGGGCTGGGGATTTCAACTCAATATCGCATATAAAACTGGTTATCTTGTTGTTTTTAACGCGTTATTATTAAGCAGTGTAACTTGGGCTTACATTTATTTTTGGAAGTAATTTAATGAGCAAAGGAGCTAATCATTGGATCACTCAGCGTATAACAGCTCTGGTAATTATTCCCCTCACTTTTTGGTTCATTTACAGTCTATTAGAAAGCGTTACTTCCTCTCATCAGGATATGCAGGATTGGGTTAAACAACCTCTAATCACGATATTGCTTACAATATCGGTATTAGGCATATTTTGGCACGCCAGGTTGGGCATTCAAGTAATCATAGAAGACTATATTCACGGGGAGACTACTCAAAAACTAGCTCTTGTAGGGTTAAACAGCATAATAATTACGCTTGTGACTATATGCCTCATTTCCATCGTAACTATAATAACCGGATAATTTTAGGAGTTAATATGACGTCTGATTATGATTTAACAGTACACGAGCATGACGTTGTTGTTGTAGGAGCTGGAGGAGCCGGATTAAGAGCCACCTTCGGCCTGGCAGCTGAAGGACTCTCGGCTGCATGTATAACTAAAGTGTTCCCAACCCGAAGCCACACTGTCGCTGCTCAAGGCGGGATGAGCGCCGCCCTCGGAAATATGGGCCAAGATGATTGGCGTTGGCACATGTACGATACTATAAAAGGTTCAGACTGGCTTGGTGATCAAGATGCGATTGAATATATGTGCAAAGAAGCCATTCCAGCTGTTATAGAACTTGAACATTATGGAGTACCGTTTTCTAGAACCGACAAGGGGGAAATTTACCAGAGACCCTTTGGTGGTATGACGACAAATTATGGGGAAGGAATTGCTCAGAGAACTTGTGCTGCCGCTGACAGAACCGGGCACGCAATTCTACACACGTTGTATCAACAATCTTTAAAACATAAAGCCGAATTTATGATAGAGTATTTCGCAATTGACCTTGTAATGTCCGAAGACGGTAAATGTACCGGTGTCGTAGCTTGGAATCTTGAGGATGGAACCCTGCATCTCTTCAAAGCTCACCAAGTCGTTCTTGCAAGCGGTGGGTATGGGAGAAGTTATTTTTCTGCTACCTCTGCTCATACATGTACAGGAGATGGTAACGGGATGGTTCTCCGAGCTGGCTTGCCGCTGCAGGATATGGAATTCACTCAATTTCATCCAACAGGAATATACGGGGCTGGATGCTTAATAACAGAGGGAGTTAGAGGAGAAGGCGGCTATCTTACCAATTCAAACGGCGAAAGGTTTATGGAAAGATACGCTCCAAACGCAAAGGACCTTGCATCTCGCGATGTTGTATCTCGCTCAATGACTATGGAGATCCAGGAAGGGCGGGGAGTTGGGCCACTCAATGATCACATCCATCTGCACCTCGAGCACCTTGGACCTGAAGTTATAAATGAGAGACTTCCGGGAATTGCTGAGTCAGCTGAAATATTTGCGGGCGTAGATGTTACTAAAGCACCTATACCCGTACTGCCGACAGTTCATTATAATATGGGCGGTATTCCAACCAATTATCACAGTGAAGTAGTAACTGTGAAGGGCGATAACCACGACAGCATAGTACCTGGACTGATGGCTATAGGTGAAGCTGCCTGCGTCTCAGTGCACGGGGCTAATCGATTAGGATCTAACTCATTGTTGGACATTGTTGTATTTGGACGAGCCTGTGCTAAAAGATGTGCAGAACTAGTAACTCCTGAGACTATACATCCAGAACCCAACAAAAAAAGCTTAGACAAAATAATCGATAGATTTGATTCACTAAGACATGCAAGCGGTTCTGAATCGACGTCTAAGCTAAGACTGGAGATGCAAAGAGCTATGCAAACGCATGCTGCGGTATTTAGAACAGGGGAAACATTATCTGAAGGCTGTAAAAAAATTGATCAGATTGCTGACGCTTTTAGCAACGTGAAAACAACTGACAAGTCCTTGATTTGGAATACTGACTTGGTGGAAACTCTGGAGATGGAGAACTTGTTAGGCAATTCGCTTACAAGCATCCATGCAGCGGAAAATCGCACTGAAAGTCGAGGAGCTCATGCAAGAGAAGACTTTCCTGAAAGAGACGACGAAAATTGGATGAAGCATACTATGACTTGGCTTGACACAAACAATAATGTATCTTTTGACTATAGACCGGTCCACTTGTATACATTAACAGACGAAGTTGACGTGGTTCCTCCGAAAAAACGAGTATATTAAGAGAAAGGTAAGGCGTTAAAAATGGCAGAATTCACACTCCCTAAAAATTCAAAACTAACCAAAGGCAAAAGTTTCGATCATTCAAACGGAAGCAAAAATACAAAGTCCTTTTTTGTTTATAGATGGAACCCAGATGACGAAAATCGTCCAAGAATAGATAAGTTTACTATTGACCTGGACCAATGCGGACCAATGGTGCTTGATGCAATTATTTATATTAAAAATGAAATAGATTCATCACTAACCTTTCGACGCTCTTGCCGAGAAGGCATTTGCGGATCCTGTGCAATGAATATCGATGGGACCAATACCCTTGCTTGCACCAAATCTATAAAATCTATGAAAAAAGACGTAAAAATCGACCCACTTCCGCACATGAAAGTTAAGAAAGACTTAGTGCCGGATATGAAAAAGTTCTATGAACAATATTCATCCATCAAGCCTTGGCTAATTACCGAGAACGAAGCTCCCGTGAAAAAAGAACGGCTTCAATCAAAAGAAGATAGAGAGAAATTAGATGGACTCTATGAATGCATCCTCTGTGCTTGTTGTTCAACAAGCTGCCCTAGCTATTGGTGGAATGGAGACAAATATCTCGGACCAGCGGCCCTGATGCAATCTTACCGATGGATTGCAGACAGTCGAGATGACGCAACAACTGAGCGATTGGAAGATTTAAACGATTCTTTTAAGCTTTATCGATGCCATACTATTATGAATTGTGCAAAAACCTGTCCGAAGGGACTAAACCCTGCAAAGGCCATTTCAGAGATTAAAAAGCTAATTGTTACAAAAGATGCATAAATAACGTTGGATACCAAAGCGACAGACCTACATAAACTCAAATGGAGATGTAGGAGAGGAATAAAAGAGCTCGACATGATATTCACGAATTTTTTAGAAGACTTTTGCCCGTTGTCAGCTGAGCAAAAAAAGCTAACGGAAGATCTTCTACAAGTAAACGACCTAGATCTATATGATTGGTTCACGGGCAAGACAGAGCCAGAGGACGAAGCACTGGCCGAACATATAAGGCTTATTCGTTCTTGCACCAAAAAGTAAGTTGCAAAAAATGACTTTCTCTACACCTCCATTCTACCACCAAATGAATGGCATGAATCTTTGTGAAGTTAACGGGCCTGATTCTGAGGATTTTTTACAAAGACTACTGACAAATGATCTGAAGGCAATGTCGGTTAATGAAATACAATTGACATCATGGTGTAATATAAAAGGACGTGTTTCAGCGCTTTTCAGAATAATAAAACTTTCAAACGGCTTTATATTGGTTATAACCGACTTCAATTTTAACCAAGTTGTTCAAGATCTAAATAAATATCTGTTTAATTCGAAAGTCTCTATAGACAACATAACCGACGAGTACCATATTTTTGTAAGTCATGGTATGAAGATAAAAAATAAATCGAATCTTGTTTTTCAAGAAAACTCCTTAACATGGGAATTAAAGGAGGTAGAGGGGGACTCTATGACAAAGTCCAATAGAAACGAAGCATTAAATGCAAAAAACTTAATTTCTCTGCATCAAATTAATAATCTTGTGCCTTCACTTACCGAAAAGCTATGCGATAAGTTCCTTCCGCAGGAAATAAATCTAGAAAATTTAGGGGGCTTGAGCTTCAGTAAAGGTTGCTTTCCTGGGCAAGAAATAATTGCCCGTGTGAAGTATCGTGGAAAAGTAAAAAAAAGATTAGTAAAGTTGATATCAAAATCTCCTGATTCTAGCAAGCGACTATTCACTAGAATAACCAATGAGAAAGGTGAACCAATGGGAATAATTATTGATACAGCAAAAGACGATCATGGCTTTCGGCACATTTTAGCGATTTTGAGCGACATAAACTGCAATGAGTTATTCTTAGATGAAGAATTAAGTATAGTACCTAATGAATGACATGCTGAGATACTTCTTCAGTTTGGCGACTATTGCAAAAATTCAAGCGACCTTAATAACTCTCGCCTTATCTTTTGGGCTTTATTTAGAACATTTTGAAGAACTAGCTCCATGTAGCCTTTGCATGTTACAAAGATACCTTTTTTTATCGGCCATATTATTCGCGATTTCAATAGCTTATTTAAAAAAATTAAAATACTTTTTTGTAACTCTAAATTTAATCAGCCTTTTTCTTGGAACACTAATATCTGCCAAGCAGGTCCGACTGCAATATAGGCCGGGGTCAAATTCATTTGAATGTGGGGGAGAGCTACCAGTTGACCAAGAAAGTTTTTCTTTTTCAAAAATTCTCAAAATTTTATCAGACTCAAACCACAACTGCAGCGAAATACTCTGGTCATTTCTAGGCATATCAATAGCCGGTTGGGCTTTAGTTATATTTGTATTTTTAATTATTTTAAATATCTTTGCTATATTTCAACACAAAGTGTCAACCTCTAAAATCGTTTAACATCGACTTAATGGAGGCTGACCCCTTTTTATTTTTAAGACGTTTCATTCCCGTTTGCATCTGAGAAAACATCTTTAAAAGTTGATTAATATCCTGCACATTGGTTCCGGAACCACTAGCGATTCTTTTTTTTCTAGAACTTTTAATAATGGAAGGAAATTGTCGTTCCTCATTAGTCATAGAGTCAATTATTACTTTCATTCGACTAAATTTTGAGTCATCAAAGAGCTTCGCTTTGTCAACCGGAAGTCTACCACGCAAATGTCCAGGTAATTTGTCAACAATTGAGTCTAAACCACCCATTGATTCCATTTGTGACAACTGCATTTTAAAATCCTCCAAACTAAACCTTTGACCTTTTAAAATTCTTTTTGCAAACTTCCCTGCTTTTTTTCTATCTAAGTTTTTTTCGGCCTCTTCAATTAAACCCTGCATGTCACCCATGCCTAAGATTTCTGAAACCATTTGTGATGGATTGAATTTTTTTAAGTCGTTTACCGACTCACCTGTACCTATAAATTTTATGGGAGCCTTGGTGACAAACTGCGCGGATAACGCGGAGCCACCCCTGGCATCACCTTCGGTTTTTGTTAATATAATCCCAGAAATAGGTACCGTTTCAGAAAAAACCCTCGCACTTTCTAGTGCATCTTGCCCTACCATAGCATCAATCACAAACAAAACCTCTGTTGGCATACAGATCCCATATAATTGTTTGAGCTCAGCCATCATCTCATCATCTACAGAAACTCTTCCAGCAGTATCTATAAGCAGAATGTCCTGAAAATCTTTTCTCGCAGCTTCCAAAGCTTTTTCGAGAATATCTTTAGGCGTTTGATAATTAGCATCATAAAACGTGATCCTTTTATTATTCTGGGTAAGTAATTGAAGCTGCTTCTTAGCAGCTGGCCTGTACGTGTCACATGAAACTAAACCAATATTTTTTTTTGAATCAGCCATTAATTTCGCAAGCTTTGCAGTAGTGGTCGTTTTACCAGACCCTTGCAAGCCAACTAGCATTATCATTACTGGAGGTTGTCCCTTAAGGTTAAGCTCTATCGGACTTCGGCCTACAAATTCTAATAGCTCATCTCTTACTAATTTTATAAAAGTTTGTTGTGGTGTGAGACTCTCATAAATTTTTGTTCGACTCGCCTTTTCTCTGACAGCAGAAACCAAAGATTCGACCATATCATAACCAACGTCGGAATCCAGAAGCACGTCACTTACTTCTGAACAAGCATCATCTATCTGCTTCTCACTAAGAAAACCCCTGCCAGTCAGACGAGAGGTAATATTCGAAAATTGGTTTTTTAGGTCTTCAAACATCAAATAATTTTTCGCTCATAAAAAAAAACAAAATTTCAACATAAAAATACTTCATAAGGCCAAGTTTTTATGCCATCATAGACTTTAGTTTATTATGATCACGCGTGAATGTCAGTAAATTATCTTGGTTATTTAGCTGCAATTCTATACATAAGTTCAGTAATTTTTACATTACTAGATAAGCCCAATGAACAACAAAAGCGTCTGAATCGCCTCGTTTTCAAATCCATGACCTGTTTAGCAATAGTTGCTCACGGAGCGAGTATATATTTCGTAGCGTTTTCTCAACCATTGCCGAACCTATCACTTTTTAATACGGCATCAATAGTCACATTTATAATTTCTATTATTATCGTTTTGGGCTCTCGAATAAGAACTGTTTCTGTAACGGCATTAGTTGCATTTCCATTGTCTTCACTATTTATAGTACTTTCAATTATTTATCCCATTGATAATTCATTTTCAACAAACCACCTTGGCGTAAAGACTCATGTAGTTCTCTCGCTCTTAGCCTACAGTTTCTTTTCTGTCGCCGTCGTCCAAGCATTATTTCTTTCAATTACCGAGTATCGCTTAAAAGCTCATAGACCAATTATGAACTTGTTGCCGCCTCTATCTCGGATAGAAGATTTAATGTTTCTCTCAACGGTAATTGCTTTTTGTTTACTTACAGTCGGTATAATTATCGGGACAATTTCTGTAAAAAATATTTTTGAACAAAACTTTTCTCATAAAGTCTTTTTTTCTATCTTGGCTTGGCTTACTTTTTTAACCCTAATCGTCGGGAAATTTAGATATCAATTACGAGGAAAAAAAGCGACTTATTTGATACTTGGAGGATTCCTTCTATTAGCATTAGGTTTCTTTGGTTCTAAATTTGTCGTAGAAATAATACTGGGAAGAAACTAAATTGATTATCTCAGATTTAACCTTACTTGTTATAATTTTAGTAATTCTAATCATTGTTTCAGCCTATTTTTCTAGTTCAGAAACAGCCATGATGGCATTGAATCGTTACAGATTAAAACATTTAGCAGCAAGAAAAAATCGGAGCGCAATCCAAACCCAAAAGCTTCTAGAAAAACCCGATCGTTTAATCGGGTTAATTCTTCTTGGAAATAACTTCGTGAATATTTTAGCAGCGCAAATTACTACTGTCATAGCTTTAACCTACTTTGGAGAGAATAGCCTACTTGCTTCGACCATCATATTAACCGGAGTTTTATTAATATTTGCAGAGGTAATTCCAAAAACAATCGCCGCCACTAGGCCTGAGAAGATAGCACTCCCATCTTCATGGATCCTAAATTTTCTTTTAAAAATACTATACCCAGCAATCTGGTTAGTTAACCAATTAGCTAATCGAATTATAAAAATATTAGGCGTAAAAAATTTAATTCGAACGAGCGATACATTGAGCACCAGTGAAATTAGAACGGTAGTCGAAGAAGCAGGTTCCAGAATAAGTGAAAAATATAGAGAAATGCTTTTTGGTATTTTAGATCTCGAAAAAGTAACAGTAGAAGACATTATAATACCTCGCTCTGAGATATTTGCAGTCAATCTTGAAGATGACTGGTCAAACATTGTAGAACAACTGAAATTTTGTAAATATTCAAGAATACCTTGTTACTCAGGCAACATAAACCTAATTGAGGGCGTTCTTCACATGCGCAAAATTCGCCAATTTCTACTAACAAATGACGCGTTCGTTTTAAAAGATTTAAAAGCTTTACTAACAGAACCTTATTTCGTACCGTCGAATACATCTTTATATATTCAGCTCACAAACTTTCAAATAAAAAAACAAAGAATAGCTTTTGCGGTAGATGAATATGGAGAATTAGATGGATTGATTACTTTACAAAGTTTAATTAATCAGATTTTTGGCAGCTTCGCTGATACTACCGGAATCCATAACCGCGATGTTTTTCCACAAGAAGATGGTAGTTTTCTCGTTGACGGCAGTGCGAACCTAAGAGAAATAAATAAACAATTCGAATTTAACCTACCTACCGATGGGCCAAAGACGCTGAATGGCTTAATCACCGAACAAATGCAAGATATTCCGGATGTTGGTACCACCTTCAAGCTAAATGGAATGACAATTGAGGTTGTAAAAACCTTACAAAACGCAGTAAAAATTGCAAAGTTGACAAAAAAAAGTCAAAAATTATCCTCATAAAATTGTTTCAACTGAGACACTCGATCAAGCGGGACCAACTCAATTTTACTATTAATTTTCTTGGGTAGATTTTGAGTAGGAATGACGACTAAACGGAATCCCTGCTTAATGGCTTCTTTTATCCGTTCTTCTCCATTTTTTACTGGCCTTATTTCGCCGGACAATCCAATTTCGCCAAAACAAGCTATACCAAGTGATATTGGTCTATTGTAGAAACTAGAAATAAAAGCGAGGGCGAGTGGCAAATCAATTGCTGTCTCACTGGCACGCATACCGCCAACAAGATTTACGAAGACATCTCCATCCCCAAAATTTAGTTCAGCATGCTTTTTAAGTACAGCTATTAACATTGAAATACGGTTAGAGTCTATACCAACCGATAGTCTTTTGTTTGAATTTGAAGCCTCATCAATCAAGGCTTGTATTTCAATCAAAAACGGCCGTGATCCCTCCAGGCTAATTGCTATAACACTTCCAGACACTGCACTTTTATGCTGGGATAAAAGGATTGCGTTTGGATTCTTGACTCCTTTAAGGCCTGTTTCAGACATAAAAAAAACCCCCAACTCGTTAACGGTGCCAAATCTATTTTTTATACTTCTTACCATCCTATATCGGCTATCAAGGCAATTTTCAAAATATAATGTAACATCTACCATGTGCTCCAAAACACGAGGTCCAGCGAGCGTCCCATCTTTAGTAACATGACCAATTAAAAAAAGAGCTATTTCATTCGATTTTGCAAAACTTACCAACTGCGAAGCACACTCTTTAACTTGAGCGACTGAACCTGGTGTTGATTGTAAAGAGTCTGAGTAAATAGTTTGTATTGAGTCAATAACAACAACCGAGGGCTCTAATCGGGCAATTTCATCGATTATATTTTCGAGTAAAGTTGTTGATAGAACATTGAAACCATCTACTGAAGAGTCAAGTCGTTCCGAGCGCATTTTTAGCTGAAACAATGACTCTTCAGCACTTATATAAAAAGTTTTTTGTCTAAAATCTTTTGAGATATTGGCGAGAACCTGCGATAACAATGTTGTTTTCCCAATCCCTGGATCACCTCCCAATAAAATTACCGTACCCCCAACTATACCCCCGCCTAAGACTTTATCAAATTCATTAACCCCTGTACTTATTCTTTCTTTATTGGAAATAATTATGGATTCTAATTCGCGATATTCTGCTTTCGGTTTTACCTGCCATTGTTTCGCATTTTTTTTTAATACCTTCTTGATCTCCTTCATTGAGTTCCAAACACCACATTCAGGGCACTGACCGATCCATTTTGAAAATGTCGCACCACATTCACTACATTGAAAGGCTTTAGTAACACTTTTCACTTAATAAGTTTCTTTTTTTTATACAAGAAAGAATTAATACAATCC
>JAYYOR010000006.1:0-28755 GCA_036130055.1 Pseudomonadota bacterium | reverse complement strand
GAGATAGAATGCATGGAACCATGCAAGCTAATGCTTATAGGCTAACTGAACAAGATATGTATGATATTGCTGCTTACTTATCATCAGTAAAATAAGTAAACAGGATTTTTTTAAGGAGCATTGAAAATTGATCATTAATATTAATCGCCTTTTGGTTGTATTTGGATTAGTTTGTCTTACCATAATATCCTTCGAATCAGTAGCCCAAACTGGTGGCATGAGCTACGAGCAGAAGCTCAGCGCGTGTGCTGCTTGTCATGGGGTAAATGGAGACAAACCGGTCGTTCCAAACTATCCGATTTTGGCTGGGCAATATGCGGATTACTTGGTTAATTCTCTTCAGGCTTATAAAAGCGGCAGACGTAAACATCCTATCATGAACGCTCAAGTCAAGTTATTAGGTTTGACGGACTCGGATATAAAAAAGATGGGCCAATATTTCTCGAAGAAAAAGAGTTTGAGGGACCTGGCAGAGTAGGTGAGAGCCGAACTCCATTAGTACTATTGGTTGGTTAAGTACAATGAAAAAATTACTACAACGTTTTTCCAAGGCAAAATTCCTATCCTTTCTAAGCACTAAACTTAGTGCGTTCAAACTCGGTGAGTTAAAAAAAATTTTTGGATCGAAAAGACTTGATAAAGTAAAAAAAGTTCCAGTAGCGTTATCAATTATTTGCTTAAGCTTGGTTGTTTCTCTTGCGATCGTTAATACTAGACCGGAAACCAGTGCTGCACCAAAAGTTGAAAAGGTTTGGCCGGTAGCCGTAATATCGGCAGAATCGGTTGATATGCAGCCTAAAATTACGATATACGGAGAAGTAATGTCCTCGCGAACCGCGTTAGTTAGGAGCAAACTTAGAGGAAAGATCGTTTCTCTCAACCCGTCTTTTAAAGATGGTAACTTTGTAGAGTCAGGAGTAGAGTTGCTGACGATTGAGCGGAAGCGATATGAGCATCAAACCGCAGAAAAAAGAGCCGACCTTTTTCACTCAGAAGCGGTTTTAGAAGAATTAAAAAAAGAACTTGCCTTTGAAAAAAAATTAGAAATAGTTGCAAAAAAACAGTTAGACATATCTGCAAGGAATGTCGAACGGATTGCTGCCCTAGTTTCTCAAGGAAGAGAGAGCAAACAATTAATTGACGATACGAAATCAAAATATGCGTCTCGAGAACAAGATTATTTACTTAAAGGACAAAAAATCAGTAAATTGGAGTCGCGGATTAAACAACAAGAGGCACTCTACGACAAAAATGCCTCCAGCTTAGCAATCGCCGAAAGCGAACTTTCCGACACAGTAATCCAAAGCCCGTTAGATGGGTTCGTCTCCGGGGTATCTTTGGCTTTGGGTCAACTTCTGGAGAAAGGGGAAACTCTCGGTCGTGTCTTATCTTCCGACGAACTTGAAGTCAGGTTTGAGCTGCCCGAGGCAGATTATGGACGATTCACAAAAAGTGCATATCAGGGCCAGACTGAAAAAGCCTCAGACAATACAGACTTGATTGGAAGGATTTTGACAATAAACTGGAACCTTGGTTCGGAACAAATTTCATTCAACGCCAAATTGAGCAGAATTGGTGCTGAAATGAATCCTGAAACGGGTGGCGTAGAAATGTTCGCTTCTCTACAAAACGACGCTTCAAATTTAGGGTTGAGAGCTGGTGCGTTTGTTGAAGTGATTTTTCCGGATTTTATTTATAGGAATGTCTACGAATTACCTGAGAGAGCTGTAACTCAAGAAAACGAAATCTATGTGGTGAGAGACCAGAGGCTGGTTAGACTTCCTATTGAGGTTGTTGGTCGCTCGAATGACAATTTTCTCGTTCGTTCAAAAATAAATTCGGGTGAATTGATAGTATCAAGATTATTCGAAAATATTAGCCCAGGACTACGTGTCAAAGTATTGTGAGCGATGGCCCGCAACTGAAAAAACTACTATCATTTTTTGCGAGACATCCAACTGCTCCCAATTTGATTCTGATTTTGATGATTGCTTGCGGGCTAGTTGCCTCGTCAAGCATTAATCGCCAGTTTTTCCCAGATTTTGGTTTGGACTACATTACTATTTCAATAGCTTGGCCCGGAGCTTCTGCCAGGGATGTGGATTCAACAATTATTCAGGCAGTTGAGCCAACTGTGCGTTTTTTAAATGGTGTTAAAAATGTAAGTTCAGTTTCATATGAAGGGCTAGCTACTACGACCGTAGAATTTTTCGCTGGTCATGACATGCAACTAGCTCTGTCTGAAGTAGAAACTGCTATAACTCAACTACAGACTCTACCAGCCGAAAGTGAAAGACCTCTTATAAAAAAAATCCAACGATATGAGACTATTTCGAAACTAGTTATATCTGGACATAAAGCAGAAAAAGATATTAAACGATACGCAAAATTAATACGTGATCGCTTTCTTAATTTGGGTGTTGAGAATGTTACTTTAAAAGGTGCGCGAGACGATTTGGTCTTAATTGAGGTATTGCCGGAAGCGCTTCATAAATATAACTTATCAATTAACGAAATAGCTACAAGGGTAAGAACACTTTCTGTGAATGTGCCTGGCGGAGAAATTTCCGATGGACAAAAACAAATTAGAAGTGTGGGTCAAAAAACGCAAGCAATTGAATTCGAAAATCTGGAAATAAAATCCTTGCCGGGCGGACAAAAGTTATTCTTAAAAAACTTAGCAGACGTTTACGAGTCGGTCGACGAAAACTCAATACAATATTTTAGAAATGGATTACCAGCCATTGAGATAGATATTCAGCGCTCAAGAAAAACAGATGCACTGGAAATTTCAAAATTAGTAACAAAAGAACTAATTAAGCTTAGAAAAGAAATTCCTCCGAATCTTAACTTAGAACAGTACGACGTAAAAGCCGAAAGCATAAAAGAGCGGATAAATTTATTAATATTTAATGGTGTGACGGGATTATTATTGGTGCTAATCGTGCTTTTTTTATTTATGCGTTTTAGGGTTGCCATTTGGATCGCTGTTGGGATACCGGCTTCTCTATTAGCAACTTTAGCAATGATGGAGCTTAGTAATCAAACGGTAAACATGGTGAGTTTATTTGGAATGATAATGGCCATTGGCATAGTTGTAGACGATGCTATAGTTGTAGGTGAGCATGCAGACTTTAAAAATAGCCAAGGGTTTGATCCAATGGAATCCGCAATACTTGGGGCATCAAACATGGCTGTTCCTGTAATTAGCTCAACCCTAACAACAATTGCTGCCTTTATTCCTCTTTTTATTATTTCTGGGATTATGGGACAAATCATATCAGCCATTCCGTTTGTTGTTGTTACAGTTTTACTTGCCAGTTTATTAGAATGTTTTTTGGTTTTACCTTTTCACTTGGGGAATAGCTTTAGGAAACCAGAATCTAATTCTGCCTTAACCCGACTGGTCGCTGGTAATGATTTAAAATTTAATAATTTTAAAAACACAAAATTTAAGCATTTTGTAGAGGCCGCAGTAAATAATCGTTATTCAACAATCTCGATCTCGATTTCCTTACTTATTCTATCTTTCGCTTTAGTGCTCGGAGGAAGGGTCGGTTATCAGTTTTTTCCTTCGCCCGAGCCCAATATGATATTTGCAAATTTAAAAATGCTACCTGGCTCTTCAAGAGGAGAAACGGAACTTGCTGTATTGAGACTTGAGAGCGCTTTATATGACGCGGTTTCCAATCTTGGATATGAAAGTAATAATGTAACAATGTCGTTGGGTGTTGTTGGAGCGAATATTGGTACTACTTCGAAACAGCGCTCAAGTAGTACTGATGTGCTTGGAGGGATAATCGTTGAATTAATCTCTTCGGATAAAAGAACTTTTAAAGCTGTTGATTTGATAAAAGAATGGAGGAAGCAAACCGGTTGGCCTATCGGGGTCGATAATCTTACTTTTGAGGGTCAGCGTTCAGGTCCCCCAGGAGGTGATCTTGATATCCGAATAGCTGGGTCGTCAGAAATTGATACGGCTCAACTAAAAAAAGTTGCTATCGAGGTTGCAGAGCTCGCCAAGCGTTATCCTGGAATTTCTAATGTCGATGACGACCTGCCTCTCGGCAAACCTGAGATCCTAGTTTCGGTATCTGAAAGGGGTCTTTCAATGGGTTACACAACAAGTCTTGTTGCCAACCAAGTCCGTAATTATATAGATGGTATCGTTGCGACAAGGTTTGCTCGAGGTGATGAGGAAGTAAAAGTAAAATTAAAATTAAAAGCTAGTGACTTGCAAAATGATTTTCTTCAAGGTGTTTATCTTAAAGGACCAGAGGGGAAAATAACTACATTGAAAACAGTCGTTAATTTGTCACAGCAGAATGGCTTTATGAGAATAAAACGAGAAAACGGAAATAAAAAGGTATCCGTAACAGCAGATATAGACGAATCGATTACACGATTGGATTATATTCGAGACGCTCTAATGAAAGACGGATTAAATGACATTGTCACTTCTAATAATTTAGAATTAAGATTCGATGGACGAGCTAGGGAGCAGAGAGAGACCTCTGATGATATGAAAAAAGGCGCCTTTTTGGGCCTAATATTAATCTATGTTATTTTGGCGTGGGTTTTTTCCAGCTATACGAGACCTCTTGTTGTCATTTCTGCCATACCGTTTGGATTTATTGGCGCGGTTTTTGGTCATCTGCTTTTGGGGTTCGATCTCACCATGTTGAGTTTTTTCGCCATTCTTGGACTTTCAGGTATTCTGATTAATGATTCTATTGTTTTAGTGCGAACTATAGATGAAAGAGCAAAAAGCGAGCCAATCGAAGAAGCTGTGATTAATGGTAGTTGTGACCGTTTAAGAGCAGTTGTCCTAACCTCTGCTACCACGATAGGCGGTCTAACCCCGCTCTTATTCGAAAAAAGCTTACAAGCGCAATTTTTAATTCCCATGGCAATCACGATGGTCTTTGGGATTGCGGCTGCTACTCTAATTATTCTTCTTTTAATTCCATCCCTTATTCTAAGTCTTGAAGACTTTAAAAAGGTCTTCCGTCGAAATCAATCTTAAAAATTTTCTTTTATATGGCCAATATTCATTAAAATTTTAAATTAAAAAAATTTTGTAAAGTTATGAAAACACTCCTTTTTTATGAACAAAGGTTGGTTCTTGAGCGTAAATTTATAAAATAAATCTTGGTTTCCAATATTAGAAAAACTAAAATTGGGTATTAGAAAATTCAAATATAAAAATAAAGGCAAAAATAGTGTGACTAAAAAAGAAGAGTTAAAAACAGCTGGATTAAGCATTAAAGATAAAGATTATGGTTTCGAGTTGAAGGACGGAACCTTAGGACCAAGTGTGATCGATATCTCGACGTTATACGGCGAGACAGGCCAATTTACGTACGATCCTGGTTTTACATCCACTGCTAGTTGTGAGTCGAAAATTACTTATATCGACGGAGAAAAAGGAGTTCTGCTTTATCGAGGTTATCCAATTGACGAGCTTGCAGAAGAAAGTAATTTTGTAGAAACTGCGTATCTTTTACTTAATGGAGAACTACCAACTAAGGATGAATATAAAGAATTTGAGTTGGCAATAACTTATCATACGATGGTTCATGAGCAACTAATAAAATTTTATAATGGTTTTAGAAGCGATGCCCATCCAATGGCCATAATGTGTGGAGTTGTGGGAGCTTTGTCAGCTTTTTATCATGATTCAACAGACGTAAATGATCCCCATCAGAGAATGATCGCCGGTAGACGATTGATAGCAAAAATGCCGACAATAGCTGCGATGGCGTTTAAATTTTCGTTAGGTCAACCGTTCGTCTACCCGGACAATGAATTAGATTACACGGCAAATTTTTTAAATATGTGCTTTGCTGTACCAGCGTCTAAAAATAAAGTGTCTCCTACTTTAGCGAGGGCATTAGATAAAATATTTATACTTCATGCGGACCATGAGCAAAATGCTTCGACCTCGACGGTAAGACTTGCCAGCTCCTCAGGGGCAAATCCTTTTGCCGCAATAGCAGCGGGGATTGCATGCTTATGGGGGCCTGCTCACGGCGGCGCCAATGAAGCTGCGCTCAACATGTTGATGGAGATAGGCACCCCCGACCAGATTCCTGAGTTCATAAAAAAAGCGAAAGATAAAGATGATCCCTTTAGGCTGATGGGTTTTGGCCATAGGGTATACAAGAACTATGATCCAAGAGCAAAAGTTATGCAAGCAACGTGTCATGAAGTCCTCGAGGAGCTTGGTATTGTGAATGACCCTCTCCTTCAAGTAGCTCTAGAACTCGAGAAAATTGCACTTAACGATGATTATTTTGTTGAAAAAAAATTGTATCCAAATATTGATTTTTATTCTGGAATAACTCTAAAGGCGATGGGATTCCCTACGACTATGTTTACCGCACTCTTTGCGTTAGCAAGAACGGTTGGCTGGGTGGCCCAATGGAATGAAATGATTGAGGATCCGAGTCAGCGGATAGGCCGGCCCAGACAACTCTATACTGGATATGATCGAAGAAAATATTTAAGTCGTGATAGTCGATAAAATTACCATGTTGAAATAGGAATAGAAAATATGACTTATGAAAAAACTTCGTTTTCGCGCAATGTTGTATGGAAGAAAATGAGAGGTTATGAAGGGTTTGACTATAAACTTCTAAATGTAAACCGTGATAACAAAATTATTGAGATGTTGTTTCGTTTTGAACCTGAGCAAAAATGCTTTTTCCATCGACATTATCACCCTACTTCTACACTGGTAATAACCGGCGAACAGCGGATTTATGAAAAAAATAAAAAAAATGGATTATTGACTCTATCAAAAATACGAAAAGCCGGTGAATTTGGAGTTTCGGAAGGAGAAGAGACCCATATCGAAGGAGGAGGTTCGATGGGTGGAATAATCTCTCAAAATATTCAAGTAAAGAATAATATAGTTTATAGTATTTTAAATTCAGCAGATTTGTCCGTAAAAATTGACGTAACCTTCGATAATTTTTATCAAGACTTTCTATCAGACATTTCTGCTTCCAACGATAAAATAGCAATTTGAAGCATTTTCTCGGCACGCAAGATTGAGTCGAAAAGTAGCAAATTTCCTAGAAAGCCTGATTGACTTAACAGGACTTATTTTAAGCAAGCGTCAGAAACAACGGACAGTCTCAAGGTTAGTGGATAAACTAACCAAAGATAATCTAGCCGAAATAGAGACTGAGCGAGGCATATTGAGAATAAATAAAAATAGAAGTCCGTATGTTGCTAGTGCCGCTCACCACTTTTTTAGAGATGAGCCAGAAACCCTAGAATGGATTAGGACAATGAAATCTGGGGATGTTTTTTACGATATTGGGGCAGCTAGCGGTGTTTATTCTCTTTATGCTGCCCTTGACCCTGACATCGAAGTATTTTCTTTTGAACCAAATGCACTAAGTTTCTCTTTACTGATGGAGAATATAAAGACTAACAGATTGGGCAACATTAGGGCGTATTGCCTTGCCTTGTCAGACTCAAATAAGCAAACATTTTTAGAAATGGCAAATTTTTCGGCGGGGGCTGGCGGCAATACATTGAATGAGGTCAGTTCTGGTCATTCTGATCTGCAAAAAGGCTATTTCAAGCAACCGATATTGACTTATACAATTGATCGACTAATCTCTGATTTTGCACTACCAAGGCCAAATCATTTGAAGATTGATGTCGACGGAATTGAGCCACTTGTTTTGAAAGGTGCATTAGATACTCTATTGGGTGTCGATTCAGTATTAATTGAAATTGAGAACGAAGTTTTGAGTTTGCACAAAGATAATTTGATTGAACTTTTAACGTCTTTGGGCTTCCATTGTAAAGATAAAATCGATAAAAATAAACGTAATTACATTTTTAGAAAATAAACTATTTTATGGATATGCATCTTCCCTCAAATCCTGCGATTATACATTCTTCTGTATCGTTGCAATCAGACGTTGAATGGCATTTCTGTCCAATTTTTCCAGAAGGTGAAATAGCTCTTAAGTTTTCCTCTGTGGTTCCTAAATAATCGAGAGCTTCCTTTTTGTCCTGGATTATTCTAATTTTCGGCTGATTTTCGTTATTTTTAATTTGAAACTTTTTTTCCGAGATTTTAATACAGATGCCGTATGCGTTTTTCTCTCTTTTCATGCATTTTTCATCTACCCTACAGTCGCTATCTTGCGAGCAAGCTAGTAGCATTTCACATTGGAAGCTTAAGAAGAAAAATAAGACCATTAAATTCCTATAAGAGATAAACATAAAAAATCACCTACCAATCTTGTCATTAAACTGATTATAGTACTACGCAACCGTATAAATATAATAATTTGTAAATTATAATTTACAGGAAAATCATGTTTTTTATCTAGGTCGCAACAGAGGTTGGTTAATTGTTTAAAAATTTCATAGGAATCGATTACTCAGGAGCGAAGAATCCGATATCGAGATTAGCGCAATTACAAGTTTATTTATCAGATGGTCGAGATCCACCAAGAAAGGTAGAACCTTTACAAAAAGGGAAAAAAAATTGGTGTCGGCAAGAAGTGGCTTCTTACATTAGGCAGATATTGATTTCCCAAAATGAAACTATCATCGGCATAGATCACGGTCTATCTTTTCCGTATGCCTATTTTGTTAGAAATAATTTAAAAAATTGGCATCAAATGTTGAGGTCTTTTTCGGAAAAGTGGATGACGAACGCCGAATATTCAACCGTTGATGAGGCGCGCGCTCGTGTTGGTTCTCCTGGTGGTAGCACAGAGTATCGGCTCACTGAAAAATGGACATCTGGTGCAAAAAGCGTATTTCATTTTGATGTGCAGGGTTCAGTTGCCAAATCAACACATGCCGGTTTACCTTGGATTAATGAAATGTATGGTAACAAAGAGATTACTGAACGCACTCATTTCTGGCCTTTTGATGGGTTCGATGTCAAGCCAGGAAAAAATGTGGTGGCTGAAATCTTCCCATCTTCTTTTAGGAGGCGGTATGAAAAGAAAGGACGTTCAAGTGATGAACATGATGCTTTTGTAGTGAGTGCTTGGCTAAGGGATACTTGCCTGAGTGGCAACTTGAAAACTTATTTCAAGCCCTTATTAAGTGAAAGTGAAAAGAGGAAGGTTTTATTAGAAGGTTGGATATTGGGCGTCTTATGATTTTTATCGACCTTTAAAACACCGACCTACTTGGTCTCTCTGAGAGCTAGACGCATCATCACTGCAAACACTTCCGCTTCCTACTAAAATACATTTTTTCGACGTGTTGCTTAGAGTGAGAATTCCGCAGTTTGTATCATCAGTTAGTTGGCCGCCAATAGGACTAGAAGTAAGTAAATATGTTGATGGTGTTGTCGATGTTAATGTAATGTTGTATTTTGTGTTTCCAGATCTCGGTGTCGTTGAAAATGGTAAAACTGGCATCGACGGATCATTATATGATCCGAATATAGTGTATTGCCGTTCAAGCCAACTAGCTAACTCAGATAGGTCAGCAACCGCCTCAGCACGATTGGTTCTTACAATAAAATTGCGATAGGTAGGTAGTGCGACGGTTGTTAAAAAAGCAACGATAACCACCACAATCATGAGTTCTATTAGGGTGAACCCTTTTTCCTTTAAATGCCCTTTATGTGCTAGCATTTTAGTAAGAATAATTGTCTGAGTTTGAGTTATACTGGTTGGGTTTGCGCCCATCTTTCTTCTTGTTATCTTTTTGCATATTTTTTCTTAGTTTATCTTTTAGATGTATTTTTTTTGCTGAAAGCCCTTTTTCGTCTATCTCAAAATCAATTCTTAGCTGCATTCCTTTTTTTAAATTTCTGAATCTGATTCTTTTTTGGTGGTTTGCAGAATAAATAACGTCTCTATCGCAGTTATAAACTTCGTCTTTTATCACTAAAGCTTTATTTTTTCTGTCTATTCTTTGGATCTCTCCTTCGATTTGATTTTGTATTGTAAGATCAGTCCCAAACTCAAGTGATAGACCGTCGGGAAGGTTGCCTGAAGTTTTCCCAAGTTGTAATTTTTGTTCCTTTTCACGTTCTTTGATTTCTTCATAAGAATTGTAGCTCATCACGTCAAGCTTAATATTTAGAAAACAAATAAAAATAGCAGTATATATTATTTTTAATTTAAGACGGTTTTTTTTCATTGCAATTGCCTCCATGATTGACGACCAAGACTTATATTAGCCCCTGCCACCGTACTTATTGAAGGACTTACAGATTGAGTGCTCGACTCTACTACGAAGCTTTCTGTTGCATCTCCACTTGCAACGACAGTGACAGCTGAAACTGATTGCTTGTTAATTCGCCCGTTAGCTGCAAAGCCTGTGCTAGATTCTTTGTCGTTATCTGTAACTTGTCCATCATTATCTAAATCGAAAACTGAAAATGGCGTTCGACTTCCGGAAATAGCATCAAATACCATTAAAGCTGAAAACCCACCGATACTTTCGCACGAACCACCTGGTACAAAAGTATTGAACAGGACAGATGTTGAACTGTTAACATTACGAAGTTGAGGATCTGCAATTACCCTTTCTCCTTCCGCTCCGTTTACCGGTGAAATTAAGTCCATATACCAACCTTTTTGAGGAGCTTTTCCTCCACCGCCGTCAAAATCAATTGGGTTATTTGAAATTATCCTGATCGTATTTGTTACTCCTGAAGAAACTTCAACTTCTTCTGTGATGATTGATTGCGGTTGTAAAATAGAGTCAGGTTGCGAATTGGGAGGAATGTTCCTCGAACCAACTGAGGTAACGCTACTGCCACTATCTCTTATTCCATAAAGTGTATTAATGTTGGGACCTTCGGTAGGAATAATTTCGTCACCTTGCGCGAAGAACCTACCCGTGCCGAATACAATCATGAATCCGCCTGTGGGATGTTTTGCAATAACCGGCTTGGAGGTAATTGGTTGTAAAGAGCCTGAAGGGGATAAAGCTGTATATAATGGGGAATTGGAAAATTCCACTGACCAAGTGTCTACGGTCTCGGAGTTTAGGTTAAATTTCCATAAATTACCTTTTAAATCACCGGCATAAACGAAATCTGAAATAAAATCTCCGTTTGTGTCCACTACTAAAGGAGTAGATAAACCATTGTTTCCTGCTGTTGCTTCATTACCTGCAGTAATTTTTTTGGTAAGTGTACCCGATTCTATATCAATTATGAAAAGTTCTGGCTTCTCGGATGCTGAGTTATAACCGTTACCTAATACTATTGACCATTTGCCATTAGCTAGACGAACTATCTGCGGTTTTCCTAAATTTATACCTAGTTCCGGATGGGAAAACTCCCATAGTACTTTTGTTTCATTAAAATTAGCCATGTCTGTCACGTCTAATGCGAAGATGGTGTTTCCTCCTCGTCCTAAGCTACCGATAAGAACAGTTTTCCATCCGCCATTAATGAATACATCACCCGACGCTAAAACGCCATCTACAAAAAAAGAATGGTCGTAAGTAGTATCGGTGAGAATTGAGAGTTTATTAAATATGCCTTCAGGGATATAACCCATTATTTCCTCTCCGGTATTAGCATTGAAACCGTGAAGGATTCCGTTGTTGCTCCCGACAAATACGGTTTCTAAAATGCCAGACTTCGTTCCAAGAAAAGATTGATAGCTTTCTCCTTCAACCCCTGGCAATTTATTAAAAGGAGGACTTGCTTGACTTCGTGTAATTGCAACTGGAGTTGAATGAATAATGTCTCCTAAAAGAGTATTTCTATTTCTGAAGGTTCCCCCATTTTGAACTTCTCCTGCTTGACTGCTCGATGGAGTTCTTATACCTCTGATGTATCCAATTATTTTGTCTGCCTCTGGACCTATTACTGTTTTTTGTGAAGCCTTTACAGATGTTGATGTGAATTCGATTCCTTCTGGCGGAACTCCATTTTTGTTAAAACTGAATAGATTTCTTTGATTAGCCTGTGGAATCAAGCTTGACGCTTCCCATTGGGCTGCACCAAGTACTCCTTCTGTTGATAAAGGAAATGCAGAAAATGTTCCTGACCAATCCTCGCTGTTAAAGGTTCCTTGAAATATTAAAGCATTGGTTTTAACTGATTGAGAAGTTGACGCCGCTGCTGACGCCGCCCCTGTTCTGCTACCTATGTCAGCCAAAGCAGCAGTTAGAGTATCAATAAGTTGTTGTGGATTTTGTCCGGGTAAATATAATCCTCTTGCATTGAAGGCGGCGTGTCTCATGTCATCTACAGTTGTTGAAGTATTTGCAAAAGGCGTGGGCCAGGGGGGTGGGGGGGTTCCAGGGTCATGATTGACTGGAACTGCGTTCAAAGAGCCATTTAACCCATAGGATATTGTATACGTAACTAAATGCTGGGCTGAGTTTTCGTCTACTCCTGTAATGGTTGGAACATTATTAGCAAGCGGAGACAGATCTTTTTCGTAATATTTCATTGCGACATCTGCTAAAGTTTTTGAGACAGAGTCACCGTGTGGACCGCCATCGAAGGCAGAATTGTTGTCGCCGTCTTCGTTAAAGATATCTCCTGGGTTGTTCCCATTCCAAAATCCATCGGAAAATAGAACACTGAAATTTTGTTGGCATTCACCGCCCTTTGCTTGCGGTAATATAGGGCTAGGGTCATCAAATCCTAAAGAGGCATGGCTTCTGCCGTCATTTTCATCAAAGTATCTTCCTACATTTCTTAAAGTTGTGCGTAGTGGGGTAAGTCCGGAGGGAAAAATTTGGAATAGCCTGGTAAGAAGGTTGTCTTTGTTAGATTGATTCGTCATGTCCGAGATTGGTGTTCCCACTCCATTATTATTCTGTAATGTAGCCAAACCCATTCTCGCTTGTGAGGTTGTTATAAGTTGAGACAACGCTCTTTTCATAACATATTCTCTTTTACGATAATAAGTGAACCAATTTGCATAATTGGTCTGTTCAGCATCTGTAAGGTTGTCTACACGGAAAAATCTAGTGTCCCCAGAGCTTGCAATAAAATCAAATCTGACCCTATAGTTTACGCCAAAACCCACACCTGCTGGTGCACTGAGACATTCACATAATTGCATTTTCCCGTCGTTATTTCTTGCTTGACTTAAAAAATTAAAACCATTGTCCCAAAATAAATTCGTATTACAAAAACCATTGTCTGTAAAAGTGCTGTACCAAGCTGGTCTGTTTGAAAATTGTCCTGTTCTGCCATCAAAAATATTTAGCAGATTTGTAGAGCCTTCGTTTGGATTGAAAGGATTGTTTAGTGCATTAGTGATTGATTGGTCGGTATAGCTTTGACCAAAAACATTCTTACCTTGCCACGGGGTATAGGTTTGATTTGGATCGTATGCCATTAGATTGTATGCGGAACATAAATCTAAGTCCTCGTTGAATCCGTCTGGGGATAGATCAATATCTCTGATATCGGACTGATTTAAAATATTTTGAAAAACCGAATTAAATGGAATTAATGAAATTAGTGTATTATTGGCATCATCGGTATTTAGTACCTCGGAGTCCATTGAGCCAGAGTCATCTAAGGCAAAAAAGATATTGGCTTGGACGTCATTAGCTAGAAATAAAGGTTTAGGTGGTACGGTGAATGATGCCATTACTGCATTGGTGGTTATTATTAGCGAAAAAGTGAAAAATTTTATTTTTCGATTTAGTTTTTGTGATACAGGCATGTTTAACCCCGTGTTTATTTATTTGCGTGATAATATTGTAGACTGAACTGCGGAAAGGGTGTCGCTATTTTGACCTTTTCCTTCAGCGGTAATTCTGTAGGTGTATCGCCAGCAATCTTGATTTGCACTCGCCTCGGCATCTAGGGCACAGCTTTGATCTCGGGGAATAGAGCCCGTGAATTCCATTACGTATTGCGGTTGTTCGACTACATTGGAAATAGTTCCTCCTGGTAGTGTAATCCATGAGGATTTAATACTGTCATTAAGCCAGCGAGGATTGGTTGGATCTGGTAGCCAAAGTCCTACCGAACCGTCGGTTGCTGCGCCCACTGAAATAGAATCCGCATTTATCTCTCCAAGCCTTAGGGCGGCTTCGCTACTATCAAATGATACCTGTTTGTTCCTTGTTAAGCCTGTGGCTCTCTCTTGAACAACAGTTGTTTTTATAGCAGAGCTTCCCAAAATGGCTAGAATGAGCATTATTATCAACGAAATTGCTAAAACCATTCCTCTTTCCTTCTCTATGGTTTTAGGGGACACGATTTCTTAGTCCTATTGTGGTAAACATTTGGAGCCTTAATCTTCTGTCATTATTGTTAAAATTATCTCCCATAAACGTTACTGGAATTGGCGCATCTGTCAAGAAATCTTGCTCACTTTTTAATAAAATCCCTATCCGGATACTGACAACTTTGGTGAAGTCGGTTACTGCAGAAGCCGAGGACCTGTATACATCTGCGAACTCATCTCCTTGAATATTTTCACCAAATTGAATTTGAATAGATTCAACTCCCCTCGCTATCGGAATAGCTGAAGGTGCGCTATTTTCATCAAATATACCAATTCGGTATAAAGTAGCTACTTCATCTATAACTCCATCCCCGTTTTTATCTCTGTTATCGGTTGCTAGAAAATAAGTGGCGCCAACTAATGGTATAATAAAACTATCCGCGGGATACGCTTTTTGCAGAGAATTATTTGGGGTTATGGTTGTTGCTGTTACAACATTGCTTCTAAAAAGATCAGATTGTTGGCAGTCGGTGATGACAACCAAATCTTCCTCCGAAGGTGGGGAGCCGCTTGTACTTAATTGGGGCCTGAGAGTGTTCATGTCGTTCGCACTTATATTTATCGGATCAGTGGGGGTCGACATAGGGGTGGTTGTAACGCCGATAGTGTCAGCTCCTCTTATAATCTGCAAGATGTCACTTACTCGACAGGCATTTACATTTCCCCTTGAGGTATTGCAAATCGTGAGCGGTCGAGCTCTGTTGTCAACAATTGAAGCTCCGATTGTATTAAAACCATCTCCACCGTCGAAACCTAAGATATGCTGATTCGGATTGACATCTGGAGGATTATTTGTTGCTACAGAATTTATTGAGATTTGTTGTCGGCTTGCGCAACCGAAAAAGCCCGCCATTCTTACATCTCTAGCAAGTTCGTCTAGTGCTAGCCTGCCATTTTCTTGCATTCTAGAAAATGCAATGCTGAACCTGAAGTTTTGAGAATTAGCCGAAAAAATCTGAATCACCGCCAGCATTAATAGCGAGCTCAAAGCGAGTACTATCATCAACTCAATCAAAGTGAAACCTCTTTGCTTATTTATGCTTTTCATTTATATATTTGAATTTAAGGTAGTACTTTGTACCGGAACATTACTGTCTCCCTGCGAGTCCTCCCAGCTCACGGTTACAGAGCAAAGGCCTGATGGGTCGCAAGATATAGTGGCGTTTGGGGACGGTAGTAAATTAAGCTCATTGTCTCTCCAGGTCGCTAAGTCGTCATCAGCTAGTGGAGGCAGTCCATCTCCATCAATAATTTCGCTCACGTCTGTAATATTATAGTTACCAGAAATTGCAGAATTACGGTTGCTTCGAAGTCGATCCATCATTGAATAAGCGACCTGAATCGCTTGTGCATAATTATAAGCACTAATGTCACCTCTTAAGACTCGCATTTGCAATGCTGTTAAAGAAAGTATGCCAATTGCAAAAATAAGAAGGGCCACTAAAAATTCGACAAGCGTAAAACCTTCCATTCTATGTGCAAAGCTGCTCATGGGCATGGTACCGAACCGCATGAGCATCTGGTTATATCAATGTACCCAGCGAAGGTTACATCAATGTCTCTACGCGGATTTGTTGTCCCACATCTTAAAGGGGTTATAGAAATTAGTGTTGGGTCTGCCCTTCCGCGGGCGTCGAAGTTAATAAAGCTCGGTATCGAGTCGAATTGTAATTCGTTTTTGGCCACGAGGGATTCTCTTAAAATAGAATCAATAGCTCCATCACCATTTGAATCTAATCCCATTTGCCATCCTGAAGTCCAATCACCACTTATTGGACTGATTATTGTTGCGGAATTTAATTTCATGGCGGAAGTACGGGCTTCTCTGATTGTTGTTAGAAAGTCGTTGATCTGAGAATCAGTTCGGCTAGAGGCGAGAAATTGAGCCATACTGGGAATGCCGATCACGGTAATAATTCCAACGATAGCTAATGCGATCATAAGTTCCATTATGGTAAAACCTGTTTCCTTTTTTGGATAGGAATGGTCCATGTTTAACTTCATGTTATTTGTTGCTTTTAGCGATCTTTTGATCAATTCGATGTTTCACCACTACACATGGGTCCTTAATTAATTTTTTTAACTCCTCCAGCCCTCTGATATCAATACAGTCAATCGGGTTAACTGAAATGTTGAGAATTCTGATATTAGGTGTTTCCCAGAAATTGATTGTTTCCAACCGATTTTTTTTGCAATCAAGATAGTTGAGTTTATTGCTCTCTGGCAGCTCGATCTTTTTAATTTTATTATTATGGCAATCTATATGGATTAGGTTGTCATTCCCTCTAAGATCCAATATTGTTAATGTGTTATTACTACATACTAGTTCGTTAAGAAGTTTGCAGTCATGTATCGGAAGTGAGTGTAGTTTATTATTTTCGCAAAGCAGCTCCCTCAGTTTTGATTTTTTTGGCAGATTAATGTCAAATAAAAGATTTTCTTTGCATTGTATCCAAGTAAGATCGGTAAGTAGTGAGATATCAAGTTGTTGTAACTTGTTTTTACTACAATCAATCCACGTGATGTTGGTAGAAGAAGAAAAATCTAAATTGGTTATTTGATTACTTTTGCAATCTAATCCTGTTAGGTTGGGAAGATACCGCAAATCTATCGTTGCGATATTATTTTCTTTACAATCTAGCCAGACAAGCTGGGGCACTTTGGAGAGGTCAATTTCGGTAATGTTGTTTAGACTACAGTCTAAATAGTTGAGATTAGACATTCCTTCCAATTCCACGGTTTTTAGGTTGAGTCCAGCGCATGATAAGTTTTTTATATTTGGACGTCTCGCAAAATTTAGATCTGTGAGCCCTTCATTATAACTTACGTTAAGCTCCTCTAAGGAATTAAGATTTTCAATATTCAATGTTTTGATCTTGTTATTATTACATCTTAGAGTTTTTAGACTATGACATTTGGTGATGTCTAGTTCTTGGATATTATTATCAGCACAATCAATTAAAAATAAATCATGTGCTTGAGTTACGTCAATGGATGATAGTTTATTTTCAGAGCAATAGAGTTTCTGAAGCGTAGGCAGATTAAATTTGGCATCGAATGAAGATTTATTATTTTTTAAAGCTAGATTACTTATTGAAAGCTCATCCAACCAACCGAAATCGTTTGTTGGTAAAAGTTGAAAATCCCAAACAAGCGAAGTTATAGCTGTTCCTCGTATTTCAAATTTAATGGTCTCCCCGTCAAAGACTTGTAGCTCACTATCTTCCAGTCTTTCTATGATATTTTCCGGATCCATATTGATTTTGCGAGCCCAGTACAATATTTGTTGATAGTCCTGGACCCTGAGTTCGTAACCACATAGATTAAAGGTTGGGTTATCTTGCATACTCACCGCCATAGCCTTTCTAAATTGTCTCAGTTAAGTTTAAAACATATCTACAATAATTGTAAGAATGCCACTTATTAAATTAGATACTCATCAACTAAATAATTATTTAAAATAACTCTACGCTTTGAAACTTAACTTTTTAGCTAGATCACTGTTAATTATTTGGTTAAACAGCAAGTGAAGGGATGGGTTTGCTATTAACAGACGTCTTAGATTAGATTGATTCCATGAGATTACAGATGTTTCCTCGAGTGTACGCACATCGGCTGTAGCACGGGAGCCAGACATAAAAGATACCTCCCCTATGAAAGCACCTGCTTTAAGGGACGATATAGCTCTACCTTTCTCTTCAATACTTACTTCTCCAGACAGAATGAGTCTTAATTCTAGAACCGGCTGGTTTTTCTTAAGGATATACGAGTTTTTAGCAACGGTTTGCGTATTGCTCAATTTAATAATCTTGTTAAATTGAGTTAAAGATAATTCTTGAAAAAAGTTATTTCGGATATTCAATTCTTGCCCGGAAAGCTTAATCATTCTAGGTTCTAGGAACACATGAATAATTTGAAAGGAATTAATAATAATAAAAATCCCAAGCCAAGATATAACAAGCCAAAGCGGTTCATCAGCTACAAAAAAATTATAAACTATACCTAAAATACTTGAAATGATTGCAATCAATCTAAGCGAAACTATATCTTTCATTAAAAAGGAAAAAGCTGCAGCGGCGAAAGACAAATGTCCAATGATTAGTATTTGGATATCGTACAATTTCTTGACGTGATTTAAATTTGGATCTTTCTTTTTGTCTTGATTAGCTCTTCTTCTATTTCAAAATATAAACTATCAGGAGATTTCTTTTCGCAGAAGTAAGAACGTGTGCCGTCTCCCTGAATTGTAAGTTCCAATGAGTTCCTATTGATTTTAATTGAAACGATTTCACTATTAGATTTAGGGGTAAAAATAAGAAATTCTGTGTTGGCTTCACTAAGTGTCCCAAGGGGAGATAGTTGTTGGACTGTAATCGTTTTATCGAACTTTTTTGAATGCCAAGGCTCTTCAAAGATTGTTAATGGCAATTTACTGAATAACCGTTTTTTGAGCATAACCCGTTTCTGCACATCGCTAAAATCTTTGTGCGTACATTTTAAGCTGTAAAAGTCGACCAATGTTTTCTCGTGAAGGAAAAACACGCTTAGGATTCCCATAAAAATCACAGAACATATAAAAATTTTTTTAATCATACTACAGAACCTTTTTAAATTTTTTCATAAATTCAATTGTCTTTGACTCGTCCTCTTTTTTCCCCAATGTCCCGTAGTAGCCTCTTACCATTTTATGAAAATCGATCGTAGTAGAAATTTGCGGGTAAAAAAATAATCTTTTCAGATAATCTTGGATATTTTTAAATTTATAAAGGGTTTGCCTTTTTCTAAAAAATAAATTTGAGTAAATTAATTCAAATCGAATTAGTGTTACAAAAAGTCTCCAGTCTGCCTCTGTTGGTATTTCGTCTACTAAATATCGTCGCTTTTGAAGATCAGAGTCAAGGAAAGTTAATGATTTAAAAAAAAACCTTTCAGAACTTTTTTTTTCCACATCGGTTTTTGAGAGCAAACAACGATAGATTCCATCGTTTATGTAATTCGAAATGAAACGGTTTAGTCTAGCTGATTTGAGCGAACACTTTTTTGGATTAAGAGAATAAACACTGTCTTCAGCAGACGGTTCAAATGAAGTATCAAACATTTGCAGTATCTCGGATGAATTGTTGTTTACAATTATTTTATTTTTTTGATCCCAAAGCACGGGAATAGTAACCCTGCCAGTAAAATCTTTTTTACTGTGTATATACAATTCATAAAGATGACTAGCTTGAATAGCAGTGTCAAATTTTTCTCCATAGAAACGCCACGATCTTGGACCTTTTACAGGGTTTAGAAAAACTAAGGGTATGGTTGTTTGAAGTCCTTTAAGAACGCGCCCTATCATGGTGAGATGAGACCAGGGGCAAGTATAGTTGACTAACAAAAGGTATCTATTTTTTTCTGGTAAAAAGATCGGGTCCTCTTTGCAAACGAAGCTGGAGAAACCTTTCGAAAATCGAACATTCTTACTATTTCTTTTCAGGTCTGAAGGTTCATCTTCTGTCCATTTACCATTTAATAACAAGCCCATGATATATTTCAGAGATCTTTGGTTCGGTTTTTTAAACGAAGTATCGCATGAAAAACTATATTTTCATTTTTATCTAAAAAGTTTAATTTAATTTCTTTATTATGCTCCAGTTTATCTACTGGTTCAAAGAGCATTAAATGTATGCCTCCAGGTTTCAGCTCTATACTTTTTTTTGCCGGAATTTTAAGTGTTTTGACTGGATGCATTGAGGTGTGATTATTTTTTGTGGTGGATTTATGAATCTCAATTTTTTTGAAGTATTCGCTTTTTACGCTAGTTATTTCAAGGTCTTCATTGCTTTTGTTGTTGATTGTTAGGTATCCCGCTGATGGAAGATTCAGGTTTGGTAAAAATTTTATCACGTTGGCCTTTGCAGTAAAGCCAAACAGGTAAATGCTTATGATTAATAATATTGTAGCTAAATTGGTGTTCGTCATTTTATTTAGGAGCCTCGGAATTCGTGATATATTACTAAAAGTTTTATAAATACCTAGAACGATAAGTCTAGGGAGGAGTATATATGCCAAATTTGGATCAAGCAAAGATGGAGATGTTGCAAAAACAAATAGTAGGCAATGTAGGGGGTGCTGTGGGTCTCTTAATGGCTTATATCGGCGACAAGGCCGGAGTTTATAAGGCTCTTGATGAATTCGGCCCTTGTTCCAGTAATGAATTGGCAGCCAAAACTAATATTGATGGGCGCTATTTGACCGAATGGCTTTCTTCTAATGCTGCTTTAGGTTATTTGAATTATGATGACGATTCAGGAAAGTTTCGTATAACTCCAGAACAAGCAGCGATCTTTTGTAAGGAAGGTGAACAAACTTGTATGCAAGGTTTTTTTGAGGCCATCATTAGCCAGTTTGTTACATGCGATAAAGCGGTTGAGACGTTTATATCAGGGGAAGGAAGAGAATGGGGGGAGCACTCATCATGCTTGTTTTGTGGAACAGATAGGTTCTTTAGGGCTGGTTATGAAGCTAATCTCTTGAATAATTGGATACCCTTGTTAGACAACGTAGAGGAAAAGCTTCAAAGTGGAGGAAAAATCGTCGATATAGGTTGTGGACATGGTTCGTCAACACGGCTTCTTGCTCGTCATTTTCCGAATTCCGAAGTTTTTGGTTATGATTTTCATGCGCCCTCTATCAAGCTAGCAACTGAGGCAGCGCAAAGAGAAAGGCTAGATAATGTTACTTTTATAGAGTCTAATGCGAAAGATATTTCTGAATCTGGCTTCGACCTAGCCTGTATATTTGACGCATTACATGATATGGGTGATCCTGTCGGGGTTTCTAGGAGAATACATAATATATTAGCCAAGGACGGAACTTTTATGGTGGTCGAGCCAATTTCAGGTGACTCGCTGGCCGAAAATCTTAATTTGTTAGCTGGAATATTCTATGGAATTTCAACCACAATATGTGTGCCGGCTTCAAGGGCCCAAGAGGTAGGGCTGTGTCTCGGAGCCCAGGCCGGACAGGCTAGATTAACAGAGGTGTTGAAGGAGGGAAACTTTTCGACCGTGCGTCGAGTAGGTGAAACTCCAACAAATATGGTTCTAGAAGCAAAAAAATAGTAAATTTAATATTATAAAATGAGAGGCATAATGTCTATTGGTAAAGAAAACAGTTGGGCAATTATCTGCATAGTGATTTTAGCAGGAACCTGTTTTAACTCTTATGCGGCTGAAGAGGAAGTCATAATCACAGCCACTAGAGCAAGTTCTAAAATCAGTGAGATACCTTTTAGTGTTAGTCGTGTAGATAAAACTGAAATTGAAAAAGGGCAATATCTCAATTTAGATGAATCTCTTAATCAAATTCCCGGCCTCTATTTTTCGAACAGATACAATTATTCACGAGATCTCAGAATGTCGATACGAGGGTTTGGTGCCCGATCAAACTTTGGTATTAGAGGGATAAAAGTTCTAATAGATGGTATTCCTTCAACAACCCCGGACGGGCAAACCGTCTTGGATGATCTCGATTTATCAATAGTAAAACAAATAGAAGTTTTGAGAGGAATGTCTTCCTCACTTTATGGATCGTCTTCTGGTGGAGTGGTAAACATTATTTCAGACAGCGGAAACGAATTAAACGGGGGCATTTTTAATTCAATGGTTGGTGATAACTCGTTTCTTAGAAATTCATTTAAACTCGGTAACAAAATTGAGGGTTTTGATATCTTGCTTAATGGCGCGCATCTTAACTACGGAGGTTATCGGGAACACTCTAATGTCGAACAAACCAATTTAGGAATAAAAGCTGGTTACGATTTTAATGACATTTATAGAGCTGAATTTATTTTCAGGGCGGTTGATTCACCTTATGCAGAAGACGCGGGTGGTCTTAATTCGAATGAACGTAAAGCAAACAAAAAAGCCGCTAGGCAGAGAAACGTAGACTTGAATGCGGGGGAAGCGGTTACCGATAAAAAGATGGGGTTATCAATAACTCGATCTAGCAAATTTCATCGACTTGAAATTAGAAATTACTTTAATTGGCGTGATTTTGATGCTCGCTTACCAATAACGCCTTTCATAGGTGCCGGGATTGTAAAGCTAGACAGGTCAATAGTTGGTGGAGGTGTAGAATACGAAAATAAACATTATTTGTTTTCAAGAAAGAATCAGTTCATTGCTGGACTAGATTATGATTCCATGAAAGATGACAGGCGCCGTTTTGATAATAACAGCGGACTCACGGGCGATCTTCAATTTGAACAAGATGAAAAAGCAAAAACATTCGGTCTTTTTCTACAGGAAAAATTTCACTTCAACGATAAAACTATTCTATTAGCTGGATTAAGATATGATCATGTAGATTTTGAAATAAAAGATAAATTTTTATCTAATGGTGATCAGACAGAAGAGCTTGAGTTCAATGAAATAACTTACACTGTCGGGATTTCGCATAATCTTTCAAGTTTTTTGAACTATTATTTTAATTATTCATCTGCCTTTGAAACACCAACATTTACTGAATTTGCAAACCCAAGTAACAACGGTTCATTGGGAGGGTTTGCTAATGTAGCCGCTCAGAATTCTGAGGGCTATGAAATGGGTTTGCGGTTAGACCCTAATGAATTATTCAAAATGTCTTTAGTGTACTTTCACTTAGACGTCGAGGACGAGGTAACAACTGTTTCAAACGTAGATGGAAGGGCTTTTTTTAACAATGCGGATACTCGTCGCAGTGGTTTCGAGCTTGATTTTGAAATAGATCTATATAAAAACTTAAATCTGACGGGTTCTTTTACCCACTCGAACTTAAAATTCACAAAGTTCGATAACACGCCAGAAGCTCAAGGTCGCAGGTTACCAGGAGTTCCCAAAAATCATGGTTCATTAAGTTTGAACTATAATAATTATGAGGGTTTATTCGCAAGCTGGGATATTGATTTTACTGGAAAAATTTACACAAACAATATTAATTCTGTGAGCGATACGTCATATTTGGTCTCAAATCTTATTTTTGGCCAAACCTACAAAATTGGCAAATATAACTTAGTCGGTAAATTCGGTATTAATAATCTCTTTGACAAGGACTACAACCAAGAAATAAGGATCCAAGATGCAACAAGTCGTTTCTTTGAAACAGCACCGAAGCGAAATTTCTTTGGTTCCTTGGAATTCCAACTTGCTTTTTAAAAGGGCTATTTGATGATTGGTACTTTGATATCAGACTCAAGCTTGATTATAGTGCCATCATCAATTTTTTTAAAAATATCGCCGCTATTTAAATCAATTACTGTCCCATCCCCTAGGTCTTTATAGACATTTCCAGTTGTCAAGTTGATGATATTGCCAGTCCCATCTTTCAAAAGGTTTTGTCCCTCTATTGACGGTATGGTCTGGGCCGTTACAGAGATATTAATAATTAAGTAAATAAGTAGTAAAGTAATTTTTTTTTTCATTATGCTCTTTTTCCTCCTACATAAAGTTGCGTCTTTTGCCAGAATCTAAGACCATTTTAAGATTAACCAGTTCAACAGATATACCAACAAAATTTTCTTCAGGACTAATGTTCTCTAGGCTAGAGTTATCTAGTTCTATAATCATTTTAGCAACATCAAATTTTACAAGGGTTTCTTTAACCATTGTAACAAAAGTTTGTCTTTCGACTTGACCATGTTCAAGATAAATAACAAGCTCATGGTGAGCAACTGGGTCAAAGAATGTGCAATTTGCATTGGTATTTCCAACGGCTCCATCTTCATACAAAGCTATTCTTAATTCAAAGTTTTTTGGAAGCTTAACCCCGTGCTTGTCCGTTGTAAAATTATCACTTACTAATCCAAAAAATCTTACGTCATAGTTATAGAGTTCAAAGGTCTCTGTGACGCTTTCAATTGTTAGATTAAGATATTTTTCTTTTTTAAGATAGCTTATCAATTCATTTGTCATTGATGTTAACTTTAGAAATATACATGACCATGAGTTATGACGATAATATCGTCTCTTTAAATCTAATACCAGTTTATCAGATGAACGCATGCATTTCTTCTTTAGAATTGGTATTGGTGGCTGTAAATACAGCCACCAATCAAACTTCCTCGGTTTCCGTATGACAGTGCGGAATGTGATTAAGAAGTCTTTGTGAAATGTTCTGCATTTTTTGTGCCAATCAAACCAGGTCGATTAAAATATTTTTTTCTTCAATTTTCTTGCAAAATTGGCTTGGTATTTTCAATTTCACAAGTATTGTGAAAAATGAGCGGCATATTATTGCCATCTAGAGTACCTTTATGCCTGTTTAGACCTAACAAAAAGGCCAAAATTTATGTATCCCGTAGCACTTGTAAATCTTACGACATTTCTGTAGCTGTAAATTGTACTGATAGGAGGTCCTGGCAACTTTTTTTGCAATCTTTCTTAGTTTTGGTTTCTTTTCAAAACTACCTCTCTTAAAGCCACCGCGTCCTTCATGATAGGCTAGGTACAATTTCTCCGGATCCCTAAGACTTATACCTAGCTGAGCATGACTTTTTGAATTATACCAGCCGATAAAATCTAACGCATCACTCATGTCTCCGCGACTTTTAAATAGCCTCCCTCTCTCTGCTTTATACTCGCCCCATACTGGGTCTAGTGCTTGAGCATATCCTTTTGCACTTGTTGGACGCCCTAAAGGAATAAATCCAATCCATCTCACTGGCGGTTTAGCATTTTTCCTATAACTGGACTCTTGCTTAACAAAAGCCATCAGTGTGCTAATCGGAGTGCCCCATTTTTTTTCAGATTTATAAGCATCATTGAACCAGCTTGGTTCCTGCGCAAAAATTTTACAAATGTTGTTTTGATTATTTGGCGGGTTTGTTGCACATGACATAATGAAGCACAAAGCCGAAGCGAAAGTGCATACTCTAATTGTATTCATCGCGTTGTTTGACCCCTAATTTGCCGAAAAGTTATGCTTATTCTTGGTTCTGTGATTCTTGGCATTTTAGGTAAACAATGTTTATATCTGACTTGGATAGGATGCCTCATCAGAAGAAGACTACCGTGCTTTAGTTTAAGAGATACAGTTGCTTTGTTAATATTATTTTTTAATTTAAATGTTCTTGTCGTACCCAGGCTGATCATTGCAATATCGATTTTATTGCCCAAGCATCTTTCATTATCGCTGTGCCATCCTATACTATCGTATCCATTACGATATAAATTGAGAAGTATATAATTAAAATGAACGTTAAAGTAATTGGATACTTTATCTAATAAAATAGAGAATTGTTGATTTAATTGATTTAGACGATGGGTAATCCCAGAGTACTCGTAGGTTAAATCACTGTTACCATAAGCAACACTTAATCTCGGAATCATTCTTTTTTTTCCAAAGATGACGAGCTCCTTTTGCTCCCATGTATCTAGGGTGAGACAATAGCTGAACAATTCTTCAGCATCAATACCAAGATACTCCGTTTTGAGCAGTAAAAGAGTTTGTTCTAAAGATTCACAGTTCGGCCTTCCTAGTTTCTGTGTATCAGCACTCATACTTGTATAGTACCATATAAAAAAGTAATAATTGAGACGTGGATAAATATTATAAATCGTATCGGGAACTAAAAAAGTACAATATTTATGGTATTGACTATCGTATCGAGACTAAAATAAAGTTTCCGTCAAACTTGCTAGTAGTTGCTCCTCATGGAGGAACAATTGAGCCTGGCACTTCGGAAATTGCAAAAAAAATAGCGTTCGAAAAATTTAATTATTATTCTTTCGAAAGCTTGAGAGACTATGGTGCCCACTATATTTCTTTGCATATTACAAGTCATCTTTTTGACGAGCCGGAATGTTTAAAGTGGTCACGTCAGCATAAATGGGTGGCCACTATTCATGGCTGTAATGTGGAGTCAAAAAAAATTTACTTGGGCGGTCGTAACCGCGAGTTGGTGGCATATGTTAAAGAATCGCTAAAAAGTAGCTACTTCACGGTTGAAGATAGCGGACATAAGTACCGAGGAGTACATCCTCGCAATATTTGTAATATAGGAAAAAAAAAATCCGGATTGCAAATAGAATTGTCTATACCGCTTAGACAGCCTGAGATGTTCGAATCGGTTTCTTTTTCCATTGCTCGAGGCCTTTTGAATTTTCTAAATCTGAGAGGGACTAATGAATAAAAAAGTAAAGATACATATATTAATTTTATTTCCGTTGATTGTTTTCATGAAAAATATTTTTGCTGAGCAAGTTACCGAAGTCTCTGATCAAGAATTCTTTGATGATGGAATAGCCCTCTTTCAGTCGAGGCAGCTCGAATCGGCTATGGCAATTTTTGATAAATTGTCGAAAAAAGACTATAGCCCGGCTCTTTTTTATCTTGGTAAAATTTATTACCACGGAGACGGATTAAATAAAAATATACCTCTCGCTCTTACTTATTTTGAAAAAGCTAGCTTAAAAGGACATAAACCTTCAAAGTTCATGCTTGGACTCTTTTTTGCAGAAAAATGTTACGACCTTGAATCGTGCGCGAGAGCCAATCAATATTTAGAGCAAGCTGCTCAACTATAAAATAAACCTTTTTGATAAAAACCGATAATAGTTTATTTTAATAAAATAGTTCCAGAGGTTTCTTTTATCTTTATCGGTAAATGAACGGCTGCTGCAAGTATGCCAAGAAGAATAGATAATTTCCATATGAGATTATAATCGCCAAAATAGTCGTAAATTAACCCTCCAAGGTAGACCCCGCAAAAGGCCCCAAGTTGATGAGCAAGAAAAACAAATCCAAATAGTGAACCAATATTTTTGACACCAAATATGTCGCCAACGAGACCTGAGGTAAGGGGCACTGTTGATAACCACAACAAGCCAATCGTGCTTGCGAAAATATAAACGCTGATCTCTGTCTTAGGAAAAATAAAAAAACAAAAAATACACAAAGCACGGCTTAAATAAAGTAATGATAATAAATCAGCTTTGGCATATCGCGCCCCGAGCATACCGGCAAAAAGACATCCGAAAATGTTAAAGAAACCGATGAGGCCAATAGCCATCGCAGCAACTTTGCTCGTAATATTCAAATTTACTAAGTAAGAGGGTAGATGGCTAGTAATAAATGCAACGTGAAATCCGCACACAAAAAAACCCACCAGTAAAAAGAGATAATTTTTATTATCAAAAGCACTTAAAATTGTTGATAAATTAAGGTTTTTTGTTTCTGGATGGTCTTGCCTTTTTTCATAGGAAAATCCTATGGAAAATATTGGAATTAAAATTATTAACAAACTTAAGGTTATTATAGCTGTTCTCCATGAGTACGAGATAATCAGATGTTGGGATAAAGGGGTAACTAGAAGTTGGCCTAGGCTTCCTGCTGCAGTAATGATACCAATGGCAAAAGATCTTTGATCTGAAGGAAGGTATTTTGATATTGCGGAAATCACTATTGTTAAAGATGCAGCTGACAAACCGACCCCAGCTATAATTCCAAATGACCCTACTACTTGAATTGTTGAGGTTGAGATTGAAAGAGAATATATACCAATAGAATATAAAACTGCGCCAAAAGTGAGAATTAATTTCGCTCCAAAACGGTCGGCTAACCCGCCCATTATCGGTTGAAATATTCCCCAAATTAAATTCTGTGTCGCAAGAGACAAAGCGAAGATTGAAACAGGCCAACCTAGCTCAAGTGAGACAGGTTGCATAAAGATTCCTAGACTACTTCTAGGACCAAAAGAAAGTATCATAATGATACTCGCACAAAATAAAATTATTGTTTTCTTTTGATTAATCATAAAATTCGACTGATTTTAGTTAGTCTAATTTCACGTTTTTAGGGCAATTACCTCTTTTTTGATTACAGATTCTTAAATAAGAAAGATATCCGAGCCAAAATTTTCTTTGCTCCAGGTTGATAGGTGTTTTACTATTAATATCAAAAGGTTTTGTTTTCCAGCTTTTTTGAAGCAGGAAATAATTTTCTTCCCCTGAGATGCCTCTTAAGAGACTAACATAACCTTGTGATTCATCTTTTTCTCTGCCGCAAAGGACCAAAACTGCGAGAGATGGATAGTTGTTATCAATGCCACCGATATCAATCGGTTTATAGTCGAACGCACTACAATCTTTACTTAGATACTTGGTTATTCCTGACATCATTTTTACAGGGTCTGACGAGGGTTTGTCCAACAGTATTTGAATCGTTAGCATTTCGTCCCAACCGTCTCCACTTTGACCTACTGGTACATATTCGGTGGTAGAAAGAGACTCCGTTCGATCATTAAATTCTTCTTTCCAACCATCTGGCAATACAAAAAGAAGTTGTTCGTCCGTGTTTCCAGTATTCTCTGATTGGGCTATTGCCTGTTGGTTATAAATAATCGGATTGAAAAGAAAGATAAGAATAATATAAAGAGCTAATAGCAACCGTTTATATTTCATAAAAATAAAAACCTAATTTTGTTAAAATTTTTTTTCAGCAAATATATTGTAACAAAAATACATAATTAAATAATAATTATCTATGTATAATAAATTTAGTATTTTTTTAATTT
>JAYYOR010000005.1:0-66819 GCA_036130055.1 Pseudomonadota bacterium | reverse complement strand
GAAAGGTTGGATCCTGATGAAAAATTTTTATTAACCAAGTTTAAAGGAAAGCATTCTGCAGAAAAGGCATATGGGTTAAAAGGCTTATTTGCAAAAGATGATGAGACACGTTCTATGAGGATTACGGTTTCTGCAGATGCTGCAAGTCACGTTTTTCATCCGGCGGTGAGAACTATCCCCGAAAGTCAGGAAAAATCTTTATTTATTAACCCGGTATACACTGTCGATTTGTTGGATGAGGAAAATCGTAGCCATTCCTCCAAACTTGATCAATTAATAAGGAATATCACTGCTCCTAGGTATCAGTTTAAATTAAATTGGGATGACGGCTTTTTGGTGATTTGGGATAATAGGCGGGTAATACATAGAGCAGAGGGTGGATATGATGGCTATGACAGGCTCCTCTTACGCGTGACTATAGGAAACGAGAGACCAAGATAGTTGGGAGAAGGAAAGATTATTAAATATGGATAATAAAATAGAGAAAGTGATTATTTTGGGTTCTGGCCCGGCTGGTTACACCGCGGCAGTTTATGCCGCCAGGGCTGCCCTGGAACCTTTGTTAATAACTGGTCTTGAGGTTGGCGGCCAAATGACAACGACTACAGATGTGGACAATTGGCCAGGCGACGACAAAGGGGTTCAAGGCCCTGAATTAATGATCAGGATGAAAAACCATGCGGAGAGGTTTGGTACTAAAATAGTATATGATTCAATTACATCTGTTGATTTGCAAAATAAAAATTTGAAGCTTTTTGGAGAAAATTCATCTTATACAGCAGCTACTTTAATTGTCGCGACAGGGGCGTCTGCGAAATATTTAGGGCTCGAGTCTGAAAAAGCATACCTAGGGAAAGGTGTTTCAGCTTGTGCTACTTGTGATGGGTTTTTCTTCAAAGGAGCCGTTGTTGCTGTTGTCGGAGGAGGAAATACCGCCGTAGAGGAGGCACTTTATTTGTCGAATATTGCGGCCAAAGTCATCCTTATACATCGTAGAAATACTTTACGAGCTGAAAAGATATTGATTAAAAAATTATTTGAGAAGCAGTCGAAGGGAAACGTAGATATTCTCTGGGACCATGAATTAGTTGAGGTAATTGGAGATGGCCAGATCGTGAAATCGATCGAGGTTTTAGATAAAAATGAGAATGAAATAAAAAAAATAATGCTAGATGGTGTGTTTGTGGCAATTGGTCATGAACCGAACACAAAATTATTTACCGACCAATTAGAAATGGCAGACGGCTACATAATTGTTAATAAGGGAGCTGGTCATTTTCAAACTCAAACAAGCAGAGAAAATGTTTTTGCTGCAGGAGATGTGGCTGATTCCGTATATCGACAAGCAATTACTTCAGCTGGCACGGGTTGTATGGCTGCGCTAGATGTAGAGCGATATTTTGAATCAAAAGCCTAAAGCACTTAATCATATTAAATTAACGTTTATGGCCATGTTCTGGGCTACTTCTTATCCAATAGGTGTTTGGTTATCTCATTACAAAGCGCCCGAGGCGATTGTGGTTATTCGGGTTTTCACCGCTTTTGTTTTTTTAATGATACTAGCTAGAATTACTCGAACAGAACTCGTCAGTTTAAACAGGAAAATCATTTTAAAATTAATGATCCTCGGCTTTTTTGGATTTGTTATTCACAATTATCTTATGTTTATCGGTTTGCAGTATACTTCGGCAACAAAAGGCGCTTTGATTAATGGCGCAATTCCTATTGTCGTAATGGCTCTCGATTTTATATTTTTCAAAAAGATAATTCGTTCAGGAATGCTCGCAGGTGCGGCTATAAGTTTTATTGGCGTTTTACTTGTGATTACAGAGGGCAATTTTATTCAAATTTTGGAATCTGGAGTAGGGACTGGTGAAGCCTTATTTCTAATAGCAATAGTCGGTTGGGGTTTCTATTCAATAATTGCAAAACCTCTTTTGGAAAAAAATTCCCCGATTTGGATAACCGCTTTTTCTTGTTTGTTTGGTGGAATCTTTCTTATACCAAATATGGCGTTCAATGGCGAAAACTCTGTGATTATGTTGTCTGAACCAATTGTCGTGATAGTGCTGATAGCACAAGGAGTTTTAACAATGGGACTTGGTTTTCTATGGTATTATGAAGGAATAAAAGAATTGGGCACCGCACCCGCATCTATGTATTTAAATTTGGTACCTATCTTTGGAACTTTTCTTTCATATCTTTTAATCAAAGAACAATTGAGTGGTGTTGTTCTGTTTGGTGGCATTCTTACAATAATTGGAGTCATTTGGGTGAATTTGTATCGTTCAAAAAATATTATAATGAGTTATAAGCAATGATGTATGTGATATCGAAGGTCTCTACCCCCTATTTGAAAATGCCAGTAAGACTATGTTCGGTCAAAGTTTCCAGAAGAAATTAAACCGAGGACGAGATAGTATTTTTTTCAGTCTTCCCAGGGGCTAGTTATCTTCTTGCTTTATCTAGAGAAGCATCATTTTAATTAAGTTACAGTTATGGTCTATTTCGAAATTTAGCCAATTGGATTAGTCGCTGAGACTAATTATGTACCTACCTCCTCCGCTTACCACCACCGAGGAACCGGGATATACTACTAGAGTAGATGTCGGCTCTTCAACTACCGCTGGTCCTGAAATTCTGTCTCCTACTGATAGTGCTTCTCCCTTATATATCGAAGTTTTCACTTTCTTGCCATCAAAGATGGTTTCTTTCTCTCTGTCGTGTTTTTTTGATTTTGCGCTAGACGTCCTGGAGGGCTCCAGTGATGGAGCATCTACTTTCCCTATTAATCTACCTCTCCAGTTAAGACACTCTACGGTTTGTCCTTCATCGATTATAGCAAACACTCTTTCATGCATTTGATGGAATTTAGCTATTAAATCTTCTATATCAGTCTGTGATTTGAATTCACCATTTTTTAATTCGATCTCTAGTTCCCATACCTGGAATCTGTATCTAGCTTCTACAAAATACCTAATCTCAGTTTCCTCGATGCCCCGATTATTTAGATTTTTTCTAAAATTTTCTAAATCTTTGTTAATCTTGTTAATCGCTAGATTTACCCCGTCATAATCAAAATCATCTGTTGTTGTTAATTTACTGGCACCGGCTTCGGTTATAATGTCTGAAAATTGCATTCCCGAAGCGCTTAATGCCCCAGCGGTTCTGGGAACTAATATTTTTTTGCAACCTAGTTCGTTGGCTATAGGGATGATTCCGAGCCCTCCTGCACCCCCTCCAGCGACCAAAGTTGATTCGGCGGGATTAATTCCTTCATTTATTGTAAGTTCTTTAATGGCTTCTATCATATTCTCATTCGCGACCGCCATGATGGCATAGGCTGTTCTGTCCACATCCTGTCCTATTGCGTTGCCTAATTTCGCGATAGCTTCATAAGCAGCTTTCTCATCGAGATCCATTCTACCTCCAAGAAAATGGGCTGGGTCTATGTAGCCTAATATTACAGCCGCATCTGTTACGGTTGGATTTGTTCCGCCCAAGCCGTAGCATGCTGGTCCTGGCTCTGATCCCGCGGAATTTGGTCCGACTCTCAAAAGTCCTCCTGAATCGACCCATGCAATTGACCCGCCTCCTGCGCCAATACTGTGAACGGCCACTGATGCCATCCCAAGATTATCCCCCATCCAACGAGGTCCAAGCCAAGTATCACGAGAAAATTCGATCGTACCATCTCTTACCAAGCTTACATCAAATGTCGTACCGCCAGCATCGCAAACGATAATATTATTATCAAGACTCTCGGCACTTACATAAGCTTTACCTGCAATTGGAGCCATGGCTGGCCCAGATTTGACCAAAAAAATCGGCTTTTCGACTATGTCAGTTAAATGCATCACCCCACCGTAGGATGTGCTCACCAAAACGTCGTTCTGGTATCCCGCTTCGGCTAAATCCTTTTGAAGAGTTAAAAGGTAGCTTTGCATAAGAGGCTTTAAGCTAGCGTCAATAGCGGCTGATGAAGCTCTTCTATATTCTCGTACGATAGGGTTCAAACGGTGACTCAGTGTTATTGGTAGTTCTGGGTTGATAGAACGAATTAATTCTTCAACTTCAAGTTCATGTTTTGGGTTAGCCACCGACCAGAGGAAGCAGACTGCGACTGCCTCGACTCCAGTTTCAAGAAGTTTTCCAATTAACTCTTTGGTAAATTCTGTGTCTAGTTTTTCTTCAATTTCTCCTTCTGCATTGATACGTTCAGGTATCTCAAAAGTGAGGTCTCTAGGGATATAGGGTTCTGGGTATGGGATCGATAAATTATGGGGTTCTGTTTTTCCACCCTCTTTCAATAATAAAATATCTGGAAAACCATTAGTGGTGAGAAATGCTGTTTTTGCTGTTTTTCTTTCAACTATCCCATTAGTAGCTCTAGTGGTTCCGTAAATGAAAACGCTGGTTTTTGATAGGAGTTCTGCTACTGTTGTTTGAAGTTGCTCTGACGCTACAGCTAGTCCTGAATTAATGCTGTTAAATGCTCGTTTTTTATCGGTAAGTGCTTTTCCGACAGTAAAATTTCCGTCACTGTCTGTGACTACCACATCCGTAAACGTTCCGCCGGTGTCTACAGAGACTCTATATTCCATGATGCTCCCTTTGAAGTTTCATTACGCTTTTATTTGATAATACCACAATTCGGTGCTAAAACTTTTTTGTTTTATGATTGTACACGAACTAGATTGTTAATATGTTACTATTTTCTTGATAGCCGTTTTGTATAAAATTATGACTGAAACTCGAAAACCCCGCCAGGCCCGAGAGGGAGCAACGGTATCGAACTTTCTGGGTATAGTTGAGTGAAGCGGCTATCACTCTAATGTTGATATTTTGTTGTATGAGATGAATTATGGGTTACAAGGCTTTAGCGCGGAAATGGCGTCCAAAAAATTTCGATGAAGTGGTCGGGCAGCACGAAGCTGTTTCTGTTTTAATCAATGCTTTGTCGTTTCAACGAGTTCACCATGCGTATCTGTTTACCGGAACTAGAGGTGTTGGCAAAACAACTATGGCTAGAATTTTTGCCAAGGCACTAAATTGTGATAAAGGGGTTACTAGCACCCCTTGCGGCGAATGTTACAGTTGTGTTGGAATTGACAATAACAATATGGTTGATTTGATTGAAGTAGATGCAGCGTCTAGAACAAAGGTCGAAGAGACACGCGAGTTATTAGATAACGTTCAATATACCCCGACCCAGGGCCGTTTTAAGATTTATTTGATCGATGAAATACACATGTTTTCAAAGCATTCCTTCAATGCATTACTGAAAACGCTAGAAGAACCCCCCGAGCATGTAAAATTTTTGTTAGCAACGACTGATTATGAAAAGATTCCTGCAACAGTTTTATCACGCTGTCTCAAGTTAAATTTAAAAAAAATTTCGCAGAAATTTCTTCATCAATATATTGAAAAGGTTTTAAACGGAGAGAAGATAAAATTCTCAAAAAGTGCAATTGATATTATTGCAAAGAGTGCAGACGGCAGTGCAAGAGATGCTTTGAGTCTGCTCGATCGAATAATAGTTTTAAGCGAAGGGGACATCATAACCGAAGACGTGTCGAAATTGCTCGGTATTGTCGATGATAATATTATTAATGAGATTCTCGAACTTTTAATAAAAAAAGAAAAAGCTAATTTGTTTCGATTGTCGCGCAATCTGGCTGATTTAGTGCCAAATTACGAACTTGTAATTGACCAGATGCTGTCTACTTTAAAGGACATTGCAGTGCTTCAGGCAATTGGGGAATCAAACAAGTTATCCGAGAATGATGAAAAACTTTTAATGTTAGCAAAAACAATCAAGCCTGAGATTTGCCAACTTTTTTTTGAGATCTGTCTGCTCACAAAGCGTAATCTCATCCATTCGGTTGAGCCTATCATTGCATTTGAAATAATGCTGGTTCGTTTGCTCTCATTTATGCCGGTTACCGAAGGTTATTCTGATTCTATTTCATTACCTGCTGATAAAGCCGTTATCCATTCCCAAATAACCGCCGATAAAAAAGTCGAGGAAGTAGTCTTAACAACAAAAAAAAACAAACTTAAAGAAGGAGACCCCACCCACCAGAAATTGATAGACAGTTTAACGTGGTCTGAAATAGTAGAATCAATTAAACTGTCTGGGCTTCCAGGAGAACTTGTGAATAATTCTGAAATGGTAAAATTGAAAAACAATACTATTTCATTAAAAATTTCGGCTAATTTTCAGCACCTCAATCAGCAGGCTTACATCAATGCAATTGAAAAAAAGTTAATTGATACATATTCGAGGCCTTTAAAGGTAATTGTGTCCGTTGAAGAGTCAACAGCTTCACTAGACTCGCCAGCCAATCAAAAAAGAATAGAACAAGAGCAGCAAAAAGCCAGAGAGAAGGAAAGGTTGCTAGGTCGCTCACCGATAAGGGATCTGCAGGAAGTTTTTGATGCGAAGCTAAGTGGTCTCGAGTTAAAGGATGAATAACATAGGCGATCGAACTGCATGAAATCTTCTCCACTTGTTAAAGATTTGGTTAACGCTTTACAGTTTTTACCAGGAATAGGGCCAAAATCGGCTCAAAGACTGGCCTTTTTTATGATCGAAAAAGCGCAAGCCAAATCTCGTGTTCTGATAGACACACTGTCAGAATGTTTGGAAAAAATAGAGCATTGTAAAAGTTGTAGAAATTTTAGTGAATTGGAGATTTGTCCAATTTGCTCAAATCCAGATAGGGATCATACAAAAATATGCGTTGTTGAAAATCCACTTGATGTTGAGGCAATAGAATCCAATTCAGATTATGACGGATTATACTTTGTGCTTTTTGGACGGCTTTCGCCTTTAGATAATGTGTTAGCCGAGGACTTAGGCTTGGAACATCTAGAGAGACGGTTGAATGCTGGCACCATCAGCGAGATAATTGCTGCAACGAGTATGACGATGGAGGGTGATGCGACAGCGTTTTTTCTAAAGGAAATGGGAGCACGCTTCTCAGTTTTGGTAACTCGAATCGCACATGGAGTTCCCTCTGGCGGTGAGCTCGAATATGTTAATAGCACCACTATAATGCATGCATTTCGGGGCAGGCAGAAATACTGAATTGAAATTTTGGCGATGAATAAATTAGAGACTAATTTAGTTTGGATTGATTTAGAAATGACGGGACTGGATCCTGAAAAAGATCAGATTATTGAAGTTGCTGTAGCAGTTACGGATAAAGATTGTGCAGATATCATAGAGGGTCCGAGTTTGGTTGTCAGCCAGCCTCTATCATTAATGGAGTCAATGGATTCCTGGAATACTAGGCAGCATAAAAAATCAGGTTTATATAAAAAGGTCTTGGAAAGCACGAACTCTTTGGAGTTCGTACAGAATGAGATTTTACTATTTCTTAATGAATATATTTTGCCGGATACTTCTCCAATGTGTGGCAATAGCATCTGTCAAGATCGGCAATTTTTGCGTAGATGGATGCCGAATTTACATGATTTTTTTCACTATAGAAATTTAGACGTAAGCTCCATAAAAATTCTTACGAACTTATGGTATCCCGACCAGTTGAAATTTAAAAAGAAAGGCGCTCACAGGGCAATTGATGATGTAAGAGAATCAATAGCAGAATTACGTTATTATAAGGAATCTATATTCAACAATAGTGTTTGAAAGCAAATGGCTTACAATGAACTGGTTTGTGGTCAATCGGCAAAATTGCTTGACCAAGCATTAATCAAGAAGTTTAACCTAACCGAAAAAGAACTTGTCGATCGGGCAGGCAGGGCGGTTTTCGAAGTAATTTCAAATGAATTTCCGACAAGAAAAAAACTAGATATTGTTTGTGGTCCTGGAAAAAACGGAGCTGATGGTTTCCAAGTAGCGAGGCATGCAAAAAAAGAGGGTTACTCGGTTAGAGTATATGCTTTCCGTTCAGATTATCCTGAAAGTTCCCTCCAATTTCACATTCAAAAAGAGTTAAAAAAACAAGATGTACCAATATTTGATATTGATAAATATGTAGTATGTGACACATCGGTCATTGTTGATGGGATTTTTGGTGTCGGCTTGAATCGAAAGCTATCTGCAGCAACTAAGTCATTGATTAAAAATATCAACGACACACCCGCAGTAACTGTTGCGATCGATGTTCCAACAGGAGTCGATTCTTCTTCTGGTTGGGTTTATGATGTTGCAGTTAAAGCAGATTTGACTGTCAGTTTTTTCGCTGTGAAGCAAGGTAGCTTAACGGGTGCTGGTAAAAGCCACTCTGGGAAAATTGTCGTGGATAACCTATTATTGGACGTTGATGATGAATTGAAGAAGGTGACATCTTCCAAGCTTCTGGGTTTTGAGGAATCATTGGATTTTCTTCCATCAAGACGAGAATATTCAAATAAACATGATTATGGACATAACTTAGTTATTGGCGGTGCCCCGGGATATGCTGGAGCACCGCTAATTTCTTGTAAGGCAGCTTTGAGAAGTGGTTCAGGCTTAGTTTCGCTGGCAACTCATTTTTCTAATTCCGAAGGCTTGATCAGTGGTCAACCAGAAATAATGTTTCATAAAATCAAACGAATAAAAGATCTAGAAGGTTTGGTGTCCCGTGCTTCAGTAATTGGGATTGGACCTGGGTTGGGACTGTCTGATTGGAGCAAACGAATGTATCAAGAAATACAAAATCTTAAAAAGCCCGTTGTTTTTGATGCTGATGCTTTAAACATCCTTGCTCGTAACCGGAGCTACAATAATAATCGAGTGTTAACGCCTCATGCCAAGGAGGCTGCACGGCTTCTGGGAATCAGCGAATCCAAGATAGAATCTGATAGATTTTTGTCAGTCGCTAAGATTGTCGAAACATATGGTGGGGTTTGCCTCCTTAAAGGGCCAGGAACCATTGTTGCCGGGATGGGAAGGATTCCCAGGATTATTTCCGGAGGTCATAGCGGGATGGCTACCGGTGGAATGGGCGATTTGCTTTTAGGAATTATTTTGTCCTTTATGGGTCAAGGTCTAAATAATTTTGATGCCGCTTGTCTGGGGTGCTCAATTCATAATCAAGCCGCAGATCGGGCTCGAATTTCGGGTTTAAAAGGGATGTTGCCGACGGATTTATTGCCAATAATACGAGGTTTAATTGGTTGAAGTGTCTAATGAGATGAAGATAATTGTAAAAGATGAAATGGAAACAGAGGCGCTTGGAAATAAAATAGGGAACCTCCATCAACCTGGTCTAACCGTTACTTTAGAGGGTCAAATTGGGGCTGGGAAAACTACTTTCGTTAGAGGTTTTCTTCGCTCATTAGGGTACGACGGCCACGTTAAAAGCCCGACCTTTACATTAATTGAGTATTATGAATTTGAATCGTTTGATCTATTTCATCTCGATTTGTTCCGAGTAGAGGACGTAAGGGAGTTAAATTATTTTGGACTGGATCTGAGTTCGAAAGCACAAACTACTTATTTAGTAGAATGGCCTAAGTTTGATTTAAATTTCGTTTCAAAGGTCGATATTAATGTAACATTCGATGTACTCGAATCCGGACGCGAAGCTATTTTTACTGTGTTCACACAGCAAGGAAAAGAGCTTCTTAGTAATCTAAGATTTTAACTCAAACGGGAGGTATTTAGAATTATTAGATATAAACACGAATTGGTATTCGTTACCGTCTATCTATTAGCCCAATTTTCCCCTTTGATTGCAAAAGCTTCCTTGTCGATCGAAATTGATAATCGACAGTCTTCTTCTGCAATTAAGGTTAAGAGTAATGAACCTATATTTATTTCATCTTTTTTTTTGAGCGAACCTTCGCGATTGGTTTTAGATGTTAAAACTAATGGTAACTTTGAACCTAGCTTAATCCCGGCATCTACAAATGGACTCGTACGGAACCTTAGGTATGGTTTTCGGAACGATAACGTGTTGCGCCTTGTGGTTGAGCTAACTATTGATCCGTCTCAGCTAACTTTGAATGAAAATACTTCAGAGGATGCACCGCAAATTACATTTATAATTAAAAAGATAGAGGATGGTAAAACGATTAGGAATAGCCAGAAAAATATTGAAAAAAAATTTGCGGTTGTTGTAGATGCGGGTCATGGGGGTAAAGATAGCGGCGCGGTTGGCCCAACAGGTGTCTTGGAAAAGCACATTACCCTGAATGTTTCAGTATATTTAGCTAATTTTATTGATAGCCATCCTCAGATGCGCGCAATTCTCTCCCGACGCGATGACAATAAGATTCGTTTACGACAAAGGGTCAAAATCGCTCGGGACTCTAATGCAGACTTGTTTTTGTCAATCCACGCGGATGCAATTGACAATCAATCGGCTCGAGGTTCATCGGTATATGTTCTCTCTCAGAGTGGTGCGAGTAGCGAGTTAGCGCGGATGCTGGCAAAAAAATCGAATGAAAGCGATTTTATTGGCGACATTAAAAGAGAAAAGAAGGATGAAGATTTATGGGAAACATTGGTTGATCTTTCGCAAAGAGCCACTATTGAAGAAAGTGTTAAGGTGGCAGGTAAAATAATAAAACAGTTAAGAAATTTTGGTCCAGTTCATCAGCCGATGGTCCAATATGCGGGTTTTATGGTTTTGAAAGCTTTAGATATCCCATCAGTTCTTATTGAAACCGCGTTCATTTCTAACCCTGTTGAAGAAAAAAGACTTAGTGAGCCTAAAGCTCAAAGGCAAATCGCCCATTGGATTTATCGAGGTGTTTGCGATTATTTCGGACTAGAGCATTCTAATAAAAGTTATCTAGGTGATTATCGTGTGACCTACGGTGACACACTTTCAGCGATAGCGTTAAAATTTGGGATTGCTGTAAAAGAATTAAAACGTGTCAACGGTCTGAGTGGAGACAAAATAAAAGAGGGCGAATTATTGAAAATTCCGCCTCTTAACTGAGAGTACTTTTATGTACGACGCAATTTTTATTATGGGCCCAACAGGAGTAGGCAAGACAAAGTTATTAAGTAGATTGAGGACGACTAATTGTTTTTTTGTGATTAATGTCGATTCAGTTCAAATTTATAAGAATTTACGAATTGGTAGTGCATTGCCCACACCCTTTGAAAAAATAGGAATAGATTATTTCTTGTCGGGAAAAATTAGTTTAGCTGAGAGGTATTCTGTCGCACGATTTTATAGGGACTGCGGCTCTGTTTTGAAAGAAAAATCTAATGTAGGTCGCCTCCCATTTTTTGTTGGTGGCACAGGTCTTTATTTTCGAGCCATTGAGGAAGGGCTTTCATCGGTTCCAAAAGTTGATAAATCATTTAGGGAAAAAGTTGAAAAAGAATTGGACAATATGGGTTTGGCTACCTTATATGCAAAATTAGTAAATATAGACCCTCAGCTGGCATCGAATCTGCATCCCCATGATAGGCAGAGAATTATAAGAGGCCTGGAAGTGTACGAAGCAACAGGGAAGCCACTTTCTTCATTTCATTCCAAAGAAAGTAAAGTTCCATTAGTAAAGAATCCTTTGAAAATTGTTATACACGAGCCTAATAAAAATTTGCATCACGATAGACTCGCAAAAAGGTTTGACAATATGCTCGAGTTTGGCTTGATAAACGAGGTTAAGCTCTTGCTCCAAAGAAACCCGGTTAACATTCATTCTCCCGGGCTCAATACCGTCGGCTACCGTCAAGTAATCTTATATCTGATGGGGGCTCTTAGTTTTTCTGAAATGAGAGCACAGGCGATTAAAGAATCAAAGCAACTAGCAAAACGCCAAATGACTTGGTTTAAGAAGGAAAGGAATGTTATTTGGGTAGAAAGTGATGGTATTGATGATGCTTTAGCAAAAATAATGGTAGAATTGAGTCGCTATGAGAATAAAAATTAAACGAGAACAGGCAATTGAACGCTGGTTTTTAAAAAAATGAGCAGTAGAAATCAATCCTTGCAAGAGCCATTTTTAAACACATTAAGGAAAGAGCAGATCCCGGTTTCGATATTTTTAGTAAATGGCATAAAGCTTCAGGGTACAGTTGATTCGTTTGACCAATTTGTGATTGTGTTGAAGAGTTCTGTCTATCAGATGGTATATAAGCACGCTATTTCTACTGTTGTGCCGAGTACGAACGTAAAGATTGAGCAACACCCCGTTGACTAATCCTCTCTTTTCATCTGACTCCAATTATCAAAACTCATATCTTATGATTGGTAATAAAAATTGAACGAAGTAGGCGTACTTATTGTCTCTCTTAAGGGGAGCTACTATGATCCCAGCGAATTTTATGAGCTAATTCGAAGTGCAAATTTAGAAATAAAATTTTCATGTTCAGCAATTTTGGATAAATTTGATCCAAAATCATATGTGAGGTCCGGAAAGCTTGACGAGCTTAAAGATTTAGTTTCCGTCAATAACACTTCGTTTGTAGTCGTCAATAGAGATATATCTTCAAGTCAACACCGAAATATACAGCGAAAGCTCTGTTGCCAATTAATTGATAGGACCGGGCTTATTTTAAATATTTTTGCGCAGAGAGCTCGCTCATTTGAAGGTCGCGTACAAGTCGAGTTAGCTCAATTAGATTATTTGAAAAGCAAGCTTACTCGAGAGTGGACCCATCTAGAGAGGCAAAGAGGCGGCTTAGGACTCAGAGGTCCAGGTGAGACACAATTGGAAACTGACAGACGGTTGCTTGGTGTCCGAATCAAGCAACTATCTACCCGTCTCAAAAAGATTAAATCAAGGAGAAGATTAGCAGGCGGTCTTAGGAAGAAAAGAGGAAGACCAACTGTTGCCTTAGTCGGTTATACAAACGCGGGAAAATCAAGTTTATTTAATGTTTTAACAAAAAGTGACATCGAGGCGAGGGATCTTATGTTTGCCACCTTGGATCCAACAACTAGGGCAATGGAGGTGGGTAGAGATAAGCGAATTTTGTTGACGGATACAGTTGGCTTTATAGAAAATTTACCACCGACACTTATTGCCGCATTTGGCGCAACCCTGGAGGAAACTATCAAATCACAATTGATATTGCACGTTGTAGATGCCGCTCATCCGGAATTATATGAGCGAATTGACGTGGTGAACAAAATTCTTCGGATGATAGGAGCGGGTAATGTGCCTACCGTAATGGTATACAATAAATCTGACCTGCTCGAGGGTTTGAAGCAAAAAAATAAATCGATTGGTAACAAGCTAATTGATTCTGTAGAGGTTTCAGCCATCAATAAACAAGGAATAAGTTTATTAAAACGTATAATAGAAGAAAATCTTTATGGTGCAAAGAACCGTATCACTGTTAAACTATCCCAATCAGTTGGACGTCTAAGAGCTTTATTTTATGATCGAGGGCTTGTATTGGCTGAGGTGGTAGACAGAACTGGCGATATCATACTTGAATTAGAGGTTGACCGGTTTGAGAGGGATTTGGTGTTAAAATATAAAGATAGTTACGAATTGTTGCCTACTGATGGGCACAACCCAGATCAAGAGTTAGCTGCTAGAAGTATTTGATTGGATAAGCAATGAATAAAATTAAAAACGGGAATAAAAATAATGTCATGGAATCCAGATAACAAAGATAAAGATCCTTGGGGCAATCGACCAGGCAACCAGGGGCCGCCAGACTTAGATGAGGTGGTAAAGAAAATGCAAGAAGGTATCGGAAAGATATTTAGTGGGGGTGGGGGTTCAAAAAAAGGAAACGATGAACCAAAAACCCCACTTCTAATTGTGGCAGGTGTACTTTTTGCGCTCATTCTTGGATATGAGATGGTTTACAGGATCGACCCAGCGGAGAGAGGTGTAGTAATGAGGTTTGGAGAGTATGTCTCTACATTGCAGCCAGGTCCGCATATTAGATTACCCAGGCCGATAGAAGAAGTTATTAAAGTAAATGTAGAGCGCATTCAAACCATCACGTCTCAATCATCAATGCTTACGGGAGATGAGAATATCGTTGAAGTTGAGTTAGCTGTGCAATACAGAATTAAAGAGGCTACAGATTATCTATTTAAAATCGCAGACCCAGATGTTTCGGTACGAAGGGTCACAGAATCGGCAATTAGGGATATCATAGGTCAAAGCACACTTACTTACGTCATTACAGAAGGTAGAGCACAAATAGCGACAGAGGCGATGATGTTAATACAGGATGTTTTGGATGTTTACGAGTCTGGCATTGAGGTTACCAGTGTTAACATGCAACCAGCAAAACCACCAGAAGCAGTCAAAGCGGCGTTCGATGACGCGATTAAAGCAAGAGAAGATGAGCAGCGGAAAATAAACGAAGCTGAGGCCTATCGAAATGAAGTTGTGGAACGAGCAGCTGGTGAGGCAGCTAGGATCAGACTCGAGGCAGAAGGTTATCGCGATAAAGTTATTGCGCAGGCCGAAGGTGAAGCCAGCAGATTTGACCAGCTCTATAAGGAATATAGCAAGGCTCCTGAGGTGACACGAAAAAGATTGTACATCGAAGCAATTGAATCGGTTTTGTCGAAAACGAATAAAGTAATTTTAGACAATGAAAGTGGGTCCAGCTTGATGTATTTACCAATCGACAAGTTAATAGAACGCGGTGGCGGTAAAAGTAATCAAAGATCACTTGAATCTGGCAACGCCAACTCAAGTGAAACAAATCAAATGATCGACTCTAACACCACCGTACAAAGATGGGATAGAGACAGAGAAACCAGATAAAAGTAAAAAAAAGAGAAGACAAATGTTTACAAAAATATCATTAGGTTTAGTAATTGTTTTAGGAATACTGTACCTCGTAACGTTTAGAGTGTACGAGTACCAATCAGCCATCCTGTTTCAGATTGGAAAAATTGAGCGCTCTGACTTCAAACCTGGGCTACATTTTTTGATTCCTGGTGTTCAAAACGTCAAGAAATTCGATAAACGTTTACAAACTTTAGACGCGGAGCCTCAGCGTTTCTTAACTGGAGAGAAAAAAGATGTGATAGTTGATTCTTTTGCCAGGTGGAGAATACAGAATGTTGAGCAATTTTATAAGTCAACAGACGGAGACATTCGAAGAGCCGGCCTTTTAGTTTATCAAAAAATAAATGATAGTCTTAGAAGTGAATTCGGTAAAAGGACAGTACAAGAAGTAGTAAGCGGTGAACGTGGCAAAATAATGGAGGTTGTGACTCAAACTGCGAACGAAAGAGCGGCTGACTTGGGTATGGAGATCTTAGACTTACGGCTGAAAAAAATTGACTTACCCGTGGAAGTTAGCGCTAATGTATACGAGCGAATGCGTTCTGAGCGAGCTCGCGTAGCCAGAGAATTCCGAGCAAGGGGTGAAAAAGAGGCAATCACAATTAGAGCTGATGCTGACCGGCAGAGAATCGTTATCTCGGCTGCAGCCTATAAAGATGCCGAGGAGATGAGGGGTGCGGGTGATGCCAAATCGTCGGAAATATACGCAAAGGCTTATAATAAAAATTCGGAATTTTATGATTTTTATAGAAGCCTGAATGCATATAAATCGAGTTTTGGGAATAATAATGATGTTTTATTATTGGAACCCGATTCAGACTTTTTTAAGTTCTTCGGTAACCCAGCAGGTCAAATACAATAAAATATTGGCTATTTAAGATATGCTATCAAATAGTAGTGAATCGATTTGGACCCTGCCTGAAGGAATAGACGATCTTTTACCCGACGAAGCAAAAACTTTAGAGGTGTGTAGGCGCTTAATCTTGCAACATATGAATTCATGGGGCTACGAACTAGTTTATCCGCCGATTTTAGAATATTTGGACTCACTTTTAAGAAATATAGATCCTGTACTTAATCTGAGCACCATGAAAATGGTTGACCAAGCAACTGGTAGAACAGTGGGCATTCCGGCGGATATAACTCCTCAAATTGCCAGGATGGAATCTTTCATGCCGGGCGAGGGAGTCAGAAGGTTATGCTACGTCGGACCCATCTTAAAAGCTGGCCTTAATCGCTACCCTGGTTCAAGAAACCCGATACAAATCGGTGCTGAACTCTTTGGCCATATCGGTTCTGAAAGCGATGTTGAAGTTATTAGCCTTGTTTGTGATTTACTTAAGCTGTTGAAAATTAAAGGTCCAGTGGTCGAACTATGTGATATGGGGCTTTTTAAACGTTTATGTCAAAATGCAAAAATTGATGAATCATTGGAACAAAAATTACTTACTTGTTTGCTCAAAAGGGACTTAAGCAGTCTGCGAAACACATTACATAATTATGGCATTGCCTCAGAAAGCAGTTTCCAAATTGAGGCACTCTTAAAATTGAATGGTTCGAAAAGTGTTTTGACCGACGCCAAACAAATCTTTAAAGAATATCCAGACTCGGTATTAAAGGACTTGGATGCATTAATATTCGTCTCAGAATCCCTTTCTTATTTGTATCCTGATGTAGAAATAAAGTTCGATTTAGCTGCACTTAGTGGTTACAAATACCATAGCTCAATTAGCTTCACAGTTTTTGTGGACGATCTTGGCAGGCCACTTTGCTGGGGAGGGCGGTACGAGTATGAATCGCCGAAAGATGGAAAAAAAAGGCCCGGAACTGGGTTCAGTGCTGATCTAAAATCATTATCAAGGTTATCACAACTACCAAAAACAGATTTCGAAACAAAAACCGTTATTGCCCCCGCATTACTTGATAGAGAGCTTAAAAAATATTTGGATGAGCTTCGTTCAAAAGGTTTTAGAGTAATTCAACCTCTTCCAAATGAAAAATCCAAACACGTTTCGCAAGGCGTTGTCGAACAAAATAAAGCCGGGGATTGGTCAGTGAAAGAGGGAGATTAGAAAGGGACTTCTTGATGGAAACAATAGGATGACAAGCATAGTTTTACTGGGGACTCAATGGGGCGATGAGGGGAAAGGGAAAATCGTTGATCTGCTCACCTCCAGAGCCCAGTCTGTTGTTCGATTTCAAGGTGGTAATAATGCTGGGCACACTCTTGTGGTTGATGGAGAAAAGACTGTGTTGCACTTAATACCATCTGGAATTTTGAGAAAGAATGTGATTTGTTTAATTGGAAACGGAGTAGTAATTTCTCTAAAGAAACTTTCAGAGGAAATTGAGACGCTCGAATTGCGGGGGATATTTGTGGAAGAAAGGCTGAAAATAAGCCCTAATTGCCCCGTGATTCTCGATTATCATGTCGCTATTGATAAAGCAAGAGAAAATCATCTTGGGGGCAAACGGATTGGCACTACAAAAAAAGGAATTGGACCTGCATACGAAGATAAGGTCGCCAGGCGAGCAATTAGGCTTGCTGACTTATTCGATGAAACTGTCTTTTATGAAAAACTTAAAATGCTCGATGAATATCATAATTTTTGGCTAACTAAATTTTTTAACCAAAAACCAGTCGATATCTCGGTTATTTTCAGCGAAACAATGCGCTATTGGGAAAGGATAAAAGATTCAGTTGATGATATTTCAATTTTTTTGAAAAAAGAGTTTGAGCTAGATAAAAACATCATTTTTGAGGGTGCTCAAGGCGCAATGTTGGATATTGATCATGGAACTTATCCATACGTCACGTCCTCAAATACTACGATTGGTAGTGTCTTTACTGGTTCTGGAATAAGCTCGAAATATATTCAAAATAGCATTGGTATTACCAAAGCGTACACAACCAGGGTAGGAAGCGGCCCTTTCCCAACAGAGTGTAACGATACTGTAGGTGAATTTTTAGCAAAAAAAGGAAATGAGTTTGGTTCTACAACCGGACGTCCTCGAAGATGTGGATGGCTTGATTTGGTCGCTCTAAATTACGTTTGTGAATTAAATGGTATTAGACAGTTATGTATCACGAAGCTTGACGTATTAGACGGCCTAGAGACGTTAAAAATCTGTACCTCCTACGGTCATCATGAAGGTAAAAAATGTTCTTATCCTCTAGAAATCCGCGAATTCAAGCATATTAAGGCGGAATACACAACTTTGTCGGGATGGGCTGAAGAGACAAAGGGAATTAGAAATTTCGACCAGCTGCCAGATAATGCAAAAAAATATCTAAAATTTATATCTGAATCGATTGGGGTGGAGATTTCAATTATCTCTACGGGAGCTGATAGAGACGATACGATTATAATAAGCGATCCTTTTTTATCCGCCGGAGGCTAGAATGGAAGAATTTAATTTCCCTTTTGATAGATTTGATGATTGGTTAAAAGAGGCTTCCGAGCTTGAATTAGATGCTAACGCGATGACTTTATCAACCGTTGATAGATTAGGACGGCCTTCTTCAAGGATAGTTCTGTTTAAAGGTTTTCATAAAAAAGAATTTGTTTTTTACACAAATACTCAGAGTAATAAAGGCATTCAACTCGGTGGGAACCCTTTTGTATCCCTCTGTTTTCATTGGAAGTCTTTAAAGAGGCAAGTGAGAATACAAGGTGAAGCGAATCAAATTGACGGCAGGATCGCAGATGAGTATTTTGCGACACGCGACCGTGGCTCGCAGTTGGGAGCGTGGGCATCAGATCAATCGAGGGTATTAAATTCTCGTACTTCTTTGGGGGAATCAATTGAGTTACTAACCAAGAAGTTTTTAGATAGCGACATTCCCAGACCAGATTATTGGTCTGGCTTTCGGGTAAAACCGGAAAACTTTGAATTTTGGCAGGATATGCCTTACAGACTTCATCTTAGGGAATTTTACGAGCTGACTGCAGATGGTAATTGGACAGAGACTTTGTTATTCCCGTAATCTAATTCTTAATTCTTCTTCTTATCATAGTGTTATCCAGTTTGTTTATCTTGGATATACCCATTAGCTTCATGTCTCGAGCAATTTCCTCTTTCATAATTCCTAGAGCTTTTTTAACACCCACCTGACCGCCCGCGGCAAGGGCATAGAGGTACATTCTTCCGCCTGAGCAAGCTTTAGCGCCCGAAGCAAGTGCCTTTAAAACGTGACTTCCACGGCGTATCCCTCCGTCTAAAATAACATCAATCTCATCGCCTACCGCATCAGCTATTTCGCTAATCTGATCAAAAGGGGACCGCGACCCGTCTAGTTGCCGGCCGCCGTGATTTGAAACCATGATCCCAGAAGCGCCTATGGATAAGGCGGCTTTTGAATCTTCTGCACTCATTATCCCCTTTAGACAGAAGGGTCCTCCCCACATTTCTCTTAATTCCGATGCTTTATCCCAATCAAGAGATTGATCAAGCATGGTCGAAAAATATTCTCCAACTGTAATCGATATTTTCGACCCTTCTTTTACGAAGTTTTCTAATAGGGGAAGACTGAAATTATCGTGGGTTAGGTAGTTTACGGTCCATCTGGGATGGGTTATAAAACTGAATAATGTTTTTGGCGTTAATCGAGGAGGTGAAGTGAAGCCGGTCTTTAAGTCTCGTTCGCGATTGCCTCCTGTAATGGTATCTACTGTTAATGCTAGCACATTAAAATCAGCCTCTTTTGCGGCTTCAATCATGGCGCGATTTAACCCTTGGTCTTTGTGATAATAAAATTGAAATATTTTTGGACTAGTGGATAGTGACTTTATTTTATCAAGGCTGGTGGTAGTGAGAGATGATACCCCAAACATGGTACCAAAGTGACTGGCAGCTTCTGCAACCGCCTCTTCACCTTGAAAATGAAATAATCTTTGTAAAGCTGTAGGAGAGCAAAACAGTGGCATTTCTAGTTTTTGGCCCATTATAGTTACTGACATATCTATTTTAGAAACGTCCCTAAGGACATTAGGTACTAGATCGACTTCCTCAAACGCATTCGTGTTTCGACGATAAGTGGTTTCATCTTCGGCCGCTCCATCGATATAATGAAATATGGCATTTGGTAGTTTTTTTTTGGCCAATCGTTGAAAATCGGAGATGTTTCTGCAAGATTTTATGTGATTAAACATGGAATTTTTGTAGACGCTGAGATTGCAATATTCATAATCCTTACTCTACACTGGATAAAAACTAAGATGCAATATCCATAAGAGTAAAATCTAGGAGTTCTAATTCTATAGTGAATAAGAAAGGTATAATTTGGGATTTTGGTGGGGTCGTCACGAGCTCTCCTTTTGAAAACTTCAATAAATTTGAAGCAACTCATGGGCTTCCAACCGGATTTATTAGGGCTGTTAATGCTAATAATTCAGATTCTAACGCGTGGGCCTTATTAGAAAGAGGTGAAATTAGTCATGCAACATTTGACAATTTGTTCCAGCAAGAATCGAAGAATCTTGGCCATGCGATAAGGGGATATGATGTTCTTCCTTTAATTAACTGCCGGATCCGCGATGATATAGTAAATTTTATAATTAAAGTTAAAAAAATAGGTATTTCTCAGCTCTGCTTAACAAATAATATTAAAAAACTACCCCCCTCTGAGATAAATGATGATAACTATAGTGTAAGATTAAAGAATATAATGGGAAATTTTGATCATGTTATAGAATCCAGTAAACTAGGATTAAGGAAGCCTGATCCCCGAATTTATAAGATAGCTATTGAGACGTTGAATTTGAGCCCTAGAGAAATAGTTTATTTTGATGACCTGGGTATTAATCTAAAGCCAGCAAGTAAGCTAGGAATAAAAACAATTAAAGTCATAAATAAAGAACAACTTCTCGCAGAATTAAGCCTAATTTTCCCAAAAGTTTTTGAAGATAAGCTCGTAGATTAATCAAAAAATATGATAAAAGTCGACGCTTTATTAAAAGCCGGAAGTCCGGAGGAAATTGACTTTGAAATCCGCTTTTTGGAAAAATACGGATTCAGCGGGGCTTGGACCTTTGAAGCTAAGAATGACCCATTTTTGCCGTTAAGTTTTGCCATTCGGTCTTCAAATAAAATCAATTTAGGAACCAATATTACAGTTGCTTTTGCGAGAACACCTTTTGCCTTGGCGCAAACCGCTTGGGATTTACAAAAATTTTCGAGAGGAAGATTTAATCTCGGATTGGGGACTCAGGTAAAATCTCATATTGAACGAAGGTATTCAGTTCAATTCGATAAGCCCGCTGCTAGGATTGAAGAATACATTCGTTGTATAAAATCAATTTGGGATTGTTTTCAAACGGGTAAACAACCGGATTTTGATGGGCACTTTTATAAGTTTTCCTTGTTAACGGATTTTTTTAACCCAGGTCCGATTAAATGGCCTAGAATTCCGATTTATTTGGCTGGGGTCAATCCTCTCATGTGTGAGGTTGCTGGCAAGGTAGCGGACGGTTTCCATGTTCATCCAATGCATACGGTAGAATTTCTAAAAGATATGGTTATACCAAATGTAAATAAAGGACTTATATCGTCTCAAGAACCTGAGAGAAATTTCGAGTTATATGCCCCTATTTTTGTGATTACGGGAGAAACGTATGAGGAAAAGCTTGGTATGGAGAGGGTTGTTCGACAACAAATTGCTTTTTATGGGTCAACTCCAAATTACGCAGTTCTTTTTCAATATCATGGTTACCCTGATCTAGGGAAAAAATTAAATCTTTCTCTTAAACGTGGTGAATTAGACACTATGGGAGACCTTATTCCAGATGAATTGTTAGAAAAGATTGTAATCATCGACAATCCTGAAAATCTAGCACAGAGGATTATTGACCGTTACTTGGGTGTTTTAAATCGCTTTTCTGTTTATTCTTTTTTAGATGATGAACAAAGTTTGGAAAGCTTTAAAAATTTACCTTCTGAGATTATAAACATATTGGCGGTTAATAAAAACTAAAGCTACAATATTATTATTTATAAGGTAAATTTTATATAGAAGTAAAATATGGATAAGTTTTGTATTACGTTTGCCGGAGAGTTGAAAGACGGTTGGTCACGAGAAAAGGTGACTAGTGAGCTGGGTAAGCTATTTAGAGTCGATCCGGAACACTTACGAAAAAAAATATTTACTGATTCAGCTGTGGTTTTAAAAAAAAATATTTCTTTTGAAGAGGCACAAAAATATAAAACGGCTATGTCTGAAAGAGGTGCGATTGTAACGATTTCCAAAGAGGCCATTCCCTCCGTCCAGAATACTTCAAAACAGATAGAATTTAAGTCTATTGAGGCAAATTTGGCCGAACCAGGTGCCTTGTTAATTGATTATAAAACTGTTGAACCGGCCAACTACGATACTTCTAAGTTCTCATTATCTGAGGTCGGTGCTATTTTAACAGAACCTGTTTCAATCGAGGCACCCCAATATGATTTCAGTAAATTTATTGTAAAAAAAATGGATGAGTAAAATAACTGATTATTGATAATAATGGATGATTTACAAATTAAAAATAGAGACATGGAATTTCTTCTTTATGAAGTGTTTCAAGTTGATAAATTGACAAAAAGCGACAGATACGAACAGCATGATCGGTCAACTTTTGATGCAGTTTTAGAACTTGCCAAAAACTTTGCCGAGCAGAAATTTTACCCTTTAGCAAAACAACTTGACTCGAGTGAGCCCTATCTTGAGAAAGATAAAGTTATTACCTATCCCAAGCTAAAAGAAACTCTGGATGAGTTTAGGGAGTTGGGTTTTACCAAGATGTCGGCTGAAATTGATTCCGGAGGAATGCAACTTCCTTTTGTAGTTGCGCAAGCAGCTGGTGCTTTCTTGGCAGCTGCAAATGTAAGTGCGGTAGCATATAGTTTTCTTACTACGGCTGCCGCAAACCTAATTTCTAAGTACGCGAATAATACTCTGAAGGATAAATATTTGAGACCCATGATAGAGGGTAGGTTTTTTGGTACGATGAACCTTTCTGAACCTCAGGCTGGTTCTTCTTTAGGTGATATTAGAGTGTCAGCTAGGCCTACCGATTCAGATCATTACTTAATCAGTGGCACAAAAATGTGGATTTCAGGCGGTGAACACGAGCTGTCTGAAAATATCGTCCATATGGTTCTTGCCCGAATTGACGGGGCCCCACCTGGCGTCAGAGGTATCTCGTTGTTCCTTGTGCCCAAATTTCGCGAGGATGAAAAGGGTAGTTTTTCAAAAAGAAATGACATTAAGGTCATAGGGTTGAATCAAAAGATGGGGTGGCATGGAACCACAAATACGGTACTGAACTATGGCGAAAATCAAGATTGCCATGGTTATCTAATAGGTGAAGTTAATGAAGGCCTTCGGTACATGTTTCATATGATGAATGAAGCAAGAATCGGAGTTGGTATGCACGCAACTGCACTAGGTTACACCGGTTATTTACATTCTTTGGCTTATGCTAAAGATCGAATCCAAGGACGAAAACTTGGGTCGCCGAAATCTGGGTCAAATCAGGTTTGTATCGTTGAACATCCTGATGTGAAAAGATTACTAATGATGCAAAAGTTTGCAGTGGAGGGGAGTTTGGCTTTAACTCTTTATTGCGCCTACATGTATGACCGATATCTTATAGAAACCGATATTTCAGTAAAAGAGGAAATAAATTCATTATTGGAGCTTCTTACCCCAGTCGCGAAATCCTGGCCTTCCGAATTTTGTCTAGAAGCTAATAAGCACGCAATTCAAGTTTTAGGTGGATATGGTTATACGAAAGACTTTCCTCTTGAACGTTTTTATAGGGATAACAGACTGAATCCGATTCATGAGGGGACTCATGGAATTCAAGCCTTGGACTTGCTTGGAAGAAAAATATTTATGAGTAACGGTAGAACCTTCCATTATTTATTGACTTTAATAAGGGAAACCATTTCAGGCCCAAAAGTTGACCCTGAACTTGATGAGTTTGGAAAACAGTTCGAGAGTTTGCTGGTACAGTTAGAATCAGTCGTCGAGATAATAAAACTTACCCGAAAGAAGTCGGGTGATTATATTGGGTTATCGAATGCTGGAATATTTTTAGATACTTTTGGTCATATCCTTATAGGTTGGATGTGGCTGAAGCAAGCCGCAGTAGTATTTAAAAACTTAAAAAAAGATGGTCAAAATCCGTTTTATCTCGGAAAAAAAGCTGCGATAAGATTTTATTTTGGCCATGAATTTCCTAGAATACAAGAAAGGTTACGCTTTATTGAAAGGTTTGACTTGGCTTTTGTGACAATGGAAAAAGATTGGTTTTAATAGGGAGAAATTATGGAACAATCAGGGCTTGCAAAAATAAGTTGGCCTCCGCCAGAATTTTATAACTTTGCAACGGATGTGGTAGATAAATGGGCCGCAGAAAAAAATAATAAGGTTGCGATGGTATGGACTAATGGGCAGAAGACAGTCGAGTTAACTTTTCGAGATATCTCAGAAAAATCGAAGCGGCTTGCTGAGGGACTTGTCAAATTAGGTTGCAAGAGAGATGACATAGTGCTTTTGATTATGGGTAGAGAAATTGAATGGTGGATAGCCCTAACAGCATGCTTACGGATGGGTGCGGTTTGTTCTCCAGGAACAACCCAACTATCTAGCGATGATATTGCGTATAGAATAAAAGCAGCTGAAGCAACCTGCGTTATTACCGATCATGAAAATGCGCGAAAAATTGAAAAAATTAGTCAAATTTGCCCAACCCTGAAGACAAAAATTAAAATTGGCGAAGTTGAAAATGACTGGAAAAACTTAAATGCGATAATTGAAGAATCGAATCCACCATTCACAGCTTTAAAAACTAGGTCGAGCGATCGAGCATTATGCTATTTTACATCAGGAACAACTGGTTATCCTAAGATGACAATTCATAATCATAGCTACGGCTATGCCCATCAGATTACGGGAAGAAATTGGCTTGACTTAACTTCAGGCGATTTGCACTGGAATATAAGTGATAATGGCTGGGCTAAGGCAGCTTATTCAAGCTACTTTGGGCCTTGGAATCAAGGGGCCGCTTTATTCGTTTCAAACAATCCTATTTTCACCCCAAAAGAAACCATTAAAATGTTAATGCAATATCCAATTTCGACAATGTGTGGGGCGCCAACTGTTTATAGGATGCTTATTCAGGAGGACTTGTCGGATTTTAAGCCGCTTAATCTGCGGCATTGTGTTGGTGCTGGCGAGCCCTTGAATCCTGAGGTTATTGAGACTTGGCAAAAAGCGACCGGTTTGATTATTCGGGACGGTTATGGCCAGACTGAGACAGTCCTTATTTGCGGAAATCTTCCGAATGGTGAGGTTCGTCTGGGTTCAATGGGGAAACCAATGCCTGATTTCGAGATGGGAATCATAGATGCGAGGGGTCAGAAACTAAGCGCGAACGAAGAAGGTGATATAGCTATAAGAATTCAAGCCGAGGGAACTCCCGGCCTTTTCATAGATTATTATAAAGATAGAGAAAGGTACGATAGTTGTTTTGTTGGAGACTGGTATATCACAGGAGACCGAGGGAAGGTCGACGAGGATGGTTTTTTTTGGTTTATCAGCCGTGCGGACGATGTTATTTTGTCCGCAGGCTACAGAATTGGTCCGTTCGAGGTAGAGAGCGCTCTACTCAAACATCCCGCAGTGATTGAATCGGCAGTTGTCGGCAGCCCTGATAATACAAGAGGGGCAGTGGTGAAAGCCTTTGTAATCTTAGCAGAGGGATTTACGGCAAACGAAGAAACATCAAAAATGTTACAAGAACATGTTAAGGAAATCACAGCACCGTATAAGTATCCTAGAAAAATAGAGTTTGTTGATTCGTTGCCCAAAACTGTGAGCGGTAAAATAAGAAGGATTGAATTACGGGAACGAGAAATTGACTGAGATTATTATGTTTTGCGATTTAGTTTCAATTGAGTAACATTAGTCAGAATATTCGGCTTGGATTATTGCAACATAAAGAGCCTTTCATTTCGATTTATTTGCCGCTATTGTTAATTGGCACTGCCACCTATTCGTCTTTTCTAATTCTCCCTTTAGCAGTCCTAGACGCGGGAGGTTCAACCTCTCAGGCTGCTGCAGTATTAGGATTGAAAGGGCTCGGAATGATGTTGTTTGATATTCCAGCGGGCTTCCTGGTATCCCGAATCGGTAGCAGAGCCGCAATGTCAATAGCTACCTTTTTATTGTTCATTTTATTCCTACTTTATGGACTTGCAAGCTCGCCAACTGTGTATCTATCTTTGGCTTTAATCCATGGTTTTGTTAGTGCATTATTTTTAGTCGGACGTATGCTCTATATATCAGATAAATATGATTTTAACTTAAGGAGTCGGGTTATTGCGATGCTTGCTGGAGGTTTGAGATTAACGGCTCTTATAGGCCCGATCATCGGTGGGATACTTGCTGAAGCTGTTGGGTTTCAAACTACATTCTTGATTAGTTCATTTTTTTTATTTTTTGGATTCTATATTGTTACAACCAAAATTAATGAGCAAAATCGGATTGAGGTAAAATCGGATTTTTTTTCATCTTACATAAAAGTTATTTCTGAAAATAAAAAAATTTTTTTAACTGCTGGTGTCGCATCAGTCATATTTATGTTAATGAGAGCAGCTCGAATAGTATTAATTCCAATTGTTGGAGATTCGTTAGGTTTGAGTGTGACTTCGATTGGTTTTGTTGTCTCTTTATCCGCAGCTATAGATCTAATTTTGTTTTATCCGGCTGGTATCTTGATGAGTCGGTTTGGAAGAAGGGCTGGTGCAATTCCAAGCTCTATTTTATTTAGCATAGGTTTGATGTCTTTAGCTTTTGTACAGAGTTATTTGGCACTCATATTTATAGCCGTTATACTCGGAGTTGCCAATGGATTATCCACGGGGATTACAATGATGCTAGGTACCGATAATGCGCCATCAAAAAATAAAGGAGAATTTCTTGGTGTTTGGCGATTGCTTACAGATGGTGGTTCTTCGTTTGGACCAATTCTTGCTAGCTTTTCACTCGCTATATTTCCATTTAATACCGGATTGTTTATCGTTGGAATAGCCTGTAGTCTCGGTGCAGTTTTCGTATTTTTTGGGATTCAGCATGACCTTAAACAATCAGAGAAAAGCAGAAAATGTTTGAAGACGCAATAATCGACCATATAGTGATTAACGTGAACAGCAGAATAAAGATGGAAGAGTTTTATTGCACAGTATTGGGCTTTTCAGTCGCAAGAAAAATTCCAGATATGACACAACTTAGGCTCGGTTCTATACTTATTGACTTAGTTGATTCTGCATCATCTCAACTACCAAGAGTTCGAAACAATAATATTGAACATTTTTGCTTATGTGTTTTTCCATTTGAATGCCATAAAATACAAAATCATTTTAGAAAGAATAAAGTTCGGTTCGAGCCACCGGCAAGCAGATTCGGTGCTTCAGGCTACGGAGAGTCATTATATTTCTACGATATTGAGGAAAATAAAATCGAATTAAAAGCCCTATAGCTATTGAATTAAACTATATTTTTCCTATTCCATTTGAAAAATAAAAACTTTGGTCTCAGTTCTCCAGTGCACAGCCTAGTTTTTAATACATTTAAAATCATTTTTTGAACCCCCATCATTTTTACGGTATCCGTCTTCTCTAGGTCAACCCATTTTATGTCCTCAAGCTCTCCATCGGCCGTTTCTTTAGTTAAGAGATGTTTAATATTAATTGAAAAAAATCTAGCATGATATCTGATAGGAAGATAGTTTGGTGTAATAGCTCTTCCTAAGTATTCGAGAACACCTAAATCTGGACAAATATTGTTTTTTTGGAAATATTCCCATTTACCATCAGTTTTTTTTTCAGTGCTAGGAATTCTTTTTCCGAATACGAGGCCAACCTCCTCATAAGCCTCCCTGATGCTGGTCAATGCCAGCGAGTTTGCTTTTGACGCTTTGTTTCCTACTGCCATATATTTAATTGAATTTTGATCAATTTTATTCGTAAATTTAGCTTTGTGGTCACTTTTTTCTAGCACACCTCCGGGAAAGACATAGAAGCCCGGCTGAAATTTTGCTTTACTTCCTCGCCGTCCCATTAAAACCTGTATTCGTTGTCCTTTCATTTGATAAATCACTAAACTTCCAGCATCCACGGGTTTTACAATTTTATTTTTTTTAATCATTTTTTGTTATTTGAAATATATAAGTACCATCCTTTTTTATTCTAAAGGAGATTAGCTTATATTTAGTGACCTCACAGAGGTTTTTCAAATCTTTTTCTGCACCTGGATCGGTTGCGTAAATTTCCAGAATTTCATTTTTGGCAATTGATAATAGCGCTTTTTTGGTTTTCAGAAGAGGCAAAGGGCAATTTAGGCCTTTTGTGTCTAAAATTTTTTTATTTTCACTATTCATTTTTCATTTCCAAATTTTCTTTGCTTTTATATATGCTCTCTCTGGTCATCATGGTTGAGTACCATACATTAAGTTCCAAAAGTCCTGGGTCAAATGGTTGTTTATTTTGTAGCCCAAAATCAAGTATACAAAAAAGAGAGATATCGCAAATTGAAAAATTTTCACCGCTTATCCAGCGATGGTTTTTAAGTTGATTATCAAAAATTTTTAAATTGTCTTTAGCCACTTTCGCAAATTCCTCAGCAGCATCAGGAAGCGTTAGGATCCTTGTTTTAAAAATCTCAAGCCCGATAGACGATTTGTATGCAAAAAAAATATTTTCCCATATGTAAAGATCAATACGACGCTGCCACATTTTTACTTTTGCTTTTTCGATTTCATTCTGACCGTATAAACTATTTTCTTTGTTATTAAATTTATCAAGATATTCGCATATTGCCGTGCTTTCACAGACTGCTTCATCCCCTAGGGTTAAACAAGGAACTTGCCCAAGCGGGTTCTTCTTGAGATAGTCAGGTTGGAGGTTGTCGCCGTTTACTAGGTTTAAAAATATTTTTTTTATTTTGATTTGGCTCTCAATCAGAAACATTTCGACAACTCTAGAAGAGGGTCCCTGTGCGACGTAGAGTAGCATTTAGGTGTCTAGCCCTTGCCATCTTTGAACGTTGGCTTTATGGGTCTCTATGTAGGATCCTGGTTTAAAAAATTTATCATAATAGTCGGTTTCTAGGCGATGTGCTTGGACATAATATCTTATAAAAATACTTGGTACCGTACCTGGAAATTTGCTAAATTTTTGGTAAATGTATTCAGCAATTTCTTTCACACATTCTATTTTTTCCTCGCTAGGTGTGTTTGCGTTATTGGTAAATGTTTCTTCTTTATAAGGATGGTTTTTATTTCTAAAAGTGCCATTATTGCCAAATTTCTTTTCAATGAATGATTCAACGGCCTCAGACATCGTTTTGAAGTGAGGAGGGGTCATTGAAAAATAAAACTCAGAGATTCCAGTTGGATTTGGCACCCCCCAATCTTTATTATATTCAAATTCAAACCCAAGCCCTGGTTGTCCATTTTTTGCTTTTAGGCCCATTACAGAAAAGGGGTTTATCCCAGAATAGAACCATCCTCCTAAGCCTAATGGTTGCAATGATAGAGACATATTATGCCCCATCGTTCCCATTTCCACCGCACACTGTGTAAGTGTATATTGCTCGAGATATGAAAGAGGATACCTTCTATCTTCTTTTAATACTCCATTTTCGATGTATCTGTCGAGGTCACCCGCTTTTGTTTTATTGATATCGTCAAAAACGATATAGCCTGATTCAACAACTATAAAAAGCATTGCGATCAATTGTTCGGATACATTTGCCGCAGGAATGTACAAAGTTGAGCCTTCAGTATTACCATTCCAAATATTGTGAGCACTAAAGTTTTTCCCGTCTCTGGTCAGCTCTAATCGTTCGCTGTTTAACTTGGTCGTATGTTGATTGACTTGATTTATCAAATTTTCTGCTTCGCTTTCATTTGTCATGTCCCAAGGCTTGTTTCCATCTCCATTTCTGGTCGAAACAAAATATGTACCTGAATCATTGGTATAAAATAAATCAACGTTTCCAATTCCCGCAGTACAAGGGAACGTTCTTCCAGTGAATCTAACATTGTAACTACATAAGCCTTCTTGCGAAGAAGAAAAAGGTATTCCATTATGCCAACCGGAGACACCCATTCCCGAAGCTACTATAAAAGCATTTTCAAACTCATCTAGACCGATGGGAGGCTTTTGAGATTTAAATTTTAAAGGTCCCGAGGGAATCTCCATGCCCCACCCAAAGCGTCGAGACCTTCGGGAATACAAGGCTTTTAAAAATGGAAATTGTTTCGCGTCTTTAAGGATAGAATTCCAATTTTTAATTCTAATTTTTTTCATTTCAAAGTTCTTTACGGGGTTGGCCAGACTGATCCCAGTTGCCACTAAACCGATCAAATAAAAGAAGGCTCTTCTAGTAAGTTTGCTAGATAAACGCATATTAGTTTCCTTTTCCTATCTTTTTAAATATAGTTTCTAAATGGGGTAGCAATTTTTTGTATATCCTCTATGGTCTTAGTAGGAAGCCAAACTTGTTTTTCATAGCTTTGGCTGACCAGAATAGTGTCAATTTGAGTGCCTACTTTTCTGAGAATTTCCTCAGCAATTTGGTCATACGTACCGCTTAAGCAACATGCGTCTACTAGGCTATTTGGCACGATATCTGACATTTGGCTCCACTTTCCCTGTCTTGTGAGTTCTCTTAATTTAGGTCCAATCTCTTCTACTCCTTCAGAATTCAAGACAGGCCAGTATGCAGGGGTAGAAGCATAGAATCCAATTCGTTCTTTCGCCCACGCTCGTTTTGAATTTACTTCTTTCTCGGTTCTCCCTGTATTAAAAAACCGCCCCCCAATCACCTTAAAATTTTCACGTTTTTTCCTCGCTTTTTTTAGACCAATGGATAAATTTGGCATCACGATTTGGTCAAAGTATTTTTCTGTACATAGGGGATGTAGTATAACTCCGTCAGCAACTTCTCCAGCAACTTTCATCATCGTGGGACCAACGGCACCTAAAAAAATTGGAGGGGGAGCTACATCAGTGGGTTCAGGGACAAAATTAGGAGGCATGAGATCAAATTGATAATATTTACCTTGAAAATTTAATTTTGTTCCCGTTGTCCAGCAGTCCCAGATATGTCTTATAGCCATTATATATTCTTTTATTCTTGGGGCGGGTGCTGACCAGGAAACACTGAATCTTCTTACATTATGGGCTTTTATTTGGGGGCCTAAGCCCAAGGTAAAACGACCACCGGATGAAGTTTGAAGATCCCAAGCTAAATTGGCTGTTAGCATTGGAGAGCGGGTAAAAGCGAGCGCTATTCCTGTGGAAAGGGCAATATTTTTGGTTGCAACAAGTGCTGAGGCTAAAGGTAGAAAAGGATCATGTTTGTTTTCTAGAGTGTAGATTCCATCGAAGCCAAGGGTTTCCGCCCCTATCGCAGAGCTTTGGGCGACATTCAAATTTTTTTGATCAATAGTTGTATAAACTTCCACTTGAAACTAAATCTATTTTTTTATTTCTTTTTAATTCTGTATTCTATATTAATAATTTAATTAAATCACTTTCAGATTGTGAGGATAGTTTTATTGTGAACGTGTTTTTAGAATCTACAAAAGGATTCATTTCGTTTATTGGTGCTGGTGGGAAAAAGTCTACCATGTATGCTTTAAGTAAATTTGTTACGGGCCGGGTCGCATTGTCTTCAACTACTCAGATGTTCGATTATAAAAGAGCTTATGTTGACAGAGTCGTTGATCTTAATAATGATGATTATGATCCGCTGAGTTCGACTAATAGGGTTATTGCTTTTAAAAAAAAATCTAATAAAAGCGGGCGTGTTGCCGGTCTGACAGACGCTGAATTAAGTAAAATTTGGTTTTCAAAGAAATTTGATTTTATGTTTTGTAAGGCCGATGGTGCTCGATCTAAATTGATTAAAGGGCCAAATCAAAAAGAACCAGTTATCCCTAGTGCTTGTGATTTAGTAATACCGATTCTTTCTATTAAAGCCCTAGGAGAGAGATTAACACCAGAAATCGCTCATCGAGTTGCTGAGCTATGCAAGCTTTGGAAGGCATCACCGGCATGTATCATAACGAAAGAAAAGATTGTCAAATTAATGGTATCGAAGGATGGTTTTTTAAGAAATTTAGAGAGAGTCAAAATCATTCCGCTTATTAATATGGTAGATTCAAAAAAAGAGCTCGCTGATGGTGTTGATATAGCAGAAATGGCACTGAATGAGACAAGGAGTTTTGACAAAGTGGTTCTAGGCTCTATGTCAGAAGGAAAGGTCAAAAAAATTGTATACCGATAAACTTATTTTAGTACCTGGCGAATCCCTTCGACAAAATAGTCTATATTGTTGGCGTTCAAACCTGCAATATTGATTCGGCTAGAGTCAACCATATAAATTGCGTGGTTAATTTTTAGCTCGCTGATTTGTTCCTTAGAAATTCCTAAGAATGAAAACATTCCTTTTTGCTCTGTTATGAAATTGAAGTCTAATTTAGTAGCCTGGTTAAGTTTCTGGGCAAGTTCCAATCTTAACGTGGATATTCTCTTCCGCATCTGATTTAGTTCGTTGGTCCATAAAGATTTTAAAGGTTCATCAGCTAGAATGCGTTCAACCAATAAAGCCCCATGAGCTGGCGGCATCGAATAGATTCCTCGAGCTATTGAGCCCAGCTGATCAGATACAGCTTTAACAGTTTTGGGTGACTTTAATACTACATGTAGGGCGCCAGTTCTTTCTCTATAGAGGCCGAAGTTTTTAGAGTATGAACAGGCAATTAGTGCCTCTGGGATAGCCCCGATTAATTTCCTCAGACCTTTCACGTCCTCTTCTAAACCATCTCCGAGCCCTTGGTACGCTAGATCAATGAAGGGAAGTAAGTGCCTTCTTGTTAATATTTCTATAAGTTTTTCCCAAGCCTCTTCATCTAAATCTACGCCGGATGGGTTATGACAACACCCGTGTATTAAAATAATATCACCTTCTGATGCTTGCCTTAATGAATCAAGCATTTTTGGTTTATCTAGTCTTTTATTGTTTGGGCAATAGTAACTATAGTCTTTTATTCTAAGTCCCGCGCCACCTAATAAGGGGATATGATTTGCCCAAGTAGGAGAGCTCACCCAAATTGTTGAATTTGGCCTAACTTTATTTATAAAATCGGCCCCGATTTTTAGAGCGCCGCATCCACCTGGAGTTTGAATTGTAGTAATGCGTTTGTCTTTTAAAACTCTATGTTCTTCTCCCAGTGTTATATCTTGAGTAAGCTTATTATAATTTTCAGAACCGGTAGGGCCGATATAAGATTTCGTTGATTCCAGCTTTATTTTTTGTCTTTCAGCCTCTTTAACAGCCAGCATTATTGGAGTATTTCCGAGGTCATCTCGATAAACTCCGACTCCAAGATCTATTTTTAAATTTCTTTTATCTTCTCTAAACTCTGCCATTAGGCCAAGGATAGGGTCTGCAGTTAAGGGTGTAATATTCTCAAACATTGCATGTTGCTTTTTTAATAAAATAGTATAGCCCAAATTAAAAAAAATTTAATAAAAAAAATGAGGTATGGATTAGGTTATATTTTTTGATATACTGTATTTATTAACAGTATAAAAGTCATTTTCCATTAATTATGAATAATTTTAATAAAGAAAAAATTAATTACGCAGAATTAAATTGCATAACAAATTTCTCTTTTTTAAAAGGAGCTTCTCATCCGGAAGAATTAATTGAAACAGCCGCTATTAATGGTTATTTAGCTGTTGCAATAACTGATGAGTGCTCTTTTTCTGGAATTGTTCGTGCATACAGATCTGCAAAGAAAAATAAAATAAAGTTAATCATTGGTTCAGAATTTAAAGTTCATGAAAATTTAAAATTAATTTTATTAGCTAGCAACAGACAGGCCTATAAAGAGATATCTAATGTAATCACGAAAGCACGTTGTAGGACATCGAAAGGCGATTACAAAATCCTATTAAATGATATATTAAATTTAAAAGATCCTATAGTGATTATAAAATGTTTAAATACAACAAACATTGAAGGATCTATCAAAAAGTTAAAACGCTACTTTCCAAATAGTTTGTGGCTTGGTATTAGTAACCACTATGAAAGTAACTACCAGAACATTGAAGACTTTGTATCCCGAATAAGCGAGAGATATAAAATTCCGATAACTGCTGTAGGCGATGTACACATGCACAAGCCGCAAAGGAGGTTTCTTCTCGATACTATTACAGCTATAAGAAATAATAAAAAAATTTCAGAATTGCAGCCCGGTTGTTTTTTTAGCAACTCCGAACGATATTTGAGGCCTGTAGATAGATTAGAAAAGTTATATCCCACCTCTTTCATAAAGGAAAGTGTGAATATTGCTAATCAATGTGTTTTTGAACTAAGTCAGGTTAACTGTGAATATTCAGATATCGTTGTTCCTAAAACCTATACAGCTAAAAGTTACCTTCGATTTTTATTGGAAAGAGGGGTAAAAAGGAGATGGCCGGATGGTGAAAGTAAAGCGATAAGAGATTTGATTGAGCACGAATTTTCCTTGGTCTCTGAACTAAATTATGAGAATTTTTTTATTACGGTGGAAGATATCGTTTCTTTTGCCAAATCACGCGGAATTTTATGTCAAGGGAGGGGATCTGCTGCTAATTCTGTAATTTGCTATTGTCTAGGTATAACAGAAGTTGATCCATCAAAAATTGAAATGTTATTCGAAAGGTTTGTGTCGAAAGAAAGGAATGAACCGCCAGATATCGATGTTGATTTTGAGAGTGGGCGAAGAGAAGAAGTCATTCAGTATATATATAGTCGCTATGGAAGAGAACGAGCAGCGTTGACGGCAAGCGTGGTGACTTATAGATTCAAAAGTGCTATGAGGGATATCGCAAAAGTATTGGGCTTCAGTGACGATGAGATTAATGGAATTATTGATCAATATAATTCAAAAAACGAGTCGTTTAATCTTCCAGAATCAAATTTTACAGGATTTTTTAAAACAAGGAAGCAGTTCTTACTTTGCTTAGCAAAAGATTTAATAGGTTTCCCCCGTCATCTTTCGCAACACGTTGGTGGCTTTGTTATTTCAAAAAATAAATTGAGTGATATAGTTCCTATAGAGAAAGCCTCTATGGACAATCGAAGTGTAATACAGTGGGATAAAAATGATTTGGAGGATATGTGTATTTTAAAGTTCGATTGCTTGGGCTTAGGTATGCTTTCAGTATTAAAAAAAAGTTTTTTACTATTAGAAGAAATTTATAAAAGACCTTTTTCGTTTTCTGATATTCCAGATGATGATGTCGATACTTTTCATATGATTCAAAAAGCAGACACTGTAGGAGTTTTTCAGATAGAGTCGAGAGCACAAATGGCTATGCTACCTAGGCTTAAGCCTTCTTGTTACTATGATTTGGTTATTGAGATAGCACTTATAAGGCCTGGCCCAATACAAGGTGATATGGTTCATCCTTATCTGAGACGTCGAAATGGTATTGAGAAAGCTTCTTATCCTGACGAGGATATAAAAATGGTTTTAGAAAGAACATTAGGAGTCCCCCTTTTTCAAGAGCAGATTATAAAGTTGGCAGTTGTCGCCGCTGGGTTTACAGCAGGCGAAGCAGATGAGTTGCGTAGAGCTTTGTCTTCATGGGACAAAAATAAATTATTTGATTCTTTTCATAGTAAGTTGATAAAAGGCATGATTAATCGAGGCTACAGTGAAGGTTTTGCAAAAGATTTGTTTGACCGAATTAAAGGTTTCGCAGAATATGGTTTTCCTGAATCACATGCGGCAAGTTTCGCTCTTATAGCTTATGCATCTGCTTGGCTTAAAAAACATCACCCAGAAATATTTGCAGCAAGCTTATTGAACAGCCAGCCAATGGGATTTTATTCTCAATCACAAATTATTAACGACTGTTTAGCACATGGTATTGAAATTAAATGTATTCACATTAAAAAAAGTGATTGGTTTTGCAAAGTTGAACGAGATCACGCGAATTCTAAATTTGCCATTCGTCTTGGATTCATGATGATAAAAGGGATTAAAAAATCTGTAGTAGACGAAATTATTGAGAAAAGAAAAAAAATAGATTTTGGTGATATTGAAGATGTTCTTTCAAACATTCAAATTGATGATAAACAATCGGAATTGATAGCAAAGTCAGGCGCTTTTTCTTCTTTTATTAATAATAGGTATGAAGCAGTCTGGCAAAGCGTACCATTAAGAGGTCAAGGACAGTTGTTTGCTTCGGTGAAGCATAATAATTTGTCTTCGCCAATGTTAAATAGTTTGTCTAAAATAGAATCATGTAAAATGGATTATAGATCTTACGGTGCTTCGCTTGGAGAGCATCCAATATCTATATTAAAGGCAAAATTTCAAAATAATTTTTCTTTTTCATCGAAAGATTTAGGTCTTTTGAAAAATGGCGATGATGTCGAAGTTGTAGGTTTGGTTGTCAGCCGACAGAAGCCTAAGACAGCATCTGGAGTTATATTTATAACATTAGAGGACGAATTTGGATTTATTAATTTGATTATATGGCCCAGCATAAGCAGGTTATTTAGGAAAACCATAGTTAAATCATGTATACTGAAAAGTGAAGGTAAATTACAAATTCAAAATAGTGTCGCTCATATCATAGTTAAAAAGCTTACCGATATTAGTTATTTGTTTTCTGATTTAAATTTTAATTCAAGGGATTTCCAATAGCTGAAAAGTTTGTTTTAATACTTGGTCAAAATAGATACATAAGGAAAAAAAGTAGAATGTATGAGAAACCGATTAAACGTCCATTTAATCCGTCATTTTCCTCAGGGCCATGCCCCAAATTCAAAGGATGGAAGTTAGAAGATCTGGGAGATGCGACTTTGGGCAGGTCTCATCGTTCAAAGGTTGGTAAGAAAAAACTTGAGGAGGCGATTAAAAAGACAAAAGAAATTCTCAATTTGCCAAATGATTACGTTGTGGGAATTGTTCCAGGTTCTGATACTGGGGCTATTGAATTAGCGATGTGGAACTTACTTGGTTTTTTAGGAGTGGATGTCTTGGTTTGGGAAAGTTTTAGTTCTGATTGGCTTAGCGATATTGTTGCTGAGCTAAAATTGCCTAATGTAAATAGCCATATCGCTGAATATGGTGAATTGCCGGATCTCGAAAAAGTAAACTTTAAAAATGATGTTGTCTTCGTTTGGAACGGGACGACTTCTGGAGTCAAAGTGCCTAACGGAAACTGGATTCCAGAAAACCGAACTGGACTTACGATTTGCGATGCGACCTCAGCGATTTTTGCAATGGATATTCCATGGAAAAAAATTGATGTCTGTACTTTTTCTTGGCAAAAGGTTTTGGGGGGAGAAGCGGCACATGGTGTGATGATTCTAAGTCCCAGAGCCCTACAGAGGTTAGAGGAATACACTCCCGAATGGCCAATACCAAAGTTATTTAAATTAACGAAAAACAATAAACCAAACCTAGCCATTTTTTCTGGTTCTACAATTAATACTCCTTCGATGCTCTGTGTTGAGGATTATCTTGTTTCCCTTCGATGGGTTCAAAATATGGGAGGCCTCGCTCAATTGATTGGCCGGTCAAAGCAAAACTTAGAAATTATTATGCAATGGGTATCGCAAACAAGTTGGATAGATATGTTAGCCAAGAATTCTGAAACAATTTCAAATACGTCAATTTGTCTTCAAATAGTTGACAAAAAAATATCTGGTTTACAAGAATCTGAGCAAAGAAGTTTTATCAAAGAAATAGTAGAACTTCTTGCGTTTGAGGGAGTCGCTTATGATATTGAAGCCTATAGAAGTGCCCCACCCGGTTTTCGTATATGGGGTGGAGGCCCGGTTGAATCATCCGATATTCATTCTTTATGCGAGTGGTTAGATTGGGCTTACCGGTCTGTTGAAAGCCGTAATTTCAAAACGTAGATTCAAGTTTCAAGGAATAGAAAATGTTTAAAGTATTCGTAGCAGATGAATTAGCTCAAGAGGGTATAGATGCTTTAAAGCAATATCCAGAGCTAGAGATTATATTTAAACCTGGATTGTCTCCCGAAGAGGCAAAAAAATACGTAAAAGATGCCGATGGAGTAATTGTACGTAGTGCTACCAAAATGAAAGGTATGCTGCTAGAAGAAGCAGATAGGGTAAAAGTCATTGGAAGAGCAGGCATTGGTGTCGACAATATTGACCTAGATGTCTCGACTGAAAGAGGTATAGTGGTGCTCAACACACCCGATGCAAATGCTACAACAACAGCAGAGTTGGCAGTGGCTCACATGTTTTCCTTAAGTAGAAGCCTGCCTAGAGCGGATCACTCAGTCCGCTCTGGACTTTGGGAAAGAAACAACTTTTTGGGAATCGAGCTAACAGGTAAAACTGTTGGGATCATCGGCTTTGGTACAATAGGACGATTGTTTGCAGAAAAGTGTGTCGGTTTAGGTATGAGAGTTTTAGGTTTTGACCCTTTCGTTACAGAGGAAACTTTTAAAAGTCATAATATCAATAAGATGGATTTGGATTCTTTGCTAACCGAATCAGATTATGTCAGCCTCCACTGTCCAGTTACCGAGGACACAAAAAATATTCTTGACTCTGATAAAATCAGACTGATGAAAAAAGGAGCTCACATTATAAATTGTGCTAGAGGCGGATTGATCGATGAGAATGCTTTATTGGATGCTGTTCAAAATGACCAGTTGGCTGGTGCGGCGTTGGATGTATTTGAAAATGAGCCCCCGGGGGATAGCCCTTTGTTTAAATGTGACAAAATTCAATTTACTCCGCATTTGGGCGCCTCAACACACGAAGCCCAGACGGCAGTGGGGGTTGAGATAGCTCACAACCTAGCCTCCTATTTAATAAAAGGACAAGTTATTAATGCAGTTAATGTTCCAAGTATAGATCAAGGTAAGGAAGCTCAGTTTTTGCCGTTTATTGAATTAGGAAGGAAACTCGGGGTATTGCTAAATGCGATGTCTACAGGGAGTGTTTCTTCCATAAAAGTGAGCAGTTATGGAGAGGTCAATAATCTTGATTCCCACCCGATTACAAGCTCTGTTTTAATCGGATATTTAACTAATCAGCTATCTGTCCCCGTAAACCAAATTAACGCCAAGCAGCTCGCGAAAAGGCAGGGAATCAAGGTGGTTGAGATAAAATCATCTGATTCCAAAGATTACGTTTCAGTAATTGAGGTTTCATTGGTTTCTGAAAACCAAACAATTACCGTAGAGGGGAGTGTGTTTGATGGTAGGCATTCAAGGCTTACAAGAATTAATAATTATATTGTTGAGTCACCACTAGAGGGGCAACTCTTGATAACTTGGCATGCTGATCAACCTGGGGTTATTGGGATTCTTGGTGATATTTTAGGGCGTATGGGTATAAACATTTCTCGAATGCAAGTTGGTGTTCACGAAAATATGCAGCTCGCTATAGCAGTACTAGCAGTTTCTAAAGAGTTGGACGAGCTCACGTTAGCAAAAATAGAGGAGATTGCGGCAGTTGAGCGTGCACTACAGGTTAAGGTGTAGACTAGAATCTCATTACACCATAGCCTATATCTTTGAACTTAGACTTACTAATAACTGTTAGAACCATCCCCAAGCAGCTTCTTGTGTCGAGCGGATCAATGATGCCATCATCCCAGAGTTGGCTAGTTGCATGATAAGCTGACATTTGTTCTTTAAATCCAGTAAGAGTGTTTTGGTAGATAAGGTCTAAGTCTTTTTGTTTGATGCTCTTATTTGCCTTTTTTAGCTGTCTTTCTTTTACCTCTACTAAAGTTTTAGCAGCTTGTTCCCCACCCATAATTCCTATTTGATGATTGGGCCAGGAGAAGATAAATCTACTATCGAAAGCCCTTCCGCACATAGCATAATTGCCTGCGCCAAAAGATCCGTTACACATTAAAGTGATTTTAGGTACCGAGCAACCGACCTGTGCCATTAGGAATTTTGCACCATCTTTTGTTATTCCCTGTCGCTCGTATTCTTTTCCCACCATAAACCCTGTAATGTTTTGAAGGAAAAGTATAGGTGTAATGTTTCTATCACATAGCTGAATGAAATGCGCCCCTTTAAGAGCGCTTTCATTAAATAGAACGCCGTTGTTGGCCAATATGCCGACTTTGTACCCCCAAATGTACGCATATCCGCAAATAAGTGTTTTTCCATAGTCAGGTTGAAATTCATGAAAACCACTGCCGTCTACAATTCTTGCTAATATTTCTCTACTGTCATAACCTTTTTTTATATCGTTTGGGATGATTCCGTATAGCTCACTGGTCGGGTAATAAGGATCTTTTACATTAGTTTTTGGTTTTATTGATAAAGGATTATCTGTCCAACATTCAACTATCTCACGGCCAATTTCGACTGCGTGATGTTCGTTTTCAGCTGCGTAATCACAAGTTCCACTTTTTTGGGTATGCAATTCAGCTCCACCGAGCTCTTCTGCCGTGACATTTTCACCAGTAGCTGCCTTTACTAAAGGCGGTCCAGCTAAAAATACAGCTCCGGTTCCTTTTACAATAATTGAGTAATCAGATAGCGCTGGGACGTAGGCTCCTCCTGCCGTGCAATGACCAAAAACTATAGCGAGTTGTTTTATTCCTAATTTGGACAGAATACATTGGTTACGAAACATTCTTCCAGCATGCTCTTTATCGGCGAAGAGTTCTGCTTGCAGCGGCAGAAATCCCCCCGCACTGTCGCATAAGTGGACAACCGGTAAATGATTTTCAATTGCTATATCCAAAGCCCTGACAATCTTTTTAACAGTTAAAGGAAACCATGCGCCACCTTTCACTGTTGGATCGTTAGCAATTATAAGAATGTGCTTACCTTTGATAATTCCTATACCTACAATGCAAGACGCAAGTGGCGCTTGTCCCTCATAAGCTTCGCATGCAGCAAGAGAGGATAATTCGAGAAATGGGGAACCTTTGTCCAACAAAAGCGAAATGCGTTCTCTTGGTAGCATTTTTCCCTGAGACTTCACCCTTTTTATATCTTTGACATTTCTTTTTGACCTTGATTTTTCCTGGCGAAATCTGAAGTCCTCAACCATTTTTTTATTGAATTTATAATTACTCATAAATTCATCAGAAGAAGTGTTTATAGAAGTTTTTATAATGTTCATAGTCGGGCTCGCTTACAGTGAAATTAAAATCGAACCACGTTCGAAACTTTCATTTTCTGAGTAATATATTTTTTTGATAGTACCATTTACTTTGCTAGTTATATTGGTCTGAATTTTCATGGATTCCACTACCATCAATACTTCTCCGTTTTTTATCTGGGCTCCTTGTTTTGTCTTGATTGCTATTACTGTACCTGGCATATCTGCTTTAATGGATTTATTAAGTTCCGGGTTAGAGTTAGATTTCAACTCGACAATAGGTAGTTCAAAATATCGATGGTTTCCTTTAAATTTAATGTGTAGCTGATTCTCAAATATTTGATATTTACAGGAATTTGATTCGTCGTTAATGTTAACTTTTAGATTTTCATTAGAAAACTCGTAGGATGGGATTTTTAGGGTTTTTGTATTTGAAATCATTAATACAATTTCTGGATAGATTTGTTCAATTTTTACCTCTATTTCTCGCTTTTGTTTATCCAACAATATCACCGAATTTACACGGTTTTGCCAACCAAATATCTTTTGATTTGATTCAGAGCGCGACAAAACATAGTCGTTTTTTAAAACTAACAACGTGGCTACGGCAATTTCTTCATGAGTAGGGGTATTAGATTCATCCAATATTCTGGCCATGTTATCTTTGACAAAATTTGTCGTAATAATTTGATTAGAAGCAAAGTCCTCAATTCTTAGGATTGACTTTAGAGCGTTAATATTAGTTTCGCATCCAAGTATTGTTATTTGAGATAATCCAATTATCAGTTCGTCGATAGCCTCTGCTCTGTTTCTGCCGTAGCTTATAAGTTTTCCAATCATTGAGTCGAAGTCAGGGGTGATCCTTTGTCCTGCATTTGCTCCAAAATCTACTCTAATATTTGGCTGGTTAGGGAGTCTAAGATATTCAATTTTCCCAATTCGGGGAGTGAAGTTTGCGTCAAATGCCTCACAACAAATTCTCGCTTCAATTGCGTGCCCCTTTGCTTTGATGTCTTTTTGCTCGAAGTCAAACTTTTTCGAATAGGCGATTTCAATTTGCTTTTCAACTAAATCTAGTGAACAAACTTCCTCTGTTACTCCGTGTTCTACTTGAATTCTTGTGTTCATTTCAAGAAAGAAATATCGGTCTGAATTGTCTCCCATAAGTAAAAATTCAACCGTCCCAACGCCTAAATAGTTCATGGAGCCGGCTAATTTACAAGCATCTTCGCAGAGTTTTTTTCTCAGTTCAGGTGAAAGATGTTGAGCTGGAGTCTCTTCGATGATCTTCTGATATCTTCGTTGGATACTACATTCTCGCTCAAAAAGGTGGCGGATATTGCCGTTACCGTCTCCAATAATTTGAACTTCAATATGTCTTGGGTTTGCAATATATTCCTCAGCAAAAATATTGCTTGAACCAAAGTTTCGCTCCTTTTCTTTGTTCAAATCAATAACATTTTTTTTTATTTCTTTCGGATCATCAATTATTTTTATTCCTCTTCCTCCCCCGGCTCCGGATAATTTAAGCATAATAGGGAATTTTAATTTCTTACACTCCGAGATAAACTTGTCTATCGAGTTTTTAAGGACCACATTACTTAGCGTGCTGATATCAAGAGTTCTTGCATAATTTAAGGCTTCTATTTTGTCACCCATAAGCGCTACGCTCTCGGATCTGGGGCCGATATAGGAAATCCTATGTTTTTCAAGTAACTTTGGGAACGAGCTGTCTTCTGACAAGAAACCATACCCCGGATGAACAGCTTCTATTTTTGCATCTTCAATAATCGAAATTATTTGCGCACTATTTAAATATGCTGCATTTGGGTTTTGTCCTAATATTTCGTGAGCATAATCGGCTTGTTTTCTATGAGGACTCGTAAAATCTTTTTGATGAAAAATAGCATGTGTTTCAATCCCCATTTTTTTTGCGGTTTTTATAATTCGGCAAGCGATCTCTCCACGATTTGCAATCAATAAACTATTAAACATTTCAATTCATCCTGATACTAGCAAGTTAGCTTCCGATATATATCAGCGACCTTGTATGGTAACTTTTTTACATCATCAATGACGGTGTAGTTAATCTTACCGTACATTCTTGGTAAATATTCCTGAGCCTCATTATCAATAGTTACGCAGAAAGGATTGATACCCTGCCGTTTAATTTCTAACAAGGCTTTGCGGGTATCTTCGATTCCATAAGTCCCTTTGTAACCTCCATAGTCTTCAGGCCGTCCGTCAGACAAGGTAACCAATAATTTGGTTTTTGCACACGTGTTTTGCAACTTTTTCCCTAAGTGTCTTATGGCGACACCCATTCTAGTATAGGCTTTTGGTCTTATTCCACTTATTCGACCTTTTACTGAATAATTATATGGTTGATCAAATTCTTTAATTTTATAGACCTCGCATTTTTTGTTGGTTCTGCCCGAAAATCCATAAATTGCGTATCGGTCACCTAACAAAGATAGCGCTTCACAAAGAAGGACTAAAGATTCTCTTTCTGCATCATTGACCCAACCAAGTGTTGAGCCACTCATATCAACCATGAACATTACAGCGATATTGCGTTCTTTGGTTTGATACCGCGCATATAAATGTTCACTCAGTTCATTCCCCATGAGAAGGTCTGGCATGGTTTCGATGATCGCATTATAATCAAGTTGGTCTCCATCAATTTGTTTTTTTTGTATTGAGTTTTCTTCAATTATAGCCTCAAAGGTTTTTTTAATTGACCTTAAATTATTTTTATATTTCTCAAGGGTATCTTTTGTAAAGGTATCATCACCTTCTATGATATCCACTTCATTTAACTCGCAAAAAGATTTTTTATAGGATTGAGTGGTACAGTCCCACTCATCATAAAAAAAAGTTTTTATGGATTTTTTCGAACTTGTTTGTTCTTCTTCATGATTTTGGTTGCTAAGTTGGTCTGTGTAGCGCCCATTAGAATTAGGTTTTAGGTATTCCTCGGGCAGGAACCCCAAGTCTTTTATGATTGCCCCAATAGATTCTGAAAGATTTTGAGAAATTTCAATTTTTTCACCATTTAAGGATAGTTCATATTTGCTATCACCGTTTGTCTCGTTGTTGGCCTCGTTATCAAATTCAATTTTGTCTTCTGCCGCACTTGTACTGTTGTTTTCTTCTAATTTTTCGTCCAAAAGTTTTTGGAGCGAAGCGCGAAAATCTTCGCGTTGATCTGCCGCCCTATTGTTTAAAATTTCACTTAGGTTATGTATTTGAAATTCCTGCTGAAAAATTTCAAGTTTAGGCAGTGGATGATTTAGAAAATTAGAAATTAACGAAAATGAGGTAAACGAAGAGCTGTGTTTATCAGATAAAACCTCACAGTTGTTTTTCCAATCATTCCAAATTTTGTTATTTTGTTTGTCGTTTGATCTAAAAGGGTGATACTGTCGCCACAGGCCAGGCAAGTCTCTGGCAAGACAAAAATCTAATCTGATGCATTCTAAACGATAGAAGATTTTCAACAGTTGTTCTTGATTGTCCTGGGCCTCTTCAATTTTTGATAGAACTCGATGATTCCAGGTTTCGTAAAAATTCTGTGCCCAAAGATGAGAAGCTATTATTTGAAATAATTTTTTGTTTAATTCTTTAGAAGATTCAATTGACAAGGTTTCTGGGAGATATATTGTTTGGGAATCACTGTAGAAGATTTCGTTGGTATCTAATTTACAAGTCGAGCCCCCTAGTCCTTTTACGTAATAGGCTAAAAACGCTGCAACCTCGTCAAAATCGCAAGTCTTCTCATCTTTTGGTCGCTTTTGATTTTCGATACTTAATCCTTTGTTTTTTTGGTTCATTTATGGATTAGAAAATCGAGCTACTTAGTTCATTCAAGGCAGAAAGCATCTCAGGATCATCAGTTAACGGTAAAGCAATCGCGGTATTCGTGGCCGTATCTGGTGTGATACCACTTCCTATCAATTTTGCAGCATTTACGAGCAACCTTGTGCTCGCTCCTTCCTCTAAACCTGCCTCTTTTAAATTTCTTGTCATTTGCCCAAATTTTATTAATTTTTCACCATTTTCTTTACTTATCTCACTCTCTGTCATCAAGATTTTTAATTCTATCTCTGCAGTAGGATAATTAAACTCTATGGCAACGAACCTTTGCCTCGTGCTTGCTTTTAGATCTTTCAGAATTGACTGGTATCCTGGATTGTACGAGATGACAAGGGAAAACTCGCTGGGAGCGGTTAGAAATTCTCCTAATTTTTCAATAGGCAGGATTCTTCGATCATCACAAAGAGGATGAATGACTACAGTTGTGTCTTTTCTAGCCTCGACTATTTCGTCAAGATAACATATATGACCATTTCTCACGGATTCGGTTAGTGGGCCATCAATCCACTCTGTTTGACCTCCTTTTACTAGATATCTGCCTATTAAATCTGACGAGGTTAAATCATCATGACAAGCTACCGTGATCAGTCTTTGCTTCAGCCGCCAGGCCATATATTCCACGAATCTAGTTTTCCCACAACCCGTAGGCCCTTTAAGAAGTATCGGCAATTTATTGTTGTATGCAGAAGTAAAGACTTCTGTTTCATCGCCTAAAGCCTCATAGTAGGGCTCTATTTTAGCAAGCCTAGTTTTATTATCTTTTGACGCCATAAACCAATCCCTTTTAAAACTTTATTGGGCCATCCAGCCCCCATCCACAGGGAGAGCGATGCCTGTAATATAGCTTGATTCGTCAGATAACAGCCAAGCGACGGCATTTCCAACTTCCTCGGGTTTTGCTATACGTTCCATAGGAATGCTTTTAAAAAGTTGCTCTCTGATTTTTTTACTTGCTCCAGCTACTCTATTTAGCATTGGACTTTCCGTAAAGCCTGGGCATACTGCATTTACCCGAATATTTTTTGTCGCTAATTCTAAGGCTAAAGTTTTCGTTAAACCTATTACTCCATGTTTTGCACTATTGTAACCGACTGCACCAGGAATCGCGACCAAGCCAGCGATCGAGGCAGTATTTACAATGCTACAAGGTTTGTTTTGACTAATCATTACATCAATTTCTGCTTTGGCGCAATTAAAAACACCTGTCAGGTTTATACCCAAAACTTTGTGCCATGAATCTATCTTATAGTCAGACGATTTTGCCGTTGGGCCCTCTATACCCGCGTTATTGAAGGCACCATCTAGCCTGCCGAATTTATTAATGATTTGGTTTAAACAGTTTGTCACGCTTTCAAGATCTGTAACGTCTAATAGATGAAAGTCGACAGTATTTCCCACAGAGGACATCTCTTTCGAAAAATTTTCACCTTCTTGTTTATTGGTATCTCCAATAATTACTTTAGCACCATTCTTACAGAGAATTTGAGACGTGGCTCTGCCGATTCCTGTGCTTCCGCCGGCGACGAAAATTACTTTGTCTTTGAGTGAAATCATAATGAAGATCTCCTTTTACTTTTTCGTCATTCTAATGTATACAGAATTGACATGGTTCAGTCTTTAAAATACCACGGAGCGAGTAAAAAAGTTTACCATAATTAAAAAAATAAATTTTTCATGTGAGCATAAGTATTAATATAAAGAGGTAATAATAATGACAATAAAAAAATTTAATCCGAGCACAATAGTGAAACCGTTTAATAATGCTTATCACCATTGCGTAGTAATTCCGTCTAATGCAAATATTTTATATATCTCAGGACAAATTGGTCTAAATTCTGATGGGACGTTGCCAGATGACCCTCAGCTTGAGTCTGATAAAGCATGGGATAATCTCATTCAATGTGTAAAGGCTGCCAATATGGAGCCTGAGGATATTGTGAAAATAACGGCTTATCTTATTAACGAAGATGATTATCCTTTTTTTGCTAGTAGTCGAGCCAAGTTTTTGGGTGATTCGCGACCTGCTTCTACAGCGGTGCTTGTAAAAGCTCTAGTTAAAAAGGAGTGGAGGTTTGAGGTCGAGGCAGTAGCGGCCAAAATCTAACGATTTTTGTTAGTTTTTAATGATAGTTAGGAGAATTTCTTATAGACTGGAGCGACGTTTACCGTTTATAGTAGTGATATTCGGGGTGGTTCAGGAAAGCTTTGCAAAACTGAGGAGACACGGAGGATTTCATAATGGAGGTAGGACTTTTTTATTTACCGTCTGTGGGGCGCAAAAAAGATATAGAGGCCGGTATGGCAGGAAAACGTACCGACCTTTACCAGGAAATGTTGAAAGAAATAACAGAGCAGCTCCAATATGCGGATGAACACGGGTACTACGGTTGTGGTACCACGGAGCATCATTTTCATGTTGAGGGTGAAGAGGTATCCACTAACCCTGTAATGCTTAATGTTTATTTCGGAAGCAAGACCAAAAATATGAAATTTGGTCAACTCGGAAACGTACTACCGTCTCGAAATCCAATTAATTTAGCTGAAGATATAGCAATGATGTCCCAGATGAATAAGGGTAGAGCATTCGCCGGGTTTGCTAGGGGTTATCAGCCTAGATGGGTAAATGTCATTGGCCAGAAAGCGGGCCTAGCCGAACCTGCGGAAGGTGAGGATTATGAAATATTAAAAAGGGAGCTTTTCGAGGAGCACTTCGAAATTATAATGAAAGCATGGAAAAACGATGTTTTTGAGCACAAAGGAAAACATTGGAATATTCCGACTGATAATATCAATTGGATAGCCAAAGACGTGGCTCATAAATACGGAAAGGGATGCGATCAGGACGGGATAATTCGACAAGTTGGCATAGCACCTGGCTTATACGAAGACAAAATGTTGGATATGTTTATGCCCTTTGCAACCTCTGAACGTTCTATAAAATGGGCTATGGAAAGAAATGTCGTGCCTATTACTATCATTACTCATCCTGAAATTTGCGTCCCTCATTTTAGAGCCGGTCAAGAGGCGGCTGCCGCTGCTGGTCGAAATCTGAAATTTGGCGGGGGTATGGCGATCACTCGAGAGATTATTGTAGCGGATACTGACCAAGAGGCGGAGGCTCTTGCGCGAGAAGCTGGCTCATTTATATGGAATAATTTTTTTGTACCTTTTGGATTCGGGGCGGCAATTGCTGATCCAGGTCAAGGCCCTTGGGATAAGCCTGCCACATTTGAATCATTGTCTGAAGCAGGGCTTTGTATTCATGGTAGTCCGTCTACGGTATGTAAAAAGTTAGAAAAAGAATTGAAAACTTATCCGGTTGACTACTTTTGGCACTTCATTTACAACCACATGCCGCATAAGCCATTGATGAGAAGTCTTGAGTTGTTAACAGAAAAAGTTTGGCCAGAGTTTACTGATAAAATCAAACCATCAAATTTGACAAGAGTGGAGAGTGCCTCTGCGGGATAGACTCATTTTTAAATTAGTAAAAAAATAGGGAAAAAGTATTCATGAAAAATGCCGTTTATTCCCCTAATTTTGGAAGTTTTGGGTGCGTTAATAAGTTGGTTGAGCTTGCGGTACTCGCGGAAAATTCTGGGTTCGACGGTTTCTTCCTCTGGGACCATATAAATATAACTGGAAATGAGGCGTTGGATACTGTTGACCCGATAGTAGCGCTAGCAGCGATTGCCTCAGCCACTAGTAAGATCTCGCTGGGCCCTATTGTGACTCCATTGGCTAGAAGACGTCCTTGGAAAGTCTCACGAGAACTAGTTTCCCTTGATCATCTTAGCAAAGGGAGAGTTATTTTTGGCGCAGGGCTGGGTGAGCCGCCTGAGTTTGAATTCACAGCTTTCGGTGAAGACTCGTCAGCAAAGGTAAGAGCGAAAAAGGTTGATGAAAGTTTAACGTTGATAGACCGGTTGTCATCAGGACAAAAAGTTGAGTTCCAGGGTGATTACTATAAAGTAGATAACGTTCAATTTAATCCAATAGCATATCAAAAGCCTAGATTTCCAATTTGGATAGCTGCAACTTTACCAGCTACTGCAGGACTTAAGCGCTCTATGAATTGGAACGGAGTTTTCCCAGTCTCAAGGCCATCAGAAGATGTAGTTAATCCAGGTTGGAATCACTGGTTACCTTCGTACCAAGAATTCGAGAAAGTAATAGAATATGGAAAAAAAAATCTTGGGCCCCAGCAATCATCACAATATGATTATGTTGCGAGTGTAATATTGGGGCAGGAGAAAGTTAAAGGAACCCCGGTTGCTGATTTTAAGAATATTGGTGCAACATGGATGTTTCATTGGATTGATGAATCAATCATTAATTTTGATTCAACGGTTAAATTTATTAAAAGCGGCAAGTTGTCGAGTTAGGAAAATTATGTCGCATGAAATTTTACTTGTAGAAGATCACAGAGACATTGCAGAAATGGTTGCAGAACATCTCGAGCGGGACAACTTTGTTATTGATTACGCAGATAACGGCAATTTAGGGTATAACCTTGGTAGGGAGAACTCTTATGACGCCATAGTGCTGGACGTTATGTTACCGGGCATTGATGGCTTAACCGTTTGTAAGAAGCTCAGAGTAGAAAACGATGTTACTTGCCCTATTCTAATGTTAACCGCTCGGGATACTTTAGAAGACAAACTTCAGGGATTTGATGTAGGGGCAGATGACTACCTGCTTAAACCCTTTGATTTGGAAGAGTTGTCTGCAAGATTGAAAGCTTTGATCAGAAGAACGCAGGGAAAGGGTGTTAACCAAATATTGCAGGTAGCCGATCTAACTTTTAGTCAAAGCACCCAAAGCGTCGTTAGAGATAGTAAAGAAATTACGCTAACACCGATTTGCAGAAAGATTCTTTCTATTTTGATGAGTGAGTCTCCCGGAGTTGTTCACAAAAAAGAAATTGAAAAATTTATTTGGAATGACTCGCCACCAGATAGTGACGCGCTACGAAGTCATATATACGCTTTAAGGAAATCTGTCGATAAGCCTTTTGAAAGACCACTCATTCATACTATTCCGAGTGTCGGTTGGAAACTTGAAGCTCTTGATGAAGAAAGAAAATCCTCTCAATAAAAGTTTATTACGCGCTTTTCTTTTGCAACTTACAATTATTAGTATCGTTGCGGTTGGTGGAGTTTACATCGCGGAATTCGCTATAAGGGAAGTCTTAATTGTCTCAGCTTTAAAAAGAGAGGCAGAATATTTTTGGTCAAGAAGCTCTATTGACCGAGAAACTCCCCCTCCGAATACCAATACTTTGATCGGATACTTATTCACTAAAGATAGTGTAGAAGTTCCGGCTGAGTTCGACGGCCTTGATCCCGGTATTCACGATTTTGTCTCGCCGGTCAATCGAGGTGTGGTGCATGTTAGTGAAAACCAAGATGCGCGTTTATATCTAGTTTTTGATGCGGATAATGTTGGAGAACTTGCTACTTATTTTGGTATTATCCCCTTAGCAATTTTATTAGTTTTTTTATATAGTTCCGCTTGGGCCACTTACGTGTTAATTCAAAGGGCAGTTTCCCCCGTCATCCTTTTGGCTCGCACTGTAAAAAATATTGACTTGGATAGACCACAAATAGACGCGTTTCTTGAAAAATTCAAATTTCGCCGTCTCAATTTGGAAACCCTTCAGCTTGCGGGCGCTATTGATGATTTGCTTCGAAAAGTTGATACATCCATAGAAAGAGAACGTACGTTTACAAGAGAAGCGAGTCATGAATTGCGTACACCACTCACAGTAATTAAAATAGCGCTCTCCTCACTAAAAAAGCAGCGCCCGTTTAACGAAGCTCAGAAGTCTCTGGTGGAAAAAATAGAGCGAGCAAGCACTGATATGGAAGAACTTACAGAAGTACTTTTACTTCTTGCGAGAGACTATGAGGGTGCTTTAATTAAAGAGGAAGTCATTATTAATGACATTATTAAGCAGGAAATATCTAACTGCTCACTGATCTTTGGAGACAAACTTTTGGAGTATAATTTGGAAGAAGACACAATTCTCGTAACTAATAATTCCCCAAAGCTCGTCTCGATAATTTTTGGCAATATTATCCGTAATGCATTCGTGTACACGGATTCAGGTAGCGTTGTGGTAAAAGTTAGCGGAAATAGTGTTTCCGTTTCCGATAGTGGAATCGGCATGACTAGAGAACAACTGTTTGAAGTAATGCATGATAATACGCCGCCATCTTTTGCTCGAGGTAACGGGATCGGACTAAACTTAGTAAAAAGAATTATAGATAGATTTGGATGGTATCTCGATTTAGAGAGTGAACTCACCAAGGGTACAACTGTTAGAATTAGAATAGATAGATAGGTTATTCCCAAACTTTCATTATATGGAGCATTTTAAATGAGAATAGGATTGTTTTTAATTACGAATCTTGCGGTAATGTTCGTTCTAAGTATCGTTCTTAGTCTATTTGGCCTTGGTGGAACAGGAAATCATTTAGGTTTGATAATATTTGCCTCAATTTTCGGATTTGGAGGGGCATTCATATCGCTAATGATGTCAAAATCTATGGCTATAAGAAGTGTGGGCGCACGAATAATCGAGACACCTCAAAATGAAATTGAAAAATGGTTGGTAAGTCAAGTTTCAGAACAGGCCAAATCTTCTGGCATAGAGACGCCTCAATTCGCTATCTTCGAGTCTCAAGCTCCTAATGCGTTTGCCACCGGTGCAAGCAGAGATAAATCTCTTGTAGCGGTAAGCACGGGCTTACTTCATACTATGGATCGAGACGAAATCGAGGCAGTTTTAGCCCATGAGGTTAGTCACGTGGCGAATGGAGACATGGTTACACTTACTTTACTTCAAGGTGTGATGAATACTTTTGTTATGGTTTTTGCTCATTTATTGGCTGCTTTGATAGATAAAGGCAGGGGACGAGGAATGGGTTACTTTATCGGTTATTTTATTGCTCAAAGTATACTGGGATTCTTAGCTTCACTTGTGTTGATGTGGTTTAGTAGATTTAGGGAATATCGAGCGGATTCTGGCGGAGCTACGCTAGCTGGAAAGGATAAAATGATAAAAGCGTTAAAAAAACTGGAGTCTTTAGGCTCATCTGAAGCTTTACCAAAAGAAGTTGAAGCATTTGCAATCAGTGGTGGAATGAATGAACTATTATCAACTCACCCGCCTCTATCCAAAAGAATAGAGGCGCTTCAAAAGGAATAATTTTTCTTCGTCTTTTAATTATTGCTTTGGTAACACTACTGAATTCGTTACATTCGTATTATACTTATGTAATTATCTTTCTTTGTTAATAAAAGGAGTTCTAATGCCATCTAGCTCATCCGAAAGAAATTATAAAACCGATCCCATTCTTATGGCGATCTTGGCAAACCGTTTAAATGCGATCGTCGGTGAGATGACAAACACTTTATTAAGAACGGCACGTTCAGCCGTCCTGGCCGTGGTGAGAGACTTTTCTTGTTCACTGGTAACTGCTGATAATAGACTTTTAGCACCAGGTGAAGGAGTCCCTGTTCATATATTTGGAAGCAGTTTGCAAACAGCATCATTGCTTGAAACGCACCCTAATCTGAAAGAGGGAGATGCATTTTTGCATAATGATGTATATATGGGGAACACTCATGCCGCAGACCACATGTATATGGTTCCAGTTTTTGTTGATGGTGAGCATATGTTTACTGCTTGTGCGAAAGCTCATCAGGCCGATTGCGGTAATTCTATTCCGAGCACCTATCATGCTTATGCCAAAGATGTTTACGAAGAAGGGGCTTTAATTTTTCCGTGTGTAAAAGTGCAGGAAAATTACGAGGATGTGGAGGACATAATCCGAATGTGTCGCAGGCGTATTAGAGTTCCAGATCAATGGTATGGGGATTATCTTGCTACTGTTGGAGCGGCCAGGATAGGAGAAAGAAGACTCAAAGAATTGGTGAGTCGGTATGGCAAAGAAGAAATTAAGCAATTTATTGAGGATTGGTTTAATTACTCTGAAAAAAGAATGATTGAAGCTATCAAAAAGCTTCCATCTGGTACCGTTAGTAAGACAACCGTATACGATCCTATGGAACCAACTCTTCCCGTTGGTTTGCCCATAAATGTATCAGTTGAAATTGACCCAGAAAATGCAAAAATCGAAGTTGATCTCACGAAAAATGAAGATAGCAAGGAATTTGGGCTGAACGAGTCGGTTGCATGCGCGACAAGCAATGCACTTTGTGGTGTGTTTAACTGTATTGATTCTGACGTGCCTCATAACGCCGGAAGTTTTAAAAGAGTTTCCGTTAAACTACGAGAGGGATGCGTTACTGGAATTCCTGAGTTTCCAATGAGTTGTTCGATGGCGACTACAAATATTGGCGATAGAATTGTTAACGCAACTCAAGCGGCATTTGCTGAGTTCGGAAAAGGATATGGTCTGGCTGAGGGCAGTATGGGTATGGGCATAGGTGCTGCGGTGATATCGGGAAAGGATAGACGCTTTGGAGGAGCGCCTTATATCAACCAGGAGTGGCTTGTGGTAAACGGCGGCCCCGGTACTCCAACATCAGATGGCTGGTTGAATTACGGTCTGCCGGTTGCAGCGGGGTTAATGTACAGAGGTTCTGTAGAGGTCGAGGAATCTAAACATCCTATTTTGGTCAAGCATATGCGTGTGATCCCAGGTGGTGGTGGAGCCGGCGAGTTTCGTGGAGCCCCAGGTGCTGACGTTATGTATGGTCCTAGATTTGATCCCATGACTGTTGTCACAATGTGTGACGCTCACATAAATGCGCCACAAGGTGTGCAAGGTGGCCACTCTGGTCCGCCAGCTCAAACATACAAAATAAAAGCCTGCGGCACCAAAGAGAAATTACCGGGAGTAGCTGAATGCGAATTAAAACCGGGCGAGTGGATTCAAGGATTTGATGCAGGCGGCGGAGGTTATGGTGATCCTTTAGACAGGGATCCTGCTAGGGTTTTGAAAGACGTTGAGCAAAGATGGGAAACTGCGGAAAGAGCCTCTGAAGTTTATGGAGTTATCTTAAAATCAGATCAGAATTCTCTCTCAGTTGACTTTGATGCTACCAGAGAGGAGAGAGCCCGTAGGCGTCAGCAATAGAAATTAGTTGATTGCAATTCTTATTCCGACTTTTATGTCGTGAAATGGAACCCCTCCATCGACACCAATTGGTTTTGAGCTAGTAAGGACATTAATTCCAAGATTGTCTTTGAAGTTAGCATTGGGCCAAATACTTTCCGCTACGAGTAGTCCCGTAGTTAAAGTTGATTCATATTCCGCGATTAGATCGACCTTACCTTGTTCGTTAAAAATATTTACTTTAGCTCCCCTTAAGATGTTGTGTTTTTTAGCATCATCGGGATTTATCAAAAGCTTGGGCGTCTGTTCTCTTTGTACGGAAGTTTTTGTGTTAGCGAAGGTGGAGTTAAGGAAATGCCGAGCGGGCGGCGTTATTAATTTGAAAGGATGCCTGTCGTCGGGTTTTTCATTGATGTCTAGATGGTCCGGATAGTCCGGAAGCTCATTTATATTTTCCTCAGGTACAAATTTTGTTTTCTTTAATGCATGCCAGTCTGCTTTGAAGTGCCATAACTTATCGCTATGTGCAAATCCATTTAGAAAATGGGACTCCCTAAAAGACGGTTGAGCATTTATCCACTTGTTTCTTTTAAGGTTGTCAAGGGTTCCCCATCCAGACTCTATTAGTGTTTCATTTATAATTTCTTCGGGTGTCATGTCAAAACCTCGGTGTTTTAAGCCCAGCTTCTTTGCCAGATCACATATGAGGTTATGATTACTTCTACACTCACCCGGTGCGTCTATTATCTTTGGGCCAAGCTGGATATGGTTGTGGCCACCGCTTTGATATATATCGTCGTGTTCTAAAAACATTGTGGCTGGTAGAACGATATCTGCCATTTTTGCTGTATCTGTCATAAACTGTTCGTGTACCACGGTAAACAAATCATTACGTGAAAAGCCCTTATTAACCTTATTCAGATCGGGAGCTACGGACATGGGGTTCGTATTTTGGATAAGCATCGCCATTACTGGTGGTCCTGCGTGTAACGCTTCTTTGTTTCCGAGAAGAATTTCTCCAATTCTTGACTGATCGAGCAATCTGATTTTAGGGTCAATACAGTCAAGTCCTTCAATGAGCGTTTTGTCCCAGTGATAGATACTCCCATTGTTCATTAACGCTCCACCGCCCTTGTACTTCCAAGAACCTAAAATGGCGGGCAGCGACGCTACTGCATGCATGTTACTTGCGCCATTTTTTTGCCTGGTAAAACCATAACCCAGCCTGAAATAGCTTCGCGGATTATTTCCGAGTAATTTTGCGAATTGTTCTATGTCGGTCTTTTTTATGCCGGTAATACTTGATGCCCAGTCTGGAGTCTTTTTTTCTAAGTGAGCCATAAATTCACTATTGAAATCAGTGAAAGTTTTCAAATATTCAATATCGTGCAGATTATTTTTTACGAGATAATGCATGACTCCGCAGGCGAGGGCACCATCTGTTCCAGGATTCACACATAAGAACAGGTCGGCCTGTTTAGCTGTTGCATTTCTATAAGAGTCGACTACTATTATCTTTGCTTTTTTTGTTCGTCTTGCTTCATTTGCATGGCTCATAACATTCACTTGAGTTATAGCAGCGTTTGTTCCCCAAATTACTACGTTATCTGATTCTTTGATCTCTGTTGGGTCCACGCCTAACATTTTCCCAGCTCCTACCATATAACCATTGAATGCTTGATTCGTGCATATTGTTTGATGTTCCCCTGAGTATTTCTTCTCATGCCTGAGGCGGTTAATACCATCTCTCATCACAAGCCCCATAGTGCCTGCATAATAATAAGGCCAGATTGCCTCCGAACCATACTCCCGTTCAATCTTTGTGAATTTGTCGCATATTTCTTCTAGCGCTTCTTCCCACGTTATAGTCATCATTCTACCGGAACCTTTAGCACCGACCCGTTTCATCGGTTTTAAAATACGATTTGGGTCATGAATTCTTTCTTTATAACGAGCGACTTTGCTGCAAATAACCCCCGCAGTATAGGTATTGTCCGGCGCTCCCCTTACCTTTCCGATTTTGGTGTTTGATAATTTTTCCACTTGTAACGCACAAGTAGAGGGGCAATCATGGGGACAGGTCGAGTTGACTAACATTTTTGCTCCTGATTCAATATGAAGTCCTAAGTCAATGTAGCAGAAGTAATTTTAAAATTCGAATTTCTTGATAATATGATTTTAAATTTGTCTTTTTAGGATCAATAAAGGAAGTATCTGTATAATAATTTTATCGATTTATTCAATACAGTAATCAAAAAAAACATGTCGACATTTGAAATAATTTCAACAGAAGATCTGCTTGTTAATTTAGAAAATCCAGACTTTAAGATTTTTGATGTGTCTACATCATTGATCCCTAGCGCTTCCGGCGTGGGATACGATGCTCGTGAACTTAAACACACTTGGATTGTTAGTAGAATACCAAATTCAGTTTATCTTGATGTTAATAGGTATCTTTCTGAGCCAACTAATTCTGTTAGATATGGAGTGCCCGGGAAAAAGAAAATAATAGATTTTATGTTTGAACATGATTTAGGCTACGAAGATCATATTATCCTTTATGAGCGATCCCCTTCTATATGGGCCCCTAGAGTTTGGTGGATTCTAACATCCTATGGATTCAATAATGTTAAACTCTTAGATTGTTACCTAGACCATTGGGAATCATTAGGGTTACCAGTGCAGGAAGGTCTTTTTAAAAAAGAAGCAAAAAGGCAACAAAAAAAGATATTCGATAAATTTAATATTAATCCAACAATGTGGATCTCAAAGCGGGAGGTTCAAAATGGCTTGATTGAAGAAAATTTAATTCTTGTGAACACTTTATCACCTGCAGTCTTTCGTGGTTCGGAGGTTAAATATGGTAGGGCTGGTCATATTCCAGGAAGTATTAATATTTATTATAAGTTATTTACAACCAGAGTAGCGGAAAGGTTTTTACCTGAAAGCGTCTGCAGAGATATCCTGAATCAATTTATTAATCTAAAAGAAGACAAACCAATAGCACTTTATTGTGGTGGTGGCGTTTCGGCTTGTTTGGTTGCTTTCGTAATTCGCAGTTTGTTTATCGAGCGCCAGGTCCTAGTATACGACGGATCCTTAATTGAGTGGATGTCATCTAAGATCAATCCGGTCAGCACCTTGCCGCCTGTGTGAGTCGTCTAGCAGGACCAAATCTGAGAAGCTTTTATGGCTCTAGCACACTGAAAAAAAACCTGTTCAACCTTAGTGGTTACAAAGATTGTAGGTGGAACCAAATATTTTTTTTTATCGTTTGACGGTATTTCATAAGACAGCTCAGCTTTACCTTTGATTCTCAAACAGTATTGTTCCTGTGGTACAAGAAATAATATCCCAATATTCTTGTTTGATATCAAGTTGGAGAGAGTATCTAGCCGCCTGTTACCAGGTTTTTCAATAAATATAAATGTTTTGTCGTTAATTACTTCAACAAAACCTGGCTTATCGCCTCTTGGTGATATTTCACATTCACCGTTATCGCTGCACGACGATATCAAAAAAAATGGGGATTTAGAGATGAATTTTTTATGTTCTGGTGATAGAGCTGGTTGAGATTTCTTCAAAGCCTGCTCTGATGGCATACCGATGAGTTTCCGTAGTCTCTCGTAGGAGTCTATTAATTCAGTATTTTTATTATTTATCATATAGTTTTGCCTTATAGGTAAGCGAAAGATGTTAACAAAGGCAATAATATCTGAAATTTGAATTAAAAAAAAAGGTTAGATTTATCCCTCTAATCGGTTGGGTTTTGTTACAATACATTAATAAACCATTAAAAAGACTGTAACGTTAACAAGGATCGAAGCATGAAAATATTAATAGCCAAAGAATCTATTGGAGGGGAGTGTCGAGTTTCAGGAACCCCTACTTCGGTGGCAAAGTTAATAAAATTGGGTTATGAAGTTTTAGTTGAGAAGGGGGCCGGCCAACAAGCAAGCTTTACAGATGAGCAATTTGAAAATGCAGGCGCGACGATTGTTCCAACGACTAGCTGGGATAGTGCGGATATAATTTTAAAGGTTAGGGGGCTATCCGGGAAAAGAAGCGATAAGGCAAGCGAAGTTGGAAGGATACGTGATGACCAAACAGTAATATCTTTTATTTATCCCGCTCAAAATCAGCAATTACTAGACGACTTAAATGGTATTAAATTTAATTTAATGGCCATGGATTGTGTGCCCAGAATATCTCGAGCCCAAAAAATGGATGCTTTGAGTTCAATGGCCAACATAGCCGGTTATAGGGCGGTTGTGGAGGCTGCTAACTGTTTCGGTCGATTTTTTACGGGCCAAATTACAGCGGCGGGAAAGATAAATCCTGCTAAAGTCCTAGTGATTGGGGCAGGAGTAGCCGGTTTGGCAGCTATTGGGGCAGCTCGAAGTCTTGGTGCTATTGTTAGAGCATTCGATACAAGACCTGAGGTTAAAGAACAAGTCGAGAGTATGGGGGCTGACTTTCTCTTACTAGATTTTGAAGAGGATGGTTCAGGTAGCGGTGGATATGCTAAGGTAATGAGCGACGAATTTATTGAGGCGGAAATGGCTTTGTTTACGGAGCAAGCAAAGGAAGTCGACATAATCGTTACCACTGCATTAATTCCAGGCAAACCAGCTCCAACTTTAATAACTAAAGATATGGTTGAGTCCATGAGACCTGGAAGCGTTATAGTTGATATGGCCGCAGAGCAAGGTGGGAATTGCGAATTATCAAAAGCAGATGAGGTGGTTGCTCATAAAGATATCAACATAATAGGATACACTGACCTCCCAAGTAGACTAGCCACCCAATCTTCGGAATTATATGCAACTAATTTGGTGCACTTGCTCAATGACATGACTCCCGAAAAAGATGGAAAGATTCAATTTGATATGGAAGACGAAGTTGTGAGAGGTGCAACCATAATTAAGTCAGGCACAATTATTTGGCCGGCGCCTCCACCAAAACTAAATGTAGCTCAAAAATCCGATAGTCAAAAACCCGAATCTTCAAGAGAAAGTGATAATACTGAAAAAACTAGCAATGGCCTCACTCAGTTGGGGTTATTAGGAATAATTGCTTTAGTCATTTGGGTTTTGGGGTTTTTTGCGCCCTCGGAATTTATGGCACACTTCACTGTTTTCGTGCTCGCGTGTTTTGTAGGTTACCAAGTAATTTGGAACGTCACACCTGCTCTTCACACACCACTAATGAGCGTGACTAATGCGATTTCAGGGATTATTGTTTTAGGTGCTGTATTACAGATATCCTCAAATTCAATGGTAACGATTATTTTGGCCACGGTATCGGTATTCATTGCAACAATAAATATTGTTGGTGGTTTTACAGTAACTAAGCGAATGTTGCAAATGTTCCAGAAATAGGAGAATTCAATGACACAGGGAGTGGTAACCGCAAGTTATATCGTTTCGGCGATATTTTTTATTTTGAGCCTATCAGGATTGAGTCATCCCGAGACCTCAAGGAGAGGTAATCTATTTGGCATTATCGGAATGACAATAGCCATAGCCGCAACGGTCATGAGCGCCCAAGTGACTGCATACGCAATATTAATTGTTACCATGTTATTAGCGGCTGCGGTGGGAACTATTGTTGCAAAAAAAGTGCAAATGACAGAAATGCCAGAACTGGTAGCAATCCTGCATAGTTTCGTGGGTATGGCAGCTGTTTTGATCGGCTTTGCTAGTTTTTTAGAAGGAACGGATTATATTGGTGCCGAGAAAGTTATTCATGACGTTGAGATTTATTTGGGAATATTGATAGGAGCAGTAACTTTTACCGGTTCTGTTGTCGCGTTCGGCAAGTTAAAAGGAATTATAGACGGTAAGCCATTCCTTATTCCAGGTAGACACTGGTTTAACCTGGCATTGGGTTTGATTAGTTTCGTGATACTTATCAAATTTGTATCATCAGCTAATCACTCAGAAGGTTTAATGCTACTTTTAATCATGACCCTGATTGCTTTTATTTTTGGAGTGCACATGGTTATGGCTATTGGTGGAGCGGATATGCCTGTCGTTGTCTCAATGTTGAATAGTTATTCGGGGTGGGCGGCCGCTGCCACAGGTTTTATGCTTTCAAATGATTTATTAATCGTTACAGGCGCTTTGGTTGGTTCCAGCGGGGCAATTTTGAGTTACATCATGTGCAAAGCAATGAATAGGAAATTTTTACATGTGATCGCCGGTGGATTTGGAACCAGCGGGTCAACTGGATCAAAAGGATTTACTGGTGAGGCTCATGAGATATCAGCAGTTGAAACTGCTGAAATTTTTAAGCAAAGCCAGAGTATTATTTTTGTGCCCGGTTATGGAATGGCGGTGGCTCAAGCACAAGCGGTGGTCCAACAAATTACAAAAAAATTAAAAGAGCAACGAAAAAAAGTCAGATTTGCAATACACCCAGTTGCGGGGCGGATGCCAGGACATATGAATGTGCTTCTAGCCGAAGCCAGAGTCCCTTACGATATTGTATTAGAGATGGATGAAATCAATGAGGATTTTACTGATACAGACGTAGTGGTGGTTATAGGGGCTAATGACATTGTAAACCCCTCTGCGCAAACTGAACCAGAGAGCCCTATTGCTGGAATGCCAGTTTTAGAAGTTTGGAACGCGGGGACTGTTGTTGTGCTAAAACGCAGCCTTGCGAGCGGATATGCTGGAGTAGATAACCCATTGTTTTTCGGAGATAACACACGAATGTTGTTTGGTGATGCTAAAGAGAGTCTGGACGAGTTATTAAAAAACCTTTAGAAATCAATTTTTCCAGTAGGTCTTTGCAAATTTGGGATAAATTTTCATAAGTTCCGGCACAACTTTTTCTCGTATAGTTTTTTGCCTGATTTGATCAGGTTCAGATGTAATATTAATTTTTACTGAATAGTCAAATTTGAACCCCGTTTTCATCTTGATCTCTTCCAAGCTATTTCCAGGGTGAATCGATTGTAGTTTGAATATCTTCTTAACTCTATCAAATTTGAAGCAACAGAGATCAGTTATTAAATAATCAGCCCCGCCTCTTCTGAAGGTTAATGCATCTGAACTTCCGGTTGCAGTGACGAAGTCGACGTTCTTTACCAAAGTGTTAGAACTATGACCTAGTTTAAATAGGATAACTTGAGGGACAACCATATAGAGAAAAGGGGATCCGAAAGCACCTGACCAGCGTTTATTTATTTTATTTTCATTAGTAAGGCAATTTAAGTTGATGTTTGCGTGACCATCAATTTGACCGCCGCTTAGAAAAAACGAATCTAATTTTCCTTGAGCCGCTATATCAAATATCTCCGTAGCGCTTTCGGGCGCATATGGTGCTTGCTCGCTTCCGAGTATTATTACTCTTTTTTTATCCTCAGCCTCAATTTTTGCAAGAATAGATGCTGCGCCTGGGATAGGTGATAGAACGCCTACTCCGATAGCGGTTGAGTTTTTGAGCATATTGCAAATTTCAGAAATTAATATTTCAACTTTGTTGGTATTCATAATTTATTGAAAAGGTTCTAAAATAAGAGACTCATTTTTTCTAGTTGTTTCCGTAATTCCGTCTATATAAAAATTAGAGATTGTATTATTTTTATAATCAGGGTCCATGAGCAAATTAGTTTTAACAATCATATCAGCACTCACAAGTGTTTTTTTCGATACATGGGCTAGCAATTTAAGTTCTGAATCTGACCCGATAAATACATTACCCTCGGAATCGGCTAAGGCGACATGAAAAAATGTAAAGTCTGGAACTATTGGGGGAATACAGACGATGAGATCGTCTTTTTTAAAGGGATTGGTGATGACTTTCAATTCTTCGCGATTATGAAGAATGTCCGAGCCGAGCAACCCTCTCATTGGCATAAAAGGTATACCTTTTTCAGCCGCTTGAAGACCTGCATAAATTGCTGGGCAAGTGGCATCAGTTATTCTGATTGCATTCCTAGGGGGTTCCGAGTCAATTAAATTTTGGCCTTCTAACAGGTTAGTAAAGTTTTTCGCAGGTCCGTTTTCTCCTAGAGAAATGCCAGACGTTTCAATATGAGAAATTTTTTGGTGTTTAATTAAAAGGTCGATTAATAAACCACCGGTCGGCACGGTGATGACGTGCAAATTTGTTACCGCGCTATTAAGGAGGTGAGCACCTATCACATATGATATTGCATTTTTAAAAAGCGCTAAAGAACTTCCACTGGTAATAGTGGCGACCATATCTCTGCAATTTGAGTAAAATTTTGTAGTCATGATAAAGTTATAAATTTGAGATCAAAGATAAATCCTTAACAATGTTTAAAAAAATAAAATTAATCAGCTTAGCTTTCATTCTTAAAATAACTGAAAAGTTGCTGTTAATTTATCTTGGTTTGAGCCAGGAGTCTAGTTATGTTGGCAAGCAGAAAATCGTATTTTACAAGACAAAATTGTTTAAGCCGCCGCCAGCCCCAACAATTGTACTTATACATGGCTTCGGGGCAGATAAAAACCATTGGCTTCCAGTTTCGAGGTTTTTGAAAAATAAATTCAACTTGATCATTTTAGATGTTCCAGGATTCGGAGAATCTCCATTAAACTCATTTGCGAAATATACTTTGGATGAGCAAGTTAGCGTTATCATGGAATTCCTTTTGCGTATTGTTCCGAGTGACCAATATATTATTGGTGGTAACTCTTTAGGAGGGTTTTTCTCTGCCGTAATTGCCGCAAAAGCGCCACAAAAAGTTATTGGCTTGTGGTTGCTTGCTCCTGCTGGAGTAACCACGGAGCAGCACGCAGAGGGTGTGGAACTTATTTTGAAAGGAAAAAACCCTCTGTTGGTCAAAAACTCTCTCGACTTCGCGCGGCTCTCGCAATTGTGTTTTTATAATCCTCCTGCCAAAAGCTGGTTTTACGAAGTTCTCGAACAAAAAGCAATGAGAAGGTTTTCCATTAACGAGCAATTGTTCACGCAGATGTTTGGTTCGATCAACAGCATTTCGGAAAATCCTTTAAAACTTGAGGAGCTAGCCAGAGGCATTGAGTGCGAAACGTTGATAGTGTGGGGGGATAGTGATCGGATTGTAACACCCGATGGAATGAAGGTGTTGATAAAAAAAATTAAATGTAATGAGTCAAAGTTAATGTCACAAGTTGGACACTTACCCATGCTTGAAGCCCCAGAGAAATGTGCCAAGGATTTGATTGAATTTTATAACAGAAAAATCTTTCCAAAAAATTAATAAGCTGACCACTTGCCTTTATTTTGAACTACTAGTTTTTCTGATTCCAATTTAATTAAATGGGCTAGAAGCGATTTTGATGCCCAAAAATGCAAGTTTTCGTTAACGTCTCCATAAGCTTTTTTGGTAAGTTCTTCTAACGAAGAAGGTTTGGTTTCTGTAACAATTTTTAAGATTTTTTTTTCTCTTTTTACTCTGTGTCGATAAACGCGCTCAATTTCTTGTTTTGGCTTATTAATTACCACTCCATGTCCAGGCCCTATATATTTAAAATTATAGTCCATAAGTTTTTGTAGTGAATCCATGTAGTCTTTCATGCTACCGGAAGGAGGTATAATTACTACTGTGGTTCCTTCCATAAGATGATCTCCAGTAATGAGAAATTTATCTGATTCAATGAGGTAACATATGTGATTTGCTACATGCCCAGGAGTCTGAATGGCTTTAACGGAATTTTCAGAGAATTTTAAAATTTCATTATCTTCAATTTTTTTTTGTGACGAGAACGTTGTATCCTGATGTCCGTCGTTTTCTATCACACTCCCAAAGAGTTTTGCCCCTGTTTCCTTCGCGATAATTCTAGCTGCTGGTGAATGGTCTTTATGAGTGTGGGTTACTAAGACAGCCTCTATACGTTGCCCAAAGTAATGCAGAATATTATGGACGTGAGATTCTAATGCTGGTCCCGGATCCACTACTACAAAGCTCGAACGCCCGACAATGTAAGTATTTGTACCTGGGCCTGTCATCTGACTAGGATTTCTTGAAGTTAACCTATGAATGTTATTCGTCAATTTGACAGGCTTATGATAATCAATGGCATCCAGTTCAATCATGCTATAATCTTATTTTTTATTGTTGGTCTAAATTATGCCAACATAATACCTAAAAAAGGGGGAAGCATGAAATCATTATTGTTGGAAGGCAAGATTTTAGCCTCAAAATTTGAGGATGAATTTAAGACCAGGGTAAAAAAAATATCCGAAAAAGGTGTAACGCCATCCTTAGCTACTATTCTTGTTGGAGACGACCCTGCTTCAGCCACATATGTAAAAATGAAACAAGCCGCATGTCAGAGAGTTGGTTTGGACTCAAAAAAAGTTGAACTTCCGATGAGAACATCAACTAATCAGCTATTAGGTCGGATTGAGGAATTAAACGATGACGATTCGGTGAAAGGTATATTGCTTCAACACCCGGTTCCTTCAGGAATTGATGAGCGTGCATGTTTCGATGCGATTGATGCTGCGAAAGATGTCGATGGCGTGACTACTTTGGGATTTGGTAGAATGTCGATGGGGGTTCCAGCTTATGGTTCTGCTACGCCAATGGGGATCATGCGTATTATTAGATACTATAATATTGGTGTTGAAGGGAAACATGCCGTTGTCGTAGGCAGGAGTCCTATTCTAGGTAAGCCGATGTCGATGATGTTATTGGCCGCGAATGCTACCGTTACTATCTGTCATTCGAAGACAAAGGGGTTAAGCGATATTATAAAAACCGCAGATGTGGTAGTTGGTGCAGTAGGGAGGCCTGAATTCATACGAGCTGACTGGATAAAAGATGATGCCATAGTGATTGATGCGGGTTATCATCCTGGAGGTGTAGGAGATATCGAGCTTGAACCGCTAAAAAATCGCGTCTTTGCGTATACCCCTGTGCCAGGTGGCGTAGGGCCAATGACTATTAATACACTAATAGAACAAACAATTCAGTCTGCAGAAAAGAATTAATTTAAATAAAATAAAATTTATGTCTAATAACAAAAAAACAAATGAAGGAATTTTAGCAGGTGTAGTTGTCTTAGATCTTACGCAAATGCTGGCGGGTCCGTATTGCACAATGATTCTTGCTGACCATGGAGCAGACGTAATAAAGATTGAGCCTCCTCACGGAGACATGTCCAGGGGATTAGGTCCTTATGCAGAGTTAGACATAAAAAAAGAGAATAGCGGATATTTCCACAGTATCAATAGAAACAAAAGAAGTATAATTCTTAACTTAAAAATGGCAACCGACAGAGAAATTTTTTTTCAAATGGTCGCAAAATCAGACATTGTTATAGAAAACTTTCGCGCTGGTGTCATGGAGCGTCTCGGATTGTCCTACGAAAAATTACTAGAGGTCAATAATAAATTAGTCTATGCCACAATAAGAGGGTATGGAGACTACAGGACAGGGAAGGGCCCATACAATGATTGGCCCGCTTTTGATATAGTTGCTCAAGCCATGGGTGGCTTTATGGCAATGACTGGAGAAAAAGATTCGCCAACAAAAGCTGGGCCCGGAATAGGTGATATTGTGCCAGGAATTATGTGCGCTTTTGGCGTGATCGCTGCCTTGCGAAAGGCTGAGCAGACAGGGCAAGGTGAGTTTGTAGATGTCAGTATGTATGACGCGATGATAGCTTTTTGTGAAAGACAAATTTATCGTTATTCCTTCGTCGAAGATGTCTCACATGGAGAAGGAAATGATCATCCACTCGTAAATCCTTTTTCTATTTATAGGGCGGCTGACGGGTGGTACGCCATCGGTTGCGCTCTAGAATCCCAATGGCAAGCTTTGATAAAAATAATGGGTCTCGATGAACTAAAAGACGATAATCGATTAAATTCTAATGATGCTCGAATTAAAAACGCAGAATTTGTTAGAAAAACGATTACTGAATGGACACGCTTACATACAAAGGCTCAGCTGATGAATAAGTTGGCTGGAAAAGTGCCTAGTGGTCCAGCTAATAATGTCGAGGATATTTATAAAGATGAACATCTAAAAGTCAGAGATATGTTGCAAGATATCGATGTACCTGGACTCGGAAAGAAAAAAATAGCAGGAGTTCCTGTAAAATTCTTAAGAAATCCAGGCTCCGTAAAATCACCTGGTCCACAACTGGGTTTCCATACCAAAGAGGTTATGGAACAATTTGGGATCAAGAATATGAAGGATGATTGACATTGGTTGACTCTATTAATTACCATTTACAACAGTAAGGTTGAATTAGGGAATGATTATGGAAGCCTTTTTTGATTTAGAAGATATCAAAAACCGGATAAATAATGACAAAGAATATCAGCTCGTAAGCAGATTTTGGTCAGCAAATATTCGATTTAAAGTAGAAGATGAATTTTACTTTATGGAAATCGCAGAGGGTAAAGTTCAGAAATTTTATAGGGGTACCAGCGGGTTTGATCCATATGATATACATATCGGTGGTCCTAAAGATGTTTGGTTGAAAATGTTAGTTAAAACACCCAAGCCATTTTATCATGATTGGTTTGCTGCTTCTTTTCACCACGAATTTGAGTTCGGAGGGAATCTAGAATCCGCTTATGCCTATTACTATGCAATACTAAGAATTCAAAGTTGTATGGTTGAAAGCGCATTGTTAAAAAAGGGGGAGTCATAATGGCTAAATATGCCGCCATTACAGGAAAATATATTTACGTAACTGTCGAAGGAATAGAGTACAGAGTCTACTTTGAAGAGGCGGGGACAGGAATTCCAATTGTTTGTCAGCATACCGCAGGTTCCGATGGCAGACAATGGAGACACCTATTGGAAGACCCAGATTTAACCAAAAGATTCAGATTCATTGCTATCGATTTACCGTATCACGGCAAGTCTCTTCCACCGGACTCAGTGAGATTTTGGGAGCAAAAGTACGAGTTGCATAAAGAGTGGTTCATGAAGTTTTGGATAGAGTTAATACGCGAACTGGAGTTGGTTCGGCCGGTTTATATGGGATGTTCAATGGGCGGTCATTTAGC
>JAYYOR010000004.1:0-26939 GCA_036130055.1 Pseudomonadota bacterium | reverse complement strand
TTTTTGTAATATAATATTAATAAATTTTACACTGTTAATTTTATGGTTATAAAGTTACCTAGATAAAAGGTGATTGCCGGTACTGAGTAGGTTTATAACTTTTAAATCCTTAGGAAATAAAAAAATTGAACCCTGATGAACTAACAAAAGAAGTAAAAAAGAGATATAAGAGACTTATCGATGAAGGTACTGATCCCAGGGAATGGGCCTATTCTTGGCGGTCTGAGTATAATCGGGGGGGGTTTAAGGCTGTCGATATGCTAAATGATGAGGTCATCAGTCAAGATAAGTGTGTTGGTTGCGCGGCATGCGTAGCTATCTGCCCGGTTGATGTTTTTGATTTTGAAAATGAAAAGCCGGTTGACACAAGACACAGTGCGTGCGTTTATTGCGAACTTTGTGTGGATGTTTGTCCAGTTTTAAGGCCAACTGATAACGATTTAGGCGAACAAATAGGTTTATTAGAGCCCCAACTTGATTCCGGATTTGGGCCTTATGGCTATGGATGTTATGCAAGAGCTACCGACAAAGCTCTGCTTGAATCAGGTCAGGATGGCGGGGTATGCACTGCTTTGTTATTACATGGGATGAAGCAAGGAACACTGGGGGGAGTGGTTGCAGGTGAAGAATTTGCCGAAAATCCTCAAATGGGTTCTTCTATGCTTCAAACCACGGCAGACGAAATTATAAGAGGTCAGAGGTCACGTTATACCTATCAACCTAATACTTTAGCGTTAGTCGAAGCTATGAAGAAAAATATATCCCCTTTAGCCGTGGTAGGGGTGCCCTGTCAAGTAAATGGTGTAAGACAGATGCAGCACTCTGCAATATCCCTAGACGTAGCAAAATGGTATAGAAACAATGTGAGCCTCGTTATTGGTCTGTTTTGCTCGGAGGCGTTTACCGAAAAAAGTATTGACTGGTTAGCGGCAAAACTTGAAGTAAAAAAAAGTGACATAGTAAACATAAATATAAAAGGCAGGATAGAAGTCAAATTGCGTGATGGTCGGGAGGAAATTGCCTCTCTGAAGGCGATGGGTAAGCACGCTAGACCGGCATGCCTTTATTGTATGGATTATGCGGCTGATAATGCGGACATCGGGTTTGGTGGTATTGGTATGGATAAATGGACCTATACGGTTATAAGAACTGAAGCTGGACATAAAGCTTGGCAGGCACTCGTAAAGGACGGTTGGGTCGAAACCAAACCTTGGGAAGAAGCACCAAAAGGAAAAGAGTTGGTAGAAAGATTATCTATTTATAAAAGAAATAGACCTTTGCCCGCTCTTATGCCTAACTTATCCGAGCGAGAAGAAATTGGTAATTTAGATCCGAAAAACTATTATCGCGGATGGGAAGAGGGGAATGATCCCAAATCCTGGAGGCCACTTCCGCCACCTCCACCGAAAAAAAAGAAAATTGTTGCAAGTAAACAAAATGAGTCTGATAAATGAATAAAAATAAAACCCAACTGGAAGACCTTAATATTATCGTTTCTGGTCAAGGAGGGGACGGTTCGTTGACTGTAGTTAATATTCTCGCTGATATTCTAAGAACCTACGGATTAAAAGTTTACACGGAAAGAGACGTTTTATCTCGAATAAAAGGCGGGATCACAGCGGCAAATCTCCGCGCATATAACGGAGAACGACTTTGCATAGGCAGTCAAATAGATTTATTAGTTGCTTTCGATCAGCTTGCTGTAAGCAAATACGCTTTCCGTTTGAATAAAAAAAGTATTGTAATTTATGATAACTCAGTTGGAGAACTTGGGAAAATTGAAAATTTACCGGATAATTTGAAGGTTTACGGTGTTCCGTTGAGCCGGCACGCCGTCAAAAATTTTAGAAGAGATATTTATAAAAACAGCATATCTTTTGCTGTTATCGGAAGAGTAATTGGATTAGAAGATGAAGCGCTTAAGGTAGCTTTCAGAAAGCGCTTTGGAAAGCGAGGAAAACAGATGCTTGAATCTAATCTGCAAGCATTAGAGATTGGTTTTGGACTCTCTGAGGATGTTAATTTATCGAAAGAGTCTGGTTTGTATACGGTTGGTGACCTCGGTAAAAAAACAGATGGACGTCAAATGCTCATCACAGGTAATGAAGCAACAGCCCTGGGCTTTGCGGCAGCTGGTGGGAAGTTTTTCGCCGGTTATCCTATTACACCTTCAACAGAAGTAATGGAATGGTGTGTAGAATGGTTGCCAAAATTTGGCGGTTTGGTGAAGCAAACTGAGGACGAGATATCAGCAATTAATATGGCCATAGGTAGTGCACTTACTGGAACCAGAACTATGACAGCTACTTGTGGTCCGGGGATTGCTTTAATGCAGGAAGGAATAGGCCAGCTTGGTATGGGAGAGATACCCGTAGTTATTGTTGACGCTCAGCGGAGTGGTCCGAGCACCGGAATGCCGACGAAACCCGAGCAGAGCGATTTTAATCTAATGGTTTACGGTGGAGCAGGAGATTTTCCAAGGGTTGTATTGGCTCCAGGACATCCAGAAGACTGCTTTCATATCTCTGCGTTGGCAACCAACCTTGCAGAGAAGTACCAACTTCCCGTTTTCATAGCATTAGACCAAGGACTTTCGCAAAACACAGCTACCGTTGCTCCTCTCTCCTTGGAAGATATCAAAATCGACCGAGGAAAACGAATGAATAAGAATACTCTTGCTCGAATGGAAGTATATAAAAGGTACGAATTTACCGAAGATGGAGTATCACCCTTCTCACCACCCGGAACACCGGGCGGGATGTCTCTAGTTACTGGCAATGAACATGATGAATTTGGCTTGGTTTCTGTAGACCCAACTAACCGCATCAAACAAGTGGAGAAGAGGGCAAAAAAACTTGAAACATTAAAACCTGAATTACCAAAAGCCGTAGTATATGGAGTTGAGACAGCCGAAATCGGTTTTATTGGTGTTGGCATGACTTTTGGAGTAATTCTTGAAACCATGGATATTCTTGCTGAATCAGATATCCATACCCAATAGCATCAATTAAGAACATTACACCCCATGTTGGAGGAAACAGCGGCTTTTATCAATCGATGTAAAGTGACTTTTGTTTTAGAATATAATGCCGGAGCTCAATTATCGAATATCATTGCCGCAAATGGAGGCAATCCAGAAAAAATTAAAAGCATTTTACGATTTGACGGAGTTCCAATGAATTCTAAAGATGTCGTGAAAGAAGTGGTAAATTATTTAGGAATACAAGAGGTTAATGTAGCATGACTAAGACTTTTACCCCATCTCGTCCCATATGGTGTGCCGGATGTGGCGATTTCGGCGTTTTACACGCGTTAATTGGTGGTTTTGAAGAATTGGGAATACCAGAGCATGAACGCTTTGTGGTGGCTGGTATAGGCTGTTCTGGAACACTTCAAAATAACCTGTCCTGTTACGGATATCACACGTTGCATGGCAGAGTTTTACCGACCTGCACCGGGGCCAAATTAGCAAATCCAGAGCTTACAGTGGTCGGAGTTGGTGGTGATGGCGATGGATACGCGATTGGAGGTGGGCATTTGTTGCATGCATTCAAGAGGAATCCGGGAGTTGCTTATATAGTGATGAATAATGGCACCTATGGCCTAACGAAAGGTCAAGCTTCACCTACAGCACCTGAAGGGTGGAAAAATTCGTCATCTAAAGGCGTCGCCCAAAATCTAGAAGAAGACTTAGACCCTATAATGTTTGGTTTGAGCATCCCTGGTTCTACTTATTTAGCGAGAGCTTATGCAGGCCAACCAGCGCAGTTACAAAAGTTAGTCACCGGGGCTCTAGCGCATAGCAAATCTGGAAAAGGAATGGGGTATGTAGAGGTCCTTTCTCCGTGTGTGACTTATAATGATACTTACAGAGATTGGAGAACAAGAGTTTATGACATCGACTCAGAGGATGGGTACGATTGCACCGACAAAAGTAGTGCGTTCGGAAGGATGTCTGAATTACGTGAACAAGGAAAATTACCTTTAGGACTTATTTACAAAGGAGAGCATCCGTCTTTAGAGTCGGTGTCCCTAGATAGTAATTATAAGCCACCGGCATTACATGATATAGAAAAAGATAGATTTAGTGGAGCTTTTAAAGAAGCTCTAGAATCTTACATCGTCTAGAATTCATCTTAGGTTGCTCAACTATCAATTTAACATAATATATATTATGCGCAATTAGTTATTTACCATCAGCACATCCATGAATAATAAAATAAAAATCGTTATGGTTGGAGCAGGATTCGGCGGTGTGTCAATAATCTCTGCTATTAATCAATGGAAGATAAGAAAAAATATCGAATTGACTCTAGTGGAACCAGCAGAATGGCTCCACTACCGCAATGATTGGGTTAAACACTCAATATTTTATTTAAAAACAACATCTTTCCCTGTTCATATCGCTGATTTGATTCCATCCGATACAATAAATTGGATCAATGAACCAGCAGCTCAGTTTAACCCCGATAAAAATCACTTGTTAACCATTAATTGAACTCAAGTGGATTATGATATTTTAATAATTGCAAGTGGCTTGCAGCCAAACTGGGATCTAATAGAGGGAATACACGGAAAACTTGGACGAGATTTTATTACCACCGCATTTAATTACTCTTCTATTGATTGGAATAAGAGATTCTTTAATGAAATTGACGGTGGAAAAGTTATTTTCACACTTTATGGCGGAGAATCGAATGGAGTGATTCCCTCAAAAGAAATCGCTTTAATATTGACTGCGCTTCTTAAACAAAAAAAAATCAGAGAAAAATTTCAGATACTATATAATGATGGAAATCAGCATTTATTCCCAAACCTGAGCATAAGGAAGTCTTTTTCGTCGATATTTGATGAAGAAAACATAACATACAGATTATCAACAAACTTGTTAAAAGTTTACCCAAAAAATCGCGAAGCCGTATTTTACGACTCTTTTAAGGACGAAGAATACACCGAAAAGTATAATCTTCTTCATATAGCACCAAAAATGTCACCATCAAAATCTATCATGCAAAGTGAGCTTTCAGACAAAAATGGCTTTTTAGCAGTTGACAAGACTACCCTACAACATAAAAATTATGATAATGTTTTCGGAATTGGGGACGTTACCAATGTTCCTTGTGTCAAAAATATATCTGTAGTTAAATCTCAGCTTTCGGTAGTTTTGGCGAACATAAGTACCGCTATAACTGGATTGAATGATCTCGAGGAATTTAACGGCGCACACTCATTTTCGTTGTATTCAACGCCATTTAAGCGATCGAACTATAGACTAAAATTCTTAGAATTAGACGAATCAAAAATGCTACCGGCAATAACTACTAAGTCTATGCTAGGTTACTTGATATCGGAAAAAAGTGACCCTAGAAATTATAAAAACCTACTTACAAAACCATTAGTAAAAAAGCTCCAATCAAGTACTGTCAGCTGACGAATAAATTGACAAAGTCGTTTACCAACATGTCCTCGAGGGTATCTTGTGCCATGCAAATTTCATATATTTCGTTACATTTTTTTCCGGAAAATCTTGTCGCGAGATTGTTCTTAAACTTTCTCTCTAAAATAGGAATGCCTTCTTGTCGCCTATTTTTATGCCCGATGGGATATTCAACCTCAATTTCATCAGTTGTGCTACCATCTTCGAACTCAATTTTTATAGAATTAGCGATAGATCTTTTTTCAGGATCAAGGTAGTCAGCCGAGTAGCGTTTATCTTCGTTGATCACCATCTTGTCTCGTAAGACATCAATTATAGGATTATTATTATGGAAAGAGTCTTCATAATGGTCAGCGGTTAGGTTTCCTGTCATCAAAGGCACGGCTATCATATATTGCAAGCAATGATCTCTGTCCGCCGGGTTAGCGAGCGGCCCTTTTTTCGAAATTATTCTTATTGCTGACTCATGTGTTGTGACATAAATCGTTTTAATATCCGAAAGTCGATCTTTTACTTTCGGATGAAGGGTAACTGCGGCCTCTACAGCAGTCTGGGCGTGAAACTCGGCGGGATAGGATATTTTAAAAAGGATATTTTCCATAACGTAAGTCCCATAATCCCTGTCGAATTCAAATTTGTTACCGTTAAATAAAACATCGTAGTAACCCCATTTCGGTGCGCTCAGGACTGTGGGAATGCCCATCTCACCTTTTAAAGTCATCATGGCCAGTCTGACAGCTCTCGAACTTGCATCACCCGCCGCCCAAGATTTTCGTGAACCTGCATTAGGTGCGTGTCTGTAGGTTCTCAAAGAACACCCATCAACCCATGCTTGCGAAACCGCATCGACGATTTGATCTGTTGTTCCTCCCAATAATTTTGTTGCTACTGCTGTGGATGCGACGCGAACTAATAAAACATGATCAAGTCCGACCATATTAAAACTATTTTTAATCGCAAGCACCCCCTGAATCTCGTGGGCTTTGATCATAGCTTCTAACATATCTCTAACATAAAGCTTTTTCTGATTAAATAAGTCAGGATTTCTACATACGAAGTCACATACCGATAAAATCGCCCCTAAATTATCTGATGGATGACCCCATTCGGCAGCCAACCAGGTATCATTAAAGTCAAGCCAACGTACCATACAACCTATATCCCAAGCTGCTTTGATTGGATCTAGCTCAAATTGCGTCCCGGGTACTCTGGAACCATTGATAAAATATGAATTTGCCATAACAGGACCTAAGTGCTTTGTGCATTCGGGATACCTTAAGGCTAAAAACCCGCAGCCAAGCGTATCAATCAAGCAATTTTTAGCAATATCAAAAGGTGCATCGCTATCCGAAAGACTATCCGAGGTATATTCCGCAATTTTTACTAATTCAGGGTCTGGTTTTGGCCTTTCATTTATATCTACATTTGTATTCATTTAATAATTCCCATCTTCTTTTTTTATCTATCTTCGATATCTACCCAAACCTGTGTTTCTGGCCCAGTATAATCTGCGCTTGGTCGTATGATTCTGTTATTTTCGCGTTGTTCAATCACGTGTGCAATCCAACCCGTCACTCTTGAACAAACAAAGATTGGCGTAAAAAGCTTGGTCGGTATATCCATGTAATGATAAGCAGAAGCATGGTAGAAATCAGCGTTCGGGAATAACTTCTTCTCGCGCCACATAACTTGGTCAACTACTTCGGAAACCGCAAAAAGGTTTTTATTATCGTTCTGCTCGCTTAACTTTCTTGACCATTCTTTAATAATTTCGTTTCGTGGATCAGATTCTCTGTAGATTGCGTGTCCAAAGCCCATTATTTTTTCTTTATTTGATAACTTCTTGAGAAGCTCTTTTTCGGCTTGCTCTGGCGAAGACCAATCAGAAATCATTTCCATAGCGGCCTCATTTGCACCGCCATGAAGAGGCCCTCTTAGCGAGCCGATGGCACCAGTAATACAAGAATGAATATCTGATAGAGTTGAGGCGCAAACCCTTGCTGTAAAAGTAGAAGCGTTGAATTCATGTTCCGCATACAAAATTAGGGAGGCATTAATTACCTTTTCGTGTAGTTCTGCCACAGGACGGTCATGCAAACATGAAAGAAAATGTCCCGCCAAGGAGCTTTTATCAGAATCTGTGTTTATCATGATTCCTTCGTGGGAAAAACGGTACCAATAAATAATTATTGATGGAAGTATTGCTACAATTCGATCAGCTTGTTCGTATTGATCAGAAAATTCTTTCTCAGTTTCCAAATTCCCGAGCATCGAACATCCGGTTCGCATCACATCCATCGGATGAGCGTTAGGTGGAATCAACTCTAAAGCACTCTTTAATGGATCTGGGATTGAACGCAACCCTTTTAGTTTGTTTTTATAATCCCCTAGTTCTTTAACGGTTGGCAGGCTACCATAAATAAGCAGATATGCAACTTCTTCAAATTCAGCTTTTTGAGCTAAGATTTTTATATCATAGCCTCTGTAGGTAAGTCCTGATCCTGTTTTGCCTACTGTACAAAGGGCTGTTTCGCCAGCGGATTGTCCTCTTAGACCAGCACCTTGTAATTTTTTATCGGTCATCACTACCCTCCCACTTCATTGTTTTTTGAATTGGACTTGAATAATTCGTCTAATTTTTTTTCGAATTTGTGGTAATCAAGATAATTATATAGTTCCTGTCTTGTTTGCATTTCTGGTAGCAAATTCATTTGATTATCAGCTTTCAGAAGAGTGCTATAGGCGACCTCAGCAGCCTTACTCATCACTCTAAACGCTGACAGAGGGTAAAGAACTAATTGTACACCCGCCTGAAATAACTCGGTGGTTTTGAACAAAGGAGTTGCTCCGAACTCGGTTATGTTGGCTAATATCGGGGCATTAATTGATTTAGAAAAAATCGAGTACTGGCTTAGTTCGGTTAAAGCTTCCGGAAATATCATATCTGCTCCCGCTTCCACGCATGCTTGAGATCTCTCTAAAGCCGAATTGATACCTTCCACTGCTAAAGCGTCTGTTCGAGCCATGATGACAAAATCCGTATTTTTCCTTGCATCTACAGCTGCTTTTATCCTATCGGTCATCTCATCGGTGCTTACAATTTCTTTATTAGGCCTATGTCCGCATCGCTTTTGTGACACCTGATCTTCAATGTGGATAGCGCTTGCTCCTGCCCTTTCCATTTCGGTAACGGTCTTAGCTATATTAAAAGCTCCACCCCAGCCCGTGTCCGCATCAACTAATAGCGGCAGTTTGCTGACTCCGCTTATCCTTCTGACGTCTTCTAGTACATTGTCAAGAGTAGTGATAGCAAGGTCTGGTACGCCATATGATGAGGCCGCTACACCTCCACCCGACAGATACAAAGCCTTGTGTCCTATTTTTTCTGCCATTAACGCACAATAGGCATTAATCGTACCAACAATTCTGAGCGGTTGACCTGAGGTAACTTCTTTTTTTAATAAAGAGCTTAAAGACATTTGACTCACAACTAAAATTTTAAGGATTAATTTTAATTCTTTTAGCTTTTTTAAGCAATTGTTGCGGTATTTTCGTCTAGTTGCTTTACACCAAATAAACGGCAAAAGTTCTCTGAAGTTTTGTTTGCAAGTAAGTCTACATCTTCACCCCGCAGGTCCGCTAAAAATCGCAAAGTATGAACGACGTGAGCGGGCTGATTCGTTTTACCGCGCAACGGAACAGGACTAAGCCAAGGTGAATCCGTTTCTACTAGAATCCTCTCCAACGGTATTTTTTTGGCAACTTCCTGTAGCTCTCTTGCATTTTTGAAAGTTAAAATACCCGAAAAAGAAATAAAAAAACCAAGGTTCATCGCAGCCTTCGCTGTTTTCCAGTCTTCGACAAAACAATGCATTACACCGCCAGCAAGACCTGCATTTTCTTCAGTCATTATTTTTATCAAATTATCTGCTGAATTTCTGCAATGAATGATTAATGGCTTGTTTAAATCCTTGGCGCAAACAATATGATTTCGAAACTGTTTTGTCTGTCGGGCCACGTTGAATCCGTCTTGATAAAAATCAAGCCCGGTTTCTCCAATAGCAACGACATTTGAATCCTCAGCAAGTGCCGCAATTTCTTCAACCGAGGCAATATCTCCCTCGACGAAAGTCGGATGGACTCCCACTGAGGCGGACACCTCCTTAAAATTTTTCGCGCAATACAAGACATCATCAAGTGAATCGAGGTCGACACATACGCATAGCATGTGCTGTACACCAGCGTCTATCGCTCGTTTGATGATTTTCGCTTGTTCCGATTTGTTTTTGGAAATAAGTGGAATATGGCAATGAGAATCGATAATCATACTGCTACATCGTGTGATTTTTTCTATCCGAACCTAGGGCGCCGGCCAATAATTTTTCTATTTTATCTTTTGTTGCACCTTTGTCTAACGAGTTGAATTGAACGCCCACTCCAGCGGTTTTATTATTTTGAGCTCCCTTTGGAGTAATCCAAACAACTTTCCCGGAAAGTGGCATTTTCTCATTGTCGTCAACTAGATTAACTAACATGAAGACTTCCTCCCCTAATTCAAAACTTTGTTCAGATGGAATGAATATTCCACCATTTTCTAAAAATGGCATGTACGAGGCGTATAACGCACTTTTATCTTTTATGCTCAATGATAAGACCTTATTCTTCACTAAATAACTCCAAACAATTTGTGAATATCAAATCTGACACGTCAGAAGCTTTTACACCAGGACTATTAAAACATAGTCGCTTGATGTTGGCGATATAACTTAGGCTATTTAACAAATTTTCTTCCTTCACAATATTGCTCAGTTGTCTGAGTTCTTGTTTTTTAGAAGCTGATATAAAAGAATTACGAGGCTGCTGCCCGCATTGGATTAGTATAATCATGTATAAAGCTAATTCATAACCATCAAGAATTGAACCCTGAACATATTCATTTATTTTTTTAAAGAAAATGTCAAAATCGTTCTTTTTTTTATAAAGGTCCCAAAAAAAATTTATAATTAATTCAGCTACTTGATGAACATCATCTGTCATTAAGTCGCTTGAAGGTAAAACTGAGGATGCGGCACATAAACCCTGAAAATTTTCGCTATCAACCGTCCTTGAATATTGTTTATCATGCCAATCGGCAACTGTTTTGCAGTCTGGTTGGTTTATTTTTAAAACTTGGCATCGACCGATTATTGTTTTTGGTAATTTACTTGAATTATTAATTCTAATAATGAGGTAACTATTCGAAGGCGGTTCTTCTAAAATTTTTAAAATCGCGCTAATAGCACTGTAGCTGTATCCATAATTGAGATTAATTTGTAAAACTTTGTTATTAGATATTACAGACTTAGAGTTAAGAAACTCCAGTGAAGTCCTAATATTGTCGATGCTTATTGGACTTTCTTCGTTATAACCACCTAAAAGCGAAAGGTCAGGGTGTGATAGGCTTTCCGACAGGTGACAGGCATTGCAATTATTGCAAGGCGTTAGACCGTCAATTTGACATATAATTCCCCTGCTCAGATAAATTTGTAATTTTTCTAGCCCAATATTTTGCGGGCCACTTATTATAAGGGACTGGGAAAAGCGTCCTACTTTGTAAGCTTGCTCTAGTTGCTTCCAGGCTTTTTTAATCCAAGGGTAAGTAAAAATTAAGTCATTCTTTTGACTAGCTGTTCCAGGACGTTTTGGCATACTATTTTAAATTCCTTATCACAGTCAATTAATATAAATCGCTCAGGTTCGACTTTTGCTCTGTTGAGATACGAATCTCGAACAGCCTCAAAGAAATCAGCCTTTTCTGTATCAAATCTGTCACTTTTAATTCTTTTTTTTAAGCGGTCAAAACATATGGGTATAGGCGCATCCAGTAAGAAAGTTAAGTCGGGCTTTAAATCCAGACCCACCAGGTCATTTAATTGGTCTATTACAAACGAAGAAATCCCCCTTCCCCCTGATTGATAAGCGTAAGAAGCATCAGAATAACGATCTGAAATGACTGTAAATCCCATCTCTAAATGAGGACGAATTACATGCTCTGTGTGTTGTTTTCGCGCAGCTAATAATAATAGTAATTCGGTTTCAGGTAATACAGGTTCATCCACCGAATCTAATACAATTTTTCTGAGATAATCAGCTATTTTCGTCCCGCCGGGCTCTCTGGTAACGAGTATTTTATGATTTTTCTCGAAAAGCTTATTTTTAATATGTTCGATGACACTGGTTTTTCCAACCCCTTCTATTCCTTCAAAAGTAATAAATTTTGTCATTTTTTCTTTCTTTTCTGATAATAATCAACGGCTTGGTTATGTTCTTCAAGTGTTTTAGAAAATTTGTGGCTGCCATCATTTTTTGAGACAAAGTATAAATAGTCAAGTAAAAGAGGATTTAGCACAGCTCGTAAAGCATCTTGTCCAGGAGCTCCGATAGGAGTTGGAGGTAAGCCTTTTTTCCGATAAGTATTATAAGGGGAATCAATTTTAAGGTGGAAACGTTTAATATTCCCATTGTACTTGTCGCCAATCGCGTAAATGACAGTGGGGTCCGCTTGCAACCTCATGTTATTTTGAAGCCTTTTTATAAAAACACCGGCAATTAACGGTTTTTCCGAACTTAAAACCGCTTCTTTTTCAACTATAGACGCTAAAATCAAGGCTTCATAAGGGTTTTTAATAACCTTTTCTATACTACTAGACCTATTGCTCCATTCCGTTTTTATTACTGAAGCCATTCTTTTAGAGGCTAACTTTAGAATATCTGTAGATTCAGTATTAGCCATGTAAAAATAAGTGTCAGGAAAAAATAAACCCTCGATTCCCCCTGTCTCAAAATCGAAAAAGTTTTCGATTAATTTTTTCTCGACAAGAACTTCTTTTAAATAGAGACTAGTCTTGATTTCTTCCCTTATCTGCCTATAAGTAGAACCTTCTAAAAAAGTTACGCTGAATAATTTTTGCCTGCCGTATGTGAGCTTTTCTAACACCTGCTTTCTGCTTTCTCCAACATCAAATTCATAAATACCAGCTTTAATTTTATTCTCCAAATTCATGATTTTTATAAGAAAAATTGTATAAAAATGATTGTTCAAGATCTGTAGATTATCCAATTTCCTCGCGATATCAGCAACACTTTCTCCTTTCTTAACTGTAAATGCTTCTATGCGGTTAGTCACAGAGTTGCCATATAAACTCAAACTAAATAATAGAATTAAGGCAAAGCAGGATACTAGTAGAAATAAGGAGATTGAAACAATCCCCGGTCTTGAATGATTCATTATTCTAGATAAGCTGTTTAAAAATTCCTGGAAGAATAATACTAATTAATTGTTTAATTAGAAAACTTGCTAAATAAAAGTGTCCCGTTAGTTCCTCCAAAGCCAAATGAATTAGACAAAGCGTGATTAATTTCCATTTGACGGGCTTCGTTTGGGACACAATTAAGATCACAATCGGGATCAGGGGTTTTATAATTAATTGTAGGCGGAGCTATTTGGTCTTTTATGGCCATAACAGTAAAGACAGCCTCAGCGCCTCCAGCCGCTCCTAACATGTGTCCGACCATCGATTTAGTCGAGCTTATAGCAAGCTTGCTAGAATGATCCTTAAATAATGCTTTTACCGCATCTGATTCAGCCTTATCTCCAGCAGGAGTAGATGTGCCATGGGCATTTATGTACTCGATCTGACCGACATTTAACCCGGCATCGTTTAGGGCCAGCTGCATACACGAGGCTGCACCTACACCAGATGGTGACGGAGCGGTCATATGATAAGCATCGCTATTTATTCCAAAACCGCCGAGCTCTGCATAAATTTTTGCCCCTCGAGTCTTGGCATGTTCTAGTTGTTCCAGAATAAGGATTCCTGCGCCCTCACTCAACACAAAACCGTCTCTGTCAGCGTCCCAGGGACGACTGGCCTCGGTTGGGCTCTCGTTTCTAGTTGACAATGCTTTTGCAGCTGCAAACCCGCCAATTCCCATAGGGCTCGTCGAAAATTCCGAGCCTCCAGCAATGATAATATCTTGCTCTCCCCGCTCAATCGTTCTAGCCGCCTGTCCTATGCAATGCGCGCCGGTTGAGCAAGCTGAAACAATTGCATAATTGACACCTGTTAGTCCATATTTTATTGATATGTGACCAGCCACCATATTAATTATGTTTCTAGGGACGAAAAAAGGAGAAATCTTTTTTGAACCTCCTGAATAGAACGATTCATAGCCTTTCTCAATTCCTGGCAACCCTCCAATTCCTGAACCTATAATAGCTCCAATGCGGTGAGCATTTGAATCGCTTATGACAAATCCGGAATCCTCAATAGCCTGAATGGAGGCGGCTAATCCATAATGAATGAAAGGGTCCATCCGTTTCGCTTCTTTGGCTGGAATATATTCGTCAATGGAAAAGTTTTTTACCTCACCCGCAATTCGAACTGGGAAATTGGAAGCATCAAATGCAGTGATAGGACCGATTCCGCTCCTACCATTAATGGTATTATCCCAAGATTCGGATACTGTATTACCGTTCGGAGCAACAATTCCCAATCCCGTAACAACAACTCTATGCATATTACGTGTCTATCCATGCAGGTGAGAATTTACAATACGCAGTTTCCACACTCCCTGCGACGTGCAGATACCACGGTCTGGCCAACAAGATGCAGCGGAACAAACTAATTAAGCTGCGAGATGCTCGTTAATGTACGAAATAGCCTGTTGAACGGTCGTAATTTTTTCAGCCTCTTCATCAGGAATTTCGGTTTTGAATTCCTCTTCCAAAGCCATTACTAACTCAACAGTATCAAGGGAATCCGCACCTAAATCATCTACAAAGGATGCCTCATTTGATACTTCGTCCTCTTTTACCCCAAGTTGTTCAACAACAATCTTTTTTACACGTTCTTCAACGCTACTCATTGTCTGTTTTTCCTCCAAAGATGCTGAATTATCAGCAGAGATAGTTTAATAAAATTATGTTCGATACGATAGTTTAAAATCCAAAGTATCAAAACCAATACCTTTCAGTTATATTTTACCATCTTAGTGTTCATCACTCCAAGAATTTTTTAAGCCATTAACATTCCACCATTAACGTTAATTGTTTCTCCAGTAATATATCGCGCTTTTTCGGAGATCAAAAAGGCTACTAAACCTGCTATATCACTAGTTTTACCCATACTTTTCATGGGAATTCTAGACAGAATCGCCTCTTTTTGTTCCCCAGATAATTTGTCTGTCATTGCTGTTTCAATAAAGCCCGGGGCGATACAATTCACGGTTATTCCTCGCGCTGCCACTTCCAAAGCTAAGCTTTTTGTAAAACCAAATAAACCAGATTTAGCGGCTGCATAATTTGCCTGACCCGGATTTCCGGATAATCCAACGACTGAAGAGATATTCACAATTCTTCCGAATCTCTCTTTCATCATACTGCGAATGAGATACTTTGAAAGTACATAGACTGAAGTTAAATTAGATGAAATCACAATGTTCCAATCATCAATGGACATTCTCATCAACAAATTATCACGGACCAACGCCGCATTATTGACTAATATGTTTGGCATAGGTAGGGAGGCACCTAAATCAGAGAGCTGAGACTCCATTGTCTTCGGATCAGAAACGTCTAACTGCATAGGATACATCTTTGTTTCCAATGACGATTCAGTCTTAGCAATTTTCTCTATTACTTTTAGATCTCTGGAGGTCCCAATTACAGTTGTACCCGAGCCTATTAGTTCTCGAGCTATTTCCAAACCTATACCTTTTGAGGCTCCTGTTACTAATGCAATTTTCTTCTCGCTCATTCTTCTCCCTATTTCAAGTATTTGGAACAAAAAAGGAGTTTACCTTAATTCCTTTATCTATTCTTTTGGTTATATTTGTCAAAACTTTTCCAGGTCCACACTCAATAAATTCATAACAACCTAAATTGATCAATCGCAAAATTGTCTCATGCCATCTAACCGGCATATGAAGCTGAGACAACAAATTTTCTTGTATCTTTTCAGGGTCGTTCGATTCTTGCGCATCTACGTTTTGAATAAAAATCACGTTACTATCAGGAACGTTAAAATTTTCAACTGCAAAGGTTTTTTTTAATTCATCGGCCACTGGGAGCATTAAACTACAATGAGAAGGTACACTTACATCAAGTTTCACAGCTCTTTTAGCACCAAGTACTTTTGCTTCCTCACATACAACATTTATTGCGTCAATGTTACCAGCGATTACTATTTGGTCAGATGTATTAATATTTGCGCATTCAACGACTAGATTTAATTTTTTCGAAGAACGTTCACATAGGTCTGAAAGTTTCTCAAAATTGAGGCCAATTATCGCAGCCATAGACCCGATTGAATTAACATCCGACATAAGTTGCCCTCTTTTCACGACCAATCTAAGAGCAGCGTCAAATTTTAATACCCCGGCAGCAATAAGAGCATTGTACTCACCAAGACTGTGGCCTACGGCATATCCCGGAGGTTCCCCACCCCTATCTAGCCAAAGCTGATATAAAGAGGCGTTTAACGTAAAAATTGCTGGTTGAGTATATTCAGTCTGATTTAACTTTCCTGAATCATCCTCGGTAATAAGTTTCCACAAATCTAAACCTAGTAATTCCGAAGCCAATTCAAAATTATCTCGAAATAAGCCGATAAAATCTTGATAAGGCTCTCCCATACCGGAAGATTGCGAGCCCTGCCCTGGAAATAAAACACCAATAGTTTTTTCTTTCATAAACCAGTAATTCCTTTATTGACAGTTCATAGTTAAGTCTTCTAGTTCTTTACCTATTATTTTAGGAACCTGCTTAGAAACTTCGCTGATGGCAACTAAGATTGCTTTTTGAAAAGACAATGAATCAGCACTTCCGTGACTTTTTACAACAGTTCCTCGCAACCCTAGCAGGCTAGCGCCGTTATAATTTCTATGATCAACTCTGCTTTTTAGGTTAGAAGTAACTTTTTTTGCGAATAAATAACTCAATTTAGTAAAAATGTTTTTACTAAACTCTTCCCTAGCAATGACCGACAATAATTTCGCTGCGCCTTCCCCTGCTTTTAATGCAACGTTCCCTACAAATCCATCACATACAATTACGTCAACAGTGCCTTTAAAAATGTCGTCTCCTTCAACAAAACCATAATAATTGAGTCCACTTGAACTTAAAAGCTCAGCGGCTTTTTTTATTATATCATTACCTTTAACCTCTTCTTCGCCAATATTAAGTAAGCCAATGGTAGGCGCTTCAGTTCCTGCAGCACTCTTTGATAACACAGAGCCCATCACTGCAAAACTCAAAAGATCTTCAGCTGAGCACTCTATGTTAGCTCCTAAATCCAAAACTCTAGTAGCTTGATTTATGCCCGGAAGAGGAGCACAGATCGCAGGCTTCGAAACCCCAGGCAAAGTTTTTAAAACAAACCTAGCAATTCCCAAAAGCGCCCCAGTATTTCCCGCACTAACGCAGGCAGCCTCGCTATGCCCTTTGATAGAGTCAATTGCCATTCGCATTGACGACTGTTTTTTAACTCGAAGAGCAAAACTTGGTTTGTCATTACTTTCGACTTTTTCCTCAGTATGAACGAAATTTGCTCTACTACTTCTAGCTAAGTTAAATCTATCCAAGAAAGGTTTCGCTATTTTAAAATCTCCGAACAACTCGAAATCAATGTCCTCGCTGGCATCAATCACCCGCGAAACAGCTTCTATAGTAACTGAAGGGCCGAAGTCCCCGCCCATAGCGTCGATTGCAATCCTCATAGATTGAAACAGATTATATTTTTCAACCGCAATTTAATTAATTTGATAGCTCTGGTACCGCCAATTTACCTTTGTAATAGCCATCTTTTGACAAATGGTGCCTTCTGTGCTTTTCTCCGCTGCTCGGCTCATCTGATAACGTAGGTTTTTTTAAACCATCATGTGATCGTCGACTTCCTCGCTTGGCGGGACTCGGTTTATTCTGTTGGACTGCCATTTTTTAAATTCCTTTGGTTTTTTATTTCAAGTTAGTATACAGGTTTATTTAATTCTTATCCTCACCCTTCAACAATAGCGAAAATGGATTAGTTATATTATTTTCGTTTGTAATTTTGTGGTGTCCTAATGAACAATTCTCGATTTTATGTTTAGGCACCATAGGTAAAGCCAGCAGTAGTTCGTCCTCACAAATCCGAATCAAATCCAATTCACCCTGCTTACTATAACCATCTTCGTTCTCAAAAATATCCTCGTTCGAAAATGTAAAATTTTTTGGTTCATCGGCACTCGCCTTCCCTTTTATAGAGAATTCAACAATATCTACCATTTCACTCAAGCATCTCTGGCAGTTGGCTCTGAACTCGGCTTTAGAAGAAATTGAAATAAAAACATCTTTCATACGTTGAGGATTAAATTCAGACAACGCCAGGTTTACTTCTAAATCACTGGTTAGTTTGCACCAATCTGGCAATTTAACAAAAACATTTTTGGGCAGTGTAACCACAGTTTGGCCGCGTTTTAACAGGATATCAAGCGAGAAATTACTTAAATTTTTAATCAGATTATCTCCGTAAATTATTATTTTATATAATATTAATAAATTAAATAAGCTCTTTCATTAGAAAACAGGTTTGAGATCCCTCCTTTTAATCCTTCAAAAGCTCTCTGCAACGCAAATGACTTTTCAGTATAATCCACTATATTGTTGGCCGAAAACACCTTCTCACTAACGGCTTTGTAGGAGCCCAGTCCGTCAATTAATCCTAATTCAAGGCTTTTTCTACCAGTCCAAACCAAACCTGAGAATACTTGCGAAGATTTCAACTTATCTTTACGCCCTTTCATTACCGCATTTATAAATGTTTTATGAAGGTCTGCCAATAGTTCCTCGGTAACCTTTTTGTCATCAGTCGTAAGGGGCGAAAAAGGATCTAAAAGGGCTTTTTTTTGTCCCGCCACAAAAAGTCTTCGCTCAACCCCTAATTTTTCAATTGCTTTTTCGAATCCGAATGAATCCAACCTTACTCCTATTGACCCTACGAGACTGGAGGCATCTGCATAAATCTCTTCAGCCGCACTCGCTATATAATATCCCCCGGAAGCACAAATGTCTTCGACGACTGCAATTATTTTTGTGTCAGGATATTTTTCACGGTATTCCCAGACAAGCTGGTTTATCAAGCTTGATTGGACAGGGGTTCCTCCTGGACTATTAATGAGAATTATAAAACCGGCCAGGCGAGGATTCTTGAACGCCCTTTTAAAGCTTTTAGAAACGGTATCATAGTCAACACCGACATTATTTCCAATAACACCATCTATTCTTACCAACCCTATTACTGGTCCCGTGAATTCTTCGGGAGCATATTTTAAATTTGATAGTTGCCCTATAAATAGAAAAGAAATAATTATAACTAAAAAGGAAAGTTTGAAAAAAATTCCCCATCTTCTTTTAAGCCTCATCTCCCTAAGAAATTCCTTCGAAAGCTTTTCAGAGAAATTTAGCGCATCTTCCGAGTTCTTATCTTTTTGATTATTCATGATTTTTCTAACTCCCTTTTAATCATTGGTTTGATTTCGACTCACCCGATCTAAAAACATAGTAAGTTCTTTTGGCAGGTTGCAATTGACAGATAACTTATATTCATTCATTTCAATTGATATAGATGAACAATGTAGGAACATTCTCGCTAATCCATGCAACTTACACAAAGTATTGAATTCTCTATTACCATAAATTTGGTCACCAATAATAGGATGCCCAATATGGGAGAACTGCGACCGAATTTGATGCATTCTACCCGTTTTTAAAGATAATTTTAAAAGTGTAAATTTTTTGGAAATCGGTATTTTATCAATTATCTCGGTCTCGCTATATTTTGCATTTGCAGAACTAGACGGCTCGTTTTTACGAATCTTATCACGCCGGTCAATTTTTAAATTCGACTTTACCTCCGACAATTCAGATGTCACAACTCCTGAAACTAGAGCTGTATATATTTTAGAGACCTTATCAGAGTTCCAGAATTTATGCATATTCCTAAGTAGCAAAGGATTCTTAGTCATTATCAAACAACCCGATGTTGCCCTATCTAGTCTATGCACAAGGTCAATTCGAGGACAGCTGTCCTTTATTTGCCTGACCGTCTCTATTACGCCGAATTCGAGCTTAGTTCCCCCGTGACTTGGAACACCGGAAGGTTTATCCAAAACTATAACTTTTTCATCCTCATAAACAAAGGAGTCGCTAACGAGCTTTTTTAACCAAAACGGAGCTTGTCCTAAAGTTTTTCTGCCGATTAAATTACCCGGAAGTTCGACCAAATCAGTCTCCTGAACTCGATCCGAAACCTTAACCTTTTTGCCATTTAGCCTAATTTGACCTTTTCTAACTAATCGATAAATTAACGATTTTGGTATATTTTTACATATTTTTATCAATAAGTTATCGAATCTTTTTCCATCATCTTCTCTATTTATTTTGAAGCTATCTTTCATCTCTGATCTTTTGGGCATCACATAGATAAACCACTTTGTTTATATTAAATTTGCCCGAATGATTGAAGATTGTTATATTCTTCAAAGGCGGGCAATGGCGAAAAGCCATAAATTAGTTACTCAGACTAAACAGACAACGTTTATGATAGCTAAGAAAATAGGATGTAAACAGCGCCAAAGTCAGATTAATGGTCAATTTGCAAAAGTATGTAACCAGCTGACTTATTTTTAATAGGGGTAAATATACCCAGAGTAGGGAAAAATAAACCCGGATGAAAGATTGCAATGAATTACTACTGGCCTTTTGCAACCAGTAAAATATTAATTTTATTCAAAAGTTGCTAACTTTTGAAAACGACTCAGAGGTGGTAAACCTGCACCTGACACCTTTCGGAGATAGGGAGGTAAGGTAGGCCTTGAGTTGAAGGGATTTTAAAAATGAAAAGAATGTTAGTTAATGCGACACAGGCAGAAGAACTACGTGTCGCTCTTGTAGATGGCCAAAAATTATACGATTTAGACATTGAAGCTACAAATCGCAGTCAAAAAAAATCAAATATTTATAAAGCGAGAATTGTAAGGACAGAACCCAGTCTCGAAGCAGCATTCGTGGACTTTGGTGCATCAAGGCACGGATTTCTACCACTCAAAGAAATCTCAAAAATTTACTTCAATAAAAACTATAAATCGAGTTCTAGACAAGGCATCAAAGATATCGTGAACGATGGAACCGATATCATTATTCAGGTTGAAAAAGAGGAACGCGGGACAAAAGGAGCTGCACTTACCTCTTTCGTCAGTCTTGCCGGAAGATATTTGGTCGCTATGCCCCATAGCCCAAGAACCTCTGGAGTCTCCCGACAAATCGAAGGAGAGGACAGAGAGAACGCTAAAATGGCTATGGCTCAGCTTGCAGTTCCTGAGGATTTTGGCCTCATTTTGAGAACAGCTGGGGTTGGAAAATCTTACGAAGACTTACAATGGGACTTGGATTATTTAGTCACCTTGTGGGAGGCAATAAAAAATGCCTCTGACGAAAAAAGTGCGCCAATACTTCTATATCAGGAACGTAATGTAATAATAAGAGCCATTAGAGATTATCTCAGAAAAGATATCTCTGAAATCGTCATTGACGAGCAAGAGTCCTATGACGTTGCAAAAAATTTTGTGGAACAAGTAATGCCCCACAATCTTTCTCTTTTAAGGCTACATACAGAAAGTGTTCCGCTTTTCACAAGATATCAGATCGAAAGTCAAATCGAATCCGCTTTTAGTAGAACGGTGAATCTACATAGCGGCGGCTCAATTGTTATTGAAACTACCGAAGCTCTCACTACAATAGACATAAACTCCGGCAAAGCTACTCAGGGTGGGGATATTGAAGAGACGGCCCACAAAACAAATTTAGAAGCTGCTGACGAAATAGGAAGGCAACTTCGTCTCCGGGATCTTGGCGGGCTAGTAGTGGTAGATTTTATCGACATGTTAAACACAAAGAATCAACGTTCTGTGGAGTCTAGACTTAAAGATTCGGTAAGAATAGACAGGGCAAGAGTTCAAATCGGCAAAATTTCTAATTTTGGTTTACTTGAGCTAAGCCGACAAAGATTAAGACCGTCTCTCGCAGAGAGCAGCCAAGAAGTCTGTCCTCGATGTAGTGGTATTGGTTCGATAAGAACCATAAAATCAACTGCTTTAAGCATTCTTCGACTTATTGAGGAAGAAGCGATGAAAAATGGGACTTCAAAGGTCATGGCTCTCACTTCTTTAGATGTAGCGACCTTCCTTACAAATGAGAAACGATTAGATATTATCGGTATTGAAACTAGACAAAAAGTTAAAATAATTTTAGTTCCCAACCCGAACATACAGACACCACACTATGAAATTCAGCGAGTTAAAAGCCAAGAATCAAATTTAAAAAAAATCGAGAGCTTCGAGTTATTGCCAAAGACAGATGTCGCCGATACATTCGATTCGGTAACTCAAGAAACAAAAAATCCCGAAGCTGCAGTCAAAGACATATCCAATATCAGACCGCATCATAAAAAGAAGCAATTGAATCCGTCAATTTTCGCTAGGTTTTTTAATTGGCTTCTAGGGCGAAAACTCAACAGAAGACCAAAAAAAAGATACCATAACCGACATAAAAAAAATTTTCGCGGCAGAAATCAAAGTTATAAGAATAGTAGAGAAACCAAACGAAATGATAGATATAGAAATGATCGTAACTCCCGCTCCTCTGAAGCAGGTAACCGCGATGTAAATCGTAAAAAACGTAGCAATAATCGGAGATATGACAAACCAAACGGCGACGAAATCAGTCACAGGAAAAACGAAGGGCAAAATCATAAGGTTTCGTCTCGAAAAATTTCAAATGTTTCTTCCCAGCAACCGAACGATCGATTCAATTTGAAAGAATCTGAAAAAGAGACTCAATCTCATCATGAGGTGGCAGAGGTTAGAAATGCCTCAGAAGATAAGAATAAAAACAGGCCACAAAATTATGATGAAACTAGCGCAAACCAAACACACACCCAGGATGCAATTTCTAAAGTTAGTGACACAAGTGACTAATAAAGTATTTTTTCATACAGGAATCTGCTTTTATTAAGAAATTATTACAAAGGCGATCGTGAGTTTTTTCTCATGGCTAATGCTGATATTGATTTGCGAGGCTCCCTTCTTTGAAAATATTATAGCAGCACGATTTACGAGAGTAATATTAGGGCAACCCAAGTAATCGTAAGAAAGTTTAATGTCTACAATTCTAACTCCATTACTAAAACCGGTTCCAAGAGCTTTTGCCGTGGACTCTTTAGCCGCAAAGCAATTTGCCAGGTACTGAACTTGCTTCTTCTTGGCTAGATTTTGAAAAAATAAATACTCAGACTCACTGAGAATCTTCTTTGCAAACTTAATTCCGAATTTATAGTTTAATCTTGATATCCTAGAATAATCGACTATATCGGTTCCAATCCCTATAACCATAATCTATCTTTGTATAAGAATTTTCATCTCGGCAACCGCTTTCTTCAAGCCGACAGAGATAGATCTGCTTATAATAGAATGTCCTATATTTAATTCACTTAAATCTGAGATATTTGCTACTGGTGCTACGTTAGAGTAATCAAGTCCATGTCCAGCATTTACCGTTAAATGCTTTGCTTTTGCAAATTCTGCAGCATCTTTAATTTTCATCAATTCATCATACTGTGCTTCTCCAGATTTATTGGCGTAATTGCCCGTGTGAAGCTCAACAATCGGAGCATTGAGTTTTTTAGCAGCTTGAATAAATTTTTTAACTGGCTCAATAAATAGGGAAACACTTATGTTTTCTTGTTGCAAGGAAGCTACCGCTGATTGTATTTGATCAAAATTATTAATTAAATCTAAACCGCCCTCCGTCGTAAGTTCCTGACGTTTTTCAGGGACTAAACAGCAAAAGTCAGGACGATTTTCTAATGCTATGGCAATCATCTCGTCTGATGGGCAAATTTCAAGGTTAATCTTTACTTTATTGCGAATAAGCTCTTTTAAATCACTGTCTTGAATATGTCTGCGATCTTCTCTCAGATGGATTGTTATGTAATCAGCACCTGCCTCTAGTGCATCAAAAGCCGCTTGAGAAACTGATGGATATGAAGAAAGTCTCGCTTGTCGCAAAGTCGCTACATGGTCAATATTAACTCCTAGTAATAAAGGATAATCTTCATTTGTCATAATTTTTAACCTTTTGGTTTAAATAAGTTTCGAGTAGCAAGTTCTTGACCTCCCAAAAAATGTTCTATTAAACGCCTCATCATATATTTTGACTCCCTCAAGCCAATCTCATCTAGACTTTCCCCTTTACTCAGTTGTAATAACGTGCTTCCATGCAAAGGGAAACCCGAGTTTCCTGAATATTTGAAGACCCCACTATCTGGAATGACTTCATATTTATCTGTAGCTAATACTTCTTCACCCGTATTCGTGACATTTAAATTTGCTATAACCCCCGACGAACACAGAAAAGAATATTCGAAATTTCTTAACACTGTCTCCAAACACGATTCCAGTTTAGAAATTTGTTGCAATGCTAGCATATAACTGTCAAATATAATGGGGGCGCTATCTTGTTTTTGGAGCCCCTTATATATGAGCTCGTTGATATAAAAAATAGAAAACATTCTCAAACCCAGGGGCACATGGTAATCCTTAATTAATTCAGCTGATTTTAGGAGTGGAATTGAGGTTTTCTCATGAACTTCAAACTTTAGCAACCGCGAGGGTTGTAAATCCATTCCTAAAATTGATTTCGTGCGATTCGCTCCTTTTGCAAGCGCAGAAAAACGTCCTTTACATCGAGTGAATAACTCAAGAAAAAGACTAGTTTCTTTAAACTTTCGTTGATGAATAATAAAACCTTCCACTATCCACCCTTCAACCCGAATAATTTCAACTTTTCCGTATCATCCGACCAGCTTTCAGCAACTTTTACCCAAATCCGAAGGTAAACCTGTTTACCAACTAATGTCTCTATATCATATCTCGCTTTAGTAGAAATTTTTTTAATCAATGAGCCAGTTTTCCCTAATATAATCAGCCGTTGTGAGTCTCTCTCCACGTATGCGACAGCATTTATTCTTACCAACTTTTCTCTATCATCAAATTGTTCTATTACCACGCAAGTTTCATAGGGTAATTCATCGCCTAGAAACATGAGCATTTTTTCACGTATAACCTCGCTGATTCTAAAATTAAGCGTTTTGTTCGTCACGGTATTAGTATCATAAATAAAGTCCCGCTTTGGACAATATCCAGTAACAATTTTTAATAGCGAATCAAGTGACTGCTTTTTTTTTGCAGAAATAAATATATAATCATCAAAGATTAATCCATCTTTTTCTAAATTATCTACATAGGTAAGCAACTTGGCTTTATTTTTTATCAAATCAATTTTATTGATAATAAGAATCTTAGGTGTTGATAGGCACAAGACCGATTTAGCAAGGAGTTTATCTTCGTGTCGCCAACTTCTCGCATCTGAAATCATCAAAACACAGTCGACCTGATCAAATGACCAATCAATAAATCTATTCATATAACGATCAAGTAATCGCTTAGGTTTTTTTTGCCAACCAGGGGTATCAACAAATATGATTTGATTTGCTCCTTTGGTAGCTACGCCCAACACTGAAGTTCTCGTTGTGTTTGGTTTTCTCGATGTAATGCTTACTTTCTGTTCAGTTAATATATTCACCAAAGTTGATTTGCCAACGTTGGGACGACCAACAATTGAAAAAATCCCGCATTTCATATTTAATTAATCAAGAACAGAACAGCTTCTGCAGCCTGTTGTTCCGCTTTTTTTTTTGAATTCCCTTTACCAGTCTGGGGTGGGAATAACTCCGTTTTACAAGTAACCACGAATCTTTTTTCATGATCTTTACCTTCTATTGAATCAACGGTGTAAGTTGGTAAACCAAGACCCTTTGATTGCAGCTTTTCCTGCAATCTTGTTTTTGGATCTTTAAGTAGGGGTCTATTTTTTAGTTCTTCAAAAGACGATTTGTAACACTCTTTTACTAGGTTTCTGCAATTTTCATAAGATGAATCTAGAAATATTGCGCCAATTATTGCTTCAAAAACATTTGCAAGAGTAGAAACTCGTCGCCAACCGCCGGTCTTCTTTTCACCTGTGCCTAGAATTAGATAATTTTCAATTTTAGTAGATATTGCTAACTCAGAAAGTGTTTTCCGATTTACAAGAGAAGATCGCATTTTAGTTAATTCTCCTTCGCTCGCCAGAGGGAAAATATTGAACAATTCTTCGGTGATTACCGATGAGAGGATTGCATCACCAAGAAACTCTAGTCTTTCGTTATTTAGTCTTGATGCGCTTCTATGAGTGAGGGCAAGTTTAAAAAGCGATTTGCTTTTAAACTGATGTCTGAATATAGGGTCCACATCAATCATGAAAATTAATTATTGTATAACGATAGAATTATTATAATCATAGACGACCGATAAATCATTGAAAAGCTTCACGTTAATTTGGTAGTTCAAAGTATATTCTTTACCGAAATTGGTCTTTTTTACCGAGATAAATTTTTCAATCGTTTTTCTTCGTAATTGATTCACTCCATCAAGTTGAAACTGAGTCTCCAAATAAAGCGCCAATTTCCTGGCATCCATACCAGCCTCAAACGATTTTGACTCGGCAGAAGACAAAATTTGATCAACTTTTATTTTTTCCAGTAAAATCGGGTAACATTTCATGCCCACCAGAAGTACAAATAGTAGGGCTGGTAGCACAACTATCAACGAAAAGAGTCCGAATCCTTTTTCTAATGGTGCCGGGAGATCATTAATCCTCATTTTAAGGCCTTTTTCTACTTAGTTAATTTATAGTCTCACCAACTCTATCAAAATTAATACCGCGTTCCCAGTTCATCCAAATAGAAAACGCTTTACCCATTAAATTTTTTTCTGGTACGAACCCCCAATATCTTGAGTCCCTGCTATTGTCTCTATTATCTCCTAAAACAAAATAATGACCCTTGGGAACTTCAAACGCTAAGTCCGCAGCATCTCTTTGAGGATCCCAGAGAATTTTGTAACTTTTATCTGTAAGATTCTCTGAAACCTCCTGAAAACCAGTATATTTTCTCATAGATTTACTTCCAATATAGGACCCGACTGGTTCGTATGTCACTGGTTCACCGTTAATAGACAAAGTTTTATTTGCATATGTTACAAAATCGCCTGGTAATCCAATAATACGCTTAATAAAAGGGGTTTTTGGATCTAAAGGGAACTTAAAGACCACCACATCCCCCCTTTCCGGAATGCCAACTTGGAAAATTGTTTGTGAATTTAGTGGAAGCTTAACACCATAAGCAAATTTGTTTACCGCAATAAAATCACCAATTTCAAGGGTAGGAATCATTGAACCGCTAGGAATTCTGAAAGGTTCAACTATAAAAGACCTAATGATAAGAACGATTAAGAACACCGGAAAAAACGAACCGACATATTCAATAAA
>JAYYOR010000003.1:0-18301 GCA_036130055.1 Pseudomonadota bacterium | reverse complement strand
AATCCAGTGGGTAAAGCATAGACATTCCAAGCCCACCGTTTGTCGGGGTAACTACCGGTTCTTGAAAAATTTTTATTTTTCCAGTTTTTGAATCGAAGGTTACCGCCGCTAGGTACCATACCTTTCTTAAAAGGGGTTTCTTACTGCTAATTTCAGCTATTTTACCGGTTCCATTTCCGATTTTGCATGATAAATGGCCCTGCTCGTCAATAAACATTCCAAATCCAGCAGCATTTTTTTCATCCCATTTTGTTATTAAACCTTGCCTACCTTTATCTGGAGTTGTTGGGAATATAAATGCTTGTAATGTGAAACTCTCTGTATCCATTCGATGGTCGGGTTGAATGCAGCAATAGGAACCACCATGAATTTTTTGATTTTTGCCTTTGTAATTTTTATTGCAAGGCGCTTTTATTACCTTCTCCTTAAAACCAGGACCATCTGGATTCGTATCACCATGAATTAGTCTAACAATATCTGCTTTGTATGGTTCACTTTTTTCAGAGTTTACATAAAACGTAATTTCGTCTCCAGGACAGACTGAATATTTGTCACTATAACCGGTTATTCTTAACATGATGCTCCCTTCATACTTCTATAAATTATTGAATTCGGTTTATTTGTAGCCGTATTCTTTTAGTAAATCATTAACTCTTTTCTTGAAAATTTCATGTTCACACACATCCTCACTAGGATATGGTTTTGCCAGTATTTTTACCGGCTTTCCTCGGATTCCACTTACTATCCCTATTCGGTAGTCTTTATGTGGAATTTTGCAGATTCGAACATATTTTCCGGCCATTGCCCTTCTTCGAAATTTGTCAATCACACGTTGAAGATCTTCGCTATGTTGGATCCCAGCTTTACCGTTACAGCCTGGCTGGCCTATTGGATTATTCTTATGTTCATTAAGGAGTTCGGCCCGTTTTTTCTTGTCAGTTAACAAAGGTAGTACGTGAGTACGGGTGATAAAATCGTCAGTTTGGGTGTATCCCCGGTTTTCTTGAACGCCCGTTTTCTTGGCCATTACATGCTCCTGTTTTTTTCTTGTAGTTTATCCCTGCTATAAAGCTATCAAGAAAATGGCCAGGTTGGAAGGAAAATTTTGAAATTTTTTGATTGTTTAGAAAACCCCCTAAACTTTGTGAAGGGGGCTTCTAAAACCCGGTTTTATTTCATTAGAGCCATGGCTTCGTCGAAATATTTTACTGCAAGTTTTGCATTAGAATGCTCGTTCTCGATCCCGAGGTCTCTTAACTTGATAATCTCCGCTTTAACATCATCAGTCACGGACGTCATTTTCAGTTGCTCATTTACCGCATTTATTTTTCCAGACATGCAGCCTGCTGAACATATTCCTGAAAAAAGGGTCAATAAGAAAAGTGTGGTTGCATATTTCATAATGTTTCTCCTATTTTTAAGTTTAATACGTTTATATAACAATGTTGATCACGTCTCTAGGAAATCTGCACCAGAATGACGTTCTTTTAGCTGTTCTTCCTCGGGGCCCCAAGTTTTATTCACTCTTTTCCCTCGTGTTACGGCTGGACGGGAATTAATATTTTCTCCCCAGCGGATCAAATTCTTATATGAATCTAATTCCAGGAACTCCCGAGCATTGTAAAGGCCATGAAAGGCAAGCCCGCCATACCAGGGAAAGATAGCTATATCTGCGATACTATAATCATCCCCCATAATATATTCATTTTTCGCTAATTGCTTATCTAGTACATCTAGCTGTCTTTTCGTTTCCATGGCGAATCTATTTATTGGGTACTCTTGTTTGAAAGGAGCGTAGGCGTAGAAATGTCCAAAACCGCCTCCTAAATACGGAGTACTACCCATTTGCCAGAATAACCAAGAAATACACTCTGCTTCCGAGCGCTTATCTACTGGAAAAAATTTATTAAATTTTTGAGCTAGATACAGTAGAATCGCTCCGGATTCAAATACTTTTATGGGCTCTATGTTACTATTGTCAATGAGCGCTGGAATTTTGGAGTTTGGGTTTATTTCGACAAATCCACTGCCAAATTGTTCTCCTTTGAATATATCGATCAAATAAGCATCATATTCAGCTTCTTTTATTCCTGCTTCGAGTAGTTCTTCGAGTAAAATTGTTACTTTAGCTCCATTAGGCGTGCCCATTGAGTAAAGTTGGATTGGATGTTTTCCAACAGGAAGGGCAGACTCAAATCTGCTTCCGGAGGTTGGCCTATTTATATTTGCAAATTTCCCACCATTTTCTTTATCCCATTTCCAGATTTTTGGAGGATTATATTCTTCGTTTGTCATATTTTTCTCCTAAATTAATCTTACCAATTATCGGCTTTTTTTGTATTCCACCAAGGTGTATCTTTTGCTGCACGCAGATCTATCTCATGAGTCCATGTTGATGGGTGTTGATTAAACAAGTGCAAATATGTGTCTGCGATATAATTTGGAATTAAAAGACCGTAATTTGTTCCGCCTCTTTCAGTTACTAGTTTTTCAAAGGCCTGTTCTCCTAACATTTTACCTAGAGTATCAGGGGCTTCTACTGCCCCATCTATTACCACATGAGCGATGTGTATACCTTTCGGACCAAATTCTGCATTTAAAGTTTGGCAAAGCATACGTCTACCTCCCATTGCTGCTGCGTGAGAGTGTTGTTGTTCATTTCCTCTCACAGCCGCGGTTGACGAGGTAACGATAATGGTTCCTTTTTTTCTAGCGACCATTTTAGGGAGCAAAGACTGAGCGAGTCTGAAAAGTCCAAAAGTTCCTAATTTCCACCCTCTCTCAAACGTCTTGTAAGATGTTTCCCCCAAACTTTTATTTCCGATTTGAGCGCCAAGATTATAAAAAGCAGCCTCGATGGGTCCGATATCATCCTCAATTTGTTCAATTAATTCTTCAATTTTATTCTTTTCAATTGCATCGACGAGGAATCCTGAGCTTTCATTTCCGTCTTCGACGATCGCATCAACCAATTTTTTTAATTGTTCACCATCTGATCTTCTTACTAAGCAGGCATGAAAGCCTTGTTCAGCAAACTTCCTCCCGACTGCTCCTCCAATTCCTCTGCCAGCACCAATAACTAAGCAAACTTTCTTTTTACCATTCATTTTTAATTTTCATTCCATATATAGTTGTATTTTAGATCTCTCTCTAATATCACGTTAGCATGTCTTTTATTGAAGTTCCAAATCTGATAGGTCCAACTCTCAAAAGGATAACAAAACTCTTGTACTTGTTTCTTTGTTTTCATGACATCGCTCTGATTAAGCTTAAGAATTCCCTGTTCTTGTCTCCACCTATCTTCAATTACTTGAGCAAAACTTTCTTGTTTAATGAAGATTAAGAAATCAATTATCTCCCAAATACATTCATATTTCTTTGCTTGAATTTTTGTCCAGGCTTTCCAAACCCCATCAGGATCGTTACTTAATTCCCACTCCGTTTCGGCTTTTGGGCACAAATCATCACTCATAGCTCCAATGCACCATCCTTCGAGCAAAATTACTTTTGGAAAATTTTTGATTACTTTCCAAGATTTTTCGTGTGTTCTATCATCGATACCCTTTTCAAAAATGGGGGATTTTAATGGAAGGGTATGGCTTCGTTTTTTCAAGATATTTAAAGTCTTTTTAAGTAACTCTATATCATGGGTTCCCGGCACACCTCTTCGCTTTGCAAGAGGATGAATTTTTTTTGCTATTTCTATGCGTTTATTTTTTGTATGATAGAAATCATCCAAGCTCAAAATAAGCGACTCTATTCCACTAGTTTGAAATTTATCAGATAAAGCTCGACTAAGGGTAGATTTACCAGAGCCCTGGCCGCCACTGATGCCAATAATAACTGGGCTAACATTGTTTTTTAAGCGTATTTGTAAATGAGTCTGTAGTTTGTGACAAACTTGATTTATATTCATTTTTATCTGCAACCCAAATATTAAGTTTACCTTTTTGGCTGGACGCTTGTATATAATGAAAGGTTCTGTAGACAATTGTTTTTTTAACCCTTATTACACAGTTTCAATTATGCCAGAAGGACCAGAGGTAAGAATAGAGAGTAATAAACTAAATCGCGTACTTTCGGGTAAAGTGCCAGACTCAATATGGTTCGAGAAAACTTCTTTAAAGAAAAAATCAACTCGTTTAAAGGGAAAAAAGATCTTACACGTAACGAGTGTCGGAAAAGCAATATTATGCTGTTTTGAATCAGACTATTTTATCTACTCACACAATCAATTGTATGGAAAATGGGCAATTTTGCCAGCTGAGTCGGTTTTGGATACTAATCGAATTGCCAGAATAATTCTGACCTCAGGAACGAAGAAGGCTGTTTTATATAGTGCCTCCAGTATAGAGATTCTTAATTTAGATGATTTGAAAAAGCATCCTTACATAAGCAAGCTTGGTCCTGATGTGCTTAATTCGAAAGTTGATTATAAAATGATATATTTGAGGTTGCTTGATAAGGAATTTAAAAATAGAAAATTGGCTGGATTGTATCTAGACCAAAAATTTTTAGCTGGTATTGGCAACTATCTCCGCACTGAAATATTGTGGGCCGCCGGTCTTTCGCCTTTTGTGACGCCTGCGAAAACTTCGGAAGCAAAACTGAAAAAATTGGCAAAATTGAGTATAAGTATTCCGAGAAGGTCACTTGCTAAAAATGGATGGACGCTTACCGAGGTTCAAAGAAAGCAATCCCTTAAAGAACAAAATCGGTTCGCGGTTTTTGCGAGAGAGGGAAAAAAATGTTTATTGTGTGGTGGTAAAATATCAAAGATTTATATTTCGAGCCGAAGACTTTATAAATGTGATAGGTGTCAGCCTTTTTAGTCGGATTAAAACTGAAGATGATGAAAAGCATTGCGATAATAGGAGCAGGTACCACAGGCTTACTAGTTGCAAACTATTTAAATTCTGTGGCTAGGGTTACAGTATTTGAGAAGTCCGACAGAGTTGGAGGAAGAGCCTCTAGCCGTAAACAGGGAATTAAGAACTTTGACCATGGAGCGCAATTCTTTACAACCGAAAATATCGAATTTAAACGGCTACTATTACAGATGAGTCGGCAAGGAGTAGTCTCCAGGTGGCATGGTAGATTGGTTTCGATAGATGCTAATAGTTTGACCATTAAAAACCTGGCGGATAAAGATCGATTAGTTGGCACTCCTTCAATGCAATCTATTTGTGAATTTCTTAGCAAAGGAATTGATTTGCAACTTCACACTAAAGTTGATTCGTTAAGTCGCCGAAATGGTAAATGGTGTCTTGGAACGACTTCCAATAAAAAAAAATTTGAATTTGATTGGTTAATATTTGCAATCCCGCCAATGCAGGTAAATGACATATTGCCAAGAGATATAGGGTGGTCGGGTGTTTTAAATAATTTACGAATGCGTCCTTGTATTTCTTTAATGGGTTCCATTAAAGATATGGAGCGTCCTTCGTGGGACGGAGCAATAGTTAGTAATTCTATTTTAGGCTGGATTGGTTTTAATAACACAAAGCCAAAGAGGCCTCTACCTATTTCTTTGATTGCGCAAAGTAGTTATGATTGGGCGGAAAAAAATTTAGATAGTCGAGACAGCGATATTAAAATTAGAGTTCTTGAAGAAATCAAACGCATTTTGCTCCTGAAAACACTAAATCTTGATTTTTGCGAATTGAAGAAATGGACCTATGCTGTTGTGGAACGCCCACTTGGCAAACCTTTTTTATTTGATGATAAATATTGCGTTGCTTCCGCGGGTGATTGGTGTATCGGAAAAAAAATTAACTCATCGTTTGAAAGTGCAACAAAGTTATGGGAAAAACTATATAGGAGAGTAACTTAATATGTTTTGGAGATTCGATGGAAGCGTGAGGCCGGAATTTGCAGAAAAAACTGAGGGTGGTCAAGAGTCCGTTTGGGATTATCCTCGGCCACCTGTCTTAGAAACTGTTTCGAAACACATTCTAGTTAAAACTAAAAATTCTACTATTGTAGCGGAAACAACTAATTCCATTCGGGTTCTCGAAACCGCATCGCCTCCTACTTATTATTTACCGGAAAATGCGTTAAAGGTTGAACTCGTTGAACTTAAAGAGAGCTCATTCTGTGAATGGAAAGGCACCGCTGGTTATTTGAGTCTTACTGGTTCGAATTTGTATCCTATTGGTTGGTTTTATCGGACTCCAACAGCTTCTTTTTCTTCGATAAAAAACTACGTAGGATTTTATCCTGGGCGAATTGAATGTTGGTTAGAGGGGGAGTTAGTCAAACCTCAACCTGGATTTTTCTATGGGGGTTGGGTTACTGACAATCTGGCTGGCCCTTTCAAAGGGGAGCCTGATACAGGTTGGTGGTAAGCTTTGTTTCAGAAAAGTTGAGAAAAGCTTTCAGCTTGCTGAATTGAAAGCACGCCCTTTTTCACGGCAGCACTCAATGCCACCTTTATTATCGAATTACAATCCACGTTAAAGTACTTTCGCGAGTTTTCTAGGGTCTCAGATAATCCATAACCATCAGTACCAAGTGCGATCAAAGGCTCTTTAAGCCATTTGGCGATTTTAAGGGGAACACTTTTCTGATAATCGGTAATTGCGATAAAAATACCATTTCGGTTGCCGAACAGATTATCAATATGAGATGTGGATGCTTCGTTCTGTTCCGCGTCGAGAGCGTTTCGATAAAGTTCGTTAAAACTCGTAATACTAAATATATTCACAGAGAACCCTAACTTAACGAGGGTTGATTCAGCTTCTAGTGCCTCTAGAACCATCGGACCTGAAGCTAAAATATTAATTGTATCAATGTAGTTACCTTTATTCTCTGTTTGTTTAAGGCAGTATCCTCCTTTATTAATATCCACCCCGATATTATCCGCGGGTGGTTCAAGCATTTGGTATTTTTGATTGTAAACTGTGAGATAGTAGAATATATTTTTTTGTTGTAAAAACATTTTTTCAATGCCATCAAAAATGATTGCTAAAAGCTCGTAATCAAATGCTGGATCGTAACTTTTTAAATTAGGAACTGTTTCTGCTATTACATGTGAATGCCCATCTTGGTGTTGTAGTCCTTCACCGTTCAAGGTTGTTCTACCTGCTGTGCCTCCAAGAAGGAATCCTTTACATAACATGTCGCCGCAGGCCCAAATCAGATCGCCCACTCGTTGAAAACCGAACATGGAGTAAAATAAATAAAAAGGGATCATCGGGATATTATGAATTGAATAGGCTGTTCCTGCTGCCATGAATGAAGACATCGCTCCGGTTTCACAGATCCCTTCTTGTAATACCTGTCCATTTTTTGTTTCCCGGTAGGGGGTGAGTGTCCCGATATCCACTGGAGTGTAGTTTTGTCCGTCTTGCGAATAAATACCATGTTCTCTAAAGATAGTTTCCAAACCAAAAGTACGAGCCTCGTCCGGGATAATGGGAACTATGTATTTTCCGATTTTTTCATCTTTAGCTAATTTATTTATTATTTTAACAGCTGCGCCTGTAGATGAGGTTTTGCGGGTTTTCATTCTATTTAAAGCGTCTTCAAAGCTTTTTTTATCTGGCATTTCAATCGTTTTCGTACTTTTCGTTCTTATGGGGATAAACCCACCTAAACTTTGACGCCTTTGTTGCATATAGACCATCTCTTCTGTGTTTGAACTTGGTTTGTAAAAGTCCGCCTTAGCAATCTCATCTGGTGTGAGCTGAACTTCACACTTTTTTGCAAAGCTGGTTCTTTGCGCTATGTTTATTTTCTTTTGTTGGTGAGCTGTATTTTGTCCTTGGATTTGCTCGAAACCATCGCCTTTTACGGTTTTAATTAAAAGGACTGTTGGTTTCCCTTTGGTTTTAATAGCGAGCTCAAATGCCGCAAAAAGTTTTTCTCTGTCGTGACCGCCCCGTTTTATGCTTTTTAGTTCATCATCGCTTAACGTATCCATAATTTCAGCGAGTTCATCATTTCCTTTTACCCAGTGCTCTCTTTGCTCAGCACCGGATAATGTTGAGTACCATTGATATTCCCCGTCGACGACTTGATTCATTCTGTTTTTGAGTGAATTAGACAGATCTTTTTCTAGTAAATTATCCCATTCACCACCCCAAATCACCTTAATTACCTCCCAGCCGGCTCCTCGAAAAATTCTTTCCAACTCTTGGATAATTTTACTGTTCCCTCTTACCGGACCATCTAATCGTTGTAAATTGCAATTTACTATTAAAATTAGGTTATCAAGTTTTTCTCGAGAGGCTGCGGTGAGTGAGCCTAAAACTTCAGGTTCATCGGTCTCACCGTCACCAATAATAGCCCATACTTTTCCGAGTTCTTTTTTCAATATTCCTCTGTTCTGTAAATATTTAGCGAATTTAGCCTGATATATTGCAATTGGGGTAGACAAGCCCATTGAGGCTGATGGAACTTGCCAATACTCTGGCATCATGAAGGGATGGGGATAGGCCGATAGGCCACCTTGTGGATTCAGTTCCCTGCGGAACCCTTTTAGTTGCGCTTCAGAGAGACGCCCTTCTAAAAAACTACGAGCATAAATTCCTGGCGCAGCGTGTGGTTGAGGGATAACTAAGTCTCCGGAATACTGCTCGCTAGGAGAGCGGAAAAAATGATTAAATCCAACCTCTAGAATTGTTGACGCGGAAGAAAATGTAGCTATGTGGCCACCGACACTACTATGATTATCGACACCTTTTAGAACCATCGCAGCTGCATTCCAACGAATGAAATTTTCAATCCTCTCTTCTAGAATAATATTTCCGGGGTATTTCGTTTGCCTTTCTCGGGGTATTGTATTGATGTAGTCAGTATTTAATAGGTTTTCCGATTCTGGAGAGCTTCCGTCTTGGTCTAAATATTGTCCAATGGTTTGGAATATATCCTTTACTCCATCATTACCAAATATTTGTTTTATCTCTTTGATAGATTCGACCCATTCGGCGAGTAAATTTTTATCTAATTTTGTCATTGAATAAAGATAACAAATTAGCAGATTTTTATATTGCGTAATATAGCTATTTTTAATTATAATTCGCTATATAATGTTAAAAAATGCAAAAAAATTAATATTAAATGCCTAAATTAGATAATATAGATTATAATATATTGCGTAATATTCAAGCCGATGGGCGAATCTCGAATTTAAATCTCGCTGATAAAATAGGACTTTCACCTTCTCCCTGTCTAAGAAGAGTGCGAGATCTTGAAAAAAGAAAAGTTATTAAACGATATGTTGGCTTGATCGATCCTAAAGCAGTAGGCTTTCTTATTAATGCTTTTGTTAATGTTCGCTTAAGAAGCCAAGAAAAGAAGTTCCTTAATATTTTTGAACATAAAGTTTCTATGTATAACGAAGTAATCGAGTGCTACTTAATGACTGGTAGTTCAGATTATCTTTTACGAGTCGTTACTCGAGATCTGGAGGAATATGAACGTTTTGTGGTTGATAAGCTAACCAAAATTGAGGGGATCGCTAATATTCAAACTAGTTTCGCTCTAAAGCCTCTGATCCAACGTACTGAGATTCCTATTTAATATCCCATTATTTTGTCTCTTTATCGTTTATTTTCCAAAAATGGGGAACCTCCCATTTGACCCCGTGGCTTCGTTCGAGACCTAATTCAGACATGGTATATCTAATTAACGATATATGTTCTCTGCCGAATAGACCAATTTTTTTTCCATTATAATCAAACACTAAATGCGGGCAACCAACATGACCTGATTCATTAGCTTCATTCTTGAAGTTTTCTAAATCTTCCCCACCTTGTTTTTGAGTATATTTTTTAAAGCCATGTAACTGTTGGTCTGATAGGCCAGCAGTTTTTAATATTTTTGTTATGTTAGAGAAATTATCCATATCAAACTCTTGCCAGCCATTTGACCAGCCGGCTGCGTAGATTTTAGATAAATACTCAGTCCCTAAATTATATTTATTTGCCCAAATAAGAGCCATATTCGCAAGCTCGGCGCTTAGCAAAATTTTTGGAGCTTTTATTTTTAAACCCATTGCTTCGGAATATATGCGGCCGACACGATAATACATTTTTGCTCGTCTTGTTTGTCCCTCGTTTGGTGGAAGCCTTTGGGGGTTGTTGCGGTCGTGTGTAGTTGTCAGACCCATTTCGACATAACTAAGATTGTAAGGCTTAAAATTAACAATACATCGATAGTCTTTTACGATTTGCTTTGCTTGCGGAACGATAAGGTAGGATAACGGGCTTTTTACATCAACAAAAATATCAATCTCATACATCTTATTTCTCTTTTAACACCAAAAAAAAGGGCCCCGTAAGGAGCCCTCTAAGAATACAAACAAGCTTTAACGACCTTCTGTTAGGTAGTTCACGTCGTGTGTACGACGAACTTGCTTGATAGTTACGTCTGGATAGCTGTTACCCCGACATGGAACCAAAGTTCCTCTTCCATTTTGTTTGTCAACAACATTTATGCTTTGGAAGTTTTGCACTCTTGTTCCCATTGGAGTTTCATCCCCACCGAAAGCTTTACGGTTGGCTTTGTCTCTGTACTGTTCATCTTCTGTCCAGCTTTTTTGAATCTGCCAAACTTTCCAAAGTTCACCTGCTTGGTCAAAGGCGTTGGCATAGTAAGCCTCACCTGATTGACGATCGGTGTAAATGAACTTATTACTATATGGATGATTTCGACCTGTTCCAACACCAGGATACATTTTAACTACGTCCATTAGTCTTAAGGCGTGGTCATCATAAGGTGCCCAGCCGTTTGGACCATAGTATATTGTTTCTGGATAACGAGATCTGGCTACCGCAAGAATTTTTGCTGTGCCTCTATACTCCCATTTATGCTCAAGTGGTCGACCATTGAAGCCATAAAAGTCTTCTAAAGTGTGGTCGGTTCCTAACAGCGAGTCGGATTTTACTTCAACAGAAATACGTCTAACTCGTCTCAAGCTTGGAATATAAGCCCAAGAATCGTCCGCTTTTCTGGCGTCATCATATCTTAGGATGAGAAACGCTGTTCCGGCAATGTCGAATGGCGATGTAAATCCAGTGTACTCTCTGAAATGTGTGTTCTTCGCAAACCCTTGCCCGTTGTTCATGGCAAATCCTTCTGATTCAGGAATGTCCGCTCTGTGAGCCATTATCACCCTTTGGTAAGGACCAGCAAGAACCCGTTCAAAAGTTCCTTGGCCTCTGTAAAAATCAGCGTACTTACCACCGCCTTCTGACATAACGGCGTGGTCATCGTGCGAGCCACCTTTTCTTACCCAAACCCAGTGCACGTCGGCTATTTTAAGGCCGGTGTATTGCCATCTATGAGTCCAATTCCAAACCCATTTCCATCCGTCTTCTTCACTGCCGATTTCAAATGTTTCTGGATCAAAAGGACGACCTGTTGCGTAGTTCATCAACGCGCCGTCAGAGTCAATTGAAGCGGTTCCTGCATATTTAGCTGTGGCTTCAACATATGATGGAGCGGGTGACATATCGCCAGCGTCTTTAATTACCATTTCCATGCCTTCAAACAAAACTTCTTCTTGTTGTTCGGCAGGAATAAATGGTTTTACTAAGTCCGCTTTGTCGAAAGTGATAACATCACCGTCAACGAATTGTGGTTGCGCTTGTTGATTTGCATCAAGCCAAGCTTGATGATCGTCCGCGCTAAACGCAAAAACGTTTAACGAGAAACAAGCCAATGTAGCTGCAAGCCACAAATTGGTAAAAGATTTCTTCATTTAGATATCCCCTAGTTCCTACTTTGTTATAATTAAACAGGTCTCCTAAAAATTAGAAAACCCATTGATGAATTTGAATGATAAATCGAATTGAGTGAAATTTTTGTGAATTTGGTTTAAAAAATCTTTTGATACAGCTATTTCTTGTTTTTTGGCCTTATTTTCTGCTTTACTTTAGCAACGTAACCTATTGACAATACGTTAATTATTAAAGTCTTAGATATCTTTGTAGGTTACTGTCATTATGTTCTAAGAAATTTTAGAGGTATTGCCGAATGTCGTTTGAAGAGAAAGTTGTTCCCTTAGAGGGTATTACAATACTTGACTTGAGCACCGTATTATCCGGTCCAGCATCGACTATGTTGTTAGCGGACCAAGGAGCACGCGTGATTAAAGTTGAGTCCTCTGATGGCGATCTTACTCGTCAAATGGGAATTAGAAAAGGAAGTTTGTCTACGGCGTTTATAAACATAAATAGAGGAAAACAGTCTTTATCCGTCGATTTGAAAACTTCTCAAGGCCGTCAAATTATTGAGGAGTTGGCAAAAAATTGCGACGTTTTCGTGCAGAATTTCAGGCCAGGGGTGATAGAGCGTCTTGGTTTAGGTGAAGAAACTATCCGTAAATTAAATAATCAAATCGTTTATGTCTCCATAAGCGGTTTTGGTGACACCGGCCCGCTTAAAAACAGCAGAGTATACGATCCCGTGATACAAGCAATTTCTGGCTTAACTGACATCCAAGCTGGCGATACGTCTAAGCCAAAAATGGTCAGGACAGTAATTCCTGACAAAGTGACTGCTTTGAAAGCGGCTCAGGCTATCACCGCAGGGTTACTTTACGGTTCTCGGGTTGCGAAAGGCTGTCACATTAAATTGTCAATGCTTGATGCGATGGTCGCTTTTTTGTGGCCGGAGGGAATGATGAACTATACCTTGATAAAGCATGAAGTTTCCGAAAGTCCTGAAGGCCAAATTGCCCAAGATTTGGTGTTTAATACATTAGATGGTTTTATTACCGTTGGTGCAATGTCGGATCGAGAATGGGCTAGTTTGTGTGAGGTTTTACAAAAACCGGAGTGGGTATCGGACCCCAGATTTAAGACCACAACTTTAAGACTGAAAAACGCTAAAATCAGATTACGGATGACATCAGAAATTCTGAAAATGAGAGAAAGTTGTTACTGGTTAGCCCGTTTCAAAGAGAAAGAAGTGCCTTGCGCACCAATTTTGTCTAGAAATGAGATGTTAATTTACGATCAGGTCCTTCAAAGTAAAATTTATACAGAATTAAATCATCCTAATTTTGGACGGATAAGACAACCCAGATCTGCGGCTATTTTTGACGGCTCCGCTCCAACAAAACAACGGTATGCTCCAACACTCGGCCAACATAATGAAGAAATTACCAGGGAACTTGGATACACAAAAGACGACATCGATAGTTTGTATGACAAAAATATTTTGTTTAGTTCGGTCTGATTCATTACACTTTTCCTAATGTTTAAATTATTATTTATTTTTTTAACGTTCATTCTCAGTTTTTTGTCCACAAAAAATAAAGGGGAAGATTATGATTAGAACCTTCAATGCGGAATGTTTTTGCGGTGAAGTAAGATTAAAAATTGAAGGAACACCAGAACCGATGGGATATTGTCATTGCGATTCTTGCAGGCATTGGTCTGCGCGAGGGAAATCTTATGACTAAGCATCCCAAGATGAAGCTAGTTGACGTTTATTCCGCTGTGATCGACGGGTTTGAATTTAATCCAAGCGTCCATGTATTTTATTCGAAAAAGCAAATCAGTATGCCTGATGGGCTTCCCAAATTCAGTGATATGCCTGAACAAATGGGAGGTTCTGGTGAACTTTTACCTGAATAGTAACGTTACTTGAATAATATCGTCCAATCTTCATTGATTGAGGAGAACTAGGTATGACAGTTGGGATCTTAAAAGAAACGAAAGTTAAAGAATATCGTGTTGCACTAGATGATTCTCAGGTGGCTCGGTTAGTCTCGGCTGGTATAAAAGTTTTTGTGGAGAAAGGTGCGGGGTTGGGTGTTGGAATTACCGATCACAACTACATCAGAGCAGGAGCTACAGTGCTTGAAGGTCCTGAGGATCTGATTAACGTCTCAAAGGTTGTAATCAAGGTAAAAGAACCAACGATGGCAGAATGTAAGCTTTTACAACCTCATCAGATACTATTCTGTTATTTACATTTGGCAGCATTTCCAGAACAGACTCGCTTGCTCTGCGAATCTGGGGCTACTGCTGTTGGTTTCGAGACTGTAAGCACCGCTGATGGCCAATTGCCACTTTTAAAACCCATGAGTCAAATAGCGGGTAGGTTGGCTGTACAAAATGCAGTTCATTATCTCCAAAAGCATGAGGGTGGAAGAGGAGTATTGATGTCAGGAGTTGGGGGAGTAGAGAGAGGAAAAATTCTAATTATTGGCGGCGGGACGGCTGGAGAAAATGCCGCTTCGGTAGGTGTGGGTTTAGGGGCTGAAGTGACGATTTTCGATAGGTCACTGGCAAGACTAGATTATTTGGCTGATAAATTTGGGTCTAATTTGAACTATGTCTATCCTACGAGTAAAGCTTATGATCATTATCTTTGTAATGCCGATATAGTTATTGGCTCAGTGTTGATTCCTGGAGCAAGTGCTCCAAAACTGGTTTCAAGAAATATGATAGGTAATATGAAAGATGGCGCTGTTATTGCTGATATTGCAATAGATCAAGGTGGATGTTTAGAAACCTCTCGACCTACTTCTCATGATGAACCAACCTATATTGTCGATAATGTAATCCATTATTGTGTGGCCAATATTCCTAGCGCCGTACCTCTCACGTCAACTAAAGCATTAAGTAAGTCCATCTCGCCCTACGTGCAGATTTTGGCTGAAACAGCAAATTCGACAGAGCTGGTCGCAAACAACCATCCGTTGAAAAGTGGTGTTAACATTTATAAGGGAGAGGTGTGCTTAGATAACCTGCTGTAACCTTCGTCGTTATAATAAACTAAAATCTAAAGCAAAATTCGTTAGACCAACATATGGAACAAGAAGAGATTTTAATAATTGGTGGTTCAATGGCTGGCTTATTAGTAGCAATGAGTTTGAAAAATAGAGGTTATAAAATAAAAATTTTTGAGCGTAGCACTTCATCGCTTGAAAACAGGGGTGCTGGAATAGCCACACATAATGAATTATATGAAGCTTTAGCGTTTGCAGGTTTATCTTCAAACGCGAGTATGGGAGTAGTTTCAGATGAAAGGTTATTTTTTTCAGAAAACGGGGTCGTAACACACAGGGTAGCCATGCCTCAGACAATGACGTCGTGGGGTTTAATATATCGATTTTTAAAATTAAAATTAAGTACTGAAGAGTATCATTCAGGTCACTGTCTTCAGGATATTTCAAATGCCTCTGATGGCAAAGTTGTCGCACGTTTCACCAATGGGAAAACCGTTCGCGGTGACTTCTTAGTGGGGGCCGATGGTAGCCTATCAAAGGTAAGGCAAATCCTGCTTCCACATATCAAGCCAGAACACTCAGGCTATATCGCATGGCGCGGCTTGGTAAATGAATCTGAAATTCCGCGTTCTACGCTTTTTAAATTAGCCAATAAGTTTAGTTTCGCACTGACCGACGGAGGACATTGGTTAGGATATTTAGTTGCGGGACCAAACGATGATTTGAGACAAGGAAAAAGATGGTACAACTGGGTTTGGTACCAATGGGAAGACACACATGCTTTAAGACGCATTCTTACCGATAAATCAGGTAATTATTACCCTGCTGGGATACCTCCAAATTTAATTACTGAAAAGAGTAAAAATTATATGCGAGAAAAAGCCTTGCAATTACCAAACATCATTCGAGATCTTGTTACAGCAACGCAAGCTCCTTTTTTGCAGGGTATTCAAGATTTATGCGTTGATAGATTATTTTTTGACAAGGTGGTTTTGATAGGAGATGCTGCTTGTACTGCTAGGCCACACGTTGGTCTGGGAGTTTCAAAAGCTGCTTCGGATGCCATGACACTCACAAAAGCGTTGCTACATCCTGATCGAAAAAATGCGCTAAGCGGTTGGCAGCAAGCAAGATTAGAGTTTGCAAAAGCAGTTTTTCAGTGGTCACGCGATTTGGGAAGTTATATAGGAAGTAGAAAAAAGGACAAACCGACGGGGTTTAAATCTGATTATTACGATGATCCTAATACACTTATAACTCAAAATGCGTCAAATCGCCCTAGCCATTATATAAAATACTATCTGACGCAATAAGGGGTTGGCTGAAGAGCAGCTTTGATTTAAGCTTAATAAAAACTAAAGAATTTGGATTTAATAAGGGAAAAACATGAAGGAAACAAATTTAAAATTAGACGCGTTAGTGATTGGCGCTGGGGTAGCCGGTTTGTATCAATTACATTTATTAAGAAAACAAGGTTTAAACGTGAAGGTCGTCGACGCGGGCTCAGGGGTGGGCGGTACTTGGTATTGGAATCGTTATCCTGGAGCAAGGTTTGACTCTGCTTGCTACATTTATCAGTACTTATTTGACGAAGAGTTATATAAAGGTTGGAGTTGGTCTGAAAAATTCCCTGGGCAACCAGAAATCGAGAGATGGATGAACTATGTCGCTGATAAATTAGATTTAAAAAAAGACATTCAATTCAGTACAGTTGTGCAATCCGCTGTGTGGGACCAAGAGCAATCTTCTTGGCAGGTATCAACAAATTCTGGTCAAAAAATAGAGTGCCAGTATCTAGTTTCTTGCACTGGGATGTTATCAGCCCCCCTAGAAAATGTATTTCCTGGACAAGAAAATTTTAAAGGAGATATTTTCCATACCGCACGTTGGCCAAAAGAATCTATTGACTTTTCTAATCGTCGAGTTGGTATAGTTGGGAATGGAGCTACGGGAATCCAGGTTATCCAAACAATTGCTCCTGAGTGTAAAGAATTGAAAGTTTTCGTTCGGACGCCGCAGTACGTTAATGCAATGAACAACCCTAAATACTCAGATAGAGACGTTGAAGAATATAAAGATAAATTTCATTGGTTTCAGGAGAACCTTCCAAAAACTTTTTCAGGATTCGAATTTGAATGGCAAGATGGTTCTTGGGCTGATAGCACACCCGAAAAAAGAAGGGAAGTCCTTGAGCGGATCTGGGAGAATGGTTCTCTAGAGCTGTGGTTATCTTCTTATAAAGAGATGTTTTTTGAACAAGAAGTGAATGATGAAATTTCAAATTTTGTTCGTGAAAAAATGAGAGAAAGACTTAAAGATCCAAGATTATGCGAAATTCTTATTCCCGAGGATTATGGTTTTGGTACTCATAGGGTTCCTTTAGAAAACGGATACCTAGAAAAATTTCATCTTCCACATGTCGAGTTGGTAAGTGTCAAAGACAACCCGATATCAAGTATTACTACAGATGGGATATGTCTGAAAAATGGAGAGGCCTATGCACTCGATACTATCATATTAGCTACAGGCTTTGATGCGGGTTCTGGCGCACTCACTAGAATTGACATTAAAGGAAGAAACGGCCAGCTTCTTAAAGATGAATGGAATAAGGAAATAAAAACGATGATGGGGCTGCAAATCAGCGGTTACCCAAATCTGTTTACCACAGGAGCTCCGCTAGCTCCTTCCGCCGCTCTATGTAACATGACTACTTGCCTGCAGCAGCAGGAAGAATGGATAAGCGACTGCATAAAATATGTTAATGAAAGCGGAAAAAGAGTGATAGAAGCAAGTGAGTCAGCGCAAGAAGCTTGGGTATCTCATCATGACGAGGTGGCTGAGCAAACATTGGTGACGAAAACTAGTTCATGGTATATGGGCTCAAACGTGGACGGCAAACCAAGACGCCTACTATCGTATATCGGGGGTGTAGGTAACTATCGAGAGAAATGTCTTGATGTGGCAAAATCACAGTATTCAGGTTTCACGATTACTTAGAAAATGAAATAAATAAAGTCCAGCAGACACATGATTTCACTAGAGGGGATAGTAGGATGACATGTATTTTAGGTATAGATGTAGGCGGGACCTTTACTGATTTTGTTTATCACGATCCTTCAAAAGATAAATTAATTGTTTGGAAGACTTTATCAACTCCAAAAGATCCGGGACAAGGGATTTTAGAGGGCCTATCGAACAACCAGATTGGTAGCGTAGACTTCTTACGTTTTGGGACAACGATAGCCACTAACGCAATTCTAGAAAGGAATGGAGCTGTCGTGGCGTTTGTTACAACACGAGGCTTTAAAGACGTGCCATTTATCCAGCGTGGCAAGCGACAGAGCCATTACGATATCAATTGGATAAAATCAAAACCCCTGATAAAAAGAAAGCATTGCTTCGAGGTAGACGAACGGATTACACCCCGTGAAGGAATATATAAGGCGCTAGATGAAGACAACGTAAGGTCGGTTGCCAGGCAGATTGCTAATGACCGGGAAATTGAGGCGGTGGCAGTTTGTCTTTTGTGTTCTTATGTCATTCCCGAGCATGAGATTCGTGTTAAGGAAATTTTTAATGAGGAAATTCCAAATAAGCCCATTTCTATATCAT
>JAYYOR010000002.1:0-14275 GCA_036130055.1 Pseudomonadota bacterium | reverse complement strand
GTTCCTCTTAAGATTAAGTAACGCGATGCTTGGTGAAAAAATGTAGGCCATACGAAGGTCAGATAATGGGCCAGGTAGCTCATTTCGGCCTAACGCAGTGGACGAAACTCGTTGGTAGAGTTTTTAAGTTATTGATTTAGTGAAGGAGATGTGGCCAGGGACAGAATCGAACTGCCGACACAGGGATTTTCAGTCCCCTGCTCTACCGACTGAGCTACCTGGCCAACATTTTATAATTATATAACACAAGTTTGAATTAACGTAATTATTTTTACTCTGGTTCTTTAAATTCAGCAGGTCTTTGAGAGCCATCTCCAAAGAAGAACTTTTCCATTTCTGCTTCAAGAAATTTTCTATCTTTCTCTTCTATAGGCGTTAAACGATACTCGTTTATTAACATGGTCTGGTGCCTCAGCCAGTCTCCCCAAGCTATTTTGCCGATAGTCTCAAAAATTTTTTTGCCAAGGTCCCCAGGATATGGTTGCCTATCGAGACCCTCTGTTTCTTCTCCCGTCTTAGCACATACTAGTTGTTTTCCCAACTTTACTCTCCTTAATTTGATAGTTCATTTCTAATTTCTGAAGCTATTTTTTTTACTAAACTTGAGGTCCCAATATTCGTAATTTCAGTTAATTCACACCACATATTATCATTTTTTGGCGTGGTTAGCTCCTCTTGTTGCCCTTTTAGAATAGTAACACTGACATGACATTCTTTATTTGAAACTTTGTATACGAAAGGAGTCAACTCTTTTTTGATTGATAGATTTTTAAATAATTTTTTTGAGTATTTAAGAATTTGAGTTCGATTATTGGATTCTGGCAGGTGCCATAGCCCCCCCCAGAGCTGATTTTCTTCTTGTTTCGTTAGTAGTATCTGATTTTTTTGATTTAAGAATACTGTTAGTCCCAATAGAACTTTTTTTGGTGGTTTTATTTTAATTTTCTTTGGAATAATGTCTGTAATATCCTCTATTTTTGCCCTACATGAATTATGAACCGGACATATTTTACATTTAGGTTTTGACTTTAAACAGACTGTAGCACCTAGGTCCATAAGCCCTTGATTGTAACAACGAAAGTCTGTGGTCGGTAACGATTGTGCTGCAAGCTCCCAAAGTTTCTTTTCAGTTCCTTTTTCATTCAACGCTGACTTGATACCATAAAAACGAATTAAAATTTTTTTTACATTAGCATCTAAAATCACAGCTTTTTTGTCTAAAGAGAGCGAAACTATAGCGCCAGCTGTAGAACGACCGATTCCTGGTAGCTCCATCAGTTCTTGAACGGTAGTTGGTATTCGACCACTGAGATTATTGATAATTATTCGGGCCGCCTTGTGCAACAATTTTGCTCTTCTGTAATAACCAAGACCTGACCATTTATTTAGAACGTCATCAAGGGGTTTGCTTGCTAACGTTTTAACATCTGGAAAATTCTGGATGAATCGATTGTAATATTTTAATACCGTATTAACCTGAGTTTGCTGTAACATAATTTCAGAAACCCAAACTCGATACAAATTAGGATTTTGTTGCCAGGGAAGATGATTGCGACCATCTTGTTTTTGCCATTCTATAATCTGTTCAGAAAAGGATTGCTTTTGCATATCATTTATTGAGTTCTTCTTTCAATATTTTTCACAGTTTCAGTTATTTGTTCGTTAAATACCTTGTCTAAAAAATAGACACCAATAACAGGGGGTATCCAAAATTTGGGTTTTAATTCACCCGCAATAGATATTTCGGTCTGGGTTTCCGAAATTTCTTTAATAATCCATTTCGATTTCCCAAAATGAAAGCTACTTTTATCACCTATGATTGTAAGACTTATTTCATTTGATTGAAGCTTTATCTCCTCTTCAAAATACAAATCGAAGCAGAAGTTCAGTATACATTTCTCCAGTTTGAAGATTCTTATGGTTTTTGCTTCCCTTGATTCTTGGGCACTTGATTTTATATGCTTATTAAGCTGTGGTAAGTATTTGTAATCGGCTAGGATATTGAATACCGCATTTGGTTTAGAGCTGACGTTTGCGTTAAATCGATAGTTAATTACCCCTTTTTTTAAGCCAATTTCTGAGTCTAATATTTCTGCACCGATAGCTGGCGTTATAGCGCTACATAGTAAAAGATATACAATAATCGTAAAGAAAATCATTCAATAATCAAAAAGTAATTTTAGAAGTTGAATATCTTTTTCAGACTCTCTCCAGCCTCTTTGCCTATGCCTTCTTTTATCTTATCGCTCAATATCCCTTTGATTTTATCTGTTGTTTGATTTTTTACTACAGATTTGACCAACGGCTGAATATTTGGACGACATTTCGGTTTTGAAATGCTCCCTTTGCAGCCTATAGGGATTGCAAAACCTTTGGCTGTTTCAGGTCCCCCTGAATTTCCCATTGATAAGACCATGTTGTAGCGAGAAAAATCTTCCATGCCATTGATGTATCCATTACCCTTTACTAAAAAACTTGCTCCTTTCAGGTTTAAATCTAAAGTAGTGTTTAATTTAGGCTTGAGAGTGAGGGATGCTGAAGCCTTTTCAAATTCTGTGACACCTTGTTTTGGTAATGGCTGGGGACATTTACATCTTATGATCGTTTGAACGGTATTTATTAGACCAGTTGCATTAAAGTATCTTAGAGCACCAGAATCGAGCGTGACTAATGCTCGTCCTTTTGCAGACTGTGATAATTTTTGGGAATCTGAACCTACGGCCTCTATTTCACCTTCGAAATTTAATTTTCCAATAAGGTCGATTGTTTTATTTATCCCGCTTAAATCAACATTCTCGAGTTTTGAGTTAACGTTAATTTTTGGGATAGACTGTCTAGAGTCAATCGTTAAAGAGCTAGAGTAAGAGCCATTAAGAACTCTAGCTTTAGCTGGGTTTACTGTAATTAATGCATTTTCAGCACGTAAAACTACAATTATATCTTCAATAATAATTCCCGAAGTAAAAATCTTACCGATTTTGATTTCACCCTTACCCTCCAGTGATTTTAAAAGTTCAGTCGGTAATTGTATAATCCCAACAGCTGCCGTCTCGGGTGTTATTGGTTTTGAGCTTTCAGAGGTTAAATATCGATCCAGATTAATTTGGTTTACCGTTACTATGAAATCTAATTTATTCTTTTCTTTAAAAAAATAAGTAAATTCAATCTTCGCTACTACTTCATCAAAATCTACACGTGTTTGAGTTAGCTCAATTTTATCTTTTTTTAACCTTGCCAGGCCATTGATTTTTAGGTTGTTAAACATTGACTGTTTTATTTTAACTGAATCATCTAAGTCAAATAAGTCCACCCATCTTTTTAAACTTTTTATATCGGCATCATATTTCATGTTAGCGAACATTTCTCCGTAGAACCTGAGATCGCCTTTTGCGCTGATTTTAGAATTCAAACCTGAAATGTCAAGTTGGTCGATTGTAAAGCTACCTTTAGATAGATTAAATTTAGCTATTTTATTTTTTAGGATTACGGTAGGTTTTTGTCGAGCATTTTTTTTAAAAAAATTAATCGTTGAGTCTATATTCAAGTTTGTTTCACTTCCCTCAATCGAAGTCTTCAGTTGCCCAAATTTAAATGGTGTCGAGACATCTGTGTTGGTAAATTTTTGTAACTTGATTAGGTTTACCTTGTTGGATTCGAAGGAACTTGTTAAGTTAAACTTTTGTTCTTTGAACGAAATATCCTGCGCTTTTAGGTTGCCTTGTAAATTTACTCCAAATGCACCTAATTTTATGTCGTCAAAATTTACTGTATTATTTTCATCAGTTCTAAATGAGGCATTAACTTTTAGTTGTAGATCTTTTTGATTCAAGGCAGTTGGTTTCATATCAATATTGATATCGTATACATCTGAAATCAATTTAAGAATTGGTAAGATATTTGAAGCATCCATTTTAAGGTTTCCTGATAAGGAAGGATTCTTTGATTTATAATTATCTATTTCTGTCCTGGTGTTCACTCTCAGTCCAAAAGGCGAGGCTTTTAAATCTTTTATCAACAGTGAAATTGAGTCTCCTACCTGTCGGTGCTCCATTTCTGTTAGCGTGACTAAACTCTCTTGGATTCCGACTTTGGTGAAAAGTTCTGATAAGAACGTATTTTTTTCGCTTTTTTTATTGGCAATCTTTATAGATGCGTTTACCCCATTAATAATTAAGTACTCTGGTATATAAGAGTTTTTTATTAAATTAAGAATTGGAATTGAGAAGTTAATATTTTTTATGGTTAAATTTTCTTTATGAGGATTTTCTTCTTTGCTTCTAATAGATAGATCCTTTAGTCGAATAGTAAGTTTAGACGAGAGCGTTAAATTAAAATCACCATCAATAGATGCAAAGTACTCTGTGTTTTTAGCGACATATGTAGAAAAGGTGCGTTTGAAAAAGTCACTACTTAAATTGTTGACTACAATAATCCCCACAACCGGGATGATAAATAAAATCAGCAAAAGTGATATTATAATTTTATTTTTTTTCATTTAACTTCTTTAATCGTTTTTTGATTCTAGCACATGCCGAAATAACCTCAGAAGGGGCTGTCCCTCCGAGATGATTTCTGGTGTTGACGGCTTGCTCTAAAGAAAGAATTTCGTATATAGACTCGTCGAAAACGGCACAGATCTCTTGGAATTCTTTGAGTGTAAAGTCCTCTATTTTTTTCGATTCCTTGATGGCTTTTCTGACAATTTTCCCAGTTAACTCATGAGCGTCTCTAAACGAAGTTCCTTTGCGAACTAAATGATCAGCGATGTCTGTTGCTAAGATGAACCCATCTTTTGTAGCATTTAAAAGGTTTTGACGTTTTACTTCTATTCGGGGAATTAGATTGCTTAGTATTTGTGCTGAATATTTAGTAGTTATAACCGCATCAAATAAAGGTTCTTTGTCTTCTTGATTATCTTTATTGTAACAAAGCGGTTGACTCTTCATTATGGTCATCATAGAAATGAGGCTACCAAGAACTCTTCCACTTTTACCCCTGATTAGTTCGGGTACGTCTGGGTTCTTTTTTTGAGGCATCATGGAAGACCCTGTGCAGTATTCATCACTAATTTCGATAAAGTTAAATTGCTGTGAGGACCAGATTATCAACTCTTCACATATTCTGGAAAAATGAATCATTGTGAGAGCCGAGTTAGAAATGAATTCGATTACAAAGTCACGGTCGCTTACCGCGTCCATAGAATTTTCACTTACATATTCGAATTCTAGTAGTTTCGCGGTTATTTTTCTGTCGATATTGAATGTTGTTCCCGCTAAAGCTCCAGAGCCTAAAGGTAGAACATTAATTCTTTTTCTACAATCAAGAAGTCTTTCAATATCACGTAAAATCATTTCTGCCCAAGCTAGTAGATGATGACCCATCGTAACCGGTTGGGCAATTTGTAAGTGTGTGAATCCAGGCATAATAGAATACGCTTCTTTTTCAGCTAAACTTACAATTTCATTAATTAAATTGGTTAGAATCTCAAGAAGTTCATTGACTTGATCCCTTGTGTATAAACGCAGGTCTGTGGCTACTTGGTCATTTCTGGATCGCGCAGTATGTAATTTTTTTCCCGTTTCTCCGATTATTTCAACAAGTCGATTTTCTATGTTCATATGGACGTCTTCCAGGCTTACACTCCATTTGAATTCGCCATCATTAATCTCTTTTTCAATGGTCTCCAATCCTGTAATGATATCTATACACTCTTCATTGCTAATAATTTCACATTCTTTGAGCATGGTAGCGTGGGCTTTTGAGCCCAATATGTCATAAGGTGCTAGAGTTTGATCGAAGTTTATCGAAGCGGTAAATTCTTCCACCATAGGATTGGTGCTAGATTGAAATCTACCTTTCCACGGTTTGTTTATCTTTGAATTAGTCGACATTTGTTTACTTCATTGAACAAATTTGAAGTTTAACTCAGCCTATATCAAGGTACAACTGCGTAAATAAGCAGCACTTGCTTTAAATATCTCCCCACACTGTTTGTAATGCGGAAATAGCGCTGATAGCGGCAGTTTCAGCTCGAAGTATGCGGGGACCGAGTCGTAAATTTTTAAATCCGAGTTTTGCTAGAAATTCTATCTCTGATTTGTCGAAACCCTTTTCGGGCCCGCAACAAACAGCGATTTCGGGTTTAGTTTGTTTTAATTCTGATAATTTTTTGCCTTCTTTTGGATTTAGAATGAAGAGCTCCGTAACGTTATTTGGTACAGAAACATGTTCTAATCGAACAGGACAATTTAATTTCAACAACTTTATTCGGCCGCACTGTTCTGCTGCATGTCTGCTTATTTCGAACCAGTGTTCCATTTTCTTTTCAACTTTACTTAATTGTAACTTTATTAACGAATTTTTCGATAAAACTGGTGTAAATTCGGTGGCTCCCAATTCTGTGACTTTTTGAATAACCAAATCCATATTTTGATTTTTTAGGATACATTGATATAGGTGTAGCCTTAGGGATGGTTCCTCAATATGCACAAATTCTGTATCTACTGTGATTTTGATTCTGCGTTTTTCCAATTCCAAAATTGTAGCTTTGAATTCTTTATCACCATTAAAAATTCTAATTTTATCACCTTCTCTATATCTCAGAGTATTTACTAGTTTATTGATTAGATAGTCAGGTAATTCTATGGCTTGCCCTTCAGAAATTGGGGTCGGAATAAAAAAACGATTGTAATTCGAATTCATCAGATAGAATAGTATAAGATTGTATATTGGATCATGTTACTTGATCATATTATTATTTGTAACCATTTTAGGAATCATTCTATGTTAAACAGAATAAAAAGTTTATTAGGTAATAGCAACGAAGTAAAAGAGGAGGATGAAGCCCAGCAGATAGCTATTGCAGCTGGAGTCCTTCTGATTGAGATTGCCAGAGCTGATGACGATATAGCAGATGACGAAATTAATATCGCTATCAATCATTTGAAATATTCTTTTCAAAATAGTGCATTAAAAATTGATGATGTTTTTAAAGAAACTATTAAGGAGAAATCAGATGACGCGACTTCTTTGTACGAATTTACAGACTTAATTAATAAAGAATGGGATAAAGAAAAAAAACTTAGATTATTACAAGCGCTTTGGGAGGTGGCTAATGCAGATAATCGGATCGACAAGTACGAGGAATATTATATTCGTAAAATTAAGGACTTAATTTACCTATCGGATCAGGATTTTATTACTGCAAAGCTAAAAGTCTTAGATGATAAATAAATAGTTATTTAATTTATTAAGCAGATTGTAAACCTTAGGTAAGCAACGTTGGATCAAAATAAATTAGAAATAGTGCCAGATTTAGCAAGTTTGAAGCTACGACTTAAAACATTAGAAATACAGATATTAAATCAGAAAAAAGTTTCCTCGTTAGCTAGAGTACAAACCTTAGATGATTTTTTTTCCGAATCTTTTTGGGACCGGACATATGCTGGAAAACAAAGACAGCAGACTAAATTTTTATTAAACCAAAATCAAGAGGAATTTTTATGGATGACTTTGGTAAAAGAAAATAGTAAATGTGAATTAGGGCATGCTTTTGAGCTCGGCGTCAAGGCCAGGCAGGCCTTTAATCTGGCCACGAACATTTTCTACGATATCAAATACTCAGGTCAATTAAACGAGGACCAAAAAAATTTTCATCATTTATGTAACCAATATCAATCCTTCTTAAAGGATAACAAGCTTGTTGATACAAACCTATTACTCCATGATTTTCCAATCTACTTAAATGGGAGAAAATTTCAAATATTAGGTTTTAATTTACCGCTTCCTCTTGAAAAAAAAATTATTTCTCTAGCTGAGCCATCTGATTCAAATTTTACTCGTCAATGCGATTATTCTTTATATTTATTTCCATCTTTTGACGATGAAATTCGGGAGGCGTTTCTATGGGCTGATGGTTTAATTAAAAAACGCTTGGAATCAAGAATTGCAATAGTGGTAGATAAACAAGATATAGAATATGCGACAATAATTGGCAAACATATGAAGATGAATTTTTATTCACTAGCTGCGCAAGAAAAAATATCTAAACAGTCAATGGTTAGGTTGCCTCTAGAATTATTTAAATTGGACCATATCTTTACTTGGGAACATTTAAGTTATCTTTTGACTAATCGCAATCTTTTCGGGGTAAATAAGGAAATTAATAGTCGCTCTATCATTGATGCTGAATTCCGAGCTTCTGGAATCTATCAAATGTCATTAGAAGACCTACTCTCTAACAAAAAACTCCTCCATTCATGCCCACTATTTATAAAATTTTTGAAACGATTTAAACAGTTTCTTAATCAGAGGCAGGGTAGTAAAAAAATTTCTTTATGGGTTCAGCTGGTCAATGATTTCCTTCAAGATATCGACTGGTTGAGCGATAGAGCTAGTAACTCCCTGCAGGAAAAGGTTTTTCAGAGTTGGTCATCGGTTTGCGATTCACTTTGTTCATTAGATGCTTTGGGTGCCGGGGAAATAAGTTTCTATGATTTTTCTTACTATCTAACAAGAAAGCTGGAGGTGGTAGAAATCAGATATGCAGTAGAATCCAGTAATCTGTTTGTTTTGGATCCAGACCAAGTTTCCTCTGTTCAACCTACTCATTTGTGGCTGATTGGCATGTGTAACGGCAAACCTCGCCTCAAAAACCAGTTTTCTAATTTTTTACCCTTGGAGCCTCAGATAAAAGCAATGGTTTCAGGGATTGATCCTACAGTAGATTTTCAGCTAAGACAAAAACTGTTTGATTCGTTTCTAGTTAATAAGCAAGAAATCATTATAAGTTATAGTGAGTATACTAGGGGGGTCAAAAACCTTAAATCTACTTTTATAGACAGTGAACCAGTAATACCTAAATCACATGAACTAACTAAGACTGAAAAGGTTTTAATACGTTCTGTTGACTATGAAAATCTTTATGGTGCTCGTTCTAAAACAGGCAAACAAAGTTACCGTTCTGTATCATTTTTTGCGGATCAAGCTGCTTGCCCTTTTAAAGGTTATGCGATTCATCGACTAGATTCTAAAGCTATAGAGGAGCCCAGTCCTGGTATTGATAAAAAATTACAGGGTGTCCTAGTTCATGATGTGCTCGCTAATTTTTGGGCCGACATAAAGAGTTCGGAAAATTTAAAATCAAAAAACATTGACGGATTAGCTCAGATAATTATGATTAATGTTGAAAGTGTATTTAAAAAATCTAAAAACCTCGTGAATTGCGAGGCTCCAATTATAGATATTGAAAAAAATAGAATAAAAAAGTTGATTTTAAATTGGCTTGAATTTGAAAAAAAAGGGGAAGATTTTAAAGTTGTAGGTATCGAGAAAAAAGTTAATGGAAAGGTTTTCGATTCCCCGGTGTCGTGTAGACTAGATCGACTGGATCGGTTAGCTGACGGTTCTCTCCGAGTGGTAGACTATAAGACAGGGACGTTCATTAAAGGAGATTTGGAACCACCTAGAATAAATGCTCCACAGTTATATTTATATTCTATCTTGGTTGGTTTGGATAAGGTTAAAAGTTTTTCGGTTGCTAAGGTTCATCAAAAAACCGCAAGTGTGATATCGAAGATTTTACAGGCTAACGATAATAAGAGCTGGCATGAGGATTTAGTTAACCTTAATCAAGAAATTAATAATGGATTTGCGGCAAGGATACCAAAGAAACCGGAAGCCACATGTAATTTCTGCGACCAAAAGCTCTTTTGTAGAATAAAAACGTTTGAAAATAGTAAAAAATGATCGATAGTTCTGATCGAAAAAAAACACGCGATTTGACCAGGTCATTCATTGTTCAAGCTGCTGCAGGGTCTGGTAAAACTACACTTCTGATTAATAGATTTATATTGGCTCTGGCTTCGTCTGACCGGCCTGAAAAGGTACTAGCAATAACATTTACAAAAAAAGCAGCGGAGGAGATGCGTGAAAGAGTTATGGCTTTCCTTAATAGTTGTGAAGGTGAGTTGGAGCATGAACTCGCACTTGCATTAAAAATCATCAAAGATAAGTCGAAGAGTAAAAAGTGGAATCTGCATAACGATCCCTCGAGACTATCGATAATGACAATGGATGCTTTTTGTGTTTGGTTGAAAGCAAGGGTGCCGTCAGGCAGAGTGGGAGCTCACACATATTCTATTGAAGAGTTTCCAGAAGACCTATACAAAAAATCAGCACGAAGGGCGATAAGTCAGTTTGTCTTGCAGGAAGGGAAAAAAAATCAAAATAAATTATTGACTAATCTAGACAACGATTGGATACGATTAGAAAAATTTATTATTGGAATGCTAGCTCATAGACAGCATTATCTAATGGATGTTGGTTTAGACTTGAACAAAGATATCATAAATAAAAGTTATAGAAACTACGCCGAACAAAAGATATCAGATGTGAGAACATCTTTTAGTTCTGAATTTCTGGATCAATTAATTAGTTTATACAACTATTCAGCTTTCAATTTGAACGAAGAAAAAATACCCAGCTCTTTTACTTTAAACTTTAAAAATATTGAACTTTGGCAAAAGATCCTTAAACGCATTGTCTTCAATCAAGACTTGTCGTTAAAAAAAAGAATAACCAAATCTTCTGGATTTCCCAGTGCAGGCTTAGATAAAAATGAAGTTCTAAGAATGAAAAGTGATTGGAAGGATTTTGTTGACAGTTTAAATAAAAATAGGGTTCTGCGTGATGGTTTATCTGAATTAGCAAACTTACATCCTACTGGCTTGTCGGAGTTTGAAGGACATCTGCTGAAAGAAACTAGCATGATTTTTAAATATGCTACAGCGTATCTCAATTTAACTTTCATCGAACATCGAAAGATTGATTTTTGTCAACTTTTGCTTGATGGCCTCAACTTATTAGATGAAAAATTAAATAATGAATATTTTTATGACAATTTAGGTTTCTGGTTTACCCATATCCTAGTTGATGAAGTACAAGATACTTCTGCAGCACAATTGGCCTTAATAAGTAAGATTATAGGCTATTGGGATGGAGACAAAAGGAATTCTTTGTTTATGGTTGGGGATTTTATGCAATCTATTTATCGATTTAGGAAAGCATTACCAGAACATTTCAATGAGATGTTAGAGACTGGAGAATTCGCAAATATTCATTTGGACCTAATAATTTTAAAATCTAACTTTCGCTCCCAGTCAGAACTTGTTAAATGGGTCAATGACATTATGCCTAAAATTATCGAGGCTAACGGTTGCGACAACTTAAATTTTAAGCCACAAATCGCTGTTAAAAAAAGCGAAGAGAGACCGGTTGCTTTTTTCAACACTAAAAAATACGGTGATGAACATGAGGCAAAAATTGTTTTAGAAATAATAAAAAAAATCTCGATAAAGGCAAATAGGAATGGGGAGAAAATCACGGTTGGTATACTCGCTCGTAGCCGCTCACACCTACACAAGATAATTCAACAACTAAACAAATCAAATATAACGTTTGTTACCTCTGATATCCGTACGATTAAGGAATTTGCAGTTGTTAATGAATTGCTTGCCATCACTAGATGTCTTCTTCACCCAGAAGATAAAGTGGCATTTTTAACCTTTATATCAGGACCTTGGATAGGAATGTCACTGGCTGAGATCTACGATTTTACAGATAGTTTTTTTTCAAGCAATTTCAAAAATTTGCGCCAAAATGATCCAAGGTTGAGTTGTTACTTTGATTTAATAGACTTACTTGAAGCGGGGCGGAAGGAGCTTCAATTTCTTACTTTAAGTTCTGTTGTTATGAAGATATGGCATGCGCTAGATGGTGGTCAGTATTTCACCGATTCAAATTCATTTTTAGCAGCGAATATTTTCTTTAAAGAACTAAATTACCTGGAAAATGAAGAGAAATTAATCACGAACGCAAAGCTAGAAAGTCGATTAAATGTTCCATTCTCCGAAGCTGATCATAGTGGGAATATAAAAATTCAGTTAATGACCATTCATAAGTCAAAAGGTCTTGAGTTCGATTATGTTATCTTACCGGGTCTAAATAAAAGGCCGAGGTATGAGGAATCGAGCATTATAGCGTCAAAACTCGTTAAGACAAGAAAAACCCAGTCTATAGGTTTAGTAGCGCCTTTTGTAAAAGATGATCTGGCCTCCTTTTATAATTTTGTAAACAATTTTGAAAAACGGAATCGGATAGATGAGGTTATTAGGCTTCTTTATGTTGTTTTAACACGTGCTAAAAACAAAATATTTATTTTAGGCGAGTTCGAAAGGACAAATAATTCTGACGATTCTTTTTCGTCGCAACCAAACTCTCTCCAATCTCTTCTAGCCAGTGCTTTAGAGCGTCCTCAAATAGAAGAGTTTAATTTTTCCTCTTTAGGTTCCATTAAAAAAAAGAAAGATATTTATAAAAAAGTTGTGTTAGCTAAAGATCCCCTGAAGTCCCACCACTATGAGTCCTATAAAGAACCTGAATTTAACAAAATAAATTTGGAATTCGATTGGGCGACCAACATAGCTCGCTGCGTTGGAATAATAATTCATGAAATATTGGAAAGAATTGACAACTCTTCCTTTGGATTGGACAAGGATAGATGGAAGTTGAATTGTATAAATTATGCTGAACAAAGAATTTGGTCTCTGGGTCTTTCAACTTCGAAAGAGAGAAATGCCCTCGATAGAATTAAAACTTGTCTGCAGAATATAAGCAGCAGTGAGAGGTGCAATTGGTTATTTTCCAGTGATCATCATTCTGTTCAGACGGAATATCAAGTTATGACTTCCCTTCGTGGTTCGAATGAGAACCTAATAATGGATAGAATTTTTACAGATAAAAAAAAGGTGAACTGGGTTGTGGACTTTAAGACAGGCTACCACCGAGGCAAGGACTTAGAGAATTTTTTGCAAGAGGAGATAAAAAGACATCGGCCCCAACTGAACTTCTACGGTCAAATTATGTCTGAGCTAAGAGATGGCCCTCTAATGTTAGGAATTTACTTCCCGCTTTATGATTTCTGGCATCAATGGCCCCACTCGGAGATAAAGGAAATTTAACGATCATCTCGAAACTGTTTTTGAAACATTTCTCTCCTCTCTTGCGCATCAACTGTGAGAGTAGCGGTTGGTCTTGCTTCCAGTCGACGTAGACCTATTTCTTCACCTGTTTCCTCGCAGAATCCATATGTTCCATCACCGATTCTCCGAAGAGCTGAGTCTATCTTAGCTAAAAGCTTCCTATACCTGTCTCGAGTCCTTAGTTCAAGAATGTTATCGCTTTCTCGACTTGCCCTCTCGGCTTCATCGCTTACATCTCTTGATTCAGTTTTTAAATTATAGAGAGTCTCTTGGGATTGATTTATTAATTCGTTTTTCCATTGATTCAATTTGACTTCGAAGTAAGCCAACTGCATCCCATTCATGTATTCTTCATTATCATTTGGTCTATAGTCGGGCGAGAGATTGATATTTTTTGAGTTTGTGTTTGAGCTAAATTCGGGCAGATTTTTAGTTTTCTTTGATTGCAGATTTTTAGCTGGAACAATCTTCTTTTTGACATTCGTTTTTCTGCTGACTTTCTTCTTTGCAGTTTTAGCCGGTTTCTTTGCGGTTTGCTTTGATGCCGCTGTTTTGGTAGTTTTTTTGGCAGTTGAATTTGCTTTTTTAATTACTTTTTTCTTGTTCATAGGGTCGGTCTTTTAGGTATTCAAATATCTTTTTAAAAAAAAAAACCAGAAAATCTAATCATTTTCGGGCGATAGCGCAAGTAAAAACTTATATATTTTCTACTTTTCTTCAAAATGCAAACCAGAGAATGATAATTTAAACGAATTTTAGGCCTTCACAGCGGCGTTTTCCTCCAAACGTTCGTTTTTTCATAGTTTTTGGTTAAAAAAGACTGAAAAAGGAAGTGATGGTATGTTCATCGCTTTGAAAGGGTGTTTTCCTGCTAATAAAGAGAAAAAAAAACGATTCTGATGTATTATATTCACTAGGTTGGCCATTCTTCGCCAAACCAACGTATTTATATAAATTTTTTGTGGGACAGGATATGTTTCGGACAGATTACACTTTAATCGTCATATTTTTTATGATTTTAAGTTTTCGGGCTTTTTCTTTAGATGGAGACCCGTTGGTTGGCAAAAAAAAATCGGAAGCATGTCTTGGTTGCCATGCGGTGACTGGATATTTTAATGTCTACCCATCCTACAAGGTCCCTAAAATAGGCGGCCAAAATAAAGAATATATCGTGAGCGCATTACAGGCATATAAGGCTGGAGATAGAATGCATGGAACCATGCAAGCTAATGCTT
>JAYYOR010000001.1:0-9852 GCA_036130055.1 Pseudomonadota bacterium | reverse complement strand
AAAAAGAAGAATTATCAGTATTATCAAATAAGGTAACCCAATCTTTTAACATCATCCGAAAAATCGAGGCCGAGAAAAACAGCTTGGTCCATAGCAAAGAAGCGTCTTTCTTAGAGATCAATTTCATAACGCAACTTAGAGCCAAAAAGCTTGAAGAACTAAAATCTCTTGAGAAAATAGTCAGCGAAAGCCCCGAACATAGCCTAGAACTCGAATCCAATCAGATAGAAAGTAGATTGGAGAAGATAAAAAAAGAGAGAGAAGATGCTCAGCGTAAAATGGCTACCTGTAGAGCAGATATTGAAGCAACACGAGGGCTGATTTCGAAAACGGATGCGGTTCTCTTTAAATTGCAAAAAAAAAATCAAGAGGATAAGGGAAAACTATCATCTCTAAAAGCCATTCAATCTCAAGCGCTCGGCGAAAATGATGACCGAGTTAATGATTGGTTAAAAAGCAACAATTTTCTCGGTAACAAAAAGTTACTTGGGGAAATTAGGGTTCATAACGGATGGGAGAGGGCGTTTGAGAAATCTTTCAGTTTACCTCTTAATACTTTGTGTATAAAAAGTAAAGATTTTAACCTAATGAAAATTGACCTTGATAGCCTGCCGATTGACCTTTATGTCTTGTTTGATGATATTCCTTGCGAGCAGAATGAAGATGCTCATGGGGTTGACCAGTGTCTTGAGCAGAAAATTGATAAGGCATCAGATTCGGTTAAGAACTTGTCAAGATATGTCAAAGTCGTTGATTCTAATGAAGAGGCTTTAAAGGTCAGAACAAATTTAAAACAGCAACAAATTGTAGTGTCTAAGGCAGGGGTTGTTTTTGGAAACAATTGGTGCAAATTACCTGCATCAAGCGCTCATCTTCCGGGTTTGATAGTACAAAATTCAAATATAAAAAAATTAACAGAGGACATTGATAATACGCGTCATGAAGTGGATCAGTTAGAAAAAGAAAGAGATAGTTTACAAACAAAACATTCTGATGCATTTCGCACTGAAAGTGTTTTAAACAAAGAAATAGCAATTATAGAAAGCAAATTACTTGAATTCAAAGAGCTCCAAATTAGAGTGCAAACAAGAAAGGCAGATCTCGAAAAAGAAATTGCTGCAGCAAAAATAAAGAGAGATGAGGTTGCCATCGAGCTAAATGAATTAGAAGAAAAACTTTCAAAATTAAAGGAGCAATCAACTAAATTTGAAAATCAACTTGAGCAATTGTTATCCGAGGAAAAGAATAATATAGAATCTAATGAGAGTCTGACCCAGCAACAAATTCAATTAAATAGAGAGATAGAAACTTTAAATCAGCAGCTAGAAAATAAAAAAAACACTAAAGATGAACAGAATATTCAAGTGAACTCCTTGCGCAATTCCTTGGAGATGAAAACCAAAAGGTCTAATGAATATGTTTTGGAGAAGAATAAAATAAAAGAAGCAATTGAATTTTTACCAAAATTTTCTGAAGAAGAGCCAGATGACATAAAAGAAGAAATTCTGTTGCGAGACGAATTTAGCCGTGAAGTTGCGAATCTAGATGTGAAGCTAAAAGAGTTAGAGCAATCTAAAATAATACTGAACAATAAAAAGAGAGATTGTTCTATTAAACTCGACACCTTAAAAAATAATCAGATCTCTCTTCAGTCTGAAATAAGCTCTCTGCAAGGCAAGCAGGAAGCCCTACTCGAAACTCAAGAATTTGATCCGAAGATTTTTGAAGACAAGGCATCGATCGCTGATTTAACCGTCGAAAAGCTAGAAGAAGAGTCTGCACAAGTTGTTAGGAAGATTGAGAGACTTGGGCCAATAAACCTGGCCGCAATCGATGAGTTTGAAGAACTGGATTCAAGGCAAATTAAACTTGAAAGTGAGATCGGGGATCTAACAGGAGCCTTGTCGACTTTAACAGAAGCGATGCGGAAGATAGAACAGGAAACCAAGAGTAGATTTTCAGACATGTATGAAAAAATCAATCAAAATTTAAAAGCGACGTTTATTGAACTATTTGGTGGAGGCAATGCCAGACTAGAAATGACTTCAGATAATCTTTTAGAGACAGGGGTCACTATAATCGCTCGTCCGCCCGGGAAAAGAAACACAACTATTAATCAGTTATCAGGAGGGGAAAAAGCTCTTACCGCTCTGGCGCTTATCTTTACTATTTTTAAATTAAAACCAGCCCCCTTCTGTTTGCTCGATGAAGTTGACGCTCCGTTAGATGACAGCAATGCCCTCCGTTTTGCAACTATGCTAAAAAAAATGTCAACATACGTTCAGTTTTTATATGTAACTCATAATAAAATTACTATGGAAGCAGCTGATCAACTTCTAGGCGTTACAATGGAAGAGGCAGGTATCTCAAGATTGGTTAACGTCAATATAATTGAAGCAATTAAAATGGCGAAGCAAGCTTAATTCTCAAATTTATGACAGCTTCTTTGCAGATTACTCTAGCTCTAATTGGATTAATAGTAATCATAAGTGTCTGTATTCCAGTTTGGAAAAAATCACGCTCTGAGAAAGACAAATTCAAATATCAACGTCCAAATCAAAACAGTATAAAAAATTTTGATCTTGAAATTAATTTACAATCAAATAGCGACGATGAAGGAAAGAATCAACTGGATCTACCCATCTCTGAAGAAAATGAGACTCAACTAACACTTTTTGATGAAGTCCTTTCTGACGATGAGAGGGATCAGGGCGAAACAAACACTGTTACAAAAGCTAATACGGTCTGCCAACTTTTCATAAAACCAGATTTGGAATCCTTTTTTTCGGGAAAAGAGATTAAACGGGTGCTTGAGGGTCATGGTATGGTAGTTAGTGGCCTCCCAGTTTTTAGTAAAAAGCTAACAATAAGAACTCAGGAATCGTTAGCGATTAATATAGCTGACATGTATGAGCCGGGTTCAATTGAATTGCAAACAATAGAAGACAGAAAATTCCTTGGTCTAGTTGTTTTTGCAGATCTTGATTTCTTAAACGATCGTGAGTCATTACTTGTTTTTTTTAAATTTTGTTGTGAGGTAAGTGGTTTACTGCAAGGCAGTCTTTTCTTCGGCAAATTCAAATTGTCAGAGGGTGATTTCGAGCTATATAAATCAATGCTAGAAGAATAACTGATGTCTGAAAAAATTCAAAAACAACTCGAGAGCCTAATCGCCAGAATTAATCAACTGGATAATCATTACTATGTTCTTGATAAACCAATCGTCAGTGATGCGGAGTATGATCAAATATACCGCCAACTAAAAATTTTGGAAGAAAATAACCCTTCACTTATTGATCCTTGTTCTCCAACCCAAAGGGTTTCAGGTGGTGTATTAAGTCAATTTGTTCAGGTAAAGCATGACATGCCGATGCTATCACTTAACAATGCTATTGATGAGCATGAATTCTTAGCTTTTTATAAACGTACTTTGCGGGCTGTAAAATCGAAAACGATCGATTTTGTAGGGGAGTTAAAGCTAGACGGTCTTGCGGTGAGTCTAATATACATCGATGGCATTTTGAAAACAGGCGCAACTAGGGGTGACGGTAGTACTGGTGAAGATATAACAAGCAATATTAAAACAATTAGGTCGATTCCGCTTAGGCTCGAAGGTCCCATGATACCTGAGCGAGTCGAAATAAGAGGAGAGGTTTATATGCCGAAACAGGTTTTTGCGAATCTGAATCAATTAGCTCTAAAAAATGGTGAAAAAACCTTCGCCAATGCCCGTAATGCAGCTGCTGGAAGTCTAAGGCAATTAGATCCTGAAATAGCCTCTGAGAGAAAACTCGCTTTTTCGGCTTATTCAATTCACGGAGTGGACAATACGAACCTTTTTAATACTCAAATAGAATCATTTAAATTTTTGAAAGGAATCGGTTTGCCGGTGGTTTTGCAAAGTGACTGTTTGTCTACGTTTAAAAATTGCATTAAATTTTATGAGGATATTGTAATAAAACGGGATGATTTGCCATTTGAGATTGATGGTGTGGTTTTTAAAGTCAATTCTTTTCGGATGCAGAGTATTTTAGGTATGGTTGCACGAGCTCCACGGTGGGCTGTTGCATATAAGTTTCCGTCTCAAACAGCTACGACGAAAGTTAATGATATACGGGTCCAAGTAGGCAGAACAGGAGCATTGACCCCAGTAGCAAGGCTTGAGCCCGTTGTTGTCGCAGGAGTCAGAATTAGCAAAGCTACTTTACACAACTTTGATGAACTGAAGAAAAAAGACGTACGGGTGGGCGATACTGTTGTTGTTCGAAGAGCGGGAGACGTGATACCCGAAATAGTAAGCGTCATTTTAGAAAAAAGGGAACAGCCATCAGAGCCTTACAGTCCAAATTTAGATCTGAACTCTGATGAAATTGAAAAAGCACGACTAGTTAGAAAGATTATCCATTTCTGTAGTAAGCAGGCTTTCAATATCGAAGGGTTAGGTAATGAAACAGTTGCTGTTTTTGTTAAGGAAAATTTAATAGCTGATTTTTCAGATCTTTTTGTCTTAAAAAAAGAACAGCTAATACAGCTTGAAGGTTTTGCGGAAAAATCTGCTCAAAAAACGATAGACTCCATTGCAAAGAGTCGTGAGATTACATTAGATCGGTTTTTATTTAGTCTTGGAATCAACGGTGTGGGAAGAGTGGTAGCGAAAAAGATTGCAGTTATTTTAGGGACTCTAGATCAAGTAAGAAATGCTTCCAGAGAAAAGTTAGAGAAAATACAAGACATCGGCCCAATAGTGGCAAGTAATATTTTTGATTATTTTCAAAGTCCGGAATCTATAGTTATTGATGAATTAATTTCTAAAGGTGTAAAGGTTGAAGAATTTAGGAGTCAGAATGAAGCTGCAAAAAAAGGTTTTTTTACGGGAAAGATAGTCGTCATAACGGGAGCTTTCGAATCAATCAAGAGAAATGACTTGACTGAAATGTTGGAAAATTATGGTGCAATCGTAAATAAAACCGTAAGTAAAAAAACCAACTTTTTAATAACCGGAAATTCCCCAGGCTCAAAATTAGAGAAAGCCCAGAAGTTAGGCATAAGAGTAATATCAGAAGCCGAATTTCTTTTGAAAATTCAAGGAAATTAGTTTTCCCTGGCGGCTTAGTAATCGACTTTTAATGTCTGGCCATTCTTATAAAGTAGGGGCGAGCTAATTAGTGACAAAATCGCTTCGATATTTTTTTGAGGCGGTGGGAGTTTATCATTATTGGCGCCAGGATAAGCTTGTCTCCTTAGCCCAGTATTCATCGGTTGAGGGATTATGCCGAACGAGCGGACAAGGGTATCATGATTTTCTAAGGCGATTAAATCGAGCATTGCTTTCTGGGTTTTTTTGGTGATCGCATACGCACCCCAATTAGGCTTAAAATCATCTATTTCAGGACCTAAAACAAATATTAATGTGGTTACTTTCGATGGATTGAGCAATGTAAACATGGTTTTGTAAATAAGAAAATTACTGTGAACATTAACTTGAAAAGTTTTGGCCCAAGTTAGAGGTTCGTAGTGGATTAGCGGTGAAAGAGAACCTAGCATAGCTGCGTTGAAAATAATGCCATCTATTGTTGTAAAGTTTTTCTCAATGATTTTTGAGGCGGAATAATAATCGTCGTATGTTGTTCCTAGAAAGTCCATCGCGAGACAAATATTTTTTTGATGATCATCGGAGAATAATTTGGCTTCTAATTCTTTAAGCTTCTTGAGTTGTTTATCGATCAGTATTAAAGAAGCTCCTAGCTCATTCATTTTTAACGCAAGCTGGTAACCGAAGCCTTCTGCGCTTCCGGTCACTACGAAGGTTTGGTTTCTCAAAGAATGATTCAGTTTCATTTAATTCTTACAAAGTATAGTGTCTTTTGCGAAAGCCTGATCTTTCTTCGGGTAATCCGAATTAAAGTGCAGGCCACGACTTTCTTTTCGAGAAAGGGCAGACTGTATGATCAAATCAGCGACTAGGGCAATATTTCGAAGTTCTAAAAAATCGCTGGTAACCTTATGTTTCGAATAATACTCATCTATTTCTAGTCGAATATTCTTTATCCTTTTTTTTGCACGATTTAGTCTTTTATCTGTTCTTACAATTCCTACGTAGTCCCACATAGTCCGACGAATTTCGTCCCAGTTGTGCGAAACCATAATCTCTTCATCAGAGGTAGTGACTCTTGTATCGTCCCAGTCTGGTATATTAATTGGTCTATGTTTAGCCCGTCCGGCTTTTGACAGTATAGATTTCGCACATGAGTCAGCAAGTACTAAACACTCTAAAAGTGAATTGCTTGCCATTCGATTAGCACCATGTAATCCCGTATAGCCTGTTTCACCAATTGCATATAAATTTCTTATGTTCGTTTCACCATTTAGATTTGTAAGGATACCTCCACATAAATAATGAGCTGCAGGTACTATTGGTACCGGTTCTTTTGTTATATCGATCCCGTAATTTAAGCAGCTAGCATAGGCGCTCGGAAAATGTTGTTTTATAAATTCTGATTTTCTATGGCTGATATCAAGGTATACACAATCAGAACCGCCTCTCTTCATTTCATAATCTATTGCTTTTGCGACTATATCTCGCGGCGCTAGTTCGCCCCTCTTATCATATTTAAGTGCGAAGGGTTTTCCACCTGGGGAAATCAGTTTTCCTCCCTCTCCCCGAAGTGCTTCTGTCAATAAAAGTGATTTTGCGTGAGGGTGATAAAGACAGGTGGGGTGAAATTGAACAAACTCCATATTAGCTATTTTACAACCAATTCTCCAAGCCATAGCGACACCATCACCGGTTGAAACGTCGGGATTACTCGTATAGAGGTAAACCTTACCAGCCCCTCCTGTGGCGAGCACTGTGAATTGTGCTGTAATTGTGCAAACTTTTTCAGTTTTTTTGTCGAGGACATAAGTTCCAACACAGGACTTATTTGAGCCAGTGTGTTTTGTCACCAAATCAATTGCTATGTGATTATCCAGGAACAATATTTTTTTATTTTTAAATTCTTCCACAAGGGTGTTTTCAATAGCCTGTCCTGTATGATCTGCAGCATGCACTACTCGCCGCACACTATGTCCACCTTCTTGACTTAGATGAAACTCTGTTTTCCCAGATTTTGATAATCGCTTCGTAAAGTTTACGCCTTTATCCGACAACCATTCTACTCTATCTCTTGCGCGATGAACTATAAATTCAACGCTAGAAATGTCGCATAATCCATCCCCAGTTCGAATAGTATCTTTTATATGGGAGTCTAGACTGTCAGATTCATCAACTACTGCTGATATGCCTCCTTGCGCATAAAAAGTAGCATTTTCTTCTATGCTCGTTTTACTTAGCACGATAACTTTAGTTTTTTGCGATAAAGAAAGAGCTAGAGATAAGCCTGCCGCTCCACTGCCAATTATTAACACATCACATGAATATTCAGTCGACATAGTAAATTTACCAGATAAATTTGGTCTGTTATACTTCCAGGAATTTTTAACTCTTTTTAATGAATAGCACGTATATACTTTTATTTACTCAAACTGATTTTTTTACAGTATAGCGAGCCCAACAAGACATTAACAAACTTTAATCTTAAATTCATTAAATGGTAACATTTATTTACGTATATTCGTAAAATAGAAATTTATAGGAAACTATATGAGCACAGTAATCCGCCGAATAGAACTTGCAGTCAATATTTACCTCCCGGTTGCTAAACTTTTGACCATTATCTTAATAACAAATTCATATCCCAGCTGGGCTAGTAGCCTTCCGGATTTCACAGAGCTGGCAAGAGAAAGTAGCAAAGCGGTAGTAAACATAAGTACGATAAAAAAAATTGACAATAGTAAATCATACCCACCGAATTGGAAAAACAACCCGCACGGGTTTGAGCAGTACGAGGGTCCTTTCGGCGACTTTTTCAGAAAGTTTTTTGATGAAGAGGGGAGGGCACCACGACAACAAAATCCTGCACAATCTTTGGGCTCTGGTTTCATAGTTTCCTCTGATGGGTACGTGATTACTAATCATCACGTTATAGCTCAAGCTGATGAGGTGATTGTCCGATTACAGGACCGAAAAGAGTATGATGCAAAGGTCGTTGGCTCCGATAGTCGGTCCGATATTGCTGTGTTGAAGATAAATTCAAAAGAAACATTACCAACCCTTAAATTAGCCAAACCAGACAGTCTTGAAGTTGGAGAGTGGGTGTTAGCTATAGGTTCTCCTTTTGGATTTGATTACTCAGTGACGGCTGGAATAGTTAGTGCTATGGGGAGGAATCTTCCACGGGATAACTATGTTCCATTTATTCAAACAGATGTGGCAATCAATCCTGGAAATTCGGGTGGACCGCTCTTTAACCTTGACGGCGAAGTAGTTGGAGTGAATTCTCAAATTTATAGCAGGACCGGTGGATTCATGGGTTTGTCGTTTGCGATCCCGATAGACGTAGTTTTCGATGTATACGAACAATTGAAAGAAAAGGGCTCAGTGACAAGAGGATGGCTTGGTATCTTAATACAAGAAGTTAGTCAGGAGATTGCTGAGTCATTTGGAATGGATCAGCCTTCGGGAGCTCTTATTAGCAAAACAGTGGCGGATGGACCAGGGGAAAAAGGTGGCCTTAAAATCGGTGATATCATTGTAAAATTTAACGGAGAACCCATTGAAAGGTCCTCTGATTTACCGCCTCTTGTAGGGAAAACTAAAGTGGGTGATAAGGTTCCTGTAGAAATCGTTCGGAAAGGAAAGAAAAAAACCTTACGCATTCAAATAGGTGAGTTACCAGTGGACGATTCCCAAAGCAAAATATTCTCTAAGGAGAGTACTTTCGGTTTTGTTAAACAAATTGGAATACAAATAAAAGATTTAACAGATAAGGAAAGAGAACGCTTTGGCATGCCATCAGGAGGAGTTTTAATCGAGCGAGTTGATAAAGGCCCTGGCCTCACGGCAGGTTTAAGAAAAGGAGATCTCATATTACAGGTTGATAATGACGAAGTTTCCTCTGTTGAGCAGATGACAAAAATTTTCGACGAAATTGAGGGAGTGCGAAAAATACCAATTTTGGTGAAGCGACAAAACGGACAACTATTTATTGTTCTCGATATTGAGAATCAATAAAGGTGGATAGAAAGGTCTCCCCACTATTTTCTAACATGTAATTTTTGGGGAGAAACGATGGCGAATAAATTAATTGATAGGATAAGAAATTTTTCGATCATCGCCCACGTTGACCATGGAAAATCAACTCTTGCAGACCGGTTTATAAGTCTGTGTGGTGGACTATCTGCGCGAGAAATGTCAGCACAAGTGCTTGATTCGATGGAACTAGAAAAAGAACGAGGGATCACGATAAAAGCACAATCTGTTGCCCTTAAATATGATTCTTTGGATCGGTTAAAATATTATTTAAATTTTATTGATACCCCCGGGCATGTCGATTTTAGTTACGAGGTTTCGAGATCTCTTGCAGCTTGTGAGGGGGCTCTACTAGTAGTTGATGCAACCCAAGGTGTGGAAGCGCAATCTGTAGCAAATTGCCTCACAGCGATTGACCAGGGGCTTGAAATCGTCCCAGTACTAAATAAGGTCGACCTTCCATCCGCCGATCCAGAAAAAGTAAGACAAGAAATTGAAGAAATCATCGGTTTGGACGCAAAAGATGCGATCGAAGTGAGTGCAAAGACCGGTTTAGGTGTGAGGGATTTGTTGGAACAAATTGTAAAAAAAATTCCTTGCCCAAAAGAAAGTCCGTTAGGCGCGCCAAAAGCACTCATTTTGGATTCTTGGTTTGATAAATATCTGGGCGTGGTTTCTTTGATAAGAGTCTTTGACGGAGAAATATGTCAGGGTGACTCTAT